>CAZYCV010000399.1:0-1002 GCA_964645305.1 uncultured Occallatibacter sp. | reverse complement strand
TCATCGTAGCGCCGCGCAAAGTTGGCCGCCTCCACGAACGCCCAGGCCAGATACTTGTTGCCGCATTTGGCGTTGTTCTCCCCCTTCGCCTTGCGGTTGGAAAACCGCTCAGCCGCCACCGTCCGGCAGTAGCTGGCGAAATTTCCCGGACCGGCAAAGCGCTGGATGTCCCCGACCTCCATCGTAATGGTCATGCCCAAAATCTTGCCCACGCCCGGCAGTGTGGTCAACTGGGCGTAAGCGGGCAGCTCGTGGGCCGAAGCGAGCACGGCCTTCTCGATTTTCGTGATGCTCGCATTCAATTGTTCCATGTGTTGGATTTGCAGCCCGGCGATCAATTGGTTGGCCGGATGTTCGTAGAGCGCCTGGGCCTCTTTGACCGCCAGCGCCTTCAATTCGCCGAGGGTCAGTTCCCCGCCGGTGGTCCTGGTGTATAAACTTTTGAAACTGAGCATCAGCGCCGTGCGCTGCTGCACCAGCATCAGCCGGCGCCGCAGCAGGTCGCGCACGGGCCGCAACTGGGCGTCATAAATGTGCCCGGTGGGCAGAATCTTCAGGCGCAGCAGTTCCGCCAGAAAGAAGGCGTCACTGGTGTCATCCGCGTGTTTGAGGCCGCTGTACTGGTCCATCGCGGCCGGATTGGCCAGCGCCACCGGATATTTCCGGGCTTGCAGCCCGTCCACCAGCCAGTACCAGTTGTAGGTGGATTCCACCGCCACCTGTTCC
Organism: uncultured Occallatibacter sp.; assembly: GCA_964645305.1. GTDB lineage: Bacteria > Acidobacteriota > Terriglobia > Terriglobales > Acidobacteriaceae > Telmatobacter. The sequence continues at coordinate 276 of CAZYCV010000399.1, read as the reverse complement.
AGCCGCACTTTGAACGGGGCCAGGAATTTCTCCACCGCCGGCAGTTCGCAGGGCACCTTCCCGGTCGCCACGCGTTGGCCGTCCAGATCCATCACGCCGATCACTACGTTGTTGCTATGCAAGTCCATTCCCGCTACTACTTTCTTCATTGGTCGCCTTTCAGTTTAATGGTTGTCGTTATTTGTGCTAATCAACCGAACGCCAACTTTTTTACTGCGAGGCGACCGCCTCGTTCAATCACATTCACCCTTAATGTTTATCAACCCATAGGATGGT
>CAZYCV010000398.1:0-1003 GCA_964645305.1 uncultured Occallatibacter sp. | reverse complement strand
CCGATGTTGGAGGTCATGATGATGATGGTGTTCTTGAAATCGACGGTATTGCCCAGGCCGTCGGTCAATTGGCCGTCCTCAAAGACTTGCAGCAGAATATTGAAGACGTCGGGATGAGCCTTTTCCACCTCGTCGAGCAGAATGATCGAGTAGGGTGAACGGCGGACGCGCTCGGTCAACTGGCCGCCATCGCCGTAGCCCACGTAGCCCGGAGGCGAGCCGATCAGCTTGGCCACCGAATGTGGCTCCATGAACTCCGACATATCGAATCGAATCAGCGCTTTGTCCGAGCCGAAGAGGAAGTTGGCCAAGGTGCGCGCAACCTCGGTTTTGCCGACGCCAGTGGGCCCGAGGAACAAGAAACTTCCGATGGGCCGCGAGGGGTTTTTGAGTCCGGCGCGCGAACGGCGGATGGCCCGTGCCAGCGCCGAGATCGCCTTCTCCTGGCTGACGATCCGCTTGTGCAGCTCTTCTTCCACGCGCAACAGCTTCTGGGTCTCTTCTTCCTTGATGCTGTTCACCGGCACGCCGGTCCAGCGGCTGACCACGTCCTCAATGTCCTCGCGTCCCACAATGCCCGCCGCCGAGTCGTCCAGATGGTACTTGTCGCGCAGGCCGCGCAGTGTCTCGCGTTCTTTGCGCTCCTCGTCGGAATAGAAGCGAGCCTTTTCAAACTCGTGATTGGCAATCGCCGAATCCATGCGATGCACAATGAACTTGATGCGCTTCTGCACTTCGGTGATCTCTTCCGGCAGCGAGGTCTGGCGCAGCTTGACGCGCGCCCCGGCCTCGTCAATCAGATCGATGGCCTTGTCCGGCAGGAAGCGGTCGGAGATGTAGCGGTTGGAGTGCGAGACAGCGAACTCGATGGCCGCGTCGGTGTAGCTGACGGCGTGGAACTTTTCGTAACGATCCTTGATGCCGTGGATGATCTTGATGGCGTCGGCTTCGTTGGGCGGAGGCACTTTGACGGCCTGGAAGCGGCGTTCGAGCGAGCGGTCCT
>CAZYCV010000397.1:0-1006 GCA_964645305.1 uncultured Occallatibacter sp. | reverse complement strand
AATTAATAATATTCGGCGAGATATATGATAAAAACAAAAAATCCCTCACCCAGGAGAAACGTGATCAACTTCAATCTCAGAAATTAGCCGACATCCCCCTGGATAAAGCAATAAAAATAGGTACGGGAAAAAATAAAGTAATTGAATTCACAGACCCCGACTGTCCTTATTGCCGCCAGGCCGCCCAATATTTTAAAAATAAGAATGTAACAAAATACGTCTTTTTAATCCCCATTACTCGCTTACATCCGAAAGCGGAAGAAAAAGCAAAATACATTTTAGCCGCCGAAGATAAAGCTAAGGCTTATTATGAAGTCATGAGCGGAGCCAAAGATAAAGACGATCTCGGCAGCCAGAAAATATCGAATGACGTAAATGCTATGTATCAGGCTCAGCAAAGTATCGGCAATACGATAGGCATAACCGGAACGCCGGTGTTCTGGATCAACGGAAAGTATGTGCAGGGAGCGAATATAAAAATGTTTGATACGCTCCTTATAAAATAAAAAGGAGGGAAAAACTCATGAAGAACGAAGAAATGGTGAAGGTTGTTTTGTTGGCAGCATTTATGGTGATGGCGATAGAACCGTCAGCGTTCGCCATTACGGCTCCGGCGGCGGGTAGTTTCGCCTATGACATTTACGATATGGCCGTAAATTCAATATTAAAAGGCCCCATCGGCTTTGTTGCTGGATTGGGAGCTGTCTGTTTTGGTGCTGTACTGGCGATACAGCAAAAAATGGGCGGCGCCATCCCGGCGTTGTTGGGGGGAGCTGCGCTTCTGAAAGCGGACTCGATTGTTGCCAGTATGGGCTTGCTGTACTGATGAAGAAAAAGTTTCCTCAATATCTTTCCGCTCCACTGCAGGTGCTCTTCTGGGATAGCGATGAGCTGTGCATCATTATGATGTTCTTCACCATAGCCTTGATATTCGGATCGGTGACGTGGCTCGTGGTTATAGTCGGCCCCTGGGGATATACCCACGTAAAAAAGAAATATCCCCGGG
>CAZYCV010000396.1:0-1008 GCA_964645305.1 uncultured Occallatibacter sp. | reverse complement strand
GGTAATGTGCACACACATATGGCGGTTTCTCCTACAATGGAGGAATGAGCATATATATGGTCAAGACAATCAAAGAAGAGAGGTTAAGATGGATATCACCTATCATCAGAAAAGAGGTCAAATTGGTGGAAGTGGCAAAGGTCTGCCCTCACAGTAAGCGGAGCCTGGAACGCTGGATGGCAAACTATAAAAGGTATGGAGAAAAAGGATTAGATCCCAAATCAACCGAACCGAAAACGCAGAATGACGAAACACCGATTTGGATAAAAGAAAGAGTGATTGAAATCAGAAAAAAGACGAAAAAATGTTCATTAAAAATACACTGGCAGCTGGAAAAAGAAGGGGTTAAAATTCATGCACGAACCATCGGTAAAATATTAAAAAAGGAAGGATTGGTTCGGAAGTATCGGGTCAGAAAAATCAAATACAAATACATAAGGGCGGAGAGGCTTCCCGGAGAGTTGGTGGAGATAGATGTGAAGTATGTGCCATGCAAAGTTAAAAACAAACGCTACTATCAATATACGGCTATTGATACAGCTTCCAGGTGGAGATATTTAAAAATATACGACGGACAGTCGAATTACCATTCGGTTGAATTCCTAGAAGAAATCATGGGTCTGTTTCCATACAAAATCCAAGCAATTAAAACGGACAACGGAAGCATTTTTACCAACTACTACACCAGCATGACAAAGAGAAGCGATCTGACCGTAAAAACAATCCATGCCCTGGATCAATTCTGTGCCTGGCATGGAATGATTCATTATCTAATTGATCCTGGGAAGCCGGCTCAAAATGGAATGGTAGAGCGAAGTCATCGGGAAGATCAACAAAAATTTTACGAACAAAACAAATTCAAAAGTTTCAATGATTTGCAAATTAAATTAAAAAGATGGAATATATATTACAACGATCTGGAACATTGCGGTTTAAACGGAAAAACGCCCAACGAATTTCTTAAAGATTATCAATTAATTAAACCGCCATATGTCTGTGCCTAAAACA
>CAZYCV010000395.1:0-1008 GCA_964645305.1 uncultured Occallatibacter sp. | reverse complement strand
CTGCGGAAGACTCCGCGGCGCAGGCGGTTTTCTGTCAGGTCGCGGAAGAATCGTTCGACCATATTCAGCCACGAGCAACCGGTGGGCGTGAAGTGCATGTGGAAGCGAGGGTGGCGGTTGAGCCAACGCTCGACCTTCTCGTGTTTGTGGGTCGAGTAGTTATCCACGATCATATGGATCTGCTTGTCTTGCGGAATCACGTCATCGATAGCGCGCAGAAACTTCAGCCATTCCTGATGGCGGTGCCGGTCATCGCACATGGAGATCACTTCGCCTTCCAGGGCGTTGAGGGCAGCGAATAGAGTTGCCGTTCCGTTGCGCTTGTAATCGTGGGTCATGGTGCCGCAACGGCCTTTCTTGATCGGCAGGCCGGGCTGGGTGCGGTCCAGCGCCTGAATCTGGCTCTTCTCGTCGGCGCACAGCACGACGGCGTGTTCGGGCGGATTCAGATACAGGCCGACGATGTCTTCCAGCTTCTCGGTGAACTGGGGATCGCGGCTGAGCTTGAAAGTGCGTACCAGATGTGGCTTCAGCCCATGCGCATGCCAGATGCGGCGCACGCTGGCCTCGCTGATCCCCGCCGCCGACGCCATCGTGCGCGTCGACCAGTGGGTGGCGTTGACCGGCTTTTGATGAAGGGTCATCTCCACTACCCGCTTCACTTGGTGCTCAGCGATCGTGCGCGGCTTGCCCGGCCGAGGCGCGTCCTTCTGAAGAGCTGCGATACCGCCTGCCAGAAAGCGACTGCGCCAACGCGCTGTCTTCTTTTCCGTCAGGTTCATCCGTCTGGCAATCTGCTTGTTTTCCATCCCATCGGCGGCCAGCAACACGATGCGCGCCCGTTCCACCAGTCGCGCCGGCATCGAGCGGGCCCGCGCCATCCGCTCCAGGGCTTGTCTCTGTTCCGAGTTCAGGGCAACCGCCGCGGCAATCCGCATACTATGTCGTCCTCCATAGTATGGACGCGCCGCGGTCATAATGGTCATCATTTACGACGCACTACACTAG
>CAZYCV010000394.1:0-1021 GCA_964645305.1 uncultured Occallatibacter sp. | reverse complement strand
CTTACAGCGGAATCAATCCATGCTTCTTGCCGGGACGCAGTTCCCGCTTGGTGTGCAGCGATTCCAGCGCCTCCACCAGCGCTTTGCGCGTCTCCGCGGGATCAATCACATCATCCACCAACCGGCGCGCGGCAGCCACCCACGGATTGGAGAAGGCCTCGCGGTAGGCATCCACCATCTCTTTGCGCTTGGCGGCCTTGTCCGCGGAGGCGTCGATCTCGCGCCGGAAGACGATCTCCGCCGCTCCCTCCGCGCCCATCACGGCAATCTCCGCCGTCGGCCAGGCAATCACCCGGTCCGCGCCCAAGTCCTTGCAGCACATGGCAATGTACGCGCCGCCGTAGGCCTTGCGCAGCACCACGGTGATTTTGGGAACCGTCGCCGACGAGTAGGCAAAGAGCAGCTTGGCCCCGTGGCGGATAATGCCGCCGCGCTCCTGCTCCACGCCGGGCAAAAATCCCGGCACATCGACAAAGGTCACCAGCGGAATGTTAAAGGCATTGCAGAAGCGCACAAAGCGCGCCGCCTTATCCGAAGCGTTGATGTCCAGCACCCCGGCCAGATGGTTCGGCTGGCTGGCAATAATGCCCACCGAACGGCCTTCCAAACGTCCAAAGCCAATCACGATATTGGCGGCAAACTCCGCCTGAATCTCAAAGAAGTCTTGAAAATCCACCACGCGCCGAATCAGATCGCGAACGTCATAAACTGCTTTGTTGTCCACCGGAACAATTCCGCCCAGCTCGGCGTCAGATTCGGTCGGCAGATTGTAGTCCAGGCGCGGCGGATCTTCCAGATTGTTCGAGGGCATAAAGCTGAGCAGCCGCCGGCAGAGCTCGGTGGCCTCTTCGTCGTCCTCGGCAATCAGATGCACCACGCCGGAGCTCATCTGCGCGTGCGGGCCGCCCAACTCCTCATCGCTCACCACCTCGCCCGTCACCTGCCGAATCACCTTCGGCCCGGTGATAAACATCCGCGCAGGGCGAGACTGAATCACAAAGTCGGTCAGCGCCGGACTATA
>CAZYCV010000393.1:0-1023 GCA_964645305.1 uncultured Occallatibacter sp. | reverse complement strand
GCCAAGATCATAAGGATGATAAACGACACTCAATCCTTTCTTCGCTTCTCGAGTCGCTAACTGTTGAGCTTCACAGAGTGCGACTTCATTTTTAGCAAGCTCAATCGCTTCTGAAAGTTGTTGATCATTTTTTTCTGATAATTTTGATGGGCGACCCAACTTACTGTGATGAAAATTCACAGCTTTTCTGCTTTCAAACTCGTTTTCAAGCACCTCTAACTCTTTTTTTGCACTGCGTACTTTAGAGGCCATTGCAGCACTGGTCGCTCTCGTCACGTCTTGCTGTACATGAAAAATATCAGGTGAGTGATGAGCACCCAAATGTTTCTCTACGTGATTAATAATTCCTTTCGCCTCATCTGAGGTTGCTTGAATAATTTCAACAGATAAACCTTTGAGCGCCTCATCCATCGCTTTATTCCAAGAAACCGCATCTCGCTTATCACTATATTCTTCCAATAAAATAAAGTTGGATACGGGTTCTATGGCAACCAGGCATGGCTTGGGATGAAAGGTTTCATCCTCTGCCACTGAAATCTTTCGATGCGGCATCTCATTCGCTAAGCGGGTTCGCTCTATACAACCAAATTCGATTATTTGCTTTTCCATTTCAACACCACGCAAGCGCAATGCCTCATAGGAGGTGGCTACAAAATAATGTAAATTAGCCATCTCTAGTACAAGGCACACCAGTCGAATACCACAGGCCCCCACCTGAGTCATGACAAACTGTATCGCAGTAACCAAATGATGAAGAAATGTAGCACCTTCTGGACTTTCAAAACAGTTGATGATCACCGAGGGGAGCGGAATCTTAGAAGCTCGGCTTTTCCAGTGTCTTAAGGTACTGCGAGGCACCCCAACATCATTAGCGGCTTTTCTTTGCGATGCGGTTTTTTTCGCTTGGTTAAACTCTGATAATTTTTCTGAGATAACAACACGTGATTTTTTTGCATGACCTCTTGCTGTTTTTTGAAATTCCATTAGTATTGTCCTTGATGGCTGGTTAGGATGCCTTGTTTT
>CAZYCV010000392.1:0-1025 GCA_964645305.1 uncultured Occallatibacter sp. | reverse complement strand
CTAGAGCGTATTTAAATTAAGTGTATACATATTATGCTACAATAATCCTGCCGATAAAGGGGCGGCACGGATGCAATCTTATTCGCAGGATTTGCGGGATCGCGTGTTGTGGGCATTGGGTCGCGGAGAACGTCCAACGGCGATTGCGCGGCGTCTGGAAATCAGCCGGGTTTGGGTTTATCGAGTGCGCGACCGCGAGCAGAAGACTGGCAATCGCACCAGCTATCAGATTGGAGGCCATCGCCGTTCGCGGGTGGCTGATCTGAAATCCGAGATCTGCGCCTGGATCGAAAAAGAACCTGATCTGAGCTTGGCCGAATTGTGCGAGCGATTGGCCAAGCAGGGCGTTTCGATCAAGACCGGCGCGCTGTGGCATCAGTTGAACAATTGGAATCTCACCTTCAAAAAAAACCCTGCACGCCAGCGAGCAAGAACGCGAGGACGTACAGCAGGCACGCCGCGCGTGGATCGAGGCTCTACCGACGATGAACGTAGAAAAGCTGGTGTTCATCGATGAAACGTGGACTACGACCAACATGACCAGGCGCTACGGACGCGCACCAAGAGGCAAGCGTTGCATCGGCTCGGCGCCCCACGGACATTGGAAGACAACGACCTTTGTGGGTGCTCTGCGGCACCGCCGATTAACCGCGCCAATGGTCACCGATGAGCCGATGGACGGTGAGATGTTTCTTGCCTATGTGCGCAAATTTCTATGCCCGACGCTACGGCCAGGAGACTTTGTGATCCTCGATAATCTCAGCAGTCACAAGGTGGCTGGAGTCGAACAAGCGATCATTGCAGTCGGCGCAACGGTGCTCTATCTGCCGCCCTATTCTCCCGACTTGAACCCGATAGAAAAGTTCTTTTCCAAGCTAAAAGCACTGCTGCGCAAAGCCGCCAAGCGATCGATAGACGAACTCTGGAAAGAAATCGGAAGACTGCTGGACGGCGTAACGCCCGGCGAGTGCGAAAACTTCATCGCCTCGTGCGGATATGTAACCACTTAAATCAAAACCGCTCTA
>CAZYCV010000391.1:0-1026 GCA_964645305.1 uncultured Occallatibacter sp. | reverse complement strand
AGGGATCTCGTCAGATCGACAACTTCTCCCGTCGCTACTACGAGAAGGAGTTGGGCGCCGGCATCGGCCCCTCCCTCTCAGGAACAGAACACTTCGGATACACAGAGCCATTCCGCCGCTTTGTACAGCGTGAGAGCTTCTCTCCACAGGCCAACGAGATCCCCAACACGGCACCTTCATGGCTGCCCGGTGATGATTACTACACCAACTTCCATGTCGGTGACCCGTTCATCCAGGTCGACCAAGGCTACGCGCGCCTGCCCGGCGCCGGCTATGCCGCGATCCACCCGGAGCTCAAAGGAGTCAACCCAGAAGACTATCCAGACATCCACAAGATGGCCATCCTGGCTGATGTGGCTCCATACTCACGTGAGTACCACAACATCAGGCAGCGCGTAGCCCAGCAAGCCAAGGGCAATACCGAACTGGAGATCGAATACGAGAAGATCATGAACCGGGTCAAGCAGACCCGTGAGTCGGTCATCCGGATGAACGACAGGCACTTCACCGCCCCTGTCGATGAGATTTCTGGCACCGTCGATGAGGTTTCCCCAGGCGGGGTCACCCTCAAAGAGTTCCCCGGCCGGCGCTTCCAGTTCTCTTCCGTCGGCATGAGTGCGGCAGACCTGTCGGCGCGCATCCTCGGCGAGAACAACGATATGACCCGCAGTGAGGTGGCCCAGGAAGTGGACCGCCGTCACGGCGCCATGCAGCAGTATCTGGCCGATCATTTGGCCGAAGGCACCTCGATCCGGGCCGTTGTGCCAAAAGGAGCTGCGAGCAATGCAGAGCAGATCCGAGCTGTCATTCTGGCCGATGGTGAGAATGTCAACCGAGAACTGATCGAACAGGGATTTGGTCAGTATCGTGAAGATCTCGGCGGGGCCGAAGCTCGTTCCATGCACGGCAAGCTGGGGCGCGTGGTAGGCGGCTTTGCAGAAGGTTTGGCCTTCCAGGGAGACTCCAGTGCGTTGAATCCAATGCGGTATGTGCCCTCGCCGGCCCACACCAAGTTCTGGCAGGAAC
>CAZYCV010000390.1:0-1036 GCA_964645305.1 uncultured Occallatibacter sp. | reverse complement strand
AATTTTATCCGCAATTCGTTCTTTAAGCGTTCATATTGATTTATTTCCTTTCCTAAAAATATTTTACTTTTAAATATTCTCGATTCTCAATGAATTATTATTCGTTTAAATGTCTTTTCTTTTTACCTTTCATTGTACTTTCCCGCATAATAATTTTAATTATCAAAGTTTCTGTTTTAATTGAAATTAAGATTATTTGGTCAATAATTACTTACCTTGACATTAAAGAGTCATAAGTTTAATTTTACACGCTTTATCATTTTTGAGGATAAATTTGGGTAAGAAGCAATCGGAATCGGATGCAAAAATACAAGAAGAATTAAGAAATTCGGGTGAAATTCCTAATCATATTGCTATTATTATGGATGGGAATGGTAGATGGGCAAGGAAAAGAGGGCTGCCGAGGGTTGCAGGTCATAAAAAAGGAGTTGACTCAGTTAGAGAAATTACTCAGGCTTGTTCGGATATAGGAGTAAAATACCTTACTTTATTCACATTTTCAACTGAAAATTGGAAAAGGCCCAAAGACGAAGTTTCAACCTTGATGCGCCTGCTTTTAAAGAGTGTAAAAGATAAATGTGATGAACTAATGCAGAATGATGTCCGCCTAACGACAATTGGTGATGTGAAATCTTTGCCTAAGGAGGTCCAAAAAGAACTCTACGACGCAGTTGAAAGAACTAAAAATAATAAAAAAATGACTCTTAATTTAGCGCTTAGCTATGGGGGTAGATGGGAATTATTGGAAGCGGTTAAGAGTATTACCCGTGAAGTTTGTGAAGGAAAGCTTTCAATTGAAAATATAAACGAAAAAATAATTTCAGAAAATTTAACTACAAAAAATTTTCCTGATCCTGATCTATTAATAAGAACTAGCGGTGAATTTAGGATTAGCAATTTTATGCTTTGGCAGATTGCTTATACTGAGTTTTATATTTCCGATGTACACTGGCCTGGTTTTAACCGCAAACATCTTTATGAAGCGATAAGGAATTTCCAAAAAAGGGAACGCCGATTTGGAAGAGTCAGCGAACAA
>CAZYCV010000389.1:0-1038 GCA_964645305.1 uncultured Occallatibacter sp. | reverse complement strand
GCAGTACATTCGTGGGGTGGTCAACGTTCAAGCAATTTGCGCTTGCCGCCGATGAGAAAAGTATCATGGCCAAGGTCCGTCCTCTGACACTCCGATGTTGTTGCCTGGATCTAAGCCGACCTTCCAGCCGGTCTTTGGCTGCCTGGTTCTATCTTTTCTTTCTGATACTTGTGCTTCCCGCAGGGTTGATCGCGCAAGAAACGCATCCGGACCAGATCATCAAATTCAAGCTGCGCGATGGATATCTGATCATCGTTCAGACGATGATCAATGGAGCCGGTCCCTTCAACTTTCTGTTGGATACGGGCACTACGCGCGTTGTGATTGATCCCGATCTTGCCCGCCAATTGCAGGCCCCCGCCATCGGTGAGGTCGCTCTTACCGGGATGCTGCGCAGACGCCAGGACAAGCTGGTTCAGCTAAAGAATGTTCGCTTGGGCGCGGCTTCCGTTTCCGGCCTGGGGGCAATCGTAGACACACTGCCTCGGCAAAAATTGCTAGCCCCAGGTATACGCGGTGTTCTTGGCGAGGATTTTCTTGCCAACTTCGACTTTCTCATCGACTTCAAAGAACGCACTTTGCGCTTCGGCAGTACGCCCCCCGCGGGAGAGCGATGTCGATTCGAGACGATGGGACAACACGATGGTGCGCTCACGACCAATCGTTTGCTGATCGCAGTCGAGTTCACTGAAGTGAGCCGAGACAAAGTGCAGTTGCAGTTGGATACTGGAGCAAAATATCCGGAGTTGTTTCCTTCCGTCCATCGTTCTCTTTCACCGCAATCATGGGGCGGGTCAATGGCAACCAGCAGTGGCGCGAAGAGTGCAGTGATCTATTCGAACACCGCACTTAGAATCGGCACAACGACGGTTCGCGGAGTGGATGTGGTTCAATCGCGTCGTGTGCTGGCATTCGATGCGGCTGGCCTTCTGCCAGCGTCGATCTTTCATCGAATGTATATAAGTCATTCGGGCGGATTCATCGTGCTGAACCCATCCGACTAATGCAGTCGATGCGTTACACGATTCCCGTCGAGCG
>CAZYCV010000388.1:0-1081 GCA_964645305.1 uncultured Occallatibacter sp. | reverse complement strand
TTCCGGCACAATTGAAGCCGATGAAACGTATGTCGGCGGGAAAACACGCGGGCATGGCCGTCACTTCATGGGAAACAAAGTGCCGGTGGTTTCGCTGGTCGAGCGCGGCGGTCGAGTGCGTTCACAAGTCATGCGTCATGTCACCGGCAAGAATTTGAAGGCCGTTTTGAAAGATAATGTCGAGGCGACGGCAACGATTATGACGGATGATTTTCGCGCCTATCGGAAAGCGACAAAAGATTTCGCATCGCATCAAGCCGTGAATCATTCGGCGCGTGAATATGTTCGAGGGCTGGCGCACACAAACGGAGTCGAGGGGTTTTTCTCGCTCCTGAAACGCGGAGTCATGGGGACGTTTCATCATATCAGCGAACAGCATTTGCCGCTTTATCTTGCGGAGTTTGACCACCGGCACAATACTCGGTTTTTGACTGACGGCGAACGCACAGTGATTGGACTGGAAAAAACCGTTGGGAAACGGCTGACGTATAAAGAATAAGCGGAGAAATTTATGTCTGAATTTACAAAGCCATTAGAAACTGCCACTCGAAAAAAGATTGATTTGATCCTTGTCAATCTTGGCTGGGAAACGGATGAATCTTCGCCCGATTGCAATGTCTTCACCGAACGTGCAAAAACAATTGAACAGAATAAAAAGTTCAAAGGTAAAGCACCGGATTATGTCCATTACAAATCAGACAGCGATACTCCTATTGCCATCACCGAAACAAAAAGGAGCGGTCAGTCCCTTAAAGAAGCCCTTGACCAAGCCGTCAATCTTTATGCAATCCCATTGGGTGTTTCAATTATTTTTGTCACCGATGGGTCAATCGTTGAAACGTATGACATTCGGACAAAATCCAGCCTTAAACTTGATGACCAGACAATAACGGAGTTCATTTCTGAAAAACAAGTGCTGTGTTTTTTAGAACATGGCTCGCAATTGTATTCACCGGAAAAAGTCATTTACACCAAGCGGGAACTGATAAAAATCTTTTCTGAAGCGGAAGACCTTTTAAGAAAAGAGGGCATCCGAGAAGGCATTGAAAGATTCACCGAATTTTCAAACCTGTTATTTTTG
>CAZYCV010000387.1:0-1081 GCA_964645305.1 uncultured Occallatibacter sp. | reverse complement strand
CTTTTTGAGCAAAAGGAAGTAAAAAGATGGAAAATCAGGTACCCCAAGGGTTTGAGGAGTGTTTTTCAACGCTGAAAGATCCTCGAATCAATCGAAAGAAGCTATACCCCCTAGTAGAAATTATTTTTATAGCAATCTGCGGTTCGATCTGTGGAGTAGAAAGTTGGCGAGATTACGTTTTGTTTGGGGAGGAGAAAATCGATTTTTTGAGGAAATATTTTGCTTTTAAAAATGGCATTCCATCAAAAAATACATTTGCCAGGGTATTTGCCGCCTTATCTCCGGAATCATTTAAATTGTGCTTTATTGAGTGGGTCAAGCGGTTTCAAGTCGTGCTCAATGAGGTTATTGCGATTGATGGTAAGACGCTATGCGGAAGTTTGGATAGAGCGAGCGGTGGCTCTGCCATTCATATGGTTAGCGCATTTGCGACAGGGATGCGACTGGTGCTGGCGCAGCAAAAGGTCGAGGATAAATCCAATGAGATTACGGCTATTCCCAAGCTCTTAGATTTACTGGACTTGAAAGGAAATATTGTGACCATCGATGCGATGGGCTGTCAAACAGCGATTGCAAAAAAAATCATTGATCAAGGGGGGCATTACGTTTTAGCGCTCAAGGGTAATCAAGGAACTCTGTCTGAAGACGTGAAATTATTTTTAGAGACTGAAATTTCCAAGAAAGAATCTTCGGTAATTACAGATCAAAGCATTGAAGTAGACTGTGGGCATGGTCGCATTGAAACCCGGAAATGCTGGGTGACTGATCAGATTGAGTGGCTACCACAAAAGTCCAAATGGGTTGGTCTGCAAACGATAATTATGATCGAGGAAACTCAAGAAATTAGGGGCAAAGTGAGTCGTGAAAATCGCTTCTTTATTAGCAGCTTGCCTCCTAATGCTGAGAAAATAGCATCTGCTGTGCGAGCCCATTGGTTGGTGGAAAATGCGCTACATTGGACGCTAGACGTTGTATTTGGTGAAGACCTTTCACGAGTCCGTAAGGACCATGCCTCGGAAAATATGGCCTTGGTTCGCCACATTGCATTAAACATGCTGAATAGTGCCAAACCCTCTTTCAA
>CAZYCV010000386.1:0-1084 GCA_964645305.1 uncultured Occallatibacter sp. | reverse complement strand
TATACTGATGCTGAACAAAAACAGAAAAACAATTAACAACCAATCGTTTATAAAAAAGATATTTTCAATGACAAAGAAATCGCATTTACATTTTCTTTGTAACATAAATGAAAGACTTTCTAACACAGGAACAAATAGCCGAATACAGGCGAATGCACAAGAAAGTTCGAACGCTACGTGAAGGAGATCGAATAAAAGCGATATTACTACTTAACAAGGGATATAGCTATGAAGAAATTGCGGAGTTATTATTAATAGATGATGGAACGGTAAGAAGATGGTATAGGATATATGAAACGGGAGGAATAATAACATTGCTTGAAGATAACTACAATGGAGGCACAAGCAAATTAACTGCTTCAGAACAGTTAGAATTATCATCGCATTTAGGAAATCATATTTATTTAGCAGCGAAAGAAATATGTGCTTATGTTCTTACAAAATACGGGATTGAATATACGCCCAAAGGCATGACAAGTTTGTTGCATCAAATGGGATTCAGTTATAAGAAACCCAAACATATTCCTGGTAAAGCAAATCAAAAAGCACAAGAAGAATTTATTGAAAAATATAATGAACTAAAGGCAAATAAATCACCAGAAGACCGCATATATTTTATGGACGGGGTGCATCCTTTACACAACTCACAACCCGCTTACGGTTGGATAAAGAAAGGTAAAGAGCAAGCGCTTAAAACCAATACGGGTCGCATGAGGGTGAATATAAATGGAGCATATGACATAGAGAAACATAACGTTATTATTCGTGATGATGAAAGTATAAATTCTCAATCGACTATAGCGTTATTAGAGCAAATGCTTAAAGAACAGCCTTTGGGAATACTGTACATTATATTGGATAATGCAAAATATTATCGTTCTCAAATAGTGAAAGAATTTTTAGAAAAAAATCAAAGGATACAATTTGTGTTTTTACCACCATACAGCCCAAACCTTAATATTATAGAGCGATTATGGAGGTTCTTCAAGAAAAAAACAACGTATAATAAGTATTATGAAAAATTTGCAGTTTTCAAAGAAATATGTTTAAATTTCTTTGAAAATATTAGCGATTATAAAAGTGA
>CAZYCV010000385.1:0-1091 GCA_964645305.1 uncultured Occallatibacter sp. | reverse complement strand
GTGGTCGTGCGCTATCAGAAACCGTATCGTGATACCAAGGAGGCTATCCAGAATATTCGACTGCTCTCTCCTTCGGGAGAGCGGGTCTCGCTGGCTCAACTGACCAAAGCCGAGGTTCGCGACGACGCCTACGACATTTTCCGGGAAGACGGTTCCCGTTATGTGGCCATCCGCTTTGAGGTTCGCGGGCGCGATCTGGGCACCACCGTCCGGGAAGCCATCGACCAGATCGCCAGGAATGTGCAGATACCGCGTGGCTATCACCTCGAATGGTCGGGAGAATACGACAGCGAAAAGCGCGCCGAAAGTAGGCTGGCCCTCATCGTGCCCCTGACGATCTTTTTTATCTTCATCATTCTCTACAGCATGTTTCGTTCTTTCAAATGGGCGCTGCTGATTCTCGCCAACGTGGCCATGGCTCCCGTTGGGGGCTTGCTCGCTCTTCTTGTCACCGGCACATTTTTCAGCGTATCTTCCGGTGTCGGCTTCCTGGCTCTGTTTGGCGTCTCCGTACAGACAGGCGTCATCATGCTGGAATACATCAACCAATTGAGAGCTCGTGGCTATACCGTTGTAGATGCCGCTGTTGAGGGCGCAGTCTTGCGGCTGCGGCCCATCATGATGACCATGCTGGTAGCTACCTTGGGACTTCTTCCGGCGGCGACGTCCCACGCCATTGGATCCGATTCGCAGCGTCCCTTCGCCATTGTCATTGTGGGGGGGCTAGCGTCAGCTCTCTTGTTGAGCATCTTCCTGCTGCCCACGCTCTATACATGGATTGCCAGCGATGACGACGATCTCCCGAAGGCGGAGGTGGTGCATGAATAAAATGAAATCAGTGTTCTCCTGCCGATTCGCTGTAATGAACTTCGCGGTTCTTCTCCTCCTGCTCTACTCCCCTGGGGCACGCACTCAGCAGGCGCAGTCTGGCCAGAACGGCGCGGCGGGCTTACCGGATCAGCCGCTACCGCAGAAATTTACACCGTCGGCCATCCCTGGCCTACCTGCTCCACCTCCGGCGGGGTCATCCGCCCTAACCTGGGAGCAGGTGAAGGCGAAGTTCGAGGCCGCCAACCCAGTGCTGAAGTCCG
>CAZYCV010000384.1:0-1101 GCA_964645305.1 uncultured Occallatibacter sp. | reverse complement strand
GTTGGTCGGCTCGCTCTTGGGCCAGGGCTCCTTCGAGCACCTCCTGGCTCAGGGGTGCCGTGCGCTGGGTTTGCTCCTGAGCATCGCCCAGCAGTTGACGGAGCTGCTCTTCCTGTTCCTCGTTGAGCTTGTCGGCCTTGGCCCCGAAGAGCTCTCGTTTCAGATCGGCAATGATCGCCTGTGCTTCGGCCAGTTGCTGCGCCTTTTGCTCGAGTTCCTGCTGAGTCTCCGTCAGTTGCCTTTGGAGTTGAGCGGCATACTCCAGCAACCCGGCCGGATTATTGGCCAACCCCCGCAAAACTTCCTCGGGCGTCTTCACCCTTGGAGGACCTCCCGAAAACTCCGCCGCAACGGATAGAGATAAATGTCTTTGACCGGCACTTGCATAGAGGTGTGGCGATCCTGGCGCGTCCGCCCCGCCGTCACGCCCGCCCGCTGCCAGTTGGCCGCACGATACACCGTGCCCCGGAAACGTTCCCGTTCGACAAAGGTCTCCAGCAGCACCACCGGATGCCCATACTTGGCTTGCCAGTCCCGCGCGATCCGACCAACCACCTGGCCCAGGATCCAACTGCCTAAATGCCGCACCTTTACACCCGGCCAAATCAGAAAACGCGAGTTGTTGGCCACCCACGCCAGGTTCTTTTGCCGTGGCCCGGCCGACCAGCCGATAAACTGATCCCGGTCCTGACACTTCCAGGCCGCCGCCCCAAACACCAGACAAGCCAACGGGCGCCCCTCCCCATCCCGGACGACGTATTGCAAGTTCTCGCCAACGGCACCACCAAAACCCAGATAATGAAACCGGCGCAACGCCGCCCTCACCCAAGCCCGTTCGCCAGATTGCGTGCTGACTTCTTTCACGGTTAGCCCATCCAGTTGCGCCAGGTCACAGTCTATCCGGCCCTGATCCCACTCCGGTTCTCCTGCCTCTTGGCCAACGCAACGCATGCGATTGGTGGGAACTTGTCGGCGGGGTGGCAAGCCAATCAATCCCCGCTGCTCCAACTTCCCCAGCAACGTCCGCGCCGCCATGTCTTTCAACTGTCCCGCCCCGTTGCGCCAGTCCCAGCGCGTGGCCAACTCCCGGGACAAACGCCA
>CAZYCV010000383.1:0-1124 GCA_964645305.1 uncultured Occallatibacter sp. | reverse complement strand
ATACCAATTAGTGTTCTAAATTATACATTAAGTGATTAAATCCAGTTAATGATGATAAATATTTTTGATTTCTTTTCAATCGTATAATTCCCAATTCAGCACTATTCATTGCCTCATCTAAAGTGTCAAATATTTCATTATTAAACTCTTTTTCTCTAATGTCATCCCATATATGTTCGACGGGATTTACTTCAGGACTATATGGTGGTTGTCGCACAAAATGGATATTGCAAGGAATGTTTAAACTTTGAGTTGTGTGCCATCCAGCGCCGTCTACCTGCATTATCACCTCATTGTTTTTATAAACCCGGCTAACTTCTTTTAAAAATCTATTCATCATTTCCGTATTACATTCAGGTAATATTAAGGCAGTAATCTCCCCAAATTTTGGACATACTGCTGCAAATACATAAAAATACTCTCTTACTATTTGTTTCTGATGAATAGGTCTTTCCCGTGGAGGACACCAGCCACATCGGGTATTTGTGATTCTCCCAAATCTTCCTTCGTCTTGAGCCAATAAAACTACTTTTGTTTTATCAAGGTTCTTCACATTAATTATATCATCTACTTGTTTGGGAAAGTTTTTTTAAAAGAGGCTTGGGCTTCTTTGTCACTTTTCGGATGACTTGGACGAGCTTTTTTCTTTGACCAACCATGACGTTTTAGTAAGTCGTAAATAGTCGATTTAGCAACTTTCGTTCGCTTTGTCTTTCTTATAAATGCTTTTCGGATTTCTTCCGCTGTTGCTATTTGTCCATGCATGGCTCTGTCAAGAAACTGTTCTAAAAATTCCCGCTCTTCTTCTACTGTCATTATTGCGTTTTTGCGTCCTCCCTGACCTTTTACATCAATTGCCGCCATCCCCAACTTGTTATATAAGCTTATTAATTTTCGAATCGCTATTTCGCTCAAATTAAAATTTGCTGATAATTCCTTACTGGTTTGCGGTTTCTTTTGTAAACTGAGAATTACCAATATTCTTTGAACTCGCCAAAAGCCCTTTACTTCCTTCAGCTTTTGCTCCAAAATAGCATTTGGAACATGAACTATGATTTTTGATTTTCTTGCCATCCGGCAAATATACAAATTTTATTTGTATATTATAGAACACTAATTAGTAT
>CAZYCV010000382.1:0-1128 GCA_964645305.1 uncultured Occallatibacter sp. | reverse complement strand
CCGTCTCTGAATTACCTATACATTTCTGTTTTTCCATGATTTCCCGTGCTCTTTGGATTTTGGCCAGAATCTCGGCTCCCTGCGCCTTCCAGACATAACGTTTGGGGCTGAGATTGCGTTCGGCGAGGTAGTCCGTGATGTTCTGCACGAGGTCTTGGACACTGGTAAAACTGCCCGCCCGCACGACGTCCTCGGTCAGATCCCGAAAGAACCGTTCCACCAGGTTCATCCAGGAACTGGAAGTGGGAATGAAATGCAACACCACCCGCTCTTGGCCACAGGCCTTTTGTTGGCGCTGGTTGCGCGCCTGTAGCCAGGCTTTGACTTTGGGATGTTTGTGGGTGCTGTAGTTGTCGGCAATCAAATGAAGCGTCAATTCGCCCGGGGTCTCCCGGTCCAGTTGTTGGAGAAAGGCCAGCCATTGCCGGTGGGTGTGTTTGGCGGCGGTGGCGCTGAAGATTTTGCCGTCCAGATACGATAAGGCCGCAAAGAGGGTGATCGTGCCATGCCGCTTGTAATCATGGGTGCGGGTGCAAGGATGACCCCCTTTCAACGGCAGGCTCGGCTGGGTGCGTTCCAAAGCCTGGCACTGGCTTTTCTCATCACAACACAGCACCAACGCCCGGTCGGGCGGGTTGAGGTAAAGGCCGATGACATCCCAAAACTTGGCCTCGAATTGCTTGTCGTTGGACAGTTTGAAGGTCCGCACCACATGCGGCTTGAGATCATTGGCGCTCCAGAGCCGTTGAACCGTGGCCTTGGAAACCCCCGCCGACTGGGCCATGGTCCGCACGGTCCAGCGGGTGCGGTTGGCCGGCGGTTGGGTCACCCGCGTCAGAATCCGCTCCCGCACTTGTGGATCCAGCCAAGGCTTGCGCCCCCGGCCTTTGGCGTCCGCCAAGCCGGCCAGACCGGCCTTGCGAAAACGCTGCTCCCACTTGATGACCACAGGCCGGGCCACGCCCGCCTTGACCGCCGTTTGGGTCTGACTGAGGCCATCGGCACGGTTGAGAATGATCCACGCCCGGCGGTGGTCGCGGACGGCCACCGTGGGCCGATTGATCAGGGTGCGCAATTCCCGACGTTGCTCGGAAGTAATCAGCAGGGGCCGGATGGGTCGTGCCATAT
>CAZYCV010000381.1:0-1132 GCA_964645305.1 uncultured Occallatibacter sp. | reverse complement strand
TTATGGACGAGTACGGTTGCGAGAACGCCATCGGCGTGATTGATGGCTCGGCCCACGCCAAGCAAGGCGACAAAACGCCCGGTGTCCAGCGGCAATGGTGCGGCGAGTCCGGGAAAATCGACAACTGCGTGGTGGGGCAACACCTGATTTACACGAACAACGATCCGAAGAACTCCTTCAGCGCTTGCATCGCCTCGGATGTCTATCTGCCGGAAAGCTGGATCAACGATCCCGCTCGCCGCAAGGAAGCCCATATCCCCGAGAACGCGGTGTTCCGTACCAAGTGGCGGATCGCGGCCGACCAGGTGGACGCGTGTCTTGCCGACGGTGTTCGTTTCTCCTGGATCACCTGCGATGAAGAATTCACTTCGGTGCCGGAGTTCATTTATCGCATAGACCGTAGCGGACAACGGGTGATCGGCGAGGTTCGTGCCAACTTCCACTGCTGGGCGACCCGACCGGCATGTCGCAGTTCGCAAGCCGCCCATGCCTCGAAACAGGTCGACAACCTCTGTCGCTTCAGCCCAGTGTTCCGCAAGCAGCCGTGGCGACGCATCCACATCAAGGACACGACGCGTGGCGCGTGCGTGTGGGAGGTTAAATCCGCGAGGGTTTACCTGGTGGCCAAAAACGACGACGGCGAGTCGTGTCCCACGGATCGGTCGTACTGGCTGCTCATCGCCCGCAATGCCGAAACGGGCGAGATCAAGTACTTCGTCAGCAACGCATCCGAAAGCACAACGTTGGAGGAAATGCTGCGAGTCGCCTTCGCCCGCTGGCACGTAGAAATGTGGTTTGAACGAGCCAAACAGGACTGCGGCTTCGGCGCGTTCGAGGTGCGAACCTACCAGAGCCTGATTCGTCATTGGCTCTGTTCGCGAATCGGCATGTACATCCTGGCGACCGAAACCGTGCAACTGCGGGGGAAAAAATCCGGAGATCACGCTGGAACAGGTGGTCCGAGCGCTCGGGCCCATTTTGCAACGGTCGCTTGAGTCCGATCCCGATTTCATCGAGTTACTTTCAACCATCAACACGTACCACCAAGAACGGAACCGAACGTCCTACGAAAGCCGACAGCGCCAAGCAAAAAACAAGGCCGATAATGCCAAAAACACGTAGCGCTGTCATA
>CAZYCV010000380.1:0-1143 GCA_964645305.1 uncultured Occallatibacter sp. | reverse complement strand
GGCAAGAGGTTAGCTTTACGGATTATAATGGCAATTGGGGGGTTAATAATTTTACTATTTGTAATGGTGGCTCTCCTGTAAATGGGTCTGGATTGAGTTTTACGACGCCGCCACAGCCTCATAATTCAACAGGTATAGTTTGGTCTGCCAATCAGAATTTGTTTATAGCGGTTGAAAATAGCGCTGCCTATTATTCTACAGGGGTTCCAAATTCAGCAGGAGTTATTACTTGGACGTCTCACACGTTTCCAGCTTCCTTGACCCCTTATGGTGTTCGCGGCATATCATATTCCCCTACTTTAAATTTATGGATTGCAAACCTTAATGCAATTTACACTAGCCCTGATGGAATAAATTGGACATCAACTGGTTGGGGTCCTTCGTATGGTTCTGACAATATCTGGAATCCAACTTGGGGAGTATTTGTTGTTTTAGGCTCTTATGGTGGCGTTTATACTTCACCTACCGCTGCCGCAGGGAGTTGGACAGGATATGTTGGTTCATCATATAGCTTGACAGCAGTTTGCTGCGCTCCATCAGGTTTAACAGTCGTGGTGGGATGGAGCGGCTACGTTCCTATCAGCTCTAACGGAACTACTTGGACAGTTCATCCAGCAACTTCTGCTATAAATTGGAACTCAATAGATTACTCTCCAACTTTAGGGCTGTTCTGTGCTGTTGCTCAAAGTGCTGCTGCAACAAACATTATGACTTCTCCTGATGGGGTGACCTGGACTGCGCAAACACAACCAGGAGGAAATACAGTTTCATTAAATGGTGTTTGTTGGTGTGCTGGACTTGGGATATTTATTGCTACTGGTACCAATTATATTATCACGTCAACCAATGGCACAACCTGGACTCAGATAGCTTCTCCTATAAATACAGGATGGAGTTTACCTTGTAATGCTGCATCACTAGGGCTGCTTGTTGCTGTAAGTACCAGCAGTGGATATTTATTACAATGCAACTACACCAACAATGTTTATTCCATGCCTAATAGCTCGCTATCGCTGGTGTACGTTGATAGTACACGGGGATGGATTGTGTATGACTCTCTTAATAATCCCAACACTTATGTTGTTAAGTATTTGGTAGTTGCAGGGGGTGGCGGTGGTGGGGGTTATGGTTCTATTGGTGGTG
>CAZYCV010000379.1:0-1154 GCA_964645305.1 uncultured Occallatibacter sp. | reverse complement strand
ATGGGTTAATAAAGAGAACGACAACCCAAGTATTTTTATTTCATGAAAAAAGAAACATCAAGCTACTTCAGCAAAATCCATGATCCACGAGTTGATAGATGTAAAGCGCATCTATTAGAAGACATCTTATTGTTAGCAATTATAGCGGTTATCTGCGGTTGCGAATCATGGGAAACGATTGAAGAATTTGGAAAAAGTAAAAAGGAATTTTTGAAAGGTTATTTAAAGATGCCTAATGGAATTCCGTCCCACGATACAATAGAACGCTTATTTAAGCGGATTGACAGCAAGGAATTTTCCAAAAGTTTTATGGCATGGTCAGATTCCTTTCGAATCAAAGGACAGGGCGAGTTTTTAAATATAGATGGGAAAACTCTTCGTGGTTCAAAAGATGAAATCAATGGGAAATATGCTATTCACTTAGTTAGTGCATGGAGCCATCAGAATCGTTTGGTATTAGGGCAGGTTAAAACCGTCGGAAAATCGAACGAAATAGCGGCAGTTAAAGAATTATTAACTCTTTTAGATATTAAGGGATCGGTAATAACTACTGATGCCATGAGTTGCCAGAAAGATATCGTACGACAAATTTGTGATAAAGAAGCCGATTATATTATAGCAATAAAAGACAATCAAAAAAACTTAAAAGAAGCAATAGAATTTGAATTTAAGATACAATCAAATATTTTACAGCATGAGACGTTAGAAAAAAATCATGGTCGTATAGAAACACGAATATGCGAAGTAATAACCGACATAACAGGAATAGAAAACATAGATTCATGGAAAAACCTACAGACTGTAATTAAACTGACTTCTATACGGGAGATCAAGGATACTACAACAAAGGAAGAGCGATTGTATATATCAAGTTTAAATCAAACTGCTGAATATTTTAATACCGCTATTCGTAATCATTGGGCTATAGAGAATAATTTACATTGGGTGTTAGATGTTCAATTTAATGAGGATCATAGTCGAAAACGAAAAGATAATGCAGCAGAAAATTTTGCAATTGTCAGACGATTTGCATTAACCAAAATAACTCAATCCCCGCTCAAACGATATGGAGTCAATAACAGAAGGCTTATTGCCAGTTGGAATAACGAATATCTAACTGAAATCTTGAAAAATTTATAATGCGTGACGCCATG
>CAZYCV010000378.1:0-1157 GCA_964645305.1 uncultured Occallatibacter sp. | reverse complement strand
GCTCCTCTCGGACAATCTCCAGCCCTCTCCAAAGCTCAAGCTGTCCGTTCTCTTTCTCTGTCTTGTAATTCCGTATCCGTGTTTGGCTTGCCATGTGGCTCTCCTAAATGAAAAGAACTATGCTATCTTCGCCACGTCCATAAGCTCCACGGCATGACGCGCCAAATACTCTTGGATTGCTTCAGCATAGATGTCCTGCCCCGTTGCTGCTCTCCCTGTACCCCGGCGCGCAGCAGCAAGCGTCCGCACCTTGAGATACGTCGGTTGATCTACTTTGAAAATCTGCGATATGGACTCTGTCGTTTCCGACTGAGGTTTTTTCTTCCGCGCCGACCAATCATCTCTTTTCGCCATTGGACCCCCCCTGCACCCTGCGCCTACAATGCCACTATAACGCAGTTTCTATATTTGTAGAAGTGTATAAACGGATACCCCAATAAGCGGACTTTCGTGTATTTTTTCGGCGTTTATCAGCTCTCCATCGCTCCCGTAAGCCCCTCACATCCCTGATTTTTCGTCCTTGGAGGATGGCACTGGAAACAGCCGCTCACAGACAAAGCGGACCTGCGAGTCAAATACTCCGCTATCATGCTAATTCAAAAGGACTTGCTCAATTCGTGTCAATATCCACCGTCCACCGTGGATATTTGATGCGGACCTGCGAGTCGTATTTCTTTCTATCTAACTGAATATAAATACCTTATATACCTTGCAAAATTGAGGATAATCGACCCGCCCAAAAGCGGACCTGCGAGTCGCAGAAAACGGACCTGCGAGTCATCGAAACGGACTTGCGGGTCGTCAAAAACGGACCTGCGGGTTGCAAAAAGCGGACTTGCGAGTCGCCCTATATTGAACAAGAGACCAAGAGGCTTTTCAAGAGTGTTTATCAAGATAAATACCAGGAGTCGGCCTCTGTGCAAATCTGCAAATTTTCGCCCTACGGGCTTCGCTTCATAAGGAGGAAGGAAAAGCAAAAAAAGGAGGATGGAAGAACTTTCCAAATGAGGATGGGGTGGTTTGGCTGCATCGGATAACCCTTTACGGTAGCGGTAGATCGAACAGAATGCCCGTCCAGAGGCTCTGCTGGGCGTCGGGAAGCCATCGGCCTATCCCTAATGCGGTTTAGAGCCTCTGACCACACTCCAAACGTCATC
>CAZYCV010000377.1:0-1159 GCA_964645305.1 uncultured Occallatibacter sp. | reverse complement strand
TGGCCCGGACCCCAAAATTTGCACACCAATCTTGTATAATTAACAGTGTTAGTTAACATACAAGACATATGAAAAAACATCGCATTGCTCCGGAACTGAAGGAGCAGATTATTAATCGAATCAAAAACGAAGGGGTGACCGTGGTTCAAGCAGCCAAGGATCATGGCATAGCCGAAGGAACCATCTATGCCTGGATTGCCAAGAAAACTGACGAACAAATATCTCTGTCGGAATACATCAAATTGAAACGTGAAAATCAGCAGCTTTTCCAGTTGCTCGGAGAAATCACACTCAAGCTCTCCGAAACCCAAAAAAAGAAATGAGAGAAAACAGTTTGACCACCAAGACTCTTCGGGCCAGAGAGCTTGGTGTCTCCCTCCGCAGCCTATATTACAGACCGAAAAAACCGGACAAAGATTGGCATCTCAAATGTCGAATCGAGGAAGTGCTGCGAGAACATCCGTCATATGGCTCTCGCAGAATATCCCAGCATCTCAATATGAATAGAAAGCCGGTGAAGAGGGTGATGAATATTTTTGGTATCAAAGCATATCGCAGACGTGGCAAGAAGTGGAAGAAAACCAAGAATATCAAAGTGATATATCCCAATCTGCTCATGACCACATACCCGGCATATCCCAACCACATCTGGACAGCTGACTTCACCCACTTCAACTTCCAAGGAAAAGTTGTGTACATCGCTACGGTCATGGATTTGTTCACCAGACGAATTGTCGGTCTCTCGGTGTATACAACACACGCGGTGCAACTGGTTCTCTCCGCTTTGATGAATGCCATCCAGTACAACCCCAGACCTCTGATTTTCCACAGCGACAATGGCAGTGAGTACAACTCAGAAATATTCATCGAAGCTCTCGCAAACATCGGCACACTCATTTCCCGTTCAGCTCCGGGTTGTCCGTGGGAGAACGGCTACCAGGAATCTTTCCATTCGCAATTCAAGGTGGATTTTGGTGATCCATCAAGATTCAAGACACTTGGAGAGTTAGTGTATGAAATATACCAGACCATCTATCACTACAATCACACCAGAATACATTCGGCACTGAAAATGCCGCCACAGCAATTTGCAGTTTTGGCGGCCAAAGAATACAATTCAGCTAACAAGGTTAGTGTGCAATGAAAGGGGTCCAGTACA
>CAZYCV010000376.1:0-1181 GCA_964645305.1 uncultured Occallatibacter sp. | reverse complement strand
TGTAGTGTCTCAATCTGATTGCATTTTATCCAGCACGGCTTTCGCCCGGCGGACTTTCTCAAGAATCCTGGCGACGCTCGCCGTCCAGACAAACGGCTTGGGCTCTTGATTGTGCTGGTCGATGTAGGCCGTGATCGCGTCGATCAATTGCTGAACGTTATTGAACGAGCCACGCCGGATGCGTTTGTCGGTGATCTCGCGGAACCACCGCTCCACCAGATTCAACCACGAACTGCTGGTCGGCGTGAAGTGCATGTGGATGCGGGGATGACGCTTCAACCACGCCAGCACATTCGGGTGCTTGTGCGTGGCGTAGTTGTCCGCGATCAGGTGCAGGTCCAGGTCCGGCGGCGTTTGTTCGTCGATCCGCTTGAGGAACTTGATCCACTCCTGGTGACGGTGTCGGGGCATGCAATCGCCGATGACGCGACCCTCGGCCAGTTCCAACGCCGCGAACAGCGTGGTGGTCCCGTTGCGGACATAGTCGTGGGTCATGGTGCCGCAACGCCCCTTCTTCAGCGGCAGGCCCGGCTGCGTGCGGTCCAACGCCTGAATCTGGCTCTTTTCATCCACACTCAGCACCAGCGCGTGCTCCGGCGGATTGAGGTACAGCCCCACGATGTCGGTCAACTTCTCCACGAACCGGCGATCGTTGCTCAGCTTGAAAGTTCGCGTCAGATGAGGCTTCAGGTTGTTCGCCCGCCAGACCCGGTTCACCATGGCGCGACTGACGCCCAGTTCCGCCGCCAATGTTCGGGTGCTCCAGTGCGTGGCATTGGCCGGCCGACGCTGGGTGGTCCACTCGACGATTCGCGCCGCCACCTGGTCGCGCAGCTTCGCCGGACGCCCGCCGCGTGGGGCGTCCTTCTCGATGGCCGCCAATCCCCCCTCGGCAAAACGCCGCCGCCAACGTCCCACCAAACCCGGGTCGGTCTGCAATTGCTCGGCAATCGCGTCGTTGGCCACACCCTCGGCCGCCGCCAACACGACTTTGGCCCGCAACACCAGCCGCGCCGGCGTGCTGCGGCCGTGCGACCAGCGGCGGAGCGTCACCTCATCGTCGGCCGTCAAGACAATCTCAGGAGCAACGCGCATGTGCCTGAATTCTCCTTCATAAAGGAAAACGCACAAGTCACGCAATTTATTGCATTAAAATATTGTATTTATGAGACACTACACTA
>CAZYCV010000375.1:0-1185 GCA_964645305.1 uncultured Occallatibacter sp. | reverse complement strand
GCTTGCACTTTGGCCTGGTCGGCGAGGGCGCGGGCGTTTTCGACGGCGTCGCGGGTGGAATCAACCGTGCGCGCGGCAACTTGGGTGAGCAGTTCATGAGCGCGGGCCTGACGCAGCGAAGCTTCGGCGGCGGAGACGTTCTCGTGAGCGGCCTCGACGGCGGCTTTGCTGGCGGCCAAGCTGGTGACGGCGTCATCCTTGGCCTGCTCGCTCATGATTCCCTGCTGGGCCAGGGCGACGGTGCGGCTGGTGTCGGCCTGCTGATGGTCGTAGTTGGCCTGAGCTTGGGCGAGCGCGGCCTTGGCCGACTTGAGCATGGCCTCGGCATTGACCGTGGCGCTGCCGGTTTCGCCCTGGTCCTGGTGCACGGTTTCCACGCTCTCGGCCAGCTTGCCCTGCTGGCTGGCGGTGTTGGCCTCGGCGGCTTTGCGCGCGGCTTCCAGGTCGTCGCTCTCAATAATGGCGATCAGTTGACCGGCCTGCACCTGCGAGCCTTCATCGACGGTGAGGGTCTGGATGCGGCCGGGGATCTTGCTGCTGACAATCACTTCATTGGCATCGACGGTGCCGATCAACTGCAGATCGCTCTTGGGGCGCACCGTGTAAAGGTAGTAGATCAGCGCGCCTACGGTGAGTAGAGACAAAATCAGAAATACTCGATTGCGTGGATTCACGTGTACCTCACTTCTACAAAGACGGTTCAGTCGGTTGGATATTGCAATTGGGAAAGGTATTTCCGCCCGTTGTGGCTTTGGGCATGGGGGTTCTGGCCAGCACGCGAGCGGCCACGCGGGCGCCATGCTGGCGATCGGTGAAGATGGTCTGGCCCAGATACTCGACGGCGGCCTTGCGGCGCGCTTCCAGCTCGCGCGGATCAAGCGGGTCTGTATCCATCGCCAGTTTGATGAGCGGCGCGGAGAGAAAGTAAAGAAGATTGGCGCCCAGCGCGGCGTAGCGCATCTGCGCGGGATCAACACAAATCAGCTCGCCTGAACTGATTCCGTCTTCAAGCAGGCGATCAACCATCTGCCACAGCGGGCGAAAGAATCTGTCGGCCATTGGCCCAATGCGATTCTCTTCGCCCTGGTGCAGGCGAACCATCTCCTGCTGAATCATGCTGCGCAATGCGGGGTGAGAGTGGGAGCGGTCAAAGTTTCCCAGCACGATCTGCACAAAGCGCTCTCC
>CAZYCV010000374.1:0-1186 GCA_964645305.1 uncultured Occallatibacter sp. | reverse complement strand
GAAGCTTGATCTGCCGGCCGGCGTGGACGTCGAGATCAAGGCGTTTGAGAAGTAGCTTTAGAGTTCACAGTTCACAGTTCACAGTCGTTACCGGATACCTGATAAGTGCTGAGAACTGAGAACTGAGAACTGAGAACTAACAACTAAGAAATTGCTTTACCCGGCAGTGCGATGAAGATCGCATGATGAGGAAAGGAAAACATGGGCGTCGTTGGAATTTTAGGAAAAAAGATCGGCATGACGCAGGTCTTCGATGAAAAGGGCGAGGTACACCCGATTACGGTGTTGCAGGCTGGCCCTTGCGTGATTACGCAGTTGAAGACGCTGGCGCGGGATGGCTACGAGGCCGCGCAGATTGGCCTGGTTGAGTTTGTCAAGGACAAGAACGTGACCCAGCCGCAGAAGGGGCACTTTGCCAAGTGCGAGGCTCCGCCGGTCAAGGTCATCAATGAGGTTGGCTTGGAGCTGGACGCCGACGGCGTGGTGGCGGCCAAGGCGGGCGATCGCGTGCTGGTGGACATCTTCGCGGAAGCGCGGTTTGTGGATGTGATTGGCACCTCGAAGGGCCGGGGCTTTGCCGGCGTCGTCAAGCGCCACAAGTTCGGCGGTGGACAAAAGGCGCACGGACATATGTTTCAAATCCAGGGTTCGATTGGCGCCAGCAGCTATCCGTCGCGCGTCTTTCCCGGCCAGCGTATGCCGGGCCACATGGGCGCCAAACAGATTACGGTGCGCAACCTGCGCATTCGCGGCATTGATCTGGAAGAGAACCTCTTGATGGTTGAAGGTGCTGTACCGGGATCGCGCGAGGGTTATGTGCTGATTTCGAAGGCCAAGATTCCGCCGCGTGAGCGTCGTGGATTCGCCGGATCGGGAACGGTCGATCCGTTGAAGGCTTCGAAGAAGGCCGGCGGCAAGCGCAAATAGGCACCTGCGGTGCGGCCAGACGCGCCTTGCGGCGCACAGACATTGAAGGCCAGCGAGAGTTTTCGCCGGCAGAAGAAGAAGACGATGGCAAACGTGGATGTAGTGAATTTGAACGGTGAGAAGGTTGGCACGCTGGAGCTATCCGACGCGCTCTTCGGACCGGACCAGGTGAACGAGGCCCTGTTGTGGGAGGCGGTCAAGCAGTACCGCGCCTCGCTGCGCCAGGGCACGCACAAGACCAAGAGCCGCACCGAGGTTG
>CAZYCV010000373.1:0-1186 GCA_964645305.1 uncultured Occallatibacter sp. | reverse complement strand
GCAGGGCAAACGCATCTTAATTCCCCAGCAAATGGAGCAGGTAGCCATTGTCCCATCCGGCTTTGAGGCGCTTCCCGTGGACTCCGCGTTTTGAAGTCTTGTCTTGTTTGAGCAGGTTGAGGGCAATGCGGTTGAGCACGGAAAAATTCTGCGCCGAATTGCCGGCGCGTTTGCGGTCCAGATCTTCGCCGAAGCCCACATCCAGCACCCAGTGCAGCTTGTTTTCGATGCCCCAGTGTTGGCGAATGCAGCCATTCAGTCGCGCTACATCGGGCGCGAGACTGGTGATGTAGTAGCGGATTTCGCTCTCTTTTTTACCTGTTGCCTTGTGATACCGCTCCGCTTCAATGCGTACCAAACCCCGTATCGACGCCCATTCCGCAGCTTTTTCGATCAGTCCAAGGTCGGCGATTACCGAGCAGCGGCGTTGTTCGACGCGGCCGTGACCGCAGTCAACTTCCTCTGTAACCGCCTCGGCGACCATCATCTGGAACGAGTCCTTGATCTCCTCCAGAAGGTGGCCCTGGTTCTCTTTGACCGCCAAGATATAGTCGGCCTTTTTGTCGATGATCTTCGCGGCGATGGCCCGCTGGCAGCCCATCGCATCGATGGTTACCACGCTTCCACTCAACTCCAGCGCGTCGAGAAGTTTGGGAATCGCCGTGATTTCATTGGACTTTTTATCGACGCGGCGCTGACCAAGCACCAGATTGTTACTGTTGGCCCAGGCCGAGACCAGATGCACGATGGCTTTTTTGTCCGGGCCGGTTTTACTTGGTTCCGAGGCGCCTCGCAACGTCTTGCCGTCGATGGCCACCACCTCGCCTGCGGTCAATTTGGCAATTGACGAAACCCAGGCAACGAAGCCCTTTTCCAACTCCTCAGGATCGAGCGCCGAGAAGACCCGATTGAAGGTGTCGTGCGAAGGAATGCCGCCGGGAAGAGTGAGAAAACTCTTGAACCATGCGTGTTTGGAGTGCGCATAGTCTTCGATCTCGTTCCACCCGTTGGCTCCGCTGAGGACCGCTGCAATGGCGATCATAAGAATCTCTTCGAGCAGATGCTCGCGCGTCCGCTCCACCCGCGGATCACGCAACTCGGCAAAATACTTCAGGGGATTATCCATCTCCCCATCTCAACAAGCCAAACCTGCTCTGCATATAGCAATTAAGATGCGTTTGCCCTG
>CAZYCV010000372.1:0-1191 GCA_964645305.1 uncultured Occallatibacter sp. | reverse complement strand
CATCTACTTGCAAAAAATGTCAAGGGCAAAGTAAATTATTTTTTACCGTCGATAACTCTACTTTTCAGGCGACCAAACCTTATGCGGCCTGTAGCTTTTCCGCAGTATTTTTAGGAGCCTTGCGCTTACTCCGCGAGGCTTCCTTATAAAATTGTTGGAGCAGGGAGCATCCTTCCCCCTGCCCCGAATCAAACTACGCCGCAGGCGTAGAGGATGATTTATTCGAGGCGGCTTTAATGGATGCAATCGCCGTAATAATCGCGGCTTTCACATCTTCAAACGCCTGCACAACTTCCGGCTCCAATTTCTCGGCAGTTGGAATGAGCGCAATAATTGCGTTTAGAATTGCCAATGCTTCTTCCATATTTTTACCCTCCTTTACTCCTAGCTTTGCTAGGTAATGTTTCGCAATAATACCGATAATAAACACTCCCAAATGGGAAGTGAGTAAATGTGGATGAGATAATAGCCAGGTCATACCCTAACCTTATCGAGCATCGTGTATTTTCCGTCAACCATCGTGAGTATTTCCCCGCATTTTTCAGGGGGGCGGTATGGCTCCGCGAGGCTAATATGAAGCCAACGTTTTCCCCCGCCGTTCTCGTTGATCAACTGCCCGAAAGTTAATTGGCCGTCTTTGCCTTGGGAGATCAAGGCGTGAAAGCACTCGTCAATATCCCTATCTTGCGGTATAAAATCGGCTGCCTCACATTTTACGTGCTGAGAAAGTGGGGTTGCCCCTATTGCCGTATTCAGGCCCATGCACCTGTAGCCACTGGTTACGGTAAGCTCGCATCCGAGAATCACTCGCACCACTTCGAGTTTTACCGCAACCTCTTTGAGTTTGGCTATTTGAGCATCATTTATTTGCCTATTGAGATTTTGGAACTCAATATGCGAAGTATAGGTTAGATTGTAGAGGCTGAAATGCTCAGTAAGCTTCTGATCTTCAACCATTTCCTGATCTCCTGTCCACCGAAACGGCAATTTCAAAAAGTTGAGGATTTTCCCGTCTAAAAGTTTCAGTAATAAATTCAAAACCATGCCTCCGTATAAAAAATGTTCGACATCTGGGACACCAGCACTCGTTGCCGAGTGATCCCGGCCATTCTTCTCTATCGCCACCGCATCCCGGACAAGGTGGAAACGTCGGAGCCTCCTTTACCGTCATTTCAACCGTCTCAGCAGTTC
>CAZYCV010000371.1:0-1194 GCA_964645305.1 uncultured Occallatibacter sp. | reverse complement strand
TCGGCCGGGGCCACACTGCCACGACGCCTCCAGCGCCGGCGCCGGCCGTCCTTGGCCGGTTCGACGGCTTCTTCAACCGCGACAGCTATGGCCCGTTGAAGCTTGCGCTCTCCTCCGGCACGGCCTCGAAGACGCTCGCCGACCATCTCGAGCCCACTTTCCTCAACCTCGTCTGGTCGGTCGGTACGACGCTTACGCTTGGCCTCTTTGACCGATTCCCGGCTCTTGGGGCCACGCACGGGGCTGCGGGGGGTGAATATCCAGCCAACGCCCGGGACAGGCTTCCCGCCGATCAGCCTGCCCTTGTCGAACAGCCACTCGTACTCGCCATGGAACTCCTGGAACGAGTCAGATCGGAAGAGCACACGTCTGAACTCCAGTCACTGACCAATCTCGTATGCCGTCTTCTGCTTGAAAAAAAAAAACAATTATGCTGCATTGTTCACCTCAAAGTACCTTCGCCGGTGCGCGCTAATCTGTATTCTAGGAGTATTGTGATTTGTAAGAATTTTTTTTTTTAATGATACGGCGACCACCGAGATCTACACTCTTTCCCTACACGACGCTCTTCCGATCAGGCTCCCGGCGGTGATCGCCGGCGTGGCGGTTGTGGTCGTCGTGCCGTCGTAACCCTTGGTGCTGGTGGCCGCAGTGACGGTGATGGCCTCCGCCGTGACCTTGCCCGTGGTGTTCTCGACGAAACTCACGGTATAGTTGCTGCCGCCGTTGCCGTCGTTGACGGAGCCGGCCGCCGTGAGCGTCTTGCCGAAACCCGCATTCCTGCTGTCGAAGTTCTCGCTGAAGGCCAGCGCATCGCCCGTGACCAGGCTCCCACCGCTGATCGTCGGCGTGGCCGCCGAGGACGTCGTGCCGTCGTAAGCCTTGGTGCTGGTGGCCGCGGTGACCGTGATCGGCCGCGTCGTGACCGTTTGGGTCGTCGTGCCGCTGCTGCCGGCGAAGCCCGTGCCGGGCGTATAGGTGGCGGTGATGGTGTCCCCGGCAGTCACATTGAAGGTCTTCACGCGGGTGGTGTAGGTCCAGAGGGAAGTCTGACCGGTGCTGCCGCTCAAGGTGCCCGATCCGACGTCGGTGTCGGTCGTGGCATCGAAGAAATCGACGCCGCCGGCTGGGGGAGGCGTGGTGCCAGTGTCGGCGGTGACGCTGGCGGTGAAGGTAACCGGCGTGCCGTAGGTG
>CAZYCV010000370.1:0-1198 GCA_964645305.1 uncultured Occallatibacter sp. | reverse complement strand
CTCCCACACCCCTTCGATGATGAGCTGGGAAACGCTGTCCGGATGCCAGTATTGTTCTGGCACACTTGACATCAATGCCTCGTTCCTGCCCCAAAGGCCAAAGGAGTTCCGAATCCCAGCCCCCCAGCCGTGGTGGAACTGGATCAGGTCTTTCTTATTCATGCCCCGAATCCATGCCTTCTTGTCCTCGGGCATTTCAGACACCAGTTGATCGACGGCTTCCGCAACCGTCTTCGGCAAAGGCTTGGGTCGTCTGAATAGGCGGAAGAAACGGGAAATTCGCATACGATCCTCCATGAAACGTGATGCGATTCAAGTCGAATACACAACCGCAAGGCATGCCCTGTTCTTAACTGACAGCCTGCCCATCGGACTCGATAAGGTCTTCCACCGGGCACTCCAGCGCCTTGGCGATTCGGGTCAGCGTTGCCTTCGTCGCGTGCCGACGGCGACCATCTTCGTATTGGCCGTAGGAATTGAGTGAGTTCCAGTCCGCCCTTTCGGCGACCTCGCGCACGATGAGTCCCAATTCCAGCCGGCGGGCGCGCATCTTTTCGCGATTGAATGGAAATACCTCGTCTTCGCAGGGTCGTGGCAGCTTCTGCATCTTCCAAAACGACCACAGCCGCAGTGTCCCCTCGTTGTAGGCTGGTATGCCCAACGCCCGTCGCCAGTTACTGACCGTAGCCGTTCCGACGCCAAACCAGTGATGCAGAGCCAGCGACGACTCGCATCGGATGGCTTTGCTCAAGTCGCCGCAGATGATGTACGAGCCGCCGCCCTGGTTTGAGCCTCGGGAGATCGGCCAGGGGATTCGACCTTTGCTGAACCGACCCACCGTCAGACGGCCACGGATTTCGCAACGGAGCGTTTGGCCCGGCTCCACATTGGGCGATTGATACGGGCCGTGGAGCAATCGAAACCGATTGGCGTCAGTGGTCGTTGAGGGCATCTCGGCCTCCGCTTCCCGCTTTGCATTTTGACGAGAGGAATCTTAACGGCAACCGTTTGATTCGCCAGCGACGATGTACCGCCGGGGTCGGCGACGCCGGTCACGCCGACGGTCCGGCCTGTTTCCTGTCCCGACCTTTGCCCAGGCGTTAGAATGCCGTCGCCGCTGGCAGTTGGAGCGAACGGCAAGCCACTGTCCGGAGATCGGGCTGGCAGGTAATTCTTGATGGATGAATTGATGTCCGTG
>CAZYCV010000369.1:0-1202 GCA_964645305.1 uncultured Occallatibacter sp. | reverse complement strand
CTAGTACTCCGTCAAATAAGTTTTTCCGGATCATATCCCAAACTTTTCCGGGCCTTCGATTTATTGAACCTCCACTGAATCGTGATCTTCTTTTGGTTGGCTCTTCTGTTCCATGCACGGGTTTGCTGCATCAGATTTTCTCGATTCCCAATACGTCCATCTCCAAGGCACTGACGCGAATACACCCCGATTGCTATCTCCGCCTGATTCAGCCAGCTTCCGTGCTTCGGCGTATAGTGGGGCTCAAATCGCGCCCACAATCGCCGCCCCTCTTCTTCTCCATATCGTTCCGTCAAATGATTCTCCCGGTGGCTGGATAAGTTATCCATCACCAGAACGATTTTTTCTGCTCCTGAGTAGGCGCTGTCCAGCGATTTCAGGAATTCTGCAAAGTCCGATCCACAACGCCGCTCCGTGACCGTGTTAAAGCACCGTCCCTTCCGGGGTTCCACCGCGCAAAATACGTTGACCGACCCATCCCGCTTGTACTCGTAATCCTTCTTCAAAATCTCTCCGGGGTCTTCCGGCAGGATCCTCTCCCGAGTGTCGCCAATCAGAGCAACGGGTTTTTCGTCCATACATACCACCGGACGCCGCTCATCGTAAGGCCGCTCGTAGACATCCAACACCTCTTCCATCCGCTGAACATACTCCGCGTTCAGCTCCCCGATGCACCACATCTTCTCCTGCCAGGGCTTCAAATCATGTTCCTGCAGAATAATTCGCACGGCTTCCCGCGAAATGCTTTCTTCGACCAGATCACGCTTCTCGGCTTCTTCCGCAATCAGATCCAGCGTCCAGCGGTAATACCCCTTCGGGGGATCCGTGCACACCATCGCCACAATCCGTGACCGCTGCCGATCATCAAAGTCCAGTGGCCGCCCGGATCGCTCATCGTCAAACAACGCCGAATCCAGCCCCGCCTCCACATACGCATGCCCGATGTTTACCACTGTCTTGGGATCCACATTCAGAAGCTCAGCAAGAGTCCCTGAGCTGTATCCCAAATGCAGCCCCTGCAGGATATTGCAACGACGAATCACTCGTGCTTCTTCGTATTTCAACATCTCGCGTATCCGATTCAACTCCCGGCTTTTCAGTCGAAGTGCCATGGCCTCCAAGATTTACCCTCCTCAGTAAATCCATCGTGGCACTTATTTGTCGTCAGATCATCAGGAAAAACTTATTTGACGGAGTACTAG
>CAZYCV010000368.1:0-1209 GCA_964645305.1 uncultured Occallatibacter sp. | reverse complement strand
TTGCGGAATGGGTGGGAGATCATGAACTCCGTGTAAGCCAACTCCGTGCCCCATCTTTTCCGCGTCCTTTGCGGAATGGGTGGGAGATCATGAACTCCGTGTAAGCCAACTCCGTGCCCCATCCATTCCGCATCCTTTGCGGAATGGGTGGGAGATCATGAACTCCGTGTAAGCCAACTCCGTGCCCCATCTTTTCCGCGTCCTTTGCGGAATGGGTGGGAGATCATGAACTCCGTGTAAGCCAACTCCGTGCCCCATCCATTCCGCGTCCTTTGCGGAATGGGTGGGAGACCATGAACCCTGAGTAGAATCCACTACGGTTTAACCGCCGCATCCGGCGTCAGCAGCCCCTGCGCGCGCAGCCAGACCTCCAGCAAATCAGGCCACTGATCGAGCGCCTCATCGCCCTTGCCCAGCCCAAAGCCATGCGGCCCATTGGCAAAGATGTGCGCCTCGGCCGGCACGCCCGCCTTCACGAGCGCCTCATAAAACCGCAGCCCCTGCTCCACCGGAACCAGCCCGTCGCTCGCGCTATGGAACCAGAAGGTCGGCGGCGTCTGCCTGGTGACAAACAAATCCGGCGAATACGCTCTGCGCAGCGCCTCGCAGGCCTCGCCGATCTTGAAGAGGTCACAGTAGCTCAGAGGTACTTTTCCCTCATGAATCGCCCCGATCCACGGATAGCCCAGCACCAGAAAATCCGGACGGCTGGAGACGCGCTCGATGGGGTCTTCGGCCTCGGGCTTGCCCGGAACAAACTGTGTCGAGGCCAACGCCGCCAGGTGGCCACCGGCCGAGAAGCCAATGATTCCAATGCGATTGGGATTGATCTTGTAATCGGCCGCCCGCGCCCGCACGGTCTGCACCGCGCGCCGCGCGTCATACAGCGGAATCGGCAGCAGGTAGCCATTCGAGCTGAGCCGGTAGCTGAGCACAAAAGCGCGGAAGCCACGCGCAGTGAACCAATCGGCCACCTGCCTCCCCTCCAGATTGCCAGCCAGATTTAAGTACGCGCCGCCCGGCAGAATCACCACCGCCGAGCCGTTCTCGTGACCCTTCTGCGGCTCAAAGATGGTCAGCGTCGGCACATCCTCGCAGGCCTTGCCCAGCGCGTGCGGCGCATCCCCCGGCCACAGCCGAACGGTCTGAATCCCCAAAAATGCATTGTTGTCGCCGGGGGCCGCACAAGGCTGCTTTTGCGCCCGCGCC
>CAZYCV010000367.1:0-1210 GCA_964645305.1 uncultured Occallatibacter sp. | reverse complement strand
CGATCTTTCTGGACCGCCTCATTTCATTGGGCGAACCAGTTCAGACCTACTACCGTTGGCGGCCTCAATTGCGCGATCCAGGCGACGAAATGGTGCTGGAAGCCGCAGTGAATGGGCAGGCCGACGCGATTGTGACCTTCAACGAGAAGGATCTGCGCGCGGCGCGCGGCAGTTTTGGAATTGAGGTTCTTCGTCCCGGCGAAGTTCTGAGGAGGTTAATGCCATGACGACTCGAGTTGCAACATTTCCCTTGCGGCTGCCCGTCTCGCTGAAGACCGAGGTGGAGAAGGTCAGCAAGCGCGACAGATCCAGCATGAACCAGTTTTTGGTCGTCGCAGTAGCAGAGAAGATCGCTGCCATGCAGACCGAGCGCTTCTTTGCAGAGCGCCGCGAGCGCGCAGACGATGCAGCTTTTCTGCGTATACTCAATCGCGACGGCGGCGAAGCGCCGCGCCCGGAAGATTCCCTCGACTGACCACCTGCGGTGGGGGGACCGCGCTTTGCGCATGGGGTTCGTGGTTCCCAAGAACTCAAATTCGGGACTTCGGGCGCTCGAAGTGAAGGCTGATTACGAGACAGTTCTCATCCTCGGCATTCAGGAAATTTTGGATTCGGGGAAATGCATCCCGAAGCAGGAAACCAGCACGAACTGTAGTGCAATTGCCAATGCGCAGCCAGATCACCTTCGGCGGGCTTCCACGTAGAACGCTCAACTCAGAAAAATCTGAATCCTTGGTGACAATCGCAAAGCCGTTCTCACGCGCATAATTCCAAACATTTCCGTCTGGCGTATTCACCAGGCCGCAATCTTCCACGTGCGCAGAGCCGGGGTAGAGGTCCACGATCGACGCAATCAAGCGCGGAGAGAGGTTTTCGTCCAGCAGGAGTTTCAAGCGGAGAGAATCTCGAATTTGCGTTCGCGGTCGGCGGCAAAGGCCAGACAGGCGCGAATGTCGGATTCGCGCAGAAGAGGAAAGTCGGCGAGAATCTCCGCCTCGGTCATGCCGGAGGCCAGATAATCGAGCACATCGTAGACGGTGATGCGCAGGCCGCGAATGCAGGGCTTGCCGCTCCGCTTGCCGGGTTCAATCGTGATGATGCTCGTGTAATCCATGCACCTTCAGGATAGGTCAAAGGCCATCCCCGCGCAAGCAGGACTCTTGTCCAACGCAAGATGAGCCTGAAGTCGGGAGTTGATTCCAACGCAAGA
>CAZYCV010000366.1:0-1212 GCA_964645305.1 uncultured Occallatibacter sp. | reverse complement strand
CTAGTGTAGTGTCTCACAAACAACTGGTATTATGCTTCCGGCATGGTATTCTTACCTCATGCCACGCCACGCGCTGCCCGTGAATCTGACGGAAACTGATCGTTTGGAACTGGAGCGCTGGACGGCGGCGCACCGCACCCCCCAGCAGGTTTCGCAACGGTGCCGGATCGTTTTGGCGGCCGCTCAGGGGCGGGAGGACAAGCTGATCGCCGAGGATTTGGACCTCAATTTCAAGACCGTGGCTTTGTGGCGGAAGCGTTTTGTCAGCGAGGGCCCGGATAGCCTGTGGGAAGTGGCCGAAGGACGCGGACGCAAACCCACTGTAACTCCCCAAGAGGTCGAGGAGATTGTCAATGCCACCCTGCAAACCAAGCCCGCCGGGGCCACTCACTGGAGCTGCCGCACGATGGCCAAAGCCCAAGGTGTAAGCAAAGCCACCGTGAATCGGATCTGGCAAAGCCATCAGATCAAACCGCACCGGACCAAAGCCTTCAAACTTTCGCGGGACCCGAATTTTCTGCAGAAGCTGACCGATGTCGTGGGCTTGTATTTGAACCCTCCGGAGAAGGCTATGGTGCTCTGTGTCGATGAAAAGAGCCAAATTCAGGCCCTGGATCGCACGCAACCGGGATTACCACTCAAGAAGGGTCGCTGTGGCACGATGACCCACGACTACAAGCGCAACGGCACGACCACCTTGTTCGCTGCCTTGGAAGTGGCGCAAGGAAAAGTCATCGGCCAATGTTATGCGCGCCATCGCCACCAGGAGTTCTTGAAGTTTTTACAGCGTTTGGATGCGGAGTTTCCCGGCGAGGTCAAGTTGCATGTCGTGATGGATAATTACGGCACCCACAAGCACCCAAGAGTGCAGCGCTGGCTCAACCGGCACGACCGGTTCATTACTCATTTCGTCCCGACCAGTTCGAGTTGGCTAAACTTGGTGGAGCGGTGGTTTGGTGAGTTGACCGGCAAACGCATCCGCCGCGGAGTCTTTATCAGCGTCGAGGATCTGCAAAAGGCCATTGAGGAATTTCTCGCCGCTTGGAATGACGATCCCAATCCGTTCGTATGGACAGCGACGGTCGAGTCGATCGTCGAAAAGCTCAGTCGGTGCAAACAGACACTGGAGCGGATCAAACCCGGTTGCACGCGCCCGAGAATGCGCAAAACAAAGGGAAAATAACTCCAGTCGTTTGTGAGACACTACACTAG
>CAZYCV010000365.1:0-1222 GCA_964645305.1 uncultured Occallatibacter sp. | reverse complement strand
TGCAATTCTTCACCGTGGCTGCGCACCAGGCGAAGACATCGGGATCGGGATTGGTAGAGGCGCCGGCCATAAAGCGCGGATGCGAAAACAGATTTGCCGTTCCCCACAGCAGCTTGGTCGCGTACTTGCTCTGCTTCTCTTCCAGATAATCCACGATGGTGTGGAAGTTCTTCAGCGTCTCGGCGAGCGTGTCACCGCCGGGAGCGACATCGGCGTCATGGAAGCAATAGAAGGGCAGGCCGAGGGTGCGGAAGAGTTCGAAGGCCGCGTCGGCCTGCATTTTGGCCATGGCGATCGGGTCGCCGGGGGCAAACCACGGACGCTGGATGGTTGCGCCACCAAATGGATCGCCGCCACGCATCGCAAGAGAATGCCAGTAAGCCACCGCAAAGCGCAGATGATCCTTGAGGGGCTTGCCAAGCACGACGCGATCGGCGTCGTACCAACGGTATGCAAGGGCTTTCTCACTGGAAGGACCCTCGTACTTTACGGTTTCAAACGAGCTGAAGATTGTTTCCGGCATGGTAAGTCTCCTATGGGTGAAAAATCAAAATCGCGTTCGCGCGTTCGTTTGGCGGAAGACCATCCATTCCAAATTCAAATGCGCCTAGATAGCAGCTAAATGAAAGATCTTTTTCCTGAGAGCTTGTCTGCGAGTTCTCACGGACACTATTTTTTATCATAGCGCAGTCAATCCGCATCGCGGAAACAGGCGATAAAGTAGGGCAAATCTCCGTAGTGTGATTCAATAGAAGAGATGGCAGTTTCCCGAAAAAAAACGGCGCGCGGTTTGTGGATCAGGGCGCAGCGGAAGGCGCGCGAGTACGCGATGGTGGCGCGGGCGCTGGCCGACACCTCGCATCCGGTGCTGGCGCAGATTGTTCCGGCGCGCTTCTGCAATCTCAGTTGCGGCTATTGCAATGAGTACGATAAGGTCAGCGAGCCGGTTCCTCTGGACGAGATGCTGCGGCGCATCGACCACCTTGGCCGCCTGGGGACGGCGATGATAGGGCTCAGTGGCGGTGAGCCGCTGACTCATCCTGACTTGGACCAGATCATTCGCCGGATGCGGCAAACCGGCGCGATTGCCGGAATGATCACCAACGGCTACCTGCTGAACGTGGAGCGGATCGAGCGGCTGAACCACGCCGGACTCGACCACTTGCAGATCTCGATCGACAATCTGGTGCCGGACGATGTGTCGATGAAGAGCCTGAAGGTG
>CAZYCV010000364.1:0-1223 GCA_964645305.1 uncultured Occallatibacter sp. | reverse complement strand
CTGTAAGAGTGGAAATATATAATAAGTATAAGAAATAAAATAATAGAAGAATTATTAAAAACAACAATTTTAATCAAACAACATGATGCCGACAACAAAAATTACTCAAAGAATTGAACTTTTAGAATTATTATATTCTAAAGAAGTAGAAACAATAAATGCAAGCATTCTTGAATGCAAAGAAAGCATGTACGAGAATGGAAAAATACATATCCCATTTGCTAAAGTTTTAAACAGCGAAAAAAAATATTCGCATGATAACCTTATACAGATAGCTGATATTTTTGAAGAACACGGCTGGTATGTAAAGATTGTCGGAGCAGAAGAAATATTTATTCTTTCTTAAATAATCGCAGCATTTAAACCAATATATTTATGAAAAAAGAACAAATAGGAATTAATGCAGGCATTATCTGGAAAACACTCAATGATAGTTTTACAGATACCGAAATTAATACTGTTATGAAAAACAGTAAACTGAAAAAAGAAGATTTCTATATGGCATTAGGCTGGCTGGCAAGAGAGAATAAAATAAGGTTTCATACAACAGGCAATTCTAACTGCATATTTCTTATTTATTAAATTATACTCAAATGACAACGGGAAAAGTAAAGTTCTTTAACAAAAGAAAAGGTTATGGGTTTATAACAGATGACGAAACAGGGAAAGATATTTTTGTTCATATCAGCGGATTGCTGTTCGACCCTTATATTCTTAAAGAAAATGAAGAAGTAACCTTTGATATTGAAGTTGACAAGGATGGAAAACGCCAGAAAGCAGTGAATGTTAATAAGGTTGTGAAAGAATGACATTAAATTATCTTTTGTGCTTAACCAGACAATTAAGCATTCCATTGAAAAGTCTTATGATTCGCCCTGTGTATAACTTAGCATTGCTTCAATGGCTCGTGGTTGACGTTACAGCGCAGTGTAGTTTAATAACAATAGCAAGGCGGACACGTCAGACTTCGTCTGACAAGTCCGCCACTGCAAGCAATGCCGACCGTTAGCGTTTATGCATAAAAAAAGAGAATTTATATTCTTTTGACAGGTATAAGATAAAGTTCTTTGACATAGTAATTGACTTTGACAACTCCGAAGACTTAATTTCGGAGATTACAATGCCAATTTCGGAAACTTCTGATTCAATTCCTTGGACTCCTGATTCGATTCCAGAGACTCCTGATTCAATTCCAGAGACTCCTGATTCGATTCCAGAGACTC
>CAZYCV010000363.1:0-1225 GCA_964645305.1 uncultured Occallatibacter sp. | reverse complement strand
ATATTCTTATAGCAGCAATAACAACTATGAGAACAGACGGTGAAGAGAAATCTTTTAGTAAAGTGAATCAATCATCTTAAAAACTAAACTATGGAAAAGCTATTAAAACAAGCAATTGGCATTGATTGTGCAAAAGACGATTTCGTAGCATCGTATGGAAAGTATTTTTATAATACTGAAGTTCAAGTTACATTGACGCAAACCATCAAGAATAACGAACAAGGTTTTGCAAAATTAGAACAGCTTATAAAGAAAACTGCAGTGAAAGAAATTCCAATAAACATTGTTATGGAAGCCACAGGTGTTTATCACGAAAAACTGGCTTGTTTTCTTTATGATAAAGGTTACCCTGTAAGCGTAGTTTTACCTCAACGTGCTAAAGCATTTATGAAAACACTTAAAACCAAAACAGTAACCGATAAAGAATCATCAAAAGGACTTACTGTAATGGGATTGGAAAAGAAACTTGATTTGTGGCAGAAGCCTGACGAAGTGTTTAATCAGCTAAAACAACTCAGCCGGGAAAGAGAACAATTGCAGAAGCTATTAACACAAACAAAGAATCAACTACATGCAGAAAAAGCAGGAGCATGGCCCAATAAAAAGAGCATAACCAGAATGACATTGCTTCAAAAAATGTATAACAAACAGATAGATGAAATTGAAAAAGATATTGAATCAATAATAAAAGCAAATCCTGGTTTACAGAAAAGAATAAATCATGTAACAACTATTCCTGGAGTTGGCCTGATAACGGCAGTAACAACAATAGCAGAAACCAATGGATTTAATTTAATTCGTAATAAAAGACAATTGGTAAGTTTTACAGGATATGATGTGGTGGAAAAGCAATCAGGAATATCTGTAAGAGGGAAAGCGCATATATCGCATAGAGGAAATCGTCATATACGGCGTGCTATGCATATGCCAGCCCTAACATCTATCAGACACACGGAACATAGTAAGGAATTATTTAAGCGTTTGGTAAGTAAACATGGAATAAAAATGAAAGGTGTAGTAGCTGTGCAAAGAAAAATGCTCGTATTAATTTACACATTATGGAAAAAGCAAGAAGATTACGATGAAACAAAATATTCAGTAAAAAAAATAGAGCAGCCACAAAAGACTGCCCTAACCGAGCTGGATCATGTCCGCTCTATTGAATCTGTTGATTCATTGCAAAGATAAATACTTTAAATTTAATTTGTTTATTAACACAGAATCT
>CAZYCV010000362.1:0-1237 GCA_964645305.1 uncultured Occallatibacter sp. | reverse complement strand
TTACATAAAATGAATAGTTCCGTAGTTCACCACCTCCTTAAAAATGGTTGATGATTTTATTAAAGTTACCCCTGGGGCTAATTTTTGAAAAAATCTGTCAATCAGGCTTTCGTTATGGTACCTGGCCTTGTGGCTCGCCATTGAAAATGGCTTAACTTTTTCATCGTTAGCCCGATCAAGGTGGTCTTGAATTTTGACCAAATTGAGCGCAGCAAAACTGGCATTGTAATGAAAGTGCAACGACTCTTTGTCGCGTGATTGACAGTCACCAAGCCCAAGGTACTGCTTGGCGTCCCTGAACACAAACTCAATTTGAAAGCGGGCTTTGTAGTAACTAAAAATCTTGAGCGCATCAAGTATCATATCGGTAGAAAACAATAAGGCGGTTCCGATTTTATCTTCCTGTACGTATCTCACAGCAACCACTTTAACATTCCTGCCCAGTGCCGGGTGATAGAAAATGCCGGAGTAGAGTTTAGTCTTATCGTCAACGTCGCAATTGAACGAAAAGCCCTGAAGCTCATTTATATTGCACTTGCCAGCAAATTTTCTTGGGCGGCCGCGGCCCTTTCTTTGCTCGCCGGTATAAAGGAGTTTTAGATTAGCATCACATCGCAACTTGCCGATAAAGTGAAATCCCATTTCAACAACCCCATTAACAAATCTTTCCTTAGCAAAATACCCATCAAAGGCAAAGTATTTTGTGTACTTCAATATCTTCAGTCGCACCTTCTCAACGCAGCTCAGGTAAAAATCCATGCGAGTAAGGTCATCATTTTTCTTTATCTTTTTTCCATCCGATGTTCTCTCGGTTGGTGGTGTTTGTTCTGCGGCCAACGCGTAAGCAGTATTCTCATTAAGGTCAACAATTGCGCAAAGAACCAATTCTAAGCCCCTTTCTGCCTTTGATGCACACCCATTCCAAAAATAATCCTTGCCCCACGTCAACTTGCCTGCCTTGCCATCAAATGACTGATCAAATGCAGCTATCAATTCGTTTCTTGGGTTTACAACCTTGTCAATGGCTCTTGAATTGAATTCAACAAAATCAAAGACCTGCTTGAACCACCGCCTGAACGTTTTTTCTGCGAGACCACTGTATCTGCTCAGGCTTCTGAAGTTTATTTTTCCATAGGCAGCGACCATGGTTTTTATCAGACTTGTCATAAATTTCTTTTGAGGCTTGCTTACATTGATCATTTCGCCTAAAATCATTTCCAAGAGCTTCATTTCCTCA
>CAZYCV010000361.1:0-1240 GCA_964645305.1 uncultured Occallatibacter sp. | reverse complement strand
CATTCCACCAGGCGAAGTACCACGGGTCGGAAAACTCCGTGCCATTGAATGCCTCCACCAGAACGTTTAGAGCGTCCAAATCCTTCTTTGAGAGGATTAAATTGTAGCGGATACCCTCGCCTGCTAAGTGGGTGTCCGCAACACTCACAAAGCAGATGGGCTTTTCTAGCGAGCACGCCCCTTCCAGCGATTTCTCTGTCACTAGTGCCTCCAGGGTTTGGAACAATGCCGATGACCACGCCCTACGCATGTCCCCCTCAAGCACGTCTTTCGGCGAGAAGACATTGATTTCGTAATCTCCTGACGCCTCCTGCGTTGCCGAACAAAGAGTCGGTGACTGCGGCAGCTTTGATTGCATGTGTTCGCTTATGAACTTGCAGACGGCTTGGGGATTTCCTGCGGGTTTCGTTGAAGTAGTCTTGGGGTGTAGGATCGGACCTTCGCCCTGTTGCGCCATCAACTGTACTGTTGCCATGAACGCAGCCAGCGTCCAACTTGGTATCGTTCCGCCCCTCATTTCATCCTCCAGTATCCTCTGAACTGAGGAACGGTATGTGCCGCTGTCCGTCGGGCCATTTTAGCCGTTCCCCGAATTACTCCACACCTCGCAGCAGGCTGCAGGCTTCGGTTACTCCGCCCTGGCAGGCCTTGTTGAAATACTTGCGTGCCTCCTCGCTGTTCCCCGCGTCCTGGTAGAGTGAGCCGAGACTGGCGCAACTGGACAAGGTTCCCTGATCACAGGCTCTCTGGTAAACGTCGCGCGCCTTCTTCGTGTCGTGTGCGCCGCCGAGACCTTTGGCATAAAGATAGCCGAGGTAGTTGCAAGCCTTCATATCCCCTTCGAACCCAGCATATTTGAATCCGTTTTCGTCCGTACCATTACAGGCTTGTTCGAAGAGCGATCTCGCTTCCGTGTAACGTTTCTGATTGAAAAGTGCTATCGCTTGCTTTTCGATATCGGCAACATGCGAAGCAACCGACGCTTCAGCAGAGGCAACCTCATGACCTCCGTACGCTGCGAATGGATCACTGGCCGTGGGCGCGGCAGGTTTCGAGCCGGCTTGTGAAACCATGTGAACGACCTCGCCAACGCCAACCAAGACAGCAAGGACAATCACGATGGCCTTGGCGACATCGCTATGTGTCTTTTTCCCTTGCCAGTACCATGCGGCCCCTGCCCATCCGGCCGCCTCCAAAAGGTAGATTGGAACAATGCCCTTGATGATTGATACAAGCAGAC
>CAZYCV010000360.1:0-1241 GCA_964645305.1 uncultured Occallatibacter sp. | reverse complement strand
AGCCTTCCTGCATTTGAAAGAACCCCTGGGCCAACTCGAAGATCTCCCAGCGGCCCTGATGGCGGGGGCAGCGCTGGCGCCAGAGAGGGGCCCAGCGAATCCGGTTGGCCAGGCAGTCCTCGGCAAAAGCCCCGATCTCATGGCGGGTGCGCGGCAGGATGGTGACAAAGCGTCCTTGCTGCCCATCGATCTGGAGGAGGGTTTCGCGCACGCACAGTTTGCTGTCGGCGACATAGATGAAATCGTTTTTGCCCAGCAGACGGCACAACGCCTGCCAGGTTTCCCAATGAGTGGTGTCGTCGCTCTGGTTGCCGTCGTAGGCTTTGAAATGAATGGGGACGGCTCCGTCAGAAGTCACACACAAGCTATAAACCAACTGCTTGAGATCGGGACGGTGATCTTTACTGAAGCCTCGGCGCAGTTGAACCGCCTTGGGGAACTGGTGGGCATAGGCCCCGGAAACCTTGACGGAGGTGGAGTCGTTATGGACGCGAGAGGTCTCCAGGTCGAAATGCTGCAGCGCGCTCAAGGCCAAATGCGTCAACAGACTGGCCCGATCCGCTTCAAAGAGCCGGTCCAAGGCCCGGCCGATGGCGTCGTCGCCGATGGTTCCCGATCCGATCCAGCGCGGGTCGTAGGGCTGGCTCCACTGGCGGATGCGGTAGAGGGCGTTGGGTTCGACCAGCAGACTCTTGACCAGCAGTTCCAGCGCCGGGACATAAGCTTGGAGAGGGCGGCTGTGGGCCAGAATTTTCCGCAGTTGGAGGGTCTCCAGAAAGTGCTGGATGACCGGCAGCGCCCCGACGGCCTGGGGGCGCAGCCGCAAAGAATTTACTTGCATGGCGGCTATCCTAATGTATTATTACATCAAGATGCAAGCCAAAAAGATCGCCCTCCCCGTGAGCCTGCCCCTGTTGCCCGGCAGTGTCTCCACCGCCCAGAGCACCTGCGGCAAACCCAACTGCGCCTGCAAAAAAGACCCCCCGAAGCTCCACGGCACCTATTACCGCTGGACGGGAATCATTGCCGGAAAACGAACCACCAAAACCATCAGCCAACAGGAAGCCGTCGAATGCCAGAAACGAATCCGCCACTACCGCGCCCTGCAGAAGAAGGTGGGCCGCCTGATTCAACAATCCCTCAAAAAGGCGCCTTGGAATGAACGGCCGCTAAAACATCAATGACGCCCCCCTCCCAATGGGCCGTGAAAAATTACAGTTCGGAAGTGCGGAATGTGGGAT
>CAZYCV010000359.1:0-1243 GCA_964645305.1 uncultured Occallatibacter sp. | reverse complement strand
TCGTCCCCACGTTCACGTGCGGCTTGCTGCGATCAAACTTTTCCTTGCCCATGGTTCTCAGTCC
This sequence comes from uncultured Occallatibacter sp., assembly GCA_964645305.1. GTDB lineage: Bacteria > Acidobacteriota > Terriglobia > Terriglobales > Acidobacteriaceae > Telmatobacter. The sequence continues at coordinate 1,179 of CAZYCV010000359.1, read as the reverse complement.
CTTCCGTTAAACTTTAAAACTGCTTGTGAAAACCCAACATCTTACTAGGAGCCGGCTCCGGCAAAATGACATCCAGTTGTGCCGTGTCAAAGAATTGCCATTTGATCAACAGAACCGAAATCTCACCCGACTCCTGCCGATCCCGCACAACCCAAAGCCCTAGCTCATCAGCCCACTGAACAAAAACCTGAATAAGAGTTGTATCATAAATCTCCGCGAGGGCTTGTTTACCCTCAGCCGATAACTTCAACACAACGTCTTGATCTCTCCAATAGTTCAACTTGCCAGCCTTTGACCTTCACCTGTATTCAATTCAGTCAAAAGAAAAGCTCGAATCTCTTCAGGGTTAGAAACATTCAAGACCTGTTTGCCTGACTCGCCCGAAAAATCCTCTGTCGGTATCGAAATGTCAAAAAACTTCCAACCCGTGTTGGGAACATGATACTCAATCAGTACTCGCCAGCCAGGTTCAAATCCGCGCTTAACAACACCTTTCAAAGTGAAACTTCCGCCAAGTTCAACAAATAAATCCTGAACTATTCCACCAAGAAGCTTCGCTTCCTCTGTTTCTCTCTTCCGCGCGCGATCCCTCATAAAAAGCCGACGAGAATATTGCTCATCGGTGATGTGACGAATGCGGGCACGTTGCTTATCCAACTCGGCAAGCGGAGGAAGATCGGATTCCGGTATCCTCTGAGCTAAAAGCCATTCTTCGGCGCGGGCAGGAAGACCACGTGTGACGATTTGAAAATCCGACATTCGAGAATCCTCCTTCCCCTCAATAGTAGGCGTAAACCTTCAAATACCGCTCCCGCAACTCCCGCGGAACCGCTTCCACACACTGCAAATACCGCTCGCGAGTTAGAGCCTGATCCGAAACCGGCAGCGCCTGATAAAGCCCCGCTGCCTCCTTGCCCATCAGCCCACGCTGCAATGCGCCCTCAAAGTCCCGAATCCGCAGCTTCAAACGGCCCACGCGGCTCAGAAAAACCTCGACATCCCGCGCATCGAAGGCCGCGTCGATCCGCGCATGAAGTTCGGCGTACCCTTGCTCGTCCTGGACGGCAATCACTGCCTGCTCAAACTTCATTCCATGCCCTCGGCTTTGTCAGCGCCAACAAATTTTCAACTCTATCCAACTTTGGAGCGGGAGACGAGGTTCGAACTCGCGACCAACAG
>CAZYCV010000358.1:0-1254 GCA_964645305.1 uncultured Occallatibacter sp. | reverse complement strand
CTGCACTTTCCGAAAACATGGGGCCTACGGCCGCATGAGTCAAAATTGATCTTGCAATAAAAAAGGCTCTTCTGTCACGTTGCGTTTTCCAGGACGCGAATGACAGGAGAGCCAAGGATGGCGAACGCAAATTGGCAATGTCCCAGCGAATGGTCGGAGTGGAGTCAGTGGTTGGCGGCCGGATTGCATGCTCGCAACCGGTGGCGACTGCCAGTGCTGCTGGTGGGCATTCTCTTTGCCCGCGGCCGTCGCACCGTCACCACTTGGCTCCGCGCCGCCGGGGTCAGCGACGATTACCAAGACTATTATTACTTCCTTTCGGCACTCGGACGCAAGACCAAATCCGTCGCCACCCAGTTGCTGCTTCTGCTGCTTCGGACCCTGCCGCTTCCCGATCGGCTGCTGGCGGTCATCGACGACACGCCCACCAAGCGGTACGGTCCGAAGGTCGAAGGCGCCGATATCCATCACAACCCTACGCCGGGGCCGGCCGACCAAAAGTATCTCTACGGACATATCTGGGTGACCCTCTCGCTGGCGGTGCGGCATCCGTGCTTCGGTGCCTTGGCCCTGCCGCTTTGGGCGATGCTCTATGTCCGCCGCAAGACGATGGCCAAAATTCCCAAATGGCGGGGATGGACGTTCGCTACAAAACTCGTGCTGGCCGCCCGGCTGGTGGAGTGGATTGCTGCGATCGTCAAACAAGCCGGGAAAACGCTGTGGATCGTCGTCGATGGCGGCTACGTGAAGACCCCTTTCCTGAGACGCGCCTTGCGTGCCGGGGTTACGGTCATCGGACGGCTGCGCAAAGACGCGGCGTTGCGCGACCTGCCGCGGAAGCTGCGGCGTGGTCGGCGGCGTGGTCGCGGTCGTCCGCCCAAGTATGGCAAGAACAAGATCAGTCTGGCCAAGCGGGCCGCCCATCGCGATGGCTGGGAGGTGGCCCAGTGCACGGTTTACGGCCAAGTGGTCAGCAAACTCTACAAGACCTTCCCGGCAACTTACCGGCCCACCGGTGGGGTGATTCGCGTGGTGATCGTCTTGGAAGATCACGAATGGTATCCCTTCTTCTCGACCGATCCGAATGCTACGGCCGTGGAAATTATCGAAGCCTTCGCCGACCGTGCCACGATCGAGCAGGACTTCCACGATGTGAAAGAAGTCTGGGGGGCAGGTCAGCAACAGGTGCGGAACATCTGGACCAACTTGGCGGTCTACCACTTGAATCTCTGGATGCATACGCTGGTGGAACTC
>CAZYCV010000357.1:0-1263 GCA_964645305.1 uncultured Occallatibacter sp. | reverse complement strand
ATCGTCGTAACGCGTGGATGCCCACAGCATTGCGATTTCTGTTACAAGGACGCATTCTTTCAGGGCGGTCGTGGCTTTTATACGCAGAGGGTAGACGATGCACTAGCCGAGATCGACCGCCTGCCCGGCCGCCATCTCTATTTTCTCGACGATCATCTGCTTGGTGACCGGCGATTTGCGGAATCGCTCTTTGAAGGCATGAAGGGAATGGGGAGGCTCTTTCAGGGCGCGGCAACGGTTGACTCCATATTGCGCGGCGACCTCATCGAGCGTGCAGCAGAAGCCGGATTGCGCAGCATCTTTGTCGGCTTTGAAACGCTCACTCAGGAGAATCTGCGCCGAAGCAACAAGCGGCAGAATCTGGGCCGCGACTACAAAGCAGTTGCCGACCGTCTACACTCGCTCGGCATCATGATCAACGGAAGCTTTGTCTTTGGCATGGATGATGATGGAGAGGATGTCTTCCGGCGAACAGTTGACTGGGCCGTCGAGCACGGCATTACCACGGCCACGTTTCATATACAAACGCCGTACCCCGGTACGCAACTCCATGCCCGCATGGTGCGTGAGGGGCGTATGTTGACGAACGACTGGACACATTACGACACCCGGCACGTTGTCTACAAACCGGCGGGGCTCAAGCCAGAAGCATTGAAAGCTGGATACGATTGGGCCTACAGTGAGTTTTATCGCTGGAGTTCCATAGCGCACGCATCCTTGCAACATGGAACTCTCAAGCACCAGGCCAAGCATTTTTTCTATGCTGCGGGCTGGAAGAAATTCGAACCGCTGTGGGATCTGATGATTCGAGCCAGACAACTCACTCGAATGACGCCGTTGCTAGAGACAGTGCTCTCGCGAGTAACGGGGACAAAGGTGAATCACAATCAGTTTTCCGCAATCCACAGTTCTATGATCGAAGATGGTCTCTCGACATCCAAGCCCTTGACTGGCTACTCTGGTGACATCCATGCAAACGCCTGACCATCTTCGTCGCATACGCTGCTGGCTCGCCATCTTCATCGTTGACCTGGTCCTCAGTGGCGTGACAGCCTTTCCTCTTCAGACAGAACTTGGTTGGCTTGTGTCTCGTTTACATTCGAGCGCATCGCAGGCAACTGCCCAATCAACTGGCCTGCTTCCGTGGATCGAACGCGTCAACGACGCTCTCCGCAACACGAACGCGATCTATCCCTTCCTCGCTTATGGCACCGACTGGCTTGCCTTCGCTCATCTCGCCATCGCAGTTGCATTCATTGGCCC
>CAZYCV010000356.1:0-1272 GCA_964645305.1 uncultured Occallatibacter sp. | reverse complement strand
ACAAGATGAGCCTGAAGGCGGGATCTGATTCCAATACAAGATGAGCCTGAAGGGGCGGTCATGCTGGGATGTGAACATCCGCATGGACGACCGAGAAATGTTGAGTTTGGAGGCAATTGGCCGGTTTGTTGAGGCCAGCCAGGAGATCCGTTTTGAAGCTGAAAACCGACCGCAGCTTTACGGCTGGGTCGAGCAGGTGCTTGTCGGCCATGAGTACGCTCTGCTGGGCAAAGCGGCGCGCGGCCTGGTGCGGCGCTACATCGAAAAGATGACCGGATTGAGTCGGGCGCAGGTGACCCGTCTGATCGCGCGCTACACGGCCACCGGGCGCGTCCAGGTGCCAGTCTATCGGCGGCGGCGCTTCCCACAACTCTACACGCGGGCCGACATTGAGTTGCTGGCCTCGGTCGATGAAGCGCACGAGATGCTGAGCGGCCCGGCCACGCGGCGCATTCTGGAACGCGAACACGAGTTATACAATCGCCCGGAGTACGCGCGGCTGGCGGCGATTTCAGTCGCTCACCTGTATAACTTGCGCAAGAGCCAGCGCTATCGCGAGCGGCTTCTCAACTACACAAAAACGCGGCCCACGGCGGTTTCCATCGGCGAGCGGCGCAAGCCTCAGCCGCAGGGCCAGCCGGGGTTTCTGCGCCTGGACACGGTGCATCAAGGCGATCAGCCGAACGGTGGCGAGAAGGGCGTTTATCACATCAACGCCGTCGATGAGGTTACGCAGTGGGAGGTTGCCGGATCAACGCCGCGCATCTCGGAGGCCTATTTGGAGCCGGTTTTGGAGCGTATGCTGCGCCAGTTTCCATTTCGCATCCTGGGCTTTCACACGGACAATGGCTCGGAGTTCATCAACAAAACCGTTGCCCGGCTGCTGGAGAAACTGCGCGTTGAGCAGACTAAAAGTCGGCCTCGGCAAAGCGGCGACAACGGCCTGGTGGAGACCAAAAACGGCGCCGTGATTCGCAAACATATCGGCTATGGATACATCGACGCCAGCCACGCGGACCGCATCAACGACTTCTACCAGGAGTACTTGAATCCGTATCTGAACTATCATCGCCCGTGCGCTCAGGCCGACGTGAAGATCGACGGGAAAGGCCGCAAGCGAGTCACTTACAAACGTTATCAAACCCCGCTGGAGACCCTGTTGTTATTGGACAAACCGGCACAGTACCTGCGCGATGGACTGAGCATGAAGGCACTAAAAAGAGTTGCCGGAGCCATCAGCGATACCGAGGCGGCACGGCGCATGCAACAGGC
>CAZYCV010000355.1:0-1280 GCA_964645305.1 uncultured Occallatibacter sp. | reverse complement strand
TGCTGCGCGCCGGGCTGGAGCAAAATCTTCTCCCATCCCACCAGGCGCATTGGCGCATCGCCCACGGCGGGCGGCAAACCAAGATAGACCTGCGCCACCTCCGCGCCGGCCAGCTTGCCGGTATTTGCCACCGTAAATCTTACCTGGAAGCCATTGGACGGCGTCGCATCCGGCGTAAGTTGCGCCTGGGTGATGGAAAAAGTGGTGTAGGAGAGCCCAAAGCCGAAGGCAAAGAGCGGCTGATATTTCTTGGCTTGATACCACTTGTAGCCGACGTTGAAGCCCTCAATGGTGTAATCGACATCAAAGCTGCCTGTCGTGCTGGTTGGAATGGGAATCACCGGTCGCGGCAATTGGCTGACGCTGGCCGGGAAGGTGATGGGCAGTTTGCCGCAAGGGTTGGTAGCGCCAAAGAGCAGGTCGGCGATAGCCGGTCCGCCCTCTTGGCCGGGATACCAGGCCTCCAGCACGGCGCTGACGCTGGCCAGCCACGGCATGAGGTGCGCGCCGCCGTTTTCCAGCACCACGATGGTGTGCGGATTGGCCGCCGCCACGGCCGCGACCAAGGCATCCTGAGCGCTGGGGAAGCTCAGGTCCACGCGGTCCATGCCCTCGCTCTCCCAATCGCTTTCAAAGACGATGGCAACACTCGAAGCAGCGGCCAGCGAGGCAGCAGCGGCGGAATCGCTTCCGTCGTTGTAGGTCACAGTGGCGCTGGGCGCAATCGCTTTGATCGCCTCCAGTGGCGAGGAGGGATCATAAATCTGAACCGCGTTGGTGCAGGCCGCACCGCCCGGAAGCGGTGTGTAAGGAGGGCAGGCGGGCGGCAGAGTGAGCGCCGCGCCGCCCACGGGCAAGACCTCAGCCGATCCGCCGCCGGAGAGCACACCCACGTCCGCGTGCGAGCCAATTACGGCAATGCTCTGCTTGGCGGCAGGATTCAGCGGCAACAGCCCGCCCGCGTTCTTCAACAACACCGCGCCCTGATCTTCAATCTGCCGCGCGGTGGCTGCGTCCGCGCTGGCATTGATCGGCTGGACGGTCACCGGATGATCGAAGATGCCTGCCGCATACATTCCGCGCAAGATGCGATGCGCCATGTTATCCAGGCGCGCCTGCTGCATATCGCCATTGGCCAAAGCCATCTGGAGGCTCTCCGGCGTCCAGATGCCATCAAAGAAGTAGCCGTAGGGCTGCTCTTGATCCAGCCCGCCCACCGCCGAGGCCACCGAGCTTTGCGTGGCGTACCAGTCGGAGAGAACAAAGCCGTTGAAGCCCAT
>CAZYCV010000354.1:0-1286 GCA_964645305.1 uncultured Occallatibacter sp. | reverse complement strand
TTGTCAGTGTAGGCGTAGCCGGTGCGTTCGCCGCTGAGCACGCGAATGCCGCAGCCGGCGCTGGTTCCCTGGCTGGCGGATTTGACGATCTGCTCGTCGACGCCCAAGGACGTGGCCATGACTGACTCGAAGTACAGGTCAGCGTAGTCGCCGCCGGCCGAGAGGGCCTCGCCCAGGCAGCGCTCAAGGAGCCGCTCGGTGATGTTGAACTTCTCAAAGAAGTAGCGCTTGTGGCTGGGACGCGGGGAAGTGGCCGGAGTGTTCATCGTTTTTTTAGTTTACGCTGGTTTCGGCATTTGCAGTTGGCTTGCCGCCCCCGTTTCTGATTTGATTCCGGGCGATTCTGGGGGCTACCGCTGGCCGCTGGATCGTGGTACATTTTGACCATGAAGAAAATTCTTGCTGCCGTATTGTTGTTGGTGGTTTTTGCTACTCCTGCATTTGCGTCGAAGCATAACCACAAGTACCCTCATCACCATAGCCACCACCACCATCACCATCACGTTTAAGGAAGTTGCAACCAGGTTCTTCCCTATGGCGATTTCCGCATGAGCTAAAGCCCGACGTTTACGGCACGACGAAAGTCGTGCTTTGTTACAAAGCAGGCCAGTTTTCGAGATTTGGCGGTTTGTTCATCCTCGCAAGAGATGTTCATCCGCGCGAGAGAATTGGCGAGGTCTTCGCTATGACAGAGTTGGACGATCTCCGCTTCCCGATTGGGCGTTTTACAGCCCCGGCGAGCAGTTTGCCGGGCATTCGCGCCGCGCACATTCACACATTGCAGATGTTGCCTGAACGCTTGAAAGCCGCGCTTGAAGGGTTGAGCGAGGATCAGCTCAAGACGCCCTATCGCGAAGGTGGCTGGACGGTTATCCAGGTGGTGCACCATTTGGCGGATAGCCATGCGATGGCCTACACGCGTTGCAAGCTGGCGCTGACCGAAGACTGGCCCACGATCAATCCTTATAAAGAGAAGGCGTGGGCGAATCTTGCCGACGGGAACGCATTGCCGATTGACGACTCGCTGGCGATGGTAACGGCGATTCAAGGGCGCTGGGTGAAGCTTCTGGAGTCGCTTAGCGAAGAGGATTTCCGCAAAGGCTACAACCATCCCGAGCGGGGCCGGGAGACGCTGGTGAAGATGCTGGCGATGTACGACTGGCACTCGCGCCATCACGTTGCGCACATTACCAGTCTGCGCGCGCGGCAGGGGTGGTAGAGGCAGATGGCGGCCGAAGTTGCGTCCGCGCAAAAGCTGACCCAGGCAATTGAAGAGTATTTGGCCG
>CAZYCV010000353.1:0-1294 GCA_964645305.1 uncultured Occallatibacter sp. | reverse complement strand
TGTCGTACCAAAATAGAAATGTCCACTCAAAACCAAAATAGAAATGTCCATTCCATAAAATAAACTTACCTCTGAGGACTAAATTTAAATGGTTCAAGGAGGAACAAAAATATGGGGATGTTAATAATGAGTGAGACAGAACGACAAATGAAGGCAATGATGGAAATGGTGCGGTTAGGTAAGCTAACACTAAAACAAGTAGCAGAACAAATGGAATACAGTTATAAGCAAATTTGGAGGATCTACAAGCGTTATAAGGTAAAAGGAGATGAGGGGTTGGTCCACAAGGCACGTGGGTTAAATTCTAATCATAAGCACCCTCATCGCAATATTATTATAGAGCTTTATAAAACAAAATACGATGGATTTGGGCCTACTCTTGCTGCAGAAAAATTAGCAAAAAATGAAGGGTATTATATAAATGATGAAACAATTCGTCTTTGGCTGCTTCAAGAAGGGCTTATGAACAGGATTAGAAAACGCAAGCCATATAGACAAAGGAGAGATAGGCGCGAACAATTTGGAGAACTAATACAAATTGATGGTTCTATTCATGATTGGTTTGAAAATGGAAGCAAATTATGCCTATTTAATATGGTAGATGACGCTACAGGCATAAATATAACAAGACTAGAGCTAGGAGAAACTACCATTGGTATTTTTAGGTTACTATGGAGATGGATTGATAAATATGGAATTCCATTAGCAGTATATGTTGATTTGAAGACTGTATATGTAGCGCCAAAAGAATTAAGTTATTTTCAACGCGTATGTAAAACACTAGGAATTAAGGTTATTAAAGCATATTCGGCTCAAGCAAAGGGTCGGGTTGAGAGGAAGCATGCAGTTTATCAAGACCGGTTAGTCAAAGAATTAAGATTAAGAAACATTAAAAATATTGATGATACTAATGTATTGCTTATCAATGAATTTGATGAAGAAATTAATAAAAAATTTGCAAAGGAAGCAAGCAATCCAAATTCAGCACATTGTAGTGCTGATAATATTGATTTACAGCAAGTAATTTGTTGGGAATTTGTACGGCAAGTACAAAATGATTGGACTTTTACTTTGGGGGGAAAGTATTATCAAGTCTTAAGAGAAGATAGTAAAATAGTTAAAGCGAAAGCAAAAATATGCGTGCGCCGTCATTTAGATGGAAGCATAACAGCCTGGCACAATAACAAGAAATTGAGTATAGAATTATTGTCTCAGCGTCCAGTTAAAGTTATAGAGAAAAAAATAAATTTTCAAGCTAAAACTAGAAGTCAATGTGGTAAGCTTGGCAAACAAA
>CAZYCV010000352.1:0-1298 GCA_964645305.1 uncultured Occallatibacter sp. | reverse complement strand
AGCGCACGATCTCCCAGTGAGGGAATAACTCCTGAATCTGAGGCGCATCGCCAATCTCTAGCGGGCGCAGCAGCAGGCGTTCGGTTGTGCCTTCAGGGATCATGAGCCGATTGTAGCAAGGAAAATCTTGAATCTTTCACGCAGAAATCCGCAAAGATCGACTCTTTGCGGAGATCCCAACAATGCGTCGGAAGATCCGTTTACACACTCATCGTGGCCGGTAGAATCTCATCCACATCCACCCACTCGGTGGGATAGTTGCCGGTGTAGCAGGCGGTGCAATAGCCGGTCTGCTCCTCGCCCCGGCAGCATTGAAGCAGGCCGTCCAGAGACAAGTAGGCCAAAGAATCGGCCTCAATGAAGCGGCGAATCTCCTCAATCGAATTGTTGGCGGCGATCAGTTCGCGCTTGCTGGGCGTATCCACGCCGTAAAAACAGGGCGAGATGGTGGGCGGACAACTGATGCGCAGATGGACCTCTTTGGCTCCCGCGCCGCGCACCATGCGGACAATTTTACGGCTTGTGGTGCCGCGAATGATCGAGTCGTCAATCAGCACTACGCGTTTGCCTTCAAGCAGATTGCGTACTGGGTTCAGCTTGAGCCGGACGCCAAAATCGCGCACGCGCTGCTCCGGTTCAATGAAGGTTCGGCCCACATAATGGTTGCGGATGAGGCCCAAGCGAAAGGGAATGCCAGCTTCCTCGGCGTAACCGAGCGCCGCCGTCACGCCTGAGTCGGGCACGGGAACCACCACATCGGCTGGAACACCCGCTTCACGGGCCAGTTGGCGGCCCATCTGGTCGCGGCTCTCCTGCACCCAGCGACCAAAAACGCGCGAATCTGGCCTGGCGAAGTAAACGTGCTCGAAGATGCAACTGGATTGCGGCGTGCCGGTGGAATACTGGCGGCTGGTGATACCGTCCTCGGTTACCATGACCAGCTCACCGGGAAGCACATCGCGCAGATATTCGGCGCGCAGCAGATCCAGAGCGCAAGTCTCCGAGGAAAAGATGATGGTGTCGGGGCCGTCGGGGTTCTTGATCCGGCCAATCGAGAGCGGCCGGAAGCCATGCGGATCGCGAGCGGCAAAGATGCGGTCGCGGGTCATCATCACGATGGAAAATGCGCCGTCGATCTGGCTGAGCGAGTCGGCAATAGCGTCCACCAGGCTGCCAGCCGGTGAATGGGCAATGAGCTGGACAATGATCTCGGAGTCGGAGGTGGTTTGGAAGTAAGCCCCGGCTCGCTCCAGGCGCGAACGCACATTGCCCAGATTGACCAGGTTGCCGTTATGCGC
>CAZYCV010000351.1:0-1300 GCA_964645305.1 uncultured Occallatibacter sp. | reverse complement strand
CTGGAAGCCATGCCGCCCATGTCGGCTGAATCCACCGTGAGCCGCAACTACATTGACTGGCTGCTGGCCGTACCGTGGAAGAAGCGCTCCAAAGAGACGCGCTCCATCGATTTCGCCGAAAAAGTTCTCAATGAAGATCACTACGGATTGGAAAAAATCAAGGAACGCATCCTTGAATTTCTCGCTGTGCGCCAGCTTGTAAAAAATCCCAAAGGCTCGATCCTCTGTTTTGCCGGGCCTCCGGGTGTGGGAAAGACTTCGTTGGGAATGTCCATCGCCAAAGCCACCGGCCGCAAGTTTGTGCGCCTCTCCTTGGGCGGCGTGCGCGACGAAGCCGAGATTCGCGGCCATCGCCGCACGTACATTGGCGCGCTGCCCGGTCAGATCATTCAACACATGAAGCGCGCGGGAACCAAGAACCCCGTCTTTCTGCTCGACGAAGTGGACAAAATGGCCTCGGACTTCCGCGGCGATCCCGCGTCAGCGCTGCTCGAAGTTCTTGACCCGGAGCAGAACACCACCTTCCAGGATCATTATCTCGACGTCGATTACGACCTCTCGCAGGTGTTGTTTGTGGCCACGGCGAATGTTCTGCACACCGTTCCCGCCGCGCTGCAAGACCGCATGGAAGTGCTGCGCCTGCAAGGTTACACCGAGTTGGAAAAGCTGGAGATCGCGCGCCAATATCTGGTGAAGAAGCAGCGCGAACAGACCGGCCTGAGCGAGAAAAACCTCATCTTCCGCGACGACGCCATTACCGAGATCATTCGCAAATATACGCGCGAGGCGGGCGTCAGAAATCTGGAGCGCGAGATCGGCAACGTCTGCCGCAAGGTGGCGCGCAAGGTGGTTAAATCCGGCGCCAAGCACAAGGAAGAATTGACGGCGGAGAACATCAGCGAATTCCTCGGCGTGGCTCGCTTCCGCGACTCCGAGGTGCATGAGAAGAGCGAGATCGGCTTGGTCACAGGCCTTGCGTGGACCGAGGTCGGCGGCTGCATCCTGACCACAGAAGTGCAGGTGCTGGACGGCAAAGGCAAGCTCACCATCACCGGCCAACTGGGCGACGTGATGCAGGAGTCGGCGCAGGCCGCGCTCAGTTATATTCGCGGACGCGCGCAGGCCCTTGGCCTCAGCCGCGAATTCTATCGCAACGTCGATTTGCACTTGCACGTGCCCGAAGGCGCAATTCCCAAAGACGGCCCGTCGGCCGGCATCACCATGGCCACGGCTCTGGCCAGCGCTCTCGCCAAAATTCCCGTGCGCCGCGACATCGCCATGACCGGCGAAATCACGCTGC
>CAZYCV010000350.1:0-1307 GCA_964645305.1 uncultured Occallatibacter sp. | reverse complement strand
CATTTAGTCGAAAAGACTTTGGTCGACAACTTGTTACCGAGAGTTTTTTGGCAGGCATTTTTTTAGCCATATTTTAGCCGGTGAATGAAATTTCGTAATGGCACAGCACCGCCCAGGATAACATTAAAAATGTTTTTGTCGAAATATTTGTCAAAATAATCGATTTAGATTTTGGCTTTAAATATATATTTATTAACATCGGTCGGGAGCGGTTCGGGATATAGTATCTTTGTTGTGCAATAATTTAAGCCCCCTGTGATGACAAAGAAAAAGAAATCGGTAGAATTTCCCACTTCCGATGCAAAATTTGACGCAGCATTCAAACAACTGATGGCAAATTTGGCAGCCACGGATCCCGAAAGCAGCGCACCGGCTGTAGTTACCTGGACAAGGCTGGGATTGGATGCCGCCAGCGAATACGACCCTTTAGTGGCCCTGTTAGGTACGCCTACAACTGCCGGTTCGTGGGAATGTGTGTATCCTTTGGAAAAAGCCAAGGCTACACATACCGACCCCTTGAAATTGAGGAAAAATACAATTAAGGAAGATGCTTTGGTTATCATCCGTTCCGTAAGGCTTATTTTAAAAGCCAAAGCTAAAACAAATCCTGCTTTTTTGACTTCGAATGATAAAACGGTTTGGTACATTCCGCAGCCAAACCCTATTACTCCTTCATTTGAAGCTGCTAAAACAGCACACCCTGTGCCATTATTAACCATACATGAAATTAAGAATATGCAGCATACCGTGGATGCTCATAACCCGGAATCACCTAAGAGCATAGGGCTGCCCGAAGGCATGTATTTTATATGGCTGCTGCGTTATATCGGCACAACCGCTCCTACCGACACTTCGCAATATACAACCCTGTCGTTTAGCGGCAAGTTCCGTAACACCAGTAACTTTATTATGGCTAACCAGAAGCAGACGGCTTGGTATATTGCCGCTTATATAAGCACCACGGGGGTGATAGGTAACTTCAGCGCATCCATAAACGCCAATATAGCTTAATTCTCTTACCCGAAACGCCTGCCCGCCGACTTGGCGCGGACAGCCGCGTACCTGAAACGCCTGCCTGTACGGTAGGCGGGGACGCCCGCATACCTGAAACGGACACCACGCGACTTGAAACGGACATTTCCACGCTTAGCACGGACACCGCCGAACCCGAAACGGATATTCTCATACCCGGCACGGACACCACCGTACCCTCGCGCTATCCGTTCCGGATTGAAACGGATACTTTCGTACCATCAAACTGTCCGTTCCGGTTTGAAACGGACACCGCCAGACCCGCGCGCATTCCG
>CAZYCV010000349.1:0-1307 GCA_964645305.1 uncultured Occallatibacter sp. | reverse complement strand
AGGGCATCTCTAAAAACTCATTTTTTTAGTTCAATGCCAAAACAAAAATATACAATAGTTTTCTAAAAACCTAATTTTTGTCCCCCCATTTTTTATAATCCTTATTATCAGGTATTTACAAAACATATCCGTTCACGTTTGGACATACCTATCCCATGGCAACAACTATTTTCAACTGTACACAACGACAAATATTATATGTCAGATTCATCATCCCAATTTTTGCTTTTGCTCTTGCAATACCAATTGTGCGGATGAATGAACCGTTCATACTATTTTCTACAAATCCAAATAAGTGTTCTACTCTGCATCGCACACTTGACTTTTCTTTGTTGTTGGCTTTTTGTATTTCTGTTAAAGGCTTGTTACGATAACCTTTCTCAATTACTTTGCTGATTACTTCTTTCTTTTCATAAACAGCTTCTTGATCTTCTCCTGTATATGCACTATCGGCATAAAATAGTTGTCCCTTATCTTTCTCTGTAAGCAGTTGTTCAATAGGCTGCGAGTCATGTACAGAGGCATCTGTAACAATATATTCTTCGATGAGTTTTGTTTTTACATCGGCTTTCACATGATTTTTATAACCATAAAAAGTATCGTTATTTTTTTTAGTCCATCTGGCATCAATATCTTTTTGTGCTAATTTGTTTGGCTTGGTATTCCATTCAACAGGAGCTGTTCCCGTTTCTTTTATGTGTTTGTTTTCTTCTCGGGTATTGCGTTGTCTGGGAGCTTCAACAAAACTTGCATCTACCATTTTTCCTTCGTTAGCAAATATTCCTGCTGATTCTAACTTCCAGTTAAAGAGTTTGAATAAAACAAGGATGATATCTTTTTCTGTCAATTGTTCACGAAATAACCAGAAGGTTTTACTGTCGGGAACTTTGTCACTTTTTTTCAATCCTAAAAACTTTTTAAAACTTGCTCTGTCGAGTATTTGATATTCCAATTGATCATCTGAAAGGTTATACAGACTCTGTATTATAAGTGCTTTGAATAACATCAACCTGTCGTATGGTGGTCGTCCTCCTTTGGACAAATCCTTGTCTTCTTGCACATACGCATCATCGAGAGGTCGTTGAAAAAAATCCCAATCAATGTACTGGCTTAGTTTGTCAAGCGGATCACCAAGCTTGGTAAGCTTTTCCAAGATAAAATGATCATCAAATAATCCGAGAGCGTTTATGTTTTTCATTGCTTTAGTTTTTTTATAAAGCAAATTTATTATTTTTTGGTAACAATAATACAATTAAGTTATTAACAATCAAATGATTATATTAACATTTGGGTTTTTAGAGGTGCCC
>CAZYCV010000348.1:0-1332 GCA_964645305.1 uncultured Occallatibacter sp. | reverse complement strand
CGCTCTCGCCGAAGACCGTCACTTTGCCAAAGCTGGGCCTCAAAAGCCCAGCCAGAATGCGCAGCAGCGTGGATTTGCCCGCGCCGTTTTCGCCCAGCAGCACGTAGCAGCGCCCCGCCTCAAACTCCACCGAAACCTGCCGCAGCGCGGCAAAGGAGCCGAAGAGCTTGGAGACATTGTCGAGCCGCACGCAGAGTGCTGCGCGCACGGCAGACGTTTCGGGATTGATGATGAGATTAATTGGCATTGTCTATCATTATCTGCGCAACGGATTGTTTTTTGGGGCTGCGATTCAGATAGAGCGAAAGTGGAAACAAAATAATCCAGATTGAAGAAGCTATAAAAGCCAGTGTATAAACATACACCCACTCAGACCGTGTAAAAATCAAAACAAAACCAAGTATCAACAAAGATAAAAAGCAACTGAGAAAGATTCTAGCAATCCTTTTGTATCCGCCAAAGGTCAAATTCCTCCATCCAATCAAGCCTAATGACAATGCAATAGCAATAAGCCCAAACCAGACGAAATGCAGAGAATCAAGATGAGAATCCTTGATCAACAAATGATTAAAAGTGAACACCGAGAAAAACATTACTGCATATAAAACAATGTTGAATAGCAACTGTTTCCAATTCATTGTTTCTCCTTGCGGGGTCAGACTTAGGAACCTCTGATTAAGTTCTATCCCTAGCGAAACCTTTCCTCAGGGGCTAAAGCCCACGTTGATTCTGTTGCGCTTGCGGCACGACTAAAGTCGTGCCCTTTCAAAGCCTCGACTTATTCAGAGGTTCCCTTAGTAGGCTCTGTGCGAGTTCAACCGGTGCAATCGACTTTTCCTCAGGGGCTAAAGCCCAGATTCATTTTGCTGCACCTGCGGCACGACTAAAGTCGTGCCCTGTTACAAAACTAAGTTGTTCCCTTTCAAAACATGAGCTTCATCAAAGATCCATAATTACCGGTCTTTCCTAACTCGCCGGTTTAGCCACAGGCGCGTTCGCAGCGCGCGGGCTGCCGTTCGGCGCGGGAGCGGGCTGCGCGCCGGGCTGGCCGTTGGGCGTTGCCGGGGCGTACTTGCTGGCGCACTTGGCTTGCAGGATCGTGGCGTGGAATTGCCCGTCGCGCCCATACGTTCCTTCGGCCAGCGCCTGTGAGTCGTCCTTGAAAGTGTCTGGCGGCGGCTCGGAGCCTTTGTAGTTCACCGTCAGCCGGCGGCCCGTGGCGGCCTTGGGCGAGTGGCTCTCGAACTCATTCATCACAAAGGTGACGTGCGTGCCGCTCTGCTCGATGGAACCGGGAACCACAAAGCCCTCCACGCGCAGATTGCTGTGATA
>CAZYCV010000347.1:0-1337 GCA_964645305.1 uncultured Occallatibacter sp. | reverse complement strand
GGAGATCGACCGGATTGTCCGCGAGGCTGCTCCGGACGGATGCATCGTCACGGAAACTATCAGCGTTACAAGAAGCCCAAGGGAGCGGAGAAGTTTCCGGTGCAGCGCTATTTATGTCCGCGGTGTGGTCATACCGTTTCGGTCTTGCCCGCCTATCGGCTGCCGTATCGGCCCTTGGAAGTGGAGCGGCTGCAAGGCGGCTTCGATGCCCAGGCGGGGGTCGGCACGGGGCTCGATCCCCCGCCCGAGGCGATCGAGGCGGGCTGTTTGCAGCGCGCCTGGAACCGCTTTCTGGCCAGAGTCAACATCCTGACAGACGCCTTTGGTCAGATACTGCCGTCCGAACTTCACACCGCCCGGCAACTGTGGAAAGAGTTGCGGCGCGGCGTTGGTTCGGCGGAGAACATGTTGCGGTTTCTGGCCCGGCACTGCAAGCGCTCGCTCTTGGGCGATTACGCCTGTTTGCGCCCGGCCCCGTAGCGGCTGACACGGGGCGATTTGATTCGCGGTGGGTGGCCGGCCGCGCCTGCCGGGGGATGATCCCACACAAGGGTTATCTTCCCCAAAACTTTTGGGCGCGCTAAACCAGCGCCCATGAAAAACGAATCTCAGATTCCGCAGGGGCAGGCGCTGGCCCTGGAGCGTTTTGCCTTCATCACCCAAATCCAAGACCTCTTACGCCAGGGTTTTCCCCTTTCGGTGGCCCTGGAACAGGCGAGCTTTCGTCCGATGAGCCTGCCCGACGGCGGTCAGCGGTTGTGCGCCCGGCGCACCATCGAAGACTGGTGGTATGATTATCAACGCGGCGGCTTTTCCGCGCTGGAGCCCAAAATGCGAACCGACAAGGGCCAGCCTCGCAAGCTCACGGCCCCCCAGCAAAAGTGGATCCTCGAACAGTCCCAGACTCATCTGGCGGTGCCGGTCAAAGTGCTCTACCGGCGCTGGCGCGAACAAGACCCGCAGTTGCCCGCGCTCAACTCGATCTACCGCTTTCTCCGCGAGCATGAGCTGCACACCAAGGCCCGGCGTCAACAACTGCGTCAACCGCTGGGCGGGGCGACCAAGTGCTTCGAGGCGCCTTTTGTCAACGACCTGTGGATGACCGACTTTTCCCCGGGCCCTTTTCTGCACCCCGCCGATGGGGCCAAGGCCATCCCCACCTTCCTGTGTGTCATCATTGATGATCACTCGCGCTTGATCCCCTATGCGGCTTATTACCTGCGGGCCGACACCCAGGCCTTCCATCAAACCCTCAAGGAAGCGTTGCGCCGCCGCGGCCTGCCCGCCAAACTCTACACCGATCAGGGCGGCCCTTTCACCAACGACCATACCCGGGT
>CAZYCV010000346.1:0-1339 GCA_964645305.1 uncultured Occallatibacter sp. | reverse complement strand
CACTACTGTCCGGCTACAAGTTGAACAGATTCAATTGGTTGCAATTGTCGTCTAAGTCGCTCTCGCAGCCCATCTCTTGAAGTGCCCGTAAAATGGGCGTTTTCTCGAACAGAGTTAGGCTGAGAATCTGTAGGATTTGGTAGAGGCTGGCCTTCAGTTTGAGGCGTTTGCGCACGATGGCGACCAGAACATAGATGCTGACGGCGATCCAGATTTGGGTCTTGACCGCGTTCTCGCTGGTCCCGAAGAAGCGCTTGATGCGCAGGTGCTGTTTGATCCATTTGAAAAACAGCTCCACCTGCCAGCGCTGCTTGTAGATTAGCGCGATGCTCAAGGCGGGCAGGGTGAAGTTGTTGGTGAGAAACACCAACCGTTTGCCGGTTTCGGCGTCGAAGTAGCTCACCCGGCGCAACGTATCCGGGTAGGCCGTGGCCGATCCCGCGGTCTTCAGGACGACGGTCTGGTCAGAACGCACGCCGGTACTTTTGTCTACCGGATGCGAGTAGCGACGCTGGAGCAATACGTTCTCTTTGGTGCGCACCACGAAGAAGGCCAGCGAGAGTGTGAACGCATAAAGCCGCTCCAGATCGATGTAGCCGCGATCCATCACGTAGAAGGCGCCTGCCTCGATCAATAGTTCGTCGAGGATGTTGACGTCATGCACCTTGCCGTCGGTAATACGAATGAAAGTGGGGATGTTGCCGCGCAGGTCGAGAAGCGTGTGCATCTTCACAGCACCTTTGTGCTTGCGGAATCTGGCCCACGGGAACACCGACAAGCACAGATCGATGGTGGTCGAATCCAGTGCATACAGGGCCTGAACGAGGTCCACACCGAGAGGATCGTCGGCATACAGTGGCCGCGCGATCGCAATCAGCACCAGGGCGAAGTCGGCATAAATGCGCCAGTCGTGGGCCTCGTTGGCATCTCCCAGCGTGGAGCGCGTCACGCGCCCTCGGAAACCCATGTGGTACAGCTTGCCGCGCATGGCGCCCAGGCAGGCTTCGATGTCGCGAAGGCTCTCACGGTAGGTCAACTGCGCAAAAGCCATGGCCAAATACTGGTCGCGGCAGGAGAAGCCTCGATGGTGCGCATCTCCGCCGTAGCGCTCGACGCACTTCTGGAACTCGTAGGAAGGCAGATGATCCAGGAGTTGGGAGAAGACGGTTTGTCCGGCATTCATCCCTCATTGTTGACAATCGACGCCGCCAGCGGACACCCCACGATTGCCCCCTGTTTTGCTGCCGTCAATTTCAAATCGAAAAATGAGAGTTATAACCTATCGCGTGTAATATGTGACGGTTACAGCGATCTCCTCGATTTTAGCCGGACACTACTG
>CAZYCV010000345.1:0-1351 GCA_964645305.1 uncultured Occallatibacter sp. | reverse complement strand
GCGCGGAAGATGAACGACATGGTGTCGAGCAGGAAGACGGGAGGCTTGGCTTGGTCAGTCACGGTATGGAGTTTAACAGGGATCGGGGGGCAGAGAGCAGAGAACAGGGGCCAGGAGCAGGGCCGACGCATATAAATGGACCAGTTTAGCTATATGCAAAACTGGGTAAAGCTGTGAGAAGGGGATATGGACAATCCTCTGAAGTATTTTTCTGAGTTGACGGACCCACGGGTGGAGCGGAACCGGGAACATCTGCTGGAAGAGATTCTTCTGATCGCCATAGCGGCGGTATTGAGCGGAGCCGAGAGCTGGAACGAGATAGCCGAGTATGGCGAGGACAAGCAGGAGTGGCTGGAGACGTTCTTGACGCTTCCTGGCGGCATCCCGTCTCACGACACGTTCAACCGCGTCTTTCAGGCTCTGGACCCGGAAGAGATGGAAAAGGGCTTCGTGGCGTGGGTTTCGTCGATCGCCAAGCTGACGGCGGGCGAGGTGGTGGCCATCGATGGAAAGACCTTGTGCGGCACGCGCGAGAGCGGCAAGAAGACGCTGGTGCACATGGTTTCGGCCTGGGCCGAGACCAACGGCCTGGTGCTCGGTCAGCGCAAGGTCGACGACAAGTCGAACGAGATCACGGCCATCCCCAAGCTGCTCGACGCCTTGGAGTTGGCCGGAACCGTGGTGACCATCGACGCCATGGGCTGCCAGCGCGAGATTGCCCGCCGGATCGTGGAAAAGAAGGCCGACTACGTGCTGGCGGTGAAGGACAATCAGCCCGGTCTACTGGCCGACATCCAGGACTCGTTTCAGATGCTGGCCGCCGACGCCGTCGATGAAGAAATCGACTGCGGCCACGGGCGCGTCGAACGGCGCACCTGTTCCGTACTGGCCGACCTGAGCTTGCTGGAAAAGCCCTTCGAATGGGCGTCGCTCCATGGTCTGGTGCGTATCGAGAGCGAGCGTTATCACAAGGTCAGCGGCAAAACCGAGCGCGAAATTCGCTACTACATCACCAGTCTCAAACCCGACGCCCGACGGCTGAACTCGGTCGTCCGCCAGCACTGGGGCATCGAAAACAAACTGCACTGGGTGCTGGACGTGGATTTTGACGAAGACCTCTGCCGCAAACGTGCTGGACACGCAGCCGAGAACTTCTCCGTCCTACAACGCATTGCACTCAATATCCTCAAACAGGACAAAACTTCCAAACGAAGCATCAAGGGGAAACGCCTCCATGCAGCTTGGAACTGCTCTTACCTGCTCAAATTACTGGGGGTTTGATATGCGTCGGCCCTGACGTTCGCATCAACATCCGCGTTGCAACTGCAGATTCCAAGAAGGGCTGAAAGAG
>CAZYCV010000344.1:0-1356 GCA_964645305.1 uncultured Occallatibacter sp. | reverse complement strand
TGTAGTCGGCAACTTTAGTTTTGCAGGCGATTACGGATGCCCACCCTCCGACATGCCTCCTAAGCCGCAATCAATCCCGTCGAAACCGTGACGCCCCCAATGAGGAAGTACCGGGCCAACTGGCTCGTGCTGCTACATTCATTCTACGCCGATTTCAAACTCACTGCCGAGGCCGCTGCTTCTTCGACACCGAGCGAATAATCAGCTCTCCACCGCCCGTTTTTGCGAACGGTGGATCGGCCTGCGCCTCCGCCGCATCCAGCAACGCTGCGACCTCCGGCTTACTCAGTGTCGATGCGTTTTCCAGCCTCACAAACCGGTTCTGAATCCCGCTGCCTTGTAAGATTCTGTGTGGATCAGGCAGCGTGGCTCCGTAATAGAAACTCAGCCCGATTCCTTTAGAATTGGCCGCCAGCGAAGCCACACAATCGGAGGGGCGTTCCGTTGTGCAATACCCAATCACAAAAAAGTTATAGTTGTCGTAAACCAATTCGTACGCTGTCGGGAAGCGTTTGCGCATTGCCGCCCTACACGCGCGAATCAGCTTACCCATCGCCGGTTCGAATTTGGCCACAAAGCCCTCGAACAGTTGTTCCGGGGTTGCATCCATACCTTGTATCTCAATGAACGCGGGGCTGAACACAGGGTTCAGTATTTCAATTACTGCTTTTCCAGATCGATGCTCTCGTACTCATGCCGTGCAATGGCAGCGCGAATCTGGGCCGGAGTCTTGCCGGCTTTTGTCTGCTGGTAGGCAAAGACGCCTTCTTTGGCGCAGGTGTCGCACTCGGTTGAATGGTAGTTCTCATAGCAACTGCGCAGGCTGGTGTGGCCCAGCGCCCGGTCGCAGCGGCAGTTGCAGGGAAGCTGGTAGATGACGCTGCTCACCTTGATGGCCATCTGGTAGACGTGGATCTGCCAGGGATAGCGGAAGTGCTCGCCGGTCAGTTGCGCGCCATGCAGGATCGGCGGAAGTGCGTTCACATTGAGGGGTGCGGAGGGATGGTAGGCGGGAACATCATCGGCCGGGTTCGACCATTGAGCATAGCTGGCCAAAGTCACAGCAAAGACTGACAAACCCAGAACCCAACGATACTTCATCCAATTCTTCGTCATCGTTCCCTCCGGCTACTATTTTAGACCGAAGCGAGCAGGAATCGAAAGCGGTGGATTTATGCGGCCTCTCTACACCAAAAAAAGGCGGCACGAGCAGCCGAAGCTGATCGTGCCGGGAGGCCAGTGACGCAAACTACTCCCAGCCTGAGATGCGGAATCATGTCCGCCTTTCAAACTGGAATATATACACGATAGCATAGATTCAGAAGAAGTCAAATACTATTTATGAAATTATTTTCA
>CAZYCV010000343.1:0-1366 GCA_964645305.1 uncultured Occallatibacter sp. | reverse complement strand
CAGCAGTTCTAAATGGCCGGGGGAACCCAGATTGCTATTTTCCTTTCCATCGCGGTGTGCTTTGTTGAGGTATGGAGATATTGGAGTCGCTTTTGACGGGTTTTCGCGCGGCTTGCACAGCGTTTCCCGATGCGCGGCGCGGCACGGATGTGGATTACTCGATGGCCGATATTGGCCTTTCGGCATTTTCTCTGTTTTTCATGCAGAGCGAGTCCTTTTTGTCCCATCAGCGGCGGCTGGAGCAGGGGCAGGGCACCTCGAATTGCCATACCCTCTTCGGAATGAAGAAGATACCCACCGACAACTACATCCGCCTCATGCTCGACCCAGTCTCCACGGAGGCCTTGCAGCCCTGCTTCGATCAAGTCATCGAGCAACTACAGCAACGCGACGGCCTGAAGCCCTTTCAACGGCTGGGCGACCGGACGCTGGTTGCTCTCGATGGTACAGAGTATTTCTGCTCGCAAAAACTGAGTTGTCCGCAGTGCCTGACGCGCAAGCGGTCCAGCGGCAAGATCGAAAGTTATCACGCCATGTTGGCGGCTATGATTGTAGCTCCCGGCCATAACATGGTGCTGCCGCTGATGCCGGAGTTTATCACTCCGCAGGACGGCGCCGAGAAGCAGGATTGCGAGCGCAACGCCGCCAAACGCTGGCTGAGCGCGCATGCAGCACGCGTTGCCGAGTTACGTCCGATCTATCTGGGCGATGCGCTCTTCAGTTGCCAACCGCTGGCCGAAGCGGTGCTCGCAACGGGCGCGGACTTTCTGTTTGTGTGCAAAAAAGACGGTCACAAAACATTGTATGAGTTCATCGAGGGCGCGTCGCTGGAGGAACGCACGGTGGTCGAGCGTCGCCCCGGCAAGCGCAGCTTGACCTATCACTACCGCTGGATCGAGGGCATTCCGCTGCGCGATGGAAAAGACGCGCTCAGCGTCAACTGGCTGGCAGTTACCATCACCAATGAAACGGGAAAGACTACGTATGACGGGGCTTTCGTGACCAGCCTGCCGGTGACGGCCGACAACGTGGTGGAGGTTGCGGCCTGTGCACGAGCCCGCTGGAAGATCGAAAACGAGAGTTTCAACGTGCTGAAAAACAACGGCTATAATCTGGCCCACAACTTTGGGCACGGAAAGAAATACCTGGCCAGAACCTTCGCCGCGATGAATCTGCTGGCCTTCGCCTTCCATACCGCCTGCGACTGCCTAGAAACACTCTGGCAACAAGCTCGCGAGGCGGTCGGCGCGCGAGCCCGCTTCTTTCAGGACCTGCACACAATCACGACCTACGTCCTGTTTCCCTCATGGCGCGGATTCATGATTGCGGTTGGCACAGGCAAAGCTCCGCCCATTTAGAATTGCTG
>CAZYCV010000342.1:0-1367 GCA_964645305.1 uncultured Occallatibacter sp. | reverse complement strand
TGATCTGTACCCCATAAAGTGGACACTGAATCCAGTGCCACCGCTTTCTTTTGTTACAATTAATAACTAACAAAAGAACATGAGAACAATATTTTCAAGCGAGCAGATCGCACAGTTACAACAGCATCCATGCGTATTCGAATGCGCCGAACGGTCGATTCATTACACATTTGAATTCAAAAAGCGTGCCTTAGAGTTGTATGCCAAAGGAATCAGTCCAGATGAAATTTGGAGGCAAGCCGGTTTTGATGTGAACATATGGAAGAAGGACTACTGCAGGTACACCATCAAAGATTGGAGACGCATGGCAGAGAAAGGAGGACTCGAGAGCTTGACTAAGCGAGGAGGCATACAATCAGATCGAGGTTCAAAGGACGTCTCCGACAAGATGAGGCGGCTTGGACTGCAGGTCAAGTATCTTGAGGCTGAAAACGATTTTTTAGCCAAACTCCGGGCCAAACGAGCGGAGTCAAGCTCAGGCCGCATGAAAAATTCAAGATTATCAGATCTTTAAATGGTGACATACACAATTTCTGCAATCTGGCAGAAGTTTCGAGGAGTGGATACTACACATGGTTGCGGCATGCGGATGAGCCGGACAAGGATTACGATGATTACCTTAAAGTGAAGGAAATCTTCGACAAAGGTAAGGGCACATACGGCTGGAGAAGCCTTAAAATGAGGCTTCCTAACATGAATCACAAAAAAATACAGAGGATCATGAGGAAGTACGACTTGGTAGCCACTGTGAGAAGGAAGAACCCATACAAACAGATGATGAAAAAAAGCATGGAGCACAGGGTGTTCCCCAACAAGCTTCACAGAGAATTCCATCAAATTGAACCTTACAAAGTTTTCTGCACCGATATCACGTATATTCCATTTTTGAGCCGATTCGCCTACCTGTCAGTGATTAAAGACATCGCCACCGGCGAAGTAGTGGCCTGGAATATTTCTTTGTATCTTGAGATGACATTGGTGACAGGAACTCTCAAAAATATGAAATTGGCGTCGTACGAAAACATCATGATCCATTCGGATCAGGGATTTCACTACACCAATCCAGCATATATTGAAATCGTGAAGGAATTGAAGATGATCCAATCTATGTCAGGCAAAGGAAAATGCATCGACAATGCACCTATTGAATCTTTCTTTGGTCATATGAAAGACGAGCTTGATTACGAATCATGCGGATCATTTGAGGAACTGCGCTTGGCAATTGACGAATATATGAGATACTACAATTACGAAAGAAAGCAGTGGACAAGAAAAAAGATGACCCCTGTTGAATACAGAAATCATCTTTTGGCCCAGGTCGAGGGTTAGGGGGTTCATTAAGTGTCTATTAAAGGGGGTACGCATCA
>CAZYCV010000341.1:0-1373 GCA_964645305.1 uncultured Occallatibacter sp. | reverse complement strand
CACTGCTGTCCAAAACAGCATTCAAAAAATGAGTGAAAAGGATCTCCGCCTTTGATGAGATGAGGGTGAAATTGAAACCACAACCCATCATCAACGGAGATCCAAATGAATACCGCCGGCAGTCTGTTTAGCCAAATTCTCGCTCTTTTTCAACGCTCGGATTTTGCCCGCCATGTGCGGGAACTCAAAGCCGAACACCGGGCCAAGGGCTTCAGCAGTTGGGGTCAGTTTGTGGCGATGCTATTCTGTCAACTCGCCCAGGCGCGGTCGTTGCGCGAAATTTCTGACGGGCTGAAGTCCTGTGAAGGCAAGCTCAAGCATCTGGGATTGGAGCAGGAACCCAAGCGTTCCACGCTCTCCTATGCCAATGCGCACCGGCCTTGGGAACTCTACGAACAGCTCTTTTATGATCTGCTGGCCCAATGCCAGGCCCTCAGCCCCAAGAAAAAATTCCGCTTCAAAAACAAGCTGCTCACCTTGGACAGCACCACGGTCGAACTCTGCGCCAGCATGTTTGACTGGGCTCATTTTCGTCAGACCAAAGGGGCGCTGAAACTTCACCTGCTGCTGGATCATGACGGCTATTTGCCGGTCTTCGGGCACGTCACCGACGGCAAGGTGGGCGACGTCAAAATTGCGCAAACCCTTGATTTTCCAAAGGGCAGCATCGTGGCGCTGGATCGCGGATATGTGGACTACGACCTGTTCACCCGCTGGACGCGCACGGGCGTCTTTTTCGTGACCCGGCTCAAAGCCAATGCCGACATCGCCCGGGTGGAGTCCCGCACGGTGCCCAGGGGCGGCACGATCCGCAGCGATGAAATCATCCGCTTGCAGCCGTTTGTGGCCGGGCGTCCGGATTATGAAGACCTGCGACGGGTGGTCGTTTGGTTGGAAGACAAACAGGAGGAACTGGAATTGTTAACCAACCACTTTACCTTGGCCGCCACCACCATTGCCGCCATCTACAAGGAGCGCTGGCAAATCGAACTGTTCTTCAAGCTGCTTAAGCAACAACTCAAAATCAAAACCTTTGTCGGCACCAGCGCCAACGCCGTCCGCAGCCAGATTTGGACCGCACTTATCGCTGTCCTGATTGTCCGCTACCTGCAGTTCCGCTCCAATTTCCATTGGGCGGTTTCCAATCTGGTGGCCTTGCTCCGCTGGAATCTGTTCAGCTATCGCAATCTCTGGGAGTGGCTTAACCGTCCGTTCGACACGCCACCAGATCCATCGGTGGACTTACAACTTACCTTGGACAGCATCTTGCCCCAAACCGGCCAACCTGTTTTTACAAAATGAAAAAATCACGCGAAAACCTCAATGAAATCACCGGTTCAATCCGCCCATTTCAACTGTTTTGGACAGCAGTG
>CAZYCV010000340.1:0-1388 GCA_964645305.1 uncultured Occallatibacter sp. | reverse complement strand
GGTCAAGTCCTGAAATAAATTTGGTACTTTTGGCCTTGTTGTTGGTTGTTGTCTGTCCCCCCCTCCCCCAGTGCGCAGTGAAGGTGAGCGTAGCGAACCGAAACGGAGCACTGGGGGAGGGGGGGGATTTCATGTGTGTTTCAAATCATGCATTTGTTGTGGCGTTGCAAATCCCAGCGCCGTGTGCGGCCGCCGTGTATTGTACAAACTAATCCCTCGAACCGTTGCCTCCCGGGCTTGCTGCCGGTTCTCAAAATTTGCATCCAGCCAGTATTCCTGTTTCAATATCCCGTTGACTCTTTCCGCCACCGCATTCTCCGCACTGTGGTTCTTCTCGGTCATGCTCATTTTTAATCCCGCTCTCTTCACCCCGTTGACATAGGCGTGGGATGCATATTGGCACCCCCGGTCCGAGTGGTGGATCGGCCGCTCCCCCCGGCCCAGGCCCTCTATGGCCATCGCCAGGGCTTTCAGGACATTCTCCGTCGCCAGCGTCTCCCCCAAATGATAACCCACTATCTTGCGCGACCATTTGTCCGTGATCAGCCCCAAATACAGAAACGCTTGCCGAGTCCGAATGTAGGTGATGTCCGCCACCCAAACCTGGTTGCGCCGGCTCACTTTCCATCCCTTTGTCAAATTCCCAAACACCGGAAGACGCTCGTCAAAACACGTCGTTCTGGGCCATTGCGAGGGCTTCCTTTCCACCAGCATCCCCGCTTTGCCCAGTTCCTCAAAAACCCGGTCCCGCCCCAATTTCACCCCCGCCGCCTTCAATTCCGGCCTGATCAGGTAATAAACTTTTCTCACTCCCAAGCGCGGCTGCTCCTGTCTTTGCGCCCGCACCAGTTCCAGCATCAAGCCCACATCCACCGCCCGCCGGCGCCAAACGCTCCGGCGCGCATAATAGTTTTGCGCAGTCATGTTCAGTTGTTGACAGACAGAGATCACGCTCAATTCCCGGTCCGCCCCAATCGCCCGGTGCGCCGCCTGCCACCTTGTTTTTTTTTGAACCCTTCCACCGTCTGGTCCATTTGCTCGCAGGCCTCCGCCAGGAAAGCTTTCTCCAGAACCAACTCCATATGCGCGTCCGCCAGAGCCTCCTTGGCTTGTCGCAGTTGGCTCCGCAGTCGGGCAACCTCATTGACTTCATCGGCTTTTTGCACGCGAATCACCTTGCCATACTTGCCACTTCCAAATTGCCGCACCCAGCGCAGCACCGTGTTGGTCCCTTTAATCTCATACTTGCGCGCCACCGCAAAAGCACATTTCTCCCCGGCTTCCACTTCCCTGACCGCCTGCATTTTGAATGGATGACTATATCGAATTACTCTCATAATACTTGGATTTTCTCATTCCAAAGTACCAACCTATTTCAGGACGGGACC
>CAZYCV010000339.1:0-1392 GCA_964645305.1 uncultured Occallatibacter sp. | reverse complement strand
ATAGGTTATTCCATCTACACCGCGCTGTCTTGAACACCCTCTTCGTTCGTCCCCCTCCCGTGCTCGCCTAGACCTCCCTTCATTGCCACTTTTGAAGCATTCGATCAAGTTTTGTGATCGAGTGCAGCAACCTATATTCTCCATCGGAGAATATGTTTTGTCGTCGTAACCAAGCAATCACAACTTCATATAGAGGTGCATTCGAGCTATGCGAAAGCGAACCTCCTTGATCGTCGCCGCGGGAATTGCACTTCCTGTTCTGGCTGGCATCATTGCATACAGTTTCAAGGATCGGCACTCAGCAACGAATGCCGCAGAGATTCCCTCCGCAACAGTAGTCGCGGTAACACGCGGCGCGATTGCGCATACCTTGAAACTTGCCGGGCAGTTTCAGCCTTACCAGGTTGTAGACGTTCATGCCAAGGTATCTGGCTACATCAAGCACATCTATGTAGATATCGGCGATAGAGTGCAAGCCGGCCAGACTCTAGCGATCCTGGAAGTTCCAGAGCTGAACGCTCAGTTGAAAGGTACCGTGTCGCAGTTTGGCCGCAGCAAGGACGAGATCACCCGTGCGCAGCATGAGGTCGCACGCGCCGAGTCCGAGCACAGCGCGGTTCACGCCGATTACCTCCGCTTGTTGCAAGCCTCCACTGCGCAACCTGGTCTGATTGCACAGCAGGAACTGGACAACGCCCAGTCAAAAGATCTATCGACGGCTGCTCAGATTGATGCTGCCAAGGCATCCCTATCGGGGGCAAGGCAGGGAGCGGATGTAGCAGATGCCGAACGAGAGCGTGTGCAGGACCTCAATGATTACACGCACGTGACTGCGCCGCTGAGCGGGATCATTGTCTGGCGGTACGCGGATACCGGCGCGTTGATCCAGGCCGGCACTGCGTCCGAAACTCAATCTCTTCCTCTTGTAAAACTTTCGCAAAGCAGTCTGCTTCGCCTCCGTTTACCCGTACCAGAAGACGCCGTGTCGTATATCCATGAAGGCGCGGAAGTGAACGTAACGGTCGATGCTGTCCACCGCACCCTCGTGGGCAAGGTGGTTCGTTTCACGCGAGATGTCAGCTTGGCGACGGGGACCATGGAGACGGAAATCGATGTTGAGAACAACGATCTTTCACTCACTCCCGGCATGTATGCAAACACAACCCTGGAGCTGGAACGCAAGAGCGATGTACTGCTCATTCCAGTGCAGGCGGTCATAAGAAATGGCAATCAAGCATCGGTGCTGATGATTGACAGTGGGGGTCGCGTCCAGGCACGGAATGTTGATCTTGGTATGCAGGGCACCACGTTGGTTGAGGTGAAAAGTGGCCTGAGCGAGGGGGACAAAGTCATCACTGGCGGCCAGTCCAACTACCAGCCAGGTGAAGTTGT
>CAZYCV010000338.1:0-1394 GCA_964645305.1 uncultured Occallatibacter sp. | reverse complement strand
GACCCTTGACACCGGTCTTCCCAAACCCATCATTGAGCTTGGAACGAATCGCGGATGTTCTTTCCGAGATTCGTTCCATCCTTGAAAAGAACCGTCTTTCCGCACGCACAACGACCCGTACTCGCAACTTGAATCCCAATCATCTTCGATGGGCGCTTTGGGCTCCATCAACCATGTATTCGGCCCGGTACTGCTCCATGATTTCCTGTTCAAACTCCCTCAATCGGCAAGGGAGGCGGGGCGTCCAATCAACCTCTCGGTGTGCTCGTAGGCCACCACGGCGCTACACGGACTGCCCCGCATGCGAGCCGCGTTCCATGACCTGTTGCCAGGTTTGCCCGGAACGCAACATCCAATACAACCGAACCGCAAGTTTGTGTGCGATGGCCAGCTTGGCCACCCCGTGATGCTTGTTCATCGACAGCCGCAGATACTGCCGGTGCCAGCTCGCATCCGACCGTTGGGCCAGGGTTGCGGCCTGCACCAGCAGCCAGCGCACCAGGCTGTTGCCTTGCTTGCTCACTCCGCCCAGCCGCCGGTGCTCGCCGCTGGACTCCTCGCTGGGAATCAGCCCCAGATAACTGGCCAACTGCCGGCTCCGCTCAAACCGGCTCACATCGCCAATCACCAGCGTGAAAGCCAGCGAGACCGCCGGCCCCACGCCCGGATGCGTCATCAGAAGTCGCGCCGCCTGGTCCGCCTCGGCGGCCTCGCGCAACGCCTCGTCCAAGGGTGCAATCCGCCGATCCAGCTCGTCGTGCAATTCGATCAGTTCGGTGCGCCGTTGTCGTTGCCAGCCGGTCAAGGGCAGAGCCTCCAACTGCTCCCGCCGCCCAGCCGACCAAACCCGCGGACTCAAATATCCCTCGCATTTGGCCAGCCCGTCCAACTGGTTTTTCAGACGGGTGCGCAGTTGCACCTGCTTGGCCCGGTGCACCAGAAGCACGCGCAAATCCTCGTTGGCCGCGTCCGGCTGCCAGATCTTGGGAAACTTATCCGTCAGCAAGAGATCCAGAATGTGCCGCGCATCCCGCTTGTCGGTCTTCTGCTTGCGCGGAGCCGCGGCGCGAATTTTGGTGGCGTCGCCCATCCAAAGCTCATGGCCTTGGGCTTGCAACAGGCGCCGGAACCAGCCGTAGTTGCCCGTTGCCTCCATGCCGATCCGCACCGGGTGTCCCATCAACCTGCGGTAAAACTCTTCGGCTTCGCCGCGATGCTGCAAGCGGCGTTCGCCGTACTCGCCACTGACCCGATCCACAAAAGCTATCTGCTGGAAACGGGGGTGAAAATCACAACCTATAATCATCATGCTCGGCTCCTTCCGCCCGAGTGCTTGGTCGTTGTGCAACTACCAATGTACTCAGATCGAGGGAGCCGACGCTGTCATGAAATCA
>CAZYCV010000337.1:0-1414 GCA_964645305.1 uncultured Occallatibacter sp. | reverse complement strand
GACTTCCATTGCAGCCCCAAGACCTCGCTGGCACGCGGTCCACAGAAGATACCGATATGCAGCAAGCAAAGATCATGCACATCCTCGATAGCCCCAAGAAGCGCCTGAATCTGCTCCCGCGAGATCACGGGCCTGATTATCGGCTTGGTCTGAGGCATGGTCACGTCTTCTCCCGGATCTTCGGCCAGATATTTCTGTTTCTTGGCCATGTGCGTAATTGCGCGGATGTTGGTGAAACATTGGCGAACCGAGGCTTGCGAATAGTTCTTGTCCGCCATTCCGTTCAGCCAGACCTGGATTCCAAAGGTATCCAGCTTGCGGAGCGGAAGATCGCCAAACTGCCCGATCATGTAATGCTCGATGTGATAGGTGTTTGTCTTTCGGTAGGCCGGACTCCACTTGCCCTGCCGCATCGGGATGTAACGCTCATGGACGAACCAGCGGAACGTTACTGAATCATCCGGCGGCAGTGTCGGAACCGGGCCGACGCCGTTGCACTCCTTCAGGATCAACTCCCGCAACAACTGCTCCGCCTTCCACTTAGGCGTATTCGCCTTGGGGCAGATGGCGACGTTGCGGTGTCTGCGAACCTCCTTCCCATCTTGATCGTGCCCGTAGACGAGATATTTCCCGTACCACTTCTTCACCTTCTGCCCTTGCAGGTAGACGGTGCCCTGCTGATACTTCATTGCCATCTCATTCTCCGATTTCTGCTTCTGGTCCTGGTCGTGGAGAACAATTCATTCATACACGATAAGGGGACCGTTGGAAAGAGACGTGGTTGTGGAGTTCCGCCATGAAGAGGTCCACGTCGCAAACGCGGTACCGGACAAGTTTTCCAAGCTTGACTCCGGGGATTTTCGGCCAGCGACGGGTTGTGTGATCCCGAATAAACCGCTCGGAAACTCCAAGTTTTGCAGCGACTTCGCGGGCATTCAGTAATCGTTCCTCTACCAGAAAGCCGTGAACTTGAATTGCCGGCGAGTTGGCATTCACATTTGTGATTCTGTTTACCGACATCGTAGACATACAGTTTTTCCTCCAGCCGCGGGGTCGGCCAAAATGGCCGTCGATTTGCGGCATATTGGACCAATTCAGGTTTTCGGTCAAATCCATCATTGTGCTTGGATTTTTCTGCGTTTGGTGGAGAAGTCAAACAGCACGTAACGGGCGCATTTGACCGAGTTCGAGAACGAGAGCACTCTTCAAACGCAATTGGAACTTCGGGTGGGAGATTGAATTGAGCATGTCCTCGTTTCGGTCGAACTGGAAGGCACTGAATATTTTACAGCCACCCGTGGGAGGGACTCTGTGTTCGATTCAATGGTGGAGCTTACGTCAAAGCTGACGGCTACTGGATACTTCATCGATCCGGTGATGATCAAGGTCGTGTATCTGGCGGCCAGGATGCAGA
>CAZYCV010000336.1:0-1420 GCA_964645305.1 uncultured Occallatibacter sp. | reverse complement strand
TATAATACTCCCAAAATTTCATACCAGTATATAAGATAGTGGTTGTGGTATAGTTCTATTGTGTAGAGAGATGAAAGGAAGTAGTGGAATTATGGCACAACGGAGACATTTTCCGGCGGCGTTCAAGGCGAAGGTGGCAATCGAGGCTATCAAGGGGCAAAAGACAGTGAATGAAATTGCATCGATGTATGAGGTTCATCCCACACAGGTTGCACAGTGGAAGAAGGAAGCACTTGAGTTACTGCCTCAGGCGATGGCAGACGGCAGAACCAGGGAAGCCCGTGATGCAAAACCTGTCGATGAAGAACAGCTTCACCGCAAAATCGGTCAGCAGGCCATCGAAATAGATTTCCTCAAAAAAAAATTGCGTCAATTGGGATTGTTGAACGAGTAGAAATGGTTGAAATGCAAAATAAAAATCTGAGTGTCCGTCACCAGTGCCAGCTGCTTGCCGTCGAGCGGCAGCGGCTGTATTATCATCCCAGGCCGGTGAACATTGTTAATCTTTCGGTAATGGACTTTATCGACCGCAGGTTCACGGAGCATCCGACACTGGGTGTCGAGGCTATGGCGGAGCATATATTTCGCTATATGGGCATTGTTGTCAATGAAAAGCGAGTGCGTCGCCTGATGAGGCAGATGGGACTGATGGCGATTTATCCCAAACCTCGCACAAGCATCCCGGCGGCAGTTTATCACAAGTATCCGTGCCTTATAGGTTCATTGACGATAGACAAGCCGGATGTAGTGTGGTGTTCAGACATAACGTATGTCAGGCTCAGAGGCGGGTTTATGTATCTGGTTGCGGTTATGGACTATTATAGCAGATACGTTGTGAGCTGGTCGGTGTCAAACAGCCTGGATTCGCTGTTTTGCCTCGATGCCCTTGATGAGGCATTGGCGATATCGAAGCCTCAGGTATTCCATAGCGACCAGGGCAGACAATATACCAGTTCGAAATTTATCGACGTTCTCAACAGAGCAAAGGTTAAAATCAGTATGAGCGGCAAAGGGCGGGCGTTTGACAATATCCTGGTTGAAAGACTGTGGCGGACTGTCAAGTATGATGAGATATATCTGCATCAGTACGGTGATGGCCACGAACTCATCACTGCTTTGAAGCGGTATTTCGATTATTATAACAACAGTCGTCTGCATAAGTCTCTTGACTATCACACACCCTCCGAAGTGTACTTTTCGAAGACTGTGGCGGCATCGAAATCCGCCCTGTCCTGCTCGTCTGCGGCGGACACGCTCCGACGAGCTTGTGTGATAGCCCATTCTCGCTCGTCCGCCGGTCCGAGCAAGACAGGGCTATCGGTGAGTCAAAGCCAAGGAAGTGAAGAAACCGGCAATAAAAGCGTTACAGCTACTATCTTATGCAATCAGAATTTTGGTATTGAAAATGGGTAGGGGTTTA
>CAZYCV010000335.1:0-1433 GCA_964645305.1 uncultured Occallatibacter sp. | reverse complement strand
GCTCCAAAACGGGTGAGCGCCGGAATATCGAGCGGGGCGCCGGTGACCAGCGCGGTCAGCGCTGCGTAAAAGGTATCAGCCGAGGGCGGGCAGCCGGGCAAGAAAACGTCCACTTTGACGAACTCATGAATCGGGCGAACGACCTTGAGCAGCTTGGGAACCACCACGCAGGGAATCTGCTGCTGCGTGCTGGCGTTCTCCATGTAAGCGCGCTCCAGGACGGCCGCCGGACCGACCGGGTTGCGCATCGAGGGCACATTGCCGACGACCGCGCAATCGCCCATGGCAACCAGAAGCTTGGAGTGGGCGCGCACCTTTTTGATCTTCGCCTCATCGTCCACCGAGGCCACCGCGCCCTCGATGAGCGCAATGTCTACCTCGTCCGGGAAGATCTTGGCGTCCACGATGGGACTGTAGACAACATCAATCAGTTCGGCCAGCGCGAGCAGCCGTTCATCCATGTCAAGAAAGGACATATGGCAGCCGGAACAACCGTCCAGCCAGACTGTGGCAACCTTCAGTTTGCTCATTGCGCATCCCTCATCAGGTTCAGGTAAGGCAGAAAATCGGGAGACTTGGGATGATCGGAGCCAATCTTGCTCTTGTCAGTGAGCGCTCCGGTGGGGCAGACCTGGACGCATTTTCCGCAGCGCGTGCAGGCGGACTTTCCCCACTCCTCATGCAGGTCAGAGATGATGATCGAGTCAATGCCGCGGCCCATCAGATCCCAGATGTGCGCGCCTTCCACCTCCGAGCAGACGCGGATGCAGCGCGTGCACAGTACGCAGCGGTTGTGGTCCACGGTGAAGCGCTCATTCGATGCGTCCACCTCCAGCTTGGGATTGCGATAAGGCAGGCTGATATGTGTCAGCCCCAGTTCATGGCTCAGTGCCTGCAATTCGCAGTGGCCGTTGGCCACGCAAACCGCGCAGATGTGATTGCGCTCGGCAAAGAGCAGCTCCAGGATCATCCGCCGATGCTTCGTCAGCCGTTCTGAGTTGGTGACCACTTCCATGCTCTCGTGGATAATGGCCACGCACGCCGGGACCAGCTTGTTGCTGCCCTTGATCTCCACCAGGCAGAGGCGGCAGGCGCCCACGTTATGCAATCCGTCCATCTGGCAGAGGGTGGGAATGTGGATATCACTCTCCCGCGCCGCCTCCAGAATGGTCTGGCCGGAGCGCGCGCTCAGCTCATGCCCGTCAATGATAAGGGTTTTTACGCCCATGCTTTCGCTCATGCCAGCACCTCCGCAGTTTCTTCAGCCGCGGGCGCCACAATGGTACAGACGCCGGCCGGACAGCGTTTATGCACGATATGCTCAATGTACTCGTTGCGGAAGTACTTGATCGTGCTCAGTACGGGATTGGGCGCCGTCTGCCCCAGGCCGCAAAGGCTGGTCTCCTTGATCGTCTCGCAGAGGCTGATCAGCA
>CAZYCV010000334.1:0-1434 GCA_964645305.1 uncultured Occallatibacter sp. | reverse complement strand
GCGGCGTCATGGCGGCTTGCGTGGTGCAACTGACGGCGCGCGCCGCAACGGAGGCAGCCAGCAGCGCGCAAACGGCCACCGCCGAGGCAAACTTCTTCAAGCAAAAGCGCATTTCAGGAAACCCTCCATGGCCGGCAAAAATCTCTTGATGAGCGTCCGGCGGCCACTGTTAGTCTAGTACAGTATGGGCACTTCGATCCCGCGCAACTCGCCAGCCTCTCTCCTGCGCTCTTGCGGGCGTACTTTCGCCGCGCTGGCGCTTGTGGCTGCGGCTCTGGCCGGGGCGCAGGCAAAGATGCCGCCCGCCGAGCGCATTCACAAGCTGGTCGCCGAGTCGCCCGACCTGAGCCGCCTGAATATAGGCGATATATCGTTCATTCTGGCCAACGGCGAAGATGAAGACGCCGGAAAACTCTGGGCCGAAATCAAGGGCAAAACTACACCAGTTCCGGGCATTGTCTTGGAAGCCTCGGCCTCGACCGTCAAGATTGCCTTTGTTTCCTCTACACAGGATGCGAAAGACACGGGGAGTCCGGTATTTATCGTTCGTCTCAAATCTCCACTCGCTCCAACGGAAATTCCCCCGGTTGGTTTCAAGTTCGGGATCTATTCGGCCGGCACAGGTATTGTCGGCGCATTTGAGTCTTATGCCCGGCTAGATCGAGCTGGATTGCCAAATTCGGTCCAGATCGTACTCCGCGATGGAGAGATTCAACTAGTAAAAAGAAATTCACTTCATCCTCGCGTAGATTCCGTTCCTGTCAAGAAAAAAGTTTCCAAAGCCACCAAAGCGCAGCACACGATCCCCGTGGCTGAAGCTCCGGCTGAGGTGCTGCCGACCGCGCCGGTCGAGCCGGAAGCGCCACCCTTTCCCATCAACGACAAGCCCTCTCAAGCCACCGTTCATTGGGACAGCATGGGCCTGCGCATTGAGGCTACCAACTCCAGCTTGGAGCAAATCCTGACCGATGTTTCGGCGGCGACCGGCGCAAAAGTGGAGGGATTGGATGCCGATCAGCGCGTCTTTGGCGCCTTTGGACCCGGTCCGGCGCGCGACGTGCTCAGCCAGCTTCTGCACGGCTCCGGCTACAACGTGGTGATGATCGGCGATCAAGGGCAGGGAACTCCGCGCAAGATCATTCTCAGCTCTCCGCATCCCGGAGGCGCCACGCCCGCCGCCGCGCCCACGCAGGAAAGCGACGACGATGCCGAGGTCGAGGAGCAGCCAGCGCAGCCCCAAGCTCAGCCCAACCGGCCCGGATTTCTGAATGGAATGCCGCAGCGGATGCCTGGGCGGATGCCCCCCGGACAACAGGGGCAATCTGGCCAGCCTGGGCAGCCGCAATCGCCCAATGGGCCGCAGAACTGAAAAACAGGGGACAGGGAACAGGGAACAGGGAACAGGGAACAGGGAACAGGGAACAGGGATCAGGG
>CAZYCV010000333.1:0-1449 GCA_964645305.1 uncultured Occallatibacter sp. | reverse complement strand
AGTAGCCCGTCCATAGATAAACAGCGCGGCGCACGCACATCCATGCATACCAGCCAGGGTGGGCGTGGATATAGGCGCTGGCCTGGGCGGCTTTGTGATCCATGTATTGCAATTCGCCGGCCTGGTACTCGGCCAACTCGCTGGCGTCGTGCAGGGGGTGCTGATCGTCGTTGGTCCAGTGGAGAGTTTTGCCGTTGTTGCCCATCCACATCTCCAGGCCCATGCTGTCGCGCATGGGAATGAAGCGATGGAAGAGCAATGCGTTGCGAATCATCCAGGGCGAGATGGCGGCGGAAAGCGTAAGTGAGGCCACCAGACCCGGCAGCAGCCAACGCTTTCCGGCGCGCGCCAGCCGGAAGGCGGCCAGCAAGAGCAGGAAGGGAACCACAATCAGGATCGACGGCTCGGTGAGCGCGGCAAATCCGGCGAGCAGGCCAAAGCCGGCCCAGAGCCAGAGGCGCGGGGAGCGTTCCAGATCCTGCGCCAGGTAAAGCAGCCAATAAAGGCAGAGCAGCAGCAGGTGGGTGGACCAGGCCCAGTCCGCGGAAAAATAAATACCATAGGGAGAAAAGACCCAACCCCAGCCGGCCCACAAGGCGGCGCGCCGCCCAAAACTGCGCCTTGCGATCAAGTAAACCGGAATCGATGCCAGAGCCGAAATCAGGCAGTTAAAGGCATGGGTGGCAAAGATCGATGCCAGCGTGTGAATGCCGAAGAAGTGGAAGAAGACCGCAACGATCAGCGGAAAGACCGGCGGCATGACGGCCGAGGGCTGGGTGGAATAGAAGGGGCTGCCGAAGCCTTGCCCTGCCACCAGGGCGCGCGCCACATTTCCCTGCTCCCAGCAGTGAAGATGGCCGGGGTCCATTAACCCCTCAATATTATTGAACGGAATAACGGCCAGTCGGAGGAGCAATGCAATCAGCACCATCCACGCTAACACTGGCACAGCCCGCAAGCGGAGGCGGAAAGAGGTGCTCAAGCAGTTTTCTCCTATGGTACATTCTCCCATAGTTGGACGAAAGCGGCTGAAAATAGAGGACAATGCGGACACATTTTTAGTAACTAAACAACCGGACGGACTGAAACCGGCTTGGTTTTACTGGGCACGCTCGCCGTCCCTTAAGGGTCCTCTGAAGAAGTCCTGATTTTTCCGCAGGGGCTAAAGCCCAACCTTTTTTATCTGCATCTTGCGGCACGACTGAAGTCGTGCCCTGACGCTTCTGGACTTTTTATCGGGTTTATCCGCAGGGGCTAGAGACCCATTGATTCTGTGGGCGTAATCGACACGACCAAGAGCTTATCCGTACATTGCAAATTTTCTCTTGCTGATCGCAAAACGATTTTATTGGACTGGCGGCTCCAACGCTTTTCCGCATGGTTGAGAGCTCGATGTGGACCGGGAGGTCCACGTTACAGCCGGTCTGGAGACTGATTACATGACAGCGC
>CAZYCV010000332.1:0-1454 GCA_964645305.1 uncultured Occallatibacter sp. | reverse complement strand
TTAACACCACAGCGCTACCTCAGTTTCAGAAATGATCGAAGCCGCGAGCGTTTGGCGGCCAGATTGCGGGCCTGATGATACTGGATCACCGTGGCGACGTGCTCAATATCCGGAACCTTGCGGCACCGATGCTGCCAAAGCCGGCAGACGAGGTTCAGGGCGCGGGCGGTTTGCTCCATGGTGAGCTCTGGATTTTTCCCCCCGGAGCCGAGTGGTTTGCTCGGCCACGAACAGCATCATCGCCTGGCAGAGGATCATGTGTCGCAGCAGTCCCAGCCAGCTTCGTCCCTCGAAATGGCCGAAGCCGATCTCGGTCTTGACCAGGCGGAAGGCGTGCTCGACGTTCCAGCGGCAGAAGGCCACTTTCAACAGCGTTTTCAGGGCCGTTTGCGGCGGCGCGTTGGAGACGAAGTATTTGATCTCGCCGGTCTCGACATTCCTGGCGACGATCAGCCAATAGGTGCGATCGGTGGGCCGGCCGTCGCGTTGCAGATACACCTGGGCGGCCTTGATCTTCCAGAGCTGCGGTCCCATGGTCTGGCGGGCCAGTTTGACGGATTGCCACTTCTGACTTCGGAACGGCGTGCCGTAGGCGGCGGCGCTCTCGACGCGCTTGGCGGCGAAAGGCGTTTGCAGCGAGCGGTACTTGGGCAGCGTCGGCCAGCACATGAAGTTGGCGGGCACCTCGCAGACGTAATGCATTCCCATTTCCTCCAGCAGGAAGAGGAACTCGGGCTTGCCACCGTACCACTCGTCGAAGGTCAGCCAGTCGAAATGCACGCCGTTGGCGACGGCCTGCTTGATCTGCTCCAGGGCCATGACCCACTTGGACCGATAGGTGATGTCCTCGGGGATGCCGGCGTCTTGGCATCGCTGGCGATCCTGGTCCCAGGATTCATCCGGCAGGAACAAATCCGAGTCGAGCATGGCCAGAAACGCGCCGTGTTTGACGGCCAGGTGAACGGTGACGATGCAGTTTTCGATCTTGCCGCGGGCCCCGCAGTATTGCCGCTGCACGCCGGGGGTTTTGTCTCCCTTCTTGACCACGCTGGTCTCGTCGATCAGGCCGATGACGCCCAGTTCGTCAGCGGCTTTTTCTCCCGGCGCCGGCAGGTGTTGGGTGACGATGCGGCGCTGGGTCTGCTGGATGAGGGCGTCCTGATCCCAGACGTGATAGGTGAGGAACTCCTGAAGCGTGCGAACGGCCGTTCCACTGGCCAGGGCGATGGGTTCGACGCTCTTGCGGGCCAGATCGCTCAGCAGGCCCCGGCAGTAGGTTCCCAAATGCCCAAACGTGGGCACCCGGCAGAAGCACTTGCGAAACCCGCTCAGGAACTCGGTCAGCGCCGGCCCCAGGCCGGCGATCTGTTCTTCGGTCATAGACCTCCATGTCAGTTGGAGGTATTACACCGGAAAGGCAGTGGCGTTGTGCTCAATTAGCGCTGTAGTGTTAA
>CAZYCV010000331.1:0-1488 GCA_964645305.1 uncultured Occallatibacter sp. | reverse complement strand
CAGGTGCATCTGCCCGGCGAGAAGATGTTTGTGGACTGGGCGGGCCAGACGATGCCCCTCCATAATGACCAGGACGGCCGCGTTTCGGCGGCCCATTTGTTTGTGGCGGTTTTGGGGGCCAGCAACAAAACCTATGCCGAGGTTTTTGAGAATGAACAGCTGGCGGCCTGGATCCGGGCGCACTGCCACGCGTTTGCTTTTTTCCAGGGCGTGGCGCGGATCACCGTGCCGGATAATCTGAAGACCGGGGTGGTGCGTCCCTGCCGTTATGAACCGCAGTTGCACCGCAGTTATCAGGAGCTGGCCGAACATTATGGCACGGTCATCATTCCCGCGCGGAGCCGCAAACCCCGGGACAAGGCCAAGGTCGAAGGGGCCGTGCTCATCGCCGAGCGGCAGATCTTGGCGGCGTTGCGCGACCAGCGGTTTTTCAATGTGGGCCAGTTGAATGCGGCGATCCGGCCGCTGCTGGCCCAGCTCAACGAGCAACCCTTTCAGAAGCTGGCGGGCTCGCGCAACCGTTGGTTTGAGACGCTGGAAAAAGACCGGCTCTTGCCGCTGCCCGCCACGGTCTTCGAACTGGCCGACTGGTCCACGGCCAAGGTCAACATTGACTACCATGTGGCGGTGGACAAGCACTACTACAGTGTGCCCCATCAGCTCATCCATGAGCAGTTGGACGTCCGGTTGACCGACCAGACGGTCGAGTTGTTTCAGCGCGGCAAGCGCGTGGCGGCCCACCGGCGCAGCCGGCTGGCGGGCCGCTTCACCACCCTGGCGGAACACCGGCCCAAGTCCCATCAACGCTATTTGGAATGGACGCCCAGCCGCATTCTGGAGTGGGTCAAAACCATCGGGCCGGAGTGCGTCCAGGTCGTGGAAAAAATCCTGACCGACCGGCCGCATCCCGAACAAGGCTATCGTTCCGCCCTGGGCATTATCCGGCTGGGCAAAGCCGTGGGCCATGACCGCCTGGAAGCCGCCTGCCGGCGCGCCCTGCGCTTGGGCACCTGTTCCTATGCCAGCCTCAAGTCCATCCTGGATCATCACTTGGAAGCCCGCCTGGAGGAGCCGGAACTGCCCCTGCCCAGTCCCGCCCACGAAAACCTCCGCGGCAGCGCTTACTACCGTTAACCCCCCAAAAAACCGATTCTATGCTGACCACTCAAACACTGGAAAAACTTCGGGCCTTGCGCCTGGAAGGCCTGGCGCAAGCCCTCGAGGAGCAACGCCAGCAACCGGACATCAACACCCTGGACTTTGAAGACCGCCTGGCGCTCCTGGTCGAACGGCAGTGGCTGTGGCGGGAAAATCGCGGCCTGGCCGTCCGGCTGAAGACGGCGCAACTCAAAATCAACGCCAGTTTGGAGGACCTGGATTACCGCAGTGCGCGCGGCTTGAAGCGGGCGCAGATCGAACAACTGCGCGCCACGCCCTGGGTCAAGGAACACCGCCATTGCCTCATCACCGGGCCGACCGGCTCGGGCA
>CAZYCV010000330.1:0-1501 GCA_964645305.1 uncultured Occallatibacter sp. | reverse complement strand
CAACCAAGCCCGGTGAGCGGCGCTTCTCGATCGACACCTTCAGAGAATCCAAGAATGGTGAAACGCAGGCCCTGCATGGTTTTATCGATGGCGTCTTCGACTACGACGTGATGCGGGATCATATCATCAAAGTTGCAAACGGAGAGTAATCTCCGCACCAGGCGCGTTACTCAACTTAGAGCGGCACTTTTTCCAGCGGCGCGATAAAGCCAATGCCGGGAACATCAAGTTTGTGCAGTTGCTTGTCATTGGTGATAAAAATATCCACACCAAAATGTGCCGCGCAGGCCAATTGGATGGCGTCAGCATTCCGTATATTGTGCGTGGCGCGCAGCAAAGCATAACGCCAAGCAACCTGTGGATCGAAGCTGATCACCTGGGCTCTGCCTCGGATGACGCGGTCGTACTGCTCGACCAGAGAGGCTTGTCCCAGTTTGGACGGCTTGACCAACAGTTCCCCCAGAGTCATTGCCGAAGTGACCAATTTGTCTCCCCGTTGAATCATCCTCCGCCAGACGGCATCAACAATGCTGCTGAAAGGTTCATAATCCTCAAAAAGATAGATGAATACGTTGGTATCGAAGAATAGCTTGCTCACTCGAAATCCCTCCGCAATCTTTCAACATATTCATCGGCATGTTCATCGGCCCAAATATGGCGTCCAGAACCGCGAAGAC
Source organism: uncultured Occallatibacter sp. (assembly GCA_964645305.1). GTDB lineage: Bacteria > Acidobacteriota > Terriglobia > Terriglobales > Acidobacteriaceae > Telmatobacter. The sequence goes on along the minus strand of CAZYCV010000330.1, from coordinate 824 downwards.
ACAACAAGGGATCATCTTCGACATTCTTGATGGCAACAATTTCTCTACCTGGTTTTACCCACGCAGCATACCAATTAAGCAGCTCCCAATACTCTTCCGGAATCTCAATTTTTTTTGGGATCGACTTGGACGGTTTTCTTGGCTGAGCGCGGTCAGGATGAAAATCGTCTCCTGGACGATAAAGCCGCCTGAATCCAGATCGTGTTTCATAGAGAATTCGATATGCGCCTCCTTGCACTTTCGTTGGGTCTGACTTCTTTCGAGATCGGGGCCAATTGGCAACACAATGAGAGTTGATGTTGGTTGGTAGCGAGCTTGGATTCTTGCCTCTTGGCAAGCTCTCGGACAGAAAACGGGCCTGAATCTCCGACTCTGTGAAATCAGGGCGATCAGGATATTCACGATGAAGCAGGGCTGTGGCAATCCATACCCCGTCCGCGATGCGTATTGAACTTGTGGCGATTTCTGGCATATTGGACCCCCTCTTAAAAGAATAGTTATACCAATCATACCAATAAAAAATATTTTGTCAACCAAAAAAACTAAAAGCCCCCAGCCGAAGCTGAGGGCCTTTTGCTGTTTATGGACTTTTGCAGCCGATTCAACGGATTTCAGCGTCAGGGACCAGGTTCTTACTGATCCCTGATCCCTGATCCCTGATCCCTGTCCTTAGTACATTCCGTCCATGCCGCCGCCGTGGCCGCCGGCCGGAGCCGCAGACTTGGGCTCAGGAATCTCGGCGATCAGGGCTTCGGTGGTCAGCAGCAATCCGGCGATGGAAGCCGCGTTCTGCAATGCCGTCCGGGTAACCTTGGTCGGATCGA
>CAZYCV010000329.1:0-1506 GCA_964645305.1 uncultured Occallatibacter sp. | reverse complement strand
AGACGCCGGTGGGCTTCAAGTATATTGGCGAGCTGATCAATCAGGACAAGATCGCCATCGGCGGCGAAGAGTCGGCGGGGCTGACGATTCGCGGTCATGTGCCGGAGAAAGATGGTGTGCTGGCTGGGTTGCTGGTGGCCGAGATGGTGGCCAAGCGCGGCCAGAGTCTGGGGGCGCAGCTCAAGGAGCTATTTGCCAAGGTTGGTTCCTTCTATCCGATTCGGGCGAACTTCCGCTTGACCCCGGCGGGGATGGCGGCGTTCACTGAGAAGTTGAAGGTTGATCCGGCGGAGCTGAGCGGGCGCAAGGTGGCCAGCGTGGTCAGGACCGACGGCCTCAAATTGATTCTGGAAGACGGCTCCTGGGTTTGCTATCGGCTCTCCGGAACCGAGCCGGTGGTGCGGGCTTATACTGAAGCGCGCAGCGAGCTCGATTCGGAGGCGCTGCAGACGGCGGCCAAGGCGTTTGTCCTCGCGTAGTGCCCTCCAGATTTTTCTGGAATTGGGTTCGTGGTATCCCACCCTAGCCGCAAATGCAAAACCGCGGCGAGGGTGGGGCACCCGAATTAGTTCTCGATTCAAGGCGATTGGATTCAATGCAAGACAAGAAGATGCAAACCGGAAAGCAGGCAGAGGCGGGCGGGGAGGATGCGCTTCCCGCCGACTTGCCTGAACGTGTGCTGAATTGGATACAGCGGGCATGGCGTCCGGCGGCTTCCGTGGCCGCCGTGTCGCTGATGGGGCTGATTCTGTGGCAGGGATTCAGCGGCAAGAATGGCTTGCGAGTTTGGCTGGAGAAGCGGGCCGAAGATCGCCAGTTGCGCAAGCAGATTGATGATTTGAATCAGGAGAACGCTCGTTTGCGCGACCGCGTGGAGCGGCTCAAGTCCAATCCGGATGCCATCGGCCAGGTGGCACGGGAGCAGATGCACTACGCCAAGCCCAATGAAGTGGTCGTGCAGTTGCCGCCGGAGAAGAAGACGCCGGCTCCGCCCAACGGGGCAGGGAAGTAAAAAGACAGTTCATTTACTCATTTGGCAACTGATATCAGAGAAACTCGAATACTTCCAACGTATATCCCTCTATTTCCGCAAAGGCAAAAGCCGTAGCCGTGTCCGTTTGGAATCGAAGGTGATCAGAGCCCCTTCTTCCAGTTCCGTCTGCATTTGACGCAAGGCAAGCACGACTCGATTTCCAATCGACACCGGTCTCAGATCGTCTCCTCGTATCTGCATCACGCTTGGTTTTTCTTTGTTTGCCATCGCCAATGCAACGCCAAAGTCGAGATCGTTGGTCAGGATAACGAATTCATTGGAGATGGCATAAACCATGATCGCCGAATCCGGCGTGTTGGCCGGACCGAGTTCAGACCAGTGCAAGGCCTCAATGCCTGCTTCGTTCAGCACTCTGGCCCAACCTGGCGAGAGATTCATGTCGATCAAAATCTTCACGCCGTAGCCAATAGTACTTCCCGCTCGTCAGAGCGCCACGCGGCGTAATGCAGCGC
>CAZYCV010000328.1:0-1519 GCA_964645305.1 uncultured Occallatibacter sp. | reverse complement strand
CTGGAGACAGGAACTTTTGATTTACCGGAAATTGATTCCATGACCAAGGATTTTTGTATTGCCTGGCACCAATTAGTAATGATAGTTGAAGGCATTTCGATCAAAAATTTGAAAACGAAAAAAAGGATGGGTTTATCAACAGTACATGAACAATTGCATGTTAGTAAAATGCTCTGTTAACGGATGGTTTATCAATTTTGATTTTTTAAATTTGTCTTATGAAAAGCTGCGAATCATATTGCGAAAAGAAACAGGTTTTAAGAAGTATGTCCCAGGATATAAATCAGAATATCCTAAGCAAAAATTGGGAACTTGAATCGAAAAATCAGGATTTAACGGCTACAGTCGAACAATTAACCATTGAAAACCAGTATTTAAAACAGGAATTGGCCCGGTTAAAGAAAGCCATATTTGGCAGCAAGAGTGAAAGGTTTGTATCCAGTGAAGAACATTTTCCACAACAATTATCATTGGATTTAACCTTGCCTGAACCACAGCCAATCACAACACAAAAAGAAACCATTACCTATGAAAGGGAAAAACCAACAGAAGTAAAGAAGGAAATACCTTTCAGGTGCGCATTACCGGCAGACCTGCCGCGGGTTGAAGAAGTCATTGAACCGGAAGTAATACCTGCCGGGGCAAAGCAAATCGGAGAAGAGATTAGTGAACAATTGGAATACAACCCGGGCACATTGTATGTAAAGAAAACCAGAAGACCAAAATATCTTCTTCCAAGGCAGCAGGAAGAAACAGAAAGCAAAATCATCATAGCTGAATTACCAAGTCAGCCCATTCCCAAAGGAATAGCCGGGCCTGGATTATTGGCTTATATATTGGTCAGCAAATTTGTTGAGCATTTGCCTTTAAACAGGCTAATTCAGATAATCAAAAGAATGGGTGTTGAATTTTCTGAATCAACTTTGGTGGATTGGGTCAGACAATGCTGCAAATTGTTGCTTCCTTTGTATGAATTGATGAAAAAAGAGGTACTCAATTGCGATTACATCCAGGCGGATGAAACCACTTTACAGGTTCAAACAAGAGACAAACCTGGAGCCACTCACCAAGGCTACTTATGGGGATTTCGGTCTGTTGTAAAAATGATTATTGTTTTTTTATATGAAAAAAGCCGATCCCGGGAAGGACCGAAAAAATTTCTGAAAGATTTTAAAGGAACGATCCAGGCGGATGGATATACAGGGTATGACTGCTTTGATGAAACAGAACGTACTACCTTGATCGGCTGTATGGCGCATGTGAGAAGGAAATATTCCGAAAGTTTGGATAATGACAAATCCAGAGCAGAATATGCTTTGAGTAAAATTCGGGAGTTGTATATGATTGAACGCTATGCCCGGGAGAATAAATTTACAGAGGAACAAATCAAAACCTTGCGACAGGCACAATCCCTGCCGATCATGAAAGAATTTGAGAGATGGCTTATCGAAAATAAAGTACAGGTAATGCCCCGAAGCTCAATTGGGAAAGCCATTTCCTATACATTAAAATTATGGAA
>CAZYCV010000327.1:0-1523 GCA_964645305.1 uncultured Occallatibacter sp. | reverse complement strand
GTAGCGCCGTGTATGACAGCGTCGGCTTTGTCAAGGCTTTTTTTCAGGCCTTTGGCCGTAAAAAAAGCAGGGTGTAGCGTCTGTTTGGGAAGGCCGGTGTCAAGGGCGCTGTTCTTTGCGTTCATCTCGACCCTTGACACCGGCCTTCCCAAACCCACACTTGGAGCAGGAAGGAATCTCAGACGTTCTTTCTGAGATTCCTTCCTATTTGAAAAAGATCGGTCTTTCGGCATAAACGACCTTCAGCTCGCGTGTTGATTCAATCATTTCCGATGGACCCATTTCGGTTCCACCAACCATGTATTCGGCCCGGAACTGCACCATGATTGCCTGTTCAAACTCCCTCAACTTGCAAGGGAGACGGGGTGTCCAATCAGTCTCTCGGTGTGCTTTGGAGCCACCACAGCGCTACACGGACTGCCCCGCATGCGAACCGCGTACGGCTAACTGCTGATAGTTTTGCCCCGTACGCAACATCCAATACAACCGAACCGCCAGCTTATGCGCGATGGCCACCTTGGCCACGCCATGGTGCTTGTTCATCGACAAACGTACGTACTGCCGGTGCCAGCTTGGATCGTACCGCTGGGCCAGAGCCGCGGCCTGCACCAGCAGCCAGCGAACCAGGCTGTTGCCCTGCTTGCTCACGCCGCCCAGCCGCCGATGCTCGCCGCTGGACTCCTCGCTCGGAATCAAGCCCAGATAACTGCCCACCTGCTTGCCCCGCTGAAAGCGGCTCACGTCGCCGATGGTCAGTACAAAAGCGAGCGAAACCACCGGCCCCACGCCCGGATGCGTCATCAAGAGGCGTGCCGCCGCGTCCTGGTTGGCAGCTTCGCGCAAGGCCTCGTCCAGCGGCGCAATCCGTTCATCCAGCTCATCGTGCAACTCCAGCAAATCCTGGCGCCGCCTGTCCAGCCAGCCGCGCAAAGGTAGCGCCTCCAGCTCGGCCCGCCGCCCCTCCGACCAGACGCGCGGGCTCAAATACCCCTCGCTTTTGGCCAATCCGTCCAACTGGTTCTTCAACCGCGTCCGCATACGAACCTGCTTGACGCGGTGTACCAGCAGCACGCGCAGATCCTGGTTGGCCGCATTCGGCTGCCAGACCCGGGGAAACTTATCCGTCAACAAAAGATCCAGAATGTGCCGCGCATCGCGCTTGTCGGTCTTCTGCTTGCGCGGGGCCGCGGCGCGAATCCTGGCGGCGTCGCCCAGTAAAAGCTCGTGCCCCAGTTCTTCGGCCAAACGATGGAACCAGAAGTAGTTGCCCGTGGCCTCCATGCCGATCCGCACCGGCAACCCGGATAATCTGCGGTAAAACTCGACCGCCTCTTGCGGGTGATTCAGGCGCCGTTCGCCGTACTCGCCGGTATCCTGGTCGAGAAAGGCGATCTGTTGAAAGCGCGGATGAAAATCACATCCTATAATCATCATGCTCGGCTCCTTTCCTTCCGAGCTTTTTGGTCGTTTACACGCAACCAGTCTACTCGGTTGGAGGGGAGCCGGCGCTGTCATGTAATCAG
>CAZYCV010000326.1:0-1535 GCA_964645305.1 uncultured Occallatibacter sp. | reverse complement strand
GTACCCGCGTATTGCATATTGCGCTAATACGCAATAAATCTTGAATTGGTTCCACAGGCTTCAACAGATGGATCCGGCGTGAGTTAAAGCCGTAACGCCGACCACCCGGTCCAAGCTTGCAACCCATTGGCTGACAACCCAAAACCGAAGGCCGAAGCAATTGCCTCGGCCTCGTTTGATTCCAAAGAAGATCAGCTTACGAAGCGCTGCCAAAGCTCTTGCGGCGCTCGGCCAGTTCATCGGCGATCTTCTGGTTCACCTCGCGTGAGATGGGGAAGAAGGCCATGCAAAGCGCAACCGCCAGGAAGAATGCGCCCGCGTAGACCGATGCGATCAGGCGAATGCCTTCAAGAGCGTGAGCGGATTGAACCAGGGCCTTCGAATCAAAGCCGTAGAGTTCAAGCAGCCAGCCGGCGATGGCGCCGCCCAGCGCGACGCCGACCCAAAGGGCAAAGACGACTGCGGAGATCACCGTCCCGGTGGCACGGCGGCCGGTCTTCCACTCGCCAAAGTCGGCCACATCGGCCATCATCGACCACAGAACAGGGCCGGAGCAACCGAAGGCGAACTGACGCACAACCTCCAGCCCGATAATCGGCACGATCACCGTGGGCGAGAAGAAATAGAGCGCAATGCAACAGAGTCCGGTGATCAACATGCTGACAAAGAAGAGGGCGCGCTTGCCCATCTTCTTGACCAGAAAAGTTGAGCAAGTGACGCCGGTGAGCACCGCGATCAGGCCGAAGCCATTGAACCAACTGAAAAGGAGACGGTTGCCCGCCAAGTTTTCAAAGTAGGGCAGCATGATATTGCCGCGCACCAGAAGTGCACAGAAATAGAAGACTGTAGCCAGAAAGAGCATCACCCAGGGGAAATTGCGAACCAGATCGTTGAGATCGCGCCCAACCGAACTCTTCTGGCTGGCATCGGGCTGAATTCTCTCTTTGGAAACGGCAAAGGCAATCAGAAAGAAAATAACCGAGAGCGCGAGGAAGCTGCCCATCGTCAACTGATAGCCCTTGGCGCTATCGCCGCCGCCCAGATATTTGACCATGGGAACCGCCAGTGCGCCGACGATAAAGCCGGCGGAGTTGGCGAAGAACTGACGGATGGATGTAATGCTGTTGCGCTCGTTGGGGTCGTCGGTCATCACGCCGGTCAGCGAAGCGTAGGGCACGTTGTTGGCGGCATAGATGAGGCGTAAAAACAGGTATGTAACCCAAGCGTAGATCAGCTTGCCGGTCATGCTGAAATTCGGCGTGGTGAAGGTGAGAATGCCCACGATGCCGAAGGGCAGCGCCGTCCACAGCAGCCAGGGGCGGAAGCGGCCCCAGCGCGTCTTGGTGCGGTCGGCGATGACGCCCATGACCGGATTGAAGCACGCCGAGCCGAGGCCGACGACCAGAAACATCATGCCTGCCTGGGCTGGCGTCAGGCCATAGGTCTTGGTGTAAAAGTCCAACTGTAAGGCCATCACTGCTTGAAAGACAAAGTTGGCGGCCAGATCGCCCAGGCCGTATCCGAATTTCTCTCCG
>CAZYCV010000325.1:0-1547 GCA_964645305.1 uncultured Occallatibacter sp. | reverse complement strand
GCCCGGCGTTATTTTGCTCAAATCCGAGCCTTTGAGGTGCGCGTGCGCGACCTGGAAGCCAGCCGGGACCATTGGCGCAAGCGTTATTTCACCGAACGGGCCGGGGCGCCGGCGGGGCGGCGGGGTCATTCCCCCCCTCCGGATGGCTTTCCCCCCGGGGCTTAACCGCGCTGTCCGGCCGCCCGGCCTGAACGCTCCCCACGCAGGTTTGACCAGCGTTCCGGCCCTTCCGGCGGAGGACCGGCCGGCCGATGGGGAGTGGTTGCCGGCACCGGCAGCTGGCGGTCAGGCGGCCTTGGCGGCCACGCGCCACCCCGGTGCGACTCAAGACCCGCCCCGCGGCTACCGCCACGCCACCGGCCTGATCCAAATGGCGGTGGAGTTCCTGCTCTTCTGCAATATGAGTCTGCGCGCCGCCGCGCGCGCGTTCCTGGTGATGGATCTCCAAAGGTCCCCGACCTTTGGGACCCTGCGCCACTGGGTGCTCAGATTGGGGCTTTACGAACTCCAACGCGCCAAGCCCATGGCCGCCGATTGGATTTTCATCGTGGACGCCACCATCGCGGTCGGGGAACACAAGGCGCTGGTGATTCTCGGGGTGCGCCTGGCGCAGTTGCAGGAGCGGGGCTTCAACCTGCGACATCAGGACGTGGTAACCCTGGGCTTGAAAATACTGTCCCGCTGCGACGGCGTGGCCGTGCATGCCCAGCTTGAAGCGGCGGCGCGCCAGGTGGGCGTGCCGCGGGCGGTGGTCTCGGATGGCGGCGCCGACGTGGTCAAAGGCGTAAGACTGTTGCGGGCGGACCATCCCGAGGTGGCTTGGATTTACGACTTGACCCACCGGCTGGCGCGCTTATTGGAAAAACAACTCAAGGACCAGTTGTGGTGGGATCGCTTTGTGACGCAGGCCGGAAAGGTTCGCAATGGCTGCCGACAAACCCCCTGGAGCTGCCTGCTGCCGCCGGCCCCGCGCACCAAAGCCCGGTGGTTTAACTTGGAGCCGTTGGTTAACTGGGGGCTGCAGGTGCTGGCTTATGGGCGCAAGGCGGGCTTGCAGGACAAAAAATTTGCCGCCCTCTTTGGCTGGCTGGAGGAATTTGAGCCGCAATTGGAGGAGGCCCGGCAGATGACGGGCCTGATCAAGGCGGTGTGCGAAATTATCAAGGCCAAGGGGATCAACGCGGCCCACGTCCAATCATGTCGCCAGCGGATTGAACAGATCGCCCAGACCCCCAAGGCCCGGACCTTGGGGGCGGAGATAATGCAGTTTTTAGAGGCGCAAGCGGCGCTGGCGCGGCCTGGGGAAACGTTGTTGGGCAGCTCGGATGTCATCGAATCGGTCTTTGGGAAATACAAATCGGTGGTCGAGCGCAGTCCTTTGAAGGTGATCACAGAAATGGTGTTGACGGTGGCCGCCCTGACGTCGGCGCGCACCAGCCAGGCGGTCAAGGCGGCGATGGAGACGGTGAGCCTTCAGGCGGTGAAGCATTGGTTGGGAGCGAATGGCCATCCGACCCAGCTCACAAGAAGAAAAGAGGTGCTGGGGG
>CAZYCV010000324.1:0-1553 GCA_964645305.1 uncultured Occallatibacter sp. | reverse complement strand
GGGTCCATTTCCGTTATTGCAAGGGCTACGCGGCCTGGGCGAGGCGGCCGGTTCCGACGGCACGGCGGTGTTTGCGGGGCCGCGCCCAGTATTGTTTCCAGCGGTCGTCCTGGCTTAGTTGGGCAGCGCGGAGCTGGAGCATCGCTTCCGCGCCGCCCTCCAGCCAGAATTTTTCGCTGCCCTTGATGCGACGGTTAATTTGCTTGATCGTCGATTCCACCGGCGCGCTGCTAACAGGCAACCCCAAGCAACGATACTCCGGGTAGTTCATTCGCTGGCGGTTATTGGTCACGTAGGTGAGCGTCTCTTCTACCGTTTGTCGTCGTGCCGCGGCTGTCGAACCTTTCGCTTTCAGGGCAGCGACCGCTGCACGGAGGGCCGACAGCAGCAGGCCCACTTTTCCCGACCATGCCCAGCGAAGCCACTGCTGGTAGGTTTTCCAGGCGCGCGCCTCGTCCGCTCCGCCCAACGCGTAGGCCGCGTCGTGAAGGTAAGCGAGCAGATGAAGGAAGTCCAAAATGGCAATGAAGCCCGCCGGAAGAAGGTGCATCTCGTAGATCGACCAGTTGTACGCCTGACCGTCGCAGACGCACGCCTTGCGCTGCGCCCGGTCCAGCCCGCGGCGATGCACTTCCGCGGCCACCTGCCAGCCGAAGGTTTCGCTGTTCTCCATGGTGGCCACGACCGTGCGGACCCGCGGGCATTTTCCCGCCCGTTTTCGCCGCTTGGGCTTCTTTCCCGCCTTTCCCTTCGCCGCCTGGCTCGTGCGGCGATCCGCCGCACTCCGCTCCATGCTCGGCCGGCTGCGACGCTTCACTTCGGACGCCAATCGCGCCGCATGCGTGGGCTCCAAGAACTTCGCCGGCGGTTCGGGCTGAGGATCCACGGCTTGGGCCTTGGTCTGCATCGTCAAGCAGCACGCCACCTTCGACTCGCGCCAACCTGGCGCGCTCACGCCCCGCCCCGCATCCTCGGCTCGCGTTTGCACGCGGCCCCCGTCCAGCATCACCACGGCCGCCCCTCGCGGCGGCTCCTTGTAGGTCCTTTCCAACCGACGCTGGCGAAACTTCTCCACCTCCTCGTCACGGAACTCGACCCATTCCTCCCCCACACGTTCGCTCAGCCGCTGTAGATGGGTCGGACTGATCCCGATTTCCGCCAACTCCCGCATATCCTCGCTGGCCTCAACGAAGGAGGACGCCTTGCTCGCCTGACGAACCCCCTTCTCCATGACCGCGGGACTATACCCTTCCGTGCCCAACTTCAGGCGAACGTCGAGCGGAAAAAAAAACGACCCGGCACCGCGCGCACTTCCAACGCTCGCGCCGAATGTCGATGTCACCCGCACGGGTTCTCACCTTCCGCTCGGACAGGTTCACGCCCCGTTTCCCGGCCTTCTGCGGCGCCGGCTTTCCCGGCTGGCCGCACTTCGGACAGCAGGTGGTGGAAGCCTCAGCGGGTGCCTGGGCCGGGTCCGCTGCCACATGTTCTTCCAGGAGAAACGCCGCCAACTCCTTGCCGAGACAGACGGCCATGTCCTCCCGTTCCGTAAG
>CAZYCV010000323.1:0-1556 GCA_964645305.1 uncultured Occallatibacter sp. | reverse complement strand
AGTCTTTTCCAATCCAGGAATGAGCCTGAAGGGTGTGTCTGAGGCGGGCAGCTTCGGACGGCTCCTTTTCGGGATTCTTTCATATATGCTTCGTCGTTGTCGTCGCGGCGGTGGGAATGTGGGAATCGGCTTCATCGATTTCCAAGGTTTCAGGGAAGGGCGGAAAACAGCACTACCGTTTTCCGGGCTTTCCTGAAGCCGCCATTTCCACGGTCCGCTTCCAATGCTGCGCGCTCGTCACGCCGACCTCCTGATCTCCTCAAACATATGGTTTTTTGCCTGCTGCATTCGCCGCGCCGCTTCCGTGTCGCTCATTGCCGCCGCCACGCGTTTGAGTGCCGCCACGCTGAGCCCGGGGCGCAGATACTGCTGCGGGCGGTCAAGCGCGAGCAGCGTTTCCAGCGGCGTGCGCCACAACTTGTAAATGCGCCGTTTGCGGCCCTTGGCATCGATATGGACTTCGGCCTGAGCCGAGGGCCGGTGGTAGTTGACGTAGGGGTTGAGAAAGCCACTATAAAACTGGTTGAGGGGCGCGGCTTGAGCTGGGCTGATATGCCCCCATCCGATATGTTTGCGCACGATGGCGGCGTTTTTGGTCTCCACCAGGCCGTTGTCGCCGGAGCGGCGCGGACGGCTTTTGGTCTGCTCGATCAGCAGCTTTTCCAGCAGTTGAGCAACGGTTTTGTTGATGAATTCCGAGCCGTTATCGGAGTGGAAGTTGAGGATGATGAAGGGGAACTGCTGGAGGATGCTTTCCAGCAAGGGCATCAGCCAAGCCTCTGAAATGCGGGGAGTTGCCAGCACTACTTCCCATTGCGTGACCTCGTCGACGGCGTTGATGTGGTAGATTCCCTTGCCCTCCGGGCCGTCGCCCTGATGCACGGTGTCGATGCGCAGAAAGCCGGGTTGGTCGTTGGGCGCGGGCTTGCGCCGTTCGCCGATCGAGACCGCCGTGGGCCGTGTCTTTTCGTAGCTGCGCAGGCCGTAGCGCGGCGTGCGGCGCAGGTTATAGAGGTGGCCGTTGGAGAGCTTCGCCAGCCGCTCGAACGCGGACTTGCCGTAGACCTCGAACTCGCGCTTGAGGATGTGGCGCGTGGCCGGGCCGCTCAAGCTCTCGTGCGCCTCGTCCACCGCGGCCAGCAATGCGATGTCCGCCGGGGTGTAGTGGCGCTGGTAGCAAGGCCGGTTGGAGGGCTTGACGGCGATCCGCCCGCTGCCAACATAGCCGCCAATCAGCCGCGTGGACTGCGCCCGGCTGAGACCGGTCATGCGCTCGACGTAGGCTCGCAGGAGACCTTTGGCGCGCCGCCCCTGAAGCGGGTATTCGTGATGGCAGAGCAGACGCTCCACCCAGCCATAAATCTCCGTGCGCCCGCAACCGGCAAAGCGCACACATTCCGAGGCGGCAAGAAATGCCTCGATCTCAACCAAGCTCAACTTCTCTGCACCAAGCACGCTGATCATCCATCTTCAGCTTGCCCGCTCAGCCTCCTTCAGGCTCATCTTGCGTTGGAATCAACTCCCGACTTCAGGCTCATCTTGCGTTGGACAAGAGT
>CAZYCV010000322.1:0-1578 GCA_964645305.1 uncultured Occallatibacter sp. | reverse complement strand
ACTGAAGTTTCGCATGAAAAATAATTAACAATATTTAAGAAAAAAAGTAGCATAAAAATTTGGCTAATAAATTGTAAATCAATATATTAGCAGTCGCAAAACTAAACAAATAATTATGCTACCGAGTAAAAGTACAAAGATTTTTTCAGAAATGAATGACTTTTTCACTTCAAGTGAAAAAGCAATCAAAAAATGTTTGAGCGTTATGAACGCATTAAAGTTGACATCGGAAAAAATACCAAACAGGAATAATTGGCCAGTCTGTTATAGGCGTGCCGACTTGTTGAACACCCTTTTGTTGTTTCCCTTTTTTTCCATTGAAAAGGTACCTGGATATCTTGAGAATGCCTTATTTGAGTATATGAAGGCGGCAAAGGACACTATTTATCGTTTCAAGAATGAAAGCGGAGTCGCATGGAGGGAATTGGTTTATAAGGTAAACGGGAAAATATTAAAACGGATCAATAAATCAGGCAGCATTGATTCTACTTCCTACAGGTGCTTAATCTTAGATGATACCGATATAAGGAAGACAGGAAAGTTCATCGAACATATTAGCAGGATATGGTCTCATTCATTAAATTGCGGTATGATAGGGTTTAAAGGATTGTTTCTTGGATACTGGGACAGTAAAACATTTATAGGTCTTGACTTTTCGTTGCATAAGGAGAAAGGGAAAAATAAGAAATATCCATGTGGTTTTAAACAGAGTGTTCTCAAAAAGCAATATAAAAAAAAGAGGAACAAGGAGAGCCATGGATATGCAAGGGAAAAGGAATTACATCAGGACAAGATCAGTAATGCTATCAGGATGATTGAACGTGCCCGACAGAACAACATACCATTTGAGTATGTGTTAATGGACAGTTGGTTTTTCTGCCAAAGCATTATGAATACAGTAATTGAAATGGGGGCACATATAATTGGGATGGCAAAAATGGGCAAGTCAAATTACCTATATAAAGGAAAGAACCGTTCTGCAAAACAAATCGTTGATGGATTGAGAAAGACAAAAAAAATAAAATGGGTCAAAAGTATTAACCTTTATGTGATAGATACAGTGGTTAAATTCAAAGGCGTCCCAGTTAAGTTATATTTTTGTAGAAACACAAGACGGGGAAAATGGCATCTGATCATCTCTACAAATACGTCCCTGACTATCAAACAGGCTTATGAGATATATGCCATCCGTTGGTCGATTGAGGTTTTTTTTAAGGAAATGAAACAGCATTTTCAACTTGGTAAAAGCCAATCCAGAGACTTTGATGCACAAATAGCAGACACATCTATCAGTATGATGCAATACAATATATTTAACCTGGCCAAACGCTTTTCCAGTTATGAGACATTGGGAGAATTGTTCAAGGATGCCCAGGGTTCAGTTATGGAACTGACAATTTGTAAACGACTCTGGTTGTGCTTTATTGAATTTGTGGCAATTATTTCAGATATCTGTGATGTTGATCCTGACGACCTGATGGAAAAAATATTTGCAGAAAAATCAACCGATAATAAATTTGCGAAAATGATTAAATTCGAACAACATTTTGCCGCTTAAAAATCATGCGAAACTTTAGT
>CAZYCV010000321.1:0-1586 GCA_964645305.1 uncultured Occallatibacter sp. | reverse complement strand
ATCCTGAAATAGGTTGTCAGATATGACAACCAACAAACGGGCAAATCGGGAGGCGATTCGGTACAGTGAAGCGTTTAAATTAAGTGTGGTGCGCGAAGTGGAAGTGGGCGGACTTGCCTTTAAGGCGGCGACCCGCAAGTATGGGATCCAAGGCACGGCGACGGTGCCGCGCTGGGTGCGGAAATACGGCAATGGCACCCGGGGAAAGATAATACGCGTGGAAAAGCCGGACGAAATTGATCAAATGAAACAACTCAAAGAGCGGGTGCGGCGACTGGAAAGCGCGCTGGGGACGGCGCATGTCGACCTGGCGTTGGAACGCGCGTACACGGAGATCGCGTGCGCGCGCGCCGGGATCGCGGATGTGGCGGCGTTTAAAAAAAAAGTGGCTGGGACGCCGGGCAGCGGGCGATGACGGCGGCGGGCGAGCGGGCGGGGGTGACGGTCACGGCCGTCTGCCAGCGCCTGGGGATGAGCCGGCAAAACTATTATGCGCAACGGCAAGCGCGGCAGCAGCGGGCGGTGGACGCGGGCTTGATCCTTGAACTGGTGGCGGCCGAGCGGCGGGTGCAGCCACGGCTGGGAACGCGCAAGCTGCAGGTGGTGCTCAAAAAGTCGCTGGCCCAGGCGGGGGTCCAGGTGGGCCGGGACCGGTTGTTTGAAGTGTTGCGGCGGGGCGGTTTGCTGTTGGCGCCGCTGCCCAAGGAATATCCGACGACGACCAACTCGTACCATTGCTTGCCGGTGTTTGCCAATCGGGTGCAGGGGGTGGTGTTGAGCGGTCCCAACGAGGCGTGGGTGAGCGATCTGACGTATCTGCGGACGGAGGAGGGCTTCTTATATTTGGCGCTGGTGACGGACAAGTATTCGCGGAAGATCGTGGGCTACCACTGTGGGGACACGTTGGAGGCCATTGGGTGCGTGAAGGCCTTGGAGATGGCGTTGCAGGATCTGCCGGAGTGGGCACGGCCGATCCATCATTCCGATCAGGGGTGCCAATATTGCTGCCATGAATATATCAACGTGTTGGAGGCCCGCGGGCTGCCGATCAGCATGACGGAGCGGGACCATTGCGCGGAGAACGCGCTGGCGGAGCGGATGAACGGGATTCTCAAGAGTGAGTACGGCCTGGGCCAGAAACTCAAGACCAAGGCGCAGGCGCGGCACCTGGCGGACCAGAGCGTACATTTGTATAACACCCGCCGGCCACACACGGCCTTGGACTTTCAGACCCCGGCGGTGGTGCATGGCCTGGCGGCCTGAGCTTACCCGGCTAATTTTTCGGCCCGTCCCAGGAAAGCCCCGGGCTTGTCGGCCGCCGCAGCGGCCAGGCCAAACTCACTGGCGATCGAGGTTTTCAATCGGGGGAAGGCGTTTTGGCAGCATTGAACCTGACATAGTAATACTGATGATTCCGCGCCGCCCGCGGCCAGCCAACGGCGGACCACTCCCGCCGTTGCGCCGCTTCGCGGCTCCGCTCCGGCTCGCCGACTCGCCTGCGCTCCGCCGCGAAGCGGCGCAACCCAACCCGAAAGACAAAACCAACACCCACAAATAAAGTGACAAATTTAAATCAGGACTTGACC
>CAZYCV010000320.1:0-1615 GCA_964645305.1 uncultured Occallatibacter sp. | reverse complement strand
GCAGCATAGATTCCAGCCAGTAATCCGGTGGCGATGGACTCGGTGTAACCCTCGACGCCGGATAACTGTCCGGCGATCATGATGGTTGGCGCGCATTTCAGCCGCAGAGTTTCATCGAGCAGGGCGGGCGCGCAGACGTATGTGTTGCGATGAATCTGGCCGTAGCGCAGGAAGCGCGCGTTTTCCAGGCCGGGAATCAGGCGCAGCACGCGGGCCTGCTCACTGAACTTCAGATGATTTTGAAAGCCGACCAGGTTATAACTATCGGCGCGCAGATTCTCTTTGCGCAATTGCACCACGGCCCAGGGCGTGCGCCCGGTGCGCGGATCACGCAGGCCGACGGGCTTCATGGGGCCAAAGCGCAGGGTGTCGCGGCCACGGCGGGCAAGAATCTCAATCGGCAGACAGCCCTCGAAGTAATCGGCGGTCTCCCACTCTTTGATTTCAGCAGCCTCGGCGGCGAGCAGCGCATCCAGAAAGCGGTCGAACTCGGCGCGATCCATCGGGCAGTTGATGTAATCGGCCGTGCCTTTGTCCCAGCGGGCGGCAAAGTAGACGCGCTCCATGTCGATGGAGTCGGCCTCGACGATGGGCGAGATAGAGTCGTAAAAAGCCAGGTGGCCGGAGCCGGTGATGCGCTCAATCTCTTTGCCGAGCGCATCGGAGGTCAGCGGGCCGGTGGCCAGAATGGTGAGTGCGTACTCAGCGTCCTCTGGGTTTAACTGAGTGACTTCTTCGCGGAGGACGCGAATCCTCGGCTCGGCGGCAATGGCCTCGGAGATGCGTCGGGAGAACTCAACGCGATCAACGGCCAGCGCGTGGCCGGCAGGCACGGCCGATTCATCGGCAAAGCGCAAGAGAGCGGAGGCTCCGCGGCGCATCTCCTGCTTCAGTTGCCAGGGCGCGGTGTTGGGCGATTCGCTCTTGAGCGAGTTGGAGCAGACCAGTTCGCCAAAGTCGGTCGTCTGGTGAGCCGGAGTCAGGCGCGGCTGGCCGTCGATCACCGCGCGCATCTCATAGATGTCCACGACGCAACCGAGCCGCGCAGCCGTCAGCGCTGCCTCCGGTCCCGCCAATCCTCCGCCGATCACGCGTATCTTCTTCATGATCTGCCATCCTGAATACCAACCCTGTCATCCTGAGCGGAGCTTGTCGCGTTTGTTGCGACAAGCGGAGTCGAAGGACCCGCGGTCTCTTCCCCGGCAAGCCGCCCCAGCGCCTCGCCGCTCAACCGCACGCTTCGCCACTCATTCAGAAACTCGCCGCCCATGGCTTTGTAAAACTCAATCGCCGGCGTATTCCAATCCAGCACCGCCCACTCCAGGCGCGCGCAACCCAGCTCGACGGCAACTGCCGCCACGTGCTGCAAGAGGAGTTTGCCGATCCCCAGCCCGCGCAGCTCCGGATCGACAAAAATGTCTTCCAGATACATTCCCGGCCCCACCCAGGTCGAGTACTTGTAAAACCAGAGGGCATAGCCCGCCGCGCGCCCGTCGTGCTCGGCGATCAGGCAGAAATAATATGGGTTAGGGCCAAAGCCATCGCGCTCCAGGATCTCTTGGGTGATGGTCACCGCTTCCGGCATACGCTCGTAGGCAGCCAGCGCGCGGATGAA
>CAZYCV010000319.1:0-1628 GCA_964645305.1 uncultured Occallatibacter sp. | reverse complement strand
GGGATGCAGGTGGGCGGCTCGACGGCCAGCGGCGTGCAGGGCGTCTATGCCGTGCTGCCGTACGAGGTGGGCATGGCCTTCTTCCCGCTGACCGCGCCGCAATTCAACTTGAAAGTGAACGGGCCGTCGCACACTTACGTCAAGACCGGCGCGCAGCGCAGTTTGGATGCGGCGGGCGGACCGGCCACCGAGGCGCGCAATCACAGCGGTTTGCGCTTCGATCCCAAGGGCGACAAGCTGCTGCTGCTGGAAGAGGCTGGCTTCCGCCGCGCACCCAGCGCCACGGAGCGCGAAACCTGGTTCCGCGCGGGTTATCTGCATAACTCGACGCTCTATACGGATCAGGCCAATGGAAGGCAGGAGCAGGGCAACCACGCAGCCTTCGCGCTGATGGATGTGCAGCTCACCAGGCCCGACCCGCTGAAGCCCTGGCAGGGACTTTACCTGGGCGGCTCGGCGATGACCGCGGCCTCCAAATTCAATGCCTACGACCGCTACTACGAGGCGCGGCTCTACAAGTTTGCGCCCTTCCAAAAACGGCAGGGCGACGTTGTCTCGCTCCTTTCCACCTACACCGGGCACAGCAAATACTTCACCGATCCGCTCGTCGCGGCGGGAAAAACCGTCTGGCGTAACAGCGGCTCGGTGACCGGCAGCTATAACATCCATCTGGCTCCGGGCAACTACCTGAGTTTGGGATTGAGTTACATTCGCGGCGCGGCCATTACGCCGCGCGTGGACGACACGCTTACCTTTGCCGCAAGCTATACCGTGTTCTTCTAGGGATGCGCCGGGCGTGGACCGGGAGGTCCACGCTACAGCCGGCCAGGAGGCCAGCGCTACAGTTTTTTCCCGGGGTTTCCGGCACGATTCTTGCACCGGGACGCAACCAGAATCATCCACTCCAACAGGAAAGATTGAGGTCTCCCCATGTACAACGCAAAAGCTTATTCCGTAGCCAGCGCAAGTTCGCCGTTTGTCTCCACCTCGATCGCGCGGCGCGATCCTACAGACACTGACATTCAGATCGAAATCCTTTTCTGCGGCATCTGCCACTCTGACCTGCACACCGCGCGCAACGAGTGGGCCGCTGTGATGCCCACGGTCTATCCCTGCGTTCCCGGCCATGAGATTGTGGGCCGCGTGACCAAAGTCGGCTCGGCCGTGACCAAGTTCAAAGTGGGCGACCTGGCCGGCGTTGGCTGCCTGGTGGATTCCGACGGCACTTGCCCCGCCTGCAAGGCTCTCGAAGAGCAGTTCTGCCCCGGCGCAACCTTCACCTACAACGCGCCCGACAAGCATCTGGGCGGCGTCACGTTTGGCGGCTACTCGGAGAGCGTCGTTGTGGATCAGCGCTTTGTGTTGCGTGTTCCTGAGAACCTCGATCTCGCGGGAGCCGCGCCACTGCTCTGCGCTGGAATTACCACGTACTCGCCTCTGCGCCGCGCACAGGCCGGTCCGGGCAAAAAGGTGGGCGTGGTTGGCCTCGGCGGCTTGGGCCACATGGGCGTGAAGCTGGCCCATGCGATGGGCGCGCACACCGTCGTCTTCACCACCTCGCCCAAAAAGAAGGAAGATGCCCTGCGCCTGGGCGCCGATGAGGTGGTTCTCTCCACCGATTCCGCCGA
>CAZYCV010000318.1:0-1637 GCA_964645305.1 uncultured Occallatibacter sp. | reverse complement strand
GCTGTACATCCCTATTATTGCATCTTCTATCTTACTACTGATGGTTTGTCCTTTAGGGATAAGTATAGGTTCAAAGGCTCCATTTCTATCTCTTGGGATATTCAGAACTACCTCTCCCACGTTCTCTGTATTAATCGTTTTGGGGAAAGATCCATTGCGACTGTTACCTGTATTGTATCCATCTTTGGCATGTTTTGGGTAACCAAGATGTTCATCCAGTTCACACTTTAGCATCTCCTCTATGCCTTGCTTAAATATTGAATTAAAATATTCTTGAAATGATTCTTTGCTTTTAAATTGTTTGAAAAAGCCTTTGGGGAATTGATCTCCCGTGTCGTTTTTGTTTTGCATTTTAGTATTTGGTTTAAAGATAATTAAAAATTTTCAATATAGGCTTGTGCTTCGTTCCGCTGCGCTCCACTTCAGCACAAGCCTATATTCCTTTTAAACCTGTTTACACAATCTCCTTTATAATCTCGAGAACAATTGATTAAGGGGATTTACACCATATATATTAATGGAAAACAGGTTTGCGAAAAATATAACAGACAAAAGTTGATAGGCTGGGTGGCAAGTTAGGTTTTAGGTCTTTAGTTCGCCGCGGCGAATAAGTTTTAAACAAATGACCAATGACTGTTGACTTAACCCGCTGCTCAACCTTTAAACCTTAAACCAGGTTTCTTTCAGTATAATAATCGTTATTCTATTTGCTGGTCTTTTTTAATTTTTATACTTTTGCCCCGCTATGATAAAAAAACAAAGAACGATAAAAGAACCTATAACCATTTCTGGTGTGGGATTACATTCAGGCGAAAACGTAAGCATGACTTTTTTACCTGCGCCGGAAAATCATGGATATAAGTTCAGAAGGACAGATTTGGATGGGAAGCCGACAGTTGAAGCCGACATTTTTAATGTTGTTGATACTTCACGCGGTACTAGCATTGAGCAAAACGGTGTAAGGATACAAACTATTGAACATACACTTGCTGCGATAGCCGGTCTTGAAATAGATAATATTCTTATTGATATTGATCGCCCTGAGCCCCCAATCCTCGATGGCAGTTCGAAGTTATTTGTTGAAGCTCTGCTTAAAGCAGGTATCGTTGAACAAAGTGCCGAGAAAAAATATTTTAAAATTACTGAAAATATTATTTATTCCGACCCTGAAAAGAAAGTTGAAATTATTGCTATTCCTGCTGATGATTTCAAAGTTTCAGTGATGATTGATTTCGAGACCAACGTTCTTGGTACTCAAAATGCGTCTATAGATAATCTTAACCAGTTTTATGAAGAAATATCTTCATGCAGAACCTTTGTTTTTCTTCATGAACTTGAATACCTTGTAAACAACAACCTTATCAAAGGTGGAGACCTGAATAACGCAATAGTATTTGTAAACAGGGTGATCTCTAATGAAGAACTTTCACGATTGGCTAAGCTTTTTGAAAGAGAAAAAGTTGCTGTTTTGAAAGAAGGAATACTTAACAACCTTGAACTTCGTTTTAAGAATGAGCCAGCCAGACATAAACTGCTTGATGTGATTGGTGATTTGGCTCTTGTTGGCACACCATTGAAAGCACATATTATTGCTACAAGGCCCGGCCATTTTTCAAATGTTGAGTTTGCAAAAAAAA
>CAZYCV010000317.1:0-1640 GCA_964645305.1 uncultured Occallatibacter sp. | reverse complement strand
CTGGCTGGGCTTTTGAGGCCCAGCTTTGGCAAAGTGACGGTCTTCGGCGAGAGCGAACCGCACGAGGCCCGCGCGCGCATCGGCTACATGAGTCACGCGCCGATGCTCTACGACGAGCTGACCGCGCTGGAAAATCTGCGCTACTTCGCCAGCTTGTATCCTGATCGCGCGTGCCTTGCGCCGGAGGAAGCGCTGCGCCAGGTGGGGCTGGACCCGACGCTCGACCGGCCGTTTGGCCACTACTCGCAGGGGATGCGGCAGCGTACCTCGCTGGCCCGCGTGCTGCTCAGTGCGCCGGAGTTGCTGCTGCTGGACGAGCCGTTTTCCAATATGGATGTTAGCAGCGCGCGGCAGATGGTCGAGCTGCTCTCGGGCTTCCGCCACGGCAAACGGACGATTGTTTTGACGACGCATCAGCGCGAACTGGCCGCGCCGATTGCCGATTTTATTTTGACTCTTCACGCGGGCCGAGTGGCGTCTTTGGAAGAAGGGAGACCTGACGGCCTGTGATCATTGTGGAATATGCCGAAAGCCGTCCCTCAGGGGCTAAAGCTCATCGCTTTTTTGGTGCATTTACGGCACGACTAAAGTCGTGCCCTGACACAGGGAGCATTCGCTTTTAAGTATTTTTGCAGCATGTTTGGAATCAGAGGGAAGTTACAGACGGTTTAGATTCCCTCGGCGGCTAAAGCCTAAGATCAAAATCGGCAATCAATGTACGGGCTAAAGCCCGTACCCTTCAACGCATTTTTTAGGGGCGGGTTTCAACCCAATGAAGACCAACGGCGCGCGCATTCTGGAATCTCTCGGCATTGCTTTCGAACTTCGCGAGTACGAGGTTGATCCAGAAGATTTGTCGGCGCTGAGTGTTGCCAGGAAAGTTGGAATGCCGCCGGAGCAGGTCTTTAAAACTTTGCTGACGACGGGCGGGACAGGCACTTATGTCTTTGCTGTTATTCCCGGCGACGCGGAGTTGGACTTCAAGAAGCTGGCTCGCGCGGCTGGATTGCGCAAAGTGGAGATGGTTCCGCTGAAAGAGGTGCAGCCGCTTACTGGTTATATTCGCGGGGGAGTAACTGTATTTGGCGCGAAGAAAGCTTATCCGGTTTTTGTGGATGAGACGATTATTCTTTTCGATCAGATCAGCGTTTCCGCCGGGGCGCGCGGCACGCAGTTGATTGTTGCGCCGGATGATTATCTGCGAGCCGCCGAGGCGCAGACCGCGGATTTGACGAAAGAGTTGTTCTTGCAAGGAGAATTAAACAATTTATGGAAATGAGTTTAGCGAGTTAGTTTCCGCTTCGCGGAGATGGCAAGTTAGCAAGTTGGCGGTTGAATTGTTTGTTCGATGTTTTATTTTTGAGGATGGGATAAGCCGGTGGGGGAGAGTTACAAAATGATGCACGATTCGAGCTATCTAGCGACCAACCATACTCTTGGTCCAGGGGAGGAAGTATTCTCATGACGAGCGCCCTATGGACTCATTTGGCCAAGGATCTGCGCATTGAGTGGCGCTCGCTGGACGCGCTGGTTTCGATGCTGTTCTTCTCCGGGCTGGTGGTGGTGCTGTTTTCGATTGCCTTTGATCCGCGCGGCGCATTCTCGCAGCAGATTGCCGGCGGGGTGCTGTGCGTGGCTAC
>CAZYCV010000316.1:0-1660 GCA_964645305.1 uncultured Occallatibacter sp. | reverse complement strand
GCCATGACCGTGGCTCTGGCCGCCTTCATGGAGGTGCTGGACACCTCCATCGCCAACGTCGCCCTGCCGCACATCGCCGGTTCGCTTGGCGCCAGCATCAATCAAGGCACATGGGTGCTGACCAGCTACCTGGTGGCCAACGCCATTGTGCTGCCCATCGGCGCCTGGGCCTCCAGCGTCATCGGTCGGCGCAACTTTTTTCTTCTCTGCGTGGTCATCTTCACCGTCTCCAGCTTTCTGTGCGGCTCGGCGCCCACGCTGCCCATTCTGCTCATCTGCCGGGTGTTGCAAGGCGCGGGCGGCGGCGGAATGCAACCGATGGCGCAGGCCATCATGGCCGACAGCTTTGAACCGCAGAAGCGCGGCCAAGCCTTTGCCCTCTACGGTTTGGTCGCCGTCCTTGCGCCGTCCATTGGCCCCACTCTCGGCGGCTGGATCACTGACAACTTCAGTTGGCGCTGGATCTTTTTCATCAACATTCCCGTCGGCATTCTGGCGTTCTTCCTGGTCAGCCGCCTGGTGGAAGACCCGCCCTGGATCAAGGCCGACCGCTCCCGCCTCTGGAAGATGGATTACCTGGGCCTGGCCTTTCTTACTCTGGCCATGGGCGGCTTGCAGATCATGCTGGACAAGGGCGAAGAGAACGACTGGTTCGCCTCGGGTTACATCCGCTTCTTCGCCTTTCTCTTTGTGGGCGGCATGGCCGCGCTCATCGGGTGGGAGTTGCGCCACAAGAACCCCATCATCAACCTGCGCCTCTTTCGCTTCAAGAACTTTGCCATTTGCTGCTTCCTGATGGCGCTCGTCGGCGGCGTGTTGAACGCCAACACCGTCTTGCAGCCGCAGTTCATGCAACAGTTGCTGGGCTGGAACGCCACCACAGCAGGACTGGCGCTGACTGCCGGCGGCTTTATTTTGATGGTGGTGATGCCCATGGCCGGTTACGCCACAGGCAAGGTGGCCGCGCGCTACCTGGCCATGACCGGCTTCACGCTCTTCGTCATCACCTTTCGCTATGCGGCTGCCGTCACTACGCTGGACATGACCTTTAGCTCCGCCTCGTGGCTGCGCGTCATTCAGATGATGCCCATACCGTTCTGCTTCATCTCCATCACCACGGCGGCCTACGTGGGTATGCCCCGCGAACAGAGCAACCAGGTGGCCGGCCTTATCAACTTTGTGCGTAACATTGGCGGCAGCATTCTGATCGCCATCACCAACGCCCAGGTCACCAGCCGCGCCCTCTGGCATCAGCAGCTTTTGCAGAACAGCATGAACTCCGCCAACAGCGCCTTCCAGCAACAGTCGCAGGCGCTCACCGGCTTTTTCGGTGGCACTTTTGGCGGACCGAACGGCAGCGGCATGGCGCTGGCCTCCATCTATAACCAGCTCAACGCTCAGGCGCAGATGCAGGCCTACCAGGATGTTTATATGCAGTTGTCATGGATGTCGGTGGGTTTGGTGGCGCTGGCCTTCCTGCTCAGCAAGAACAAGCCCGGCGCGGGCGGCGCAGGCGGCGCGGCCATGCATTGAGAAATGGCCAGTACCATGACCCCATCTGTTTGGTTTGTCTGGAATGTAGCGCCGGTCTCCTGACCGGCTGTAGCGCGGGCGTCCTCGCCCGCGCTTGCCCAAGATCCCGCGCCGTAGGCGCAATGGT
>CAZYCV010000315.1:0-1668 GCA_964645305.1 uncultured Occallatibacter sp. | reverse complement strand
GGGGTGCGTTGCAGGAAAGTTACCTGTATTGGGATTACGGGGCATGCGATAGGGGCTGGCGCCATAGGTAATCCCAACCGCCTGACGAAAGCAGAGCGCAACGGAGGCTGATCACAGCGGCGGCGCCGGCTTCGGTCCAAAACATGCCAGATTGTTTGAGCCGCTGGCCAATGACCCGCTTGCATCCGGCTTCCACGACGCCCGAACCGATAAACCAACCCTGCTGGCGGTAACGGAGATAGTCCATGCGGTTGCGATTACCTTCCAAATAATCCATTTCTTTTTGAACCAGCTCCCCAGAGGCTTCCGGCGCGGCCGCCCTGGCCTCTGCCAGCAACACATCCAATTGGCTCTCGTAGAGCAGACTTTGCCAGCGAAGCGCCCAGTTGCCAGCCGTGCCGGGATCGGTGTAAACAGCTTTGGCCAGGCTGACTACGTGTTCGCTGGCATGATAATAGTCCAAAATCTGCGCCGCTTGCGGGAAGCAGGTTCGAGCGATTTCCCACACCCAGGCGGCACCGTCCCCCAAAAAGATGGCTTGCCTTGCTTGGGCTAGGCCACGGGCCAAAGCCGCTTGCCGCACCTGCGGGCCAAAATCATCCGAGCAGGCAAAGTTTCCTAGATACGTGGTGCTCTCAGGATCCCTTACCGGACGGCCCTCTTCATCGATTTTGGTCTGGGTAAAGAGAGCGGCCAATTTCACCTCGCGGGTTTTGGCTTTGCCATCAGCGCCTTTGCCGGCGCGGCCTTCCAGTTCGGCCGCCAGCATCGGCACGCCGGTGCCATCCACGCTGACGTAGAACTGGGGCGTCGCTTGGGCTGCGGGCCCAGGCAACCCAACCAGATGTTGTGGCACGGCTAGCCCCAACACTTGGACCAGCCGCTGGATTTGGGAGGGATCGATTTTAATGCCCGCCAACTCTTGGATCTGTTGACTGCTTTCCGCATAGGGCAGTTGGGCTGCTGTGCGGCTGAGCATCCGGGCCACCCCGGGAGTGAAGTTGCCGATGAGGCCCAACGCCCGGTCCAAGGGAAAAGCGCCCTGAGGCCCGGCCGGATGGTAGTAATCCCGGCAGAGCCGGACCGGGCCGAACATGCTAAACACTTCACATTCCCGGTTCCGATGCCGCCGTTGGCCCGGTTGCAGGGCGGCTTCCGCGACCGGAACCTGGGCCAGCAAATCTTCCAACAGCCGCCGCCCGTCTTCCAGCAAGGCGGCGCGCAGCATGTTTTCGATCCACTCGGCGGAGAGAGCCTGGCCCTGCTGCAGGCGTTCCCCGAAGAGCCTTAGGAACGCTTCGGTTTCCCGGTAGCGTTCAGCCTGAACCTCTTGGAGTTTTTTTTACACTCAGCGCTCTCCTGCCGGGTCTTGGCGATGGTCAAGTCCGCAAACTCTTGGGCCAATCGTTGGAAATGCTCATGGCCAGCCAGCGCTTCCTGCAAGGCCGCCACCTCTTGGGCGGGGACATAACGGGTGTGGTTCTTGCCCGCATGCCAGCATTGAAGTTTGTGGAAGGCGGGAGCGCCCGCTCCGTGGGATTGGGTGCAAAGCTTGCCCCGCTCCATACGAGTGATGGCGTTCATTTCCTGAAGGATTTCTTGGCGGCGTTGTTGGGTTGTCATAACCAATATCTATACTACTAGATATAAACAGTCAAAAAAATATTG
>CAZYCV010000314.1:0-1681 GCA_964645305.1 uncultured Occallatibacter sp. | reverse complement strand
TGGCCGGCGTTGACCAGCGTCGCCGCGCCATCGGCGTCGATGCGCAGCGCAAGGCAGGTGGCTTGCGCGTCCCCTCGACCCAGCAAACGGTGGTTCAACTCATTGAGCACGACCATCGGATCAAAGCTGAAGCGGACCGCTGTGCGAATCGCGCCCACCAGCAGCGCGACCAACATTCCGGCCTTCAAGCCTTTGCCCGCCACGTCCCCGGCCACAATCAGCAAGCTGCCGTCAGTGGGATGCGGAATGATCTGGAAGAAGTCGCCGCCGACTTCCATCGCTGGACGATACTCGCTTTCGATCAAGAGCTCCGGCAGCGTCATCCGCGCCGGGGGCAGGATAACCTGTTGGACTTCCTGGGCCTGCTTCACATCCAGCGCCATCTGCCGTTGATTTTCCAGCGAGACCAGCAACCTGCGCATCAGCAGAAACGCCAGCACCACGGCCAGCAGCAGACTGGCGAAATGCGCCAAGGTCAACTGCATCCCCAAGGGAAACCAGATCATCTGAATGCGCAGATACGCCAGTTCGACGGTAAAATGCCCAATGCCGAAGAGCAGTACGGCGGGCAGCGCCAGCCAGCCCTCCATACCTCTCAGGCGCACTCCCTGGGCGACAATCCACAACAGAATCGCCAGAAACGCCAGTCGAACCACTATCGAGACAAGATGAAAGGCTACGCTTACCGGATGGGAAACGACGGTGAAGAAGTAATCCCCGCCCAAAACATTGGAGGCGGCCAGCAACACTGCCAATCCGGCAGTAGTGGGAGGCAGCCAGGCTGGCCGGTGCAGCCCAAACCAAACCCACCAGACCATCACCCAGCCTGCGAAGGTAAGAGGAGATAAAAAGGAGTCTGTAACTACGCTAGCGGTTAAGCCACCGAGGTGTTGAGTCCATGCCCCGACAGCAAGGTTGGCCGCGTTCGCCGCCCAAAGCAGAAAGAGCGCGCCCATCCAAAGGTAGACGTGGTCGGAGCGGTCAAAGATGGTCAGGCTGAATGCGCCCAGCGCAAGCAACAGAAAGATCAAAAATTCGATCGGGTTGATGGCGTAGGCGCGAATCAACTCAATCCATTGGGATTGATAGCCGGCAGCGACCGTTCCGGCGTCTCCCAATAACGGCGCGGAGTGGATGCCGCCGACATCGGCTTGGGTCAGCGTGTTGGGCTCCATCCAAAAGCGAAAAGACAGCACCAGGGTTGCCCCAGCTTGTCTCGATGCAGCTTGACTCGATTCTTCAGGGCTCTTGACAACCCCTTGCGGCAGCGAAAACATCATGGGCTGCGAGTAATAAATGACCGGATGGTTGCTGGAGAAATCTCCAAAGCCACCCAAGAGCGATCCATTGGCAAAGATCTGATAGGCATCGTCCACATCGTCGAGGCCGCCCACGGCCAGCTTCTCGCCCGGCTGCGCGTTCAGCCGCACACGGATGCGATACCAGGCATAGCCCCAGTAGCCGGGATGGCCTTTGGCTGTCCAGCCGGGTACGTAGCCTGTGTATCCGGTAGTTGGGTCGAATGCGCCGTCTTTGGGCGTCAGATCGACGTTCTCCCACTTGGAGTCGTCAAAGCCGGGTTCGGCCCAGAGCGGCTGGTGGGTCGCCGGATCAAGGGGCGAATCGCCGACGGTGAACTTCCACGGCCCGTAGAGCGGCGCGGCGGATTGGCCAATGGTGA
>CAZYCV010000313.1:0-1685 GCA_964645305.1 uncultured Occallatibacter sp. | reverse complement strand
GGCGGCTTCGGTGAACTCAAGGCCCAGTTCACCAGCGACAACATGAAGACGTTGCTGCGCTCCCACATCGATGCCGACCTGGTGAGGCTGGAGCAGCGTGTGCAGAACTTTACGCGCCAACTCGCCGACCTCATGCCCATCGAGGTTCAAGGACAGCAGGCGCAGTTCCGATTCTTCCGGCGGCTGTTGAACTTCGATGAATGGCGCATCGCTGGCAGACCCCAATCCACACAGTACCTCGATTTTCAGGTGGTCAATTCCAACATCGAAGCGGAACGCGATCATCTCCGCGTGGGCGATCACTTCGTTCGCATCCTCACCATGAAGGAGTCCATCGCTGAGACGCGGCCTTTGGTGCTTGACCGACTCTTGAAGATCGAAGGCAACTTCTACGTTGTCACCGAGTGGACGCCGCTTTCGATGGCCAAGGCCCGCAAGGAAGTGGACAAGCGGCGGCGTCACTTCAATATGAGCAAGTCCGGCTTTGTTTCGCAGATGAGCAGTGACCCGGCGAAGACGAATCAGCGTGACGTATTGATCGACGAATCGAAGCAGGCAGACATTGAGAATCTAGGAGAGTGCTTGCGGTCTCTCGGCGACGGCCAGAGTCTTGGCGATTTTTCGCTCACGGTCGTGCTCTACAGCAGCGACCTACAGACCATCAATCAGGAGATGAGCGAGTTTGCCGGAGTATTCACCAATGCCGACGGCGCGCTCTTCACTGAAACGTACAACCAGCTCAATGCGTTCTTTGCCACCGTTCCCGGCAACTATGCCCAGAATCTACGCAAGATGTACTTGCTCAATTCCAACTATGCGGACCTATCGTTTTTATTCACGATCCACCCAGGCGAGAAGACGAACCCGCATCTTCGCTCCGAGTATCTGGCGGTTCTCGAAACAGACAACGCCACGCCGTACTACCTGAATCTTCATAACGGCGAAGTGGCGCACACGCTGATTCTCGGCATGACTGGCAGCGGCAAGAGCTTCTTATGCAACTTCTTGCTGACGAATGCGCAGAAGTACAGGCCGCAAACCTACATCTTCGACATCGGCGGTTCTTTTCAATCACTCACTGAGATATTCGGAGGAACCTATCTGAATGTCGGGCAAGAGAGCCGGGATTTCACGATCAACCCGTTCAGCTTGCCAGAGACAAAGGAGAATATGCAATTCCTGTTTTCCTTCTTCCGTGTCCTTATAGAGGGTAACGATCAGCGTTACCGGCTCGATTTCAAGGAAGAGCGCAAGCTGTGGGATGCCATTGAGCGGATATATGTCGTTGCCCCGGAGCAGCGGACGTTATCGACATTCAGCCAGATCATCGGAGAGCTGAAAGAGCGGCTGCACCGTTGGACGAAAGACGGGCAATACGGATTTCTCTTTGACAACAGAGAGGACACGCTCAGCTTCTCCAGTTTCCAGACTTTCAACTTCGCTGGCTGGGGCGATGCGCCGGAGGTGCTGGAGCCACTCCTGTTCTACGTCCTTCACAGGGCCAGCAATGAGATTGCCGACCCCGCGAAGCTGGCGACGTTCAAGACGTTCTTGCTTGACGAGGCGTGGCTGTTCATCAAGAACGAGACCATTCGCAACTACATCGTGCAGGCGCAGAAAACATGGCGCAAGCACAATGCCGCGATGATTCTTGCTACGCAATCCATCAAGGAGCTTGAGGAGTC
>CAZYCV010000312.1:0-1687 GCA_964645305.1 uncultured Occallatibacter sp. | reverse complement strand
AGGCTTCTTGATCGCCTTGCCTTCTGCTTGAAATCGGCTTTTTCAGGATCGACTAGACCAAATCTCGGTCTTGAGCTCGAAGGTCCTCTTCAGCTCGACTGAAGGTTGGTGCTCAAAAAGTCAAGGCGTCCCGCGCGGGACGCCTTGATTCTTTGGACAATCTGGAACGGTTTACGCGCGGCTCATGTAGGTGCCTTCACTGGTATCCACGCGGATCTTTTCGCCTTCGTTGATGAAGGACGGAACCTGAACAACCAGTCCGGTTTCGGTCTTGGCCGGCTTGGTGACGCTGCTGGCTGTGGCCGACTTGAGGCCCGGTTCGGTCTCGATGACGGTCAACTCGACGTTGGTGGGCAACTCAATGCCGACAGCCTGACCATCGTGATAGCTGACCTCGATGCGCAGATTGGGCGTCAGGTACTCGATGGCGTCGCCCAGCGTGGAGCCTTTCAGAACGGTTTGCTCGTAGTCCACCGGGTTCATGAAGTAGTAATCGTCGCCGTCGTTGTAGAGGTACTCCATCGAAACCTCGTCCACCACCACCTTTTCGATGGCGTCGGCCGAGCGGAAGCGCTCCTCGAACATGGCACCAGTGCGGATGTTGCGCAGCTTGGCCTGGATGAAGGCGCGCAGGTTGCCGGGGGTGCGGTGCTCGACCTTGAAGACCAGATGCAGTTGATCTTTGTGCTTGATAATCATGCCGGGACGCATTTGCGTGGCGGGAATCGACATAAGGTTGGTACTCCTTGCTTCTTGTGCGGGGCTTCCGCTCGGTAAAAATTTGGCCTTGGCCTGTCTTTCTATTGTAGCGTAGGCGCGGAATGGGTGTGTTTCCTGTTAAAAGCGACTCCGAGTCTTCCATCCCTTCGCACCATGCGCGGTAAGATAAGGCAAGATATTGGTTTAAGTTGCACGGAGGCGTTGTGAGAGATCAAGACACCAATCAGCCGGCCCGGCTTTTGCTGAGCGATGGCTTCACCCGCGCGGTTGATTATGCGCGCCATCTGCACATCGAGCGCCGCAAGGGAACGGAGGTTCCTTACATGGCGCACCTGCTGGGCGTGGCCGCGTTGGTGATGGGCGAGGCCGGCCACACAGATTTCCCGGTGACCGAAGAGATGGTGATTGCCGCTCTCTTGCACGACGCTGCCGAGGATCATGGAGGCGAACTGCGGCTTGAGGATATTGCGCACAACTTCGGCGCGACGGTTGCCCGCATGGTCGAGGGGCTCTCGGACAGCCTTACCGAGGAAAATGATCTCAAGCAGCCCTGGCTGGAGCGCAAAGAGGCCTATATCAAGAGGCTGCGCCAGGAGCCAGTGGAGATTCAACTTATCTCAGTGGCCGACAAGCTCTATAACGCCAAGGCCATTCTGGACGACTACCGAGAGATTGGGGCGGCGATCTGGACGCGCTTTCAGCGAGGCCGCCAGGATCAGCTTTGGTACTTCGATGCGCTGATTGCCGTCTTCCGCTCCGCTCCGCTGGGCAGGATTGTCGCCGAACTGGAGCGCGTCGTGGATGAACTCCGGGCCATCTCGGCGAAAGAAATGATTTAGTCACTCACCAGCCGGGTGCCCCAGGTCTGGATTTTCAGACCTGGGAGACCACGAACCGCATTTGTCCGACTATTTAGTCGATCCTGAAAAACGAATAACGTAGTAAAGAATCAATGACATAGGGCGTA
>CAZYCV010000311.1:0-1697 GCA_964645305.1 uncultured Occallatibacter sp. | reverse complement strand
GACGCCACCGAACACCACTTCACCGGCAAAGAACGGGACACAGAATCAGGGAATGACTACTTCGGGGCTAGGTACTACGCAAGTTCAATGGGGAGATGGCTGTCGCCAGACTGGTCGGCGAAAGTAGCCCCGGTGCCGTACGCCAAACTCGACAATCCGCAGACTCTGAATCTGTACAGCTACATGCGAGACAATCCGCTTGGAGGATCAGACCCGGATGGGCACTGCGATTGGTGCCAGAAGATCAATAATTGGAGAAGAGGCGATGGCTTTGTTACAAATATGAACTTGAAAGAGCACGTCTCTACGACCGAAACCTATCGACTGCCTTCGACTGGTCAGACGTTACCTCCAGCGAGCAATCCGAATGCGCCCGTTGCGCCGAATGCTGGCACATATGTGACCAATAGAGATCTTTCGGCAATCGGAGACAGTTCAAGATCGAAGCTCGATCCCATCACACATACATTCACATTCACCGTCAACGAGGACGGCTCGATCACTACATACAGCTGGGGAAACTCCGCTAATCTGCGAGGATGGAGCATGAATCAGCCCGAAGACCTCACTGCAGCATCTGATTCTCTAAACCACGGGAATGCTACCGAAGTTGCGCCATTCGCTATGGCAGATTTCTATCAAAAGGCATTTGACCAGATGAATCATTCTTGGAACGATCACGGTAATGGGCTCGTAACGAATAATTGCAAAACGGAGACCCAAGATCTCGGACAAACGGCATTGTGGTATGCGTTTCATCATTACAACCCTTGATCGACAGGAAGAAGCCAATGAAGCTGCGCAGTGAATTTGTACTGTTACTGTTTGCGTGCCTATGCGGTGCGCTGGTAGGCATTGTGTATGCGTTTGTGATTCCAAAATTCCTTCCGGGGTTCAAGACTGCATGGATTCTCAATCTGGGCTGTCTGGGTACGGCACTGTTTGGAGGTGTGATCGGCTACCAAGTAGCATCGGCCAAAAGCACAGTTCTGGTCAGAACCGCTATTGGGCTCGGTTATGCAGCAGTGGCAGTGATCATTTTTTACTTTGTTTCTCTTTTTGTCATTTTGAATGTTGTGGGGTCCTGATTTTTCGAAAATAAAAAACCGGAAAAACCGAAAACCGGGGACAGACGGGATGTTCCCCGTAGTGTGGCGTCCTTGAAACGGCCAGCAAAAGCCCGCGCCGCTAAAGCGTCGGCAGTGGAGGACACACTACCCGTATGTCCAGAAAACCGGGGACAGACGGGATGTTCCCCGTAGTGTGGCGTCCTTGAAACGGCCAGCAAAAGCCCGCGCTGCTCCGCATCGGTTTTAGGTGGACACGTCACCCCAGAATGGGAGCTGCACAGTAACCTTCGGTTACTGTGCGGTAACCACACTAGAATCATGCGGATAAAAGGAATATCGTCAAAATATAAGGCGTTCTCAGGTTGGCGGGTGGCCCCGGTCCTATAACCAAAAACTCAGGGTGCCCCCGGTCTCGATTTTGAGACCGGGGAACCACGAACCTCAACTGGCTTTGTTTAATGTACGATAAATCTAACTACGACGCGGCGGGCGATGTGACCAACGACGGCATCAACTCGTACCTTTATGACGCCGAGGGGCGGCTCTGCGCGGTCAAAAACTCCAACGCCAGCCTCACCGGATACATCTACGACGCGGCGGGCACGCGCGTGGCCCATGTCCCCATCC
>CAZYCV010000310.1:0-1699 GCA_964645305.1 uncultured Occallatibacter sp. | reverse complement strand
CGCATCGGCGGCTGGCCGAAGAAGCGGCTGTACTCGCGGTTGAACTGGCTGGCGCTTTCGTAGCCAACCTCGAAGGCCGCGCTCGCCGCGTCCAACCCCTCGGTCAGCATCCGAGCGCGCGCCGCGTGCAGCCGCAGCCGCTTCTGATATTGCAGCGGGCTCATCGCTGTGAGCGAGCGGAAGTGATGATGCAGCGTGGAGACGCCCATCTGCGCCACCGAGGCCAGTTCATCCACGCGCAACGGCTTGGTGAAGTTCGTCTTCAGCCAGACGACAGCCTTCGCCGTTCGGTTGCTCTGCTCGCCCAGCGTGGCGATGGCGCGCAGATGTCGGCCCAGCGGCGAACGCAGCAGCCGGTAGAGAATCTCGCGTTGCATCAGGCCACCAAGAAACGGAATATCCTTTGGTATGTCGAGAAGATCG
Organism: uncultured Occallatibacter sp.; assembly: GCA_964645305.1. Lineage (GTDB taxonomy): Bacteria > Acidobacteriota > Terriglobia > Terriglobales > Acidobacteriaceae > Telmatobacter. The sequence goes on along the minus strand of CAZYCV010000310.1, from coordinate 1,276 downwards.
AGCAATCGGGAGCAAGCTCCCAGCAACTCGGCCGGTGTCTTGCCCACCGCCATGCCGCGCACTCTGGCCGCAACCTCCGGCGTCAGAAACTCCTCTTGGCTCAGGATTTCGCGCACCACTGGCATCTCCAATTTGAGCACCAGCGCGAGATAGGGTTCGCTTGCCGAGGCAGTGACGATCTGGCTCTCGACCGGCAGATCGACCGAGGTCAGCAGAAAGCTGGAGCCGTCGCAGAGGTGGGTTGTGTTGCCGACCTTGAGGCGCTTTTCTCCCTGCGCAAAAACCACCAGCTCCGGCTCGTAGGTGGTGCAAAAGCACTCGGAAGGCGCGGTCCGGCGCGACAGAATCAGCCCCGGCACGGCGGTCTCCACCGGACCCTCACCGTGGACGTGCTGGGCGATCTTGCGCGCCACCTCGGCCCGCAGCGGCTCGATCTCCGCCCGCGCTTCAGCTCCTTTAACCATTTCCTTCCCCATCTGGACCTCCTCTTGCTTCCACACTTCCAGCCTACCGCCGATTGAACCCCGGATGCACAAAAAATTGCTCTTCGACAGGATTAGGCAATCAATGGGAAGGATCAGGATACCGCTCGGAAGTGAACCCGCCGTAGGATCGAATCACGGTCAAGCTCAGCCGGATACAGCTCCGGCGGCAAAGCGAAGGCCGCGGGAGAAGAAATTGCGGAAGACGAATCACCACCTGCATACGTCACTGTTCATAGCTGTTCTCTTTGTTCTGGCCGGCGCATGGGCCGTTGCGCAGAGCGGCCCGGATGCGCCGAAGCCAGCATCGGCAACCGCGCTGGAAGACCTGAACTGGCGGGGCGGAGACGCCGCCATGCCGCCCCTTTCCGACAGCAACGTGGATGTGAATTCCAGCTTCCGCCGCACACTATTGAGCAAGGGCATGGCGCTGCGCTTCATCTCTCAAGAACAATATGCGCAGGATTTGGCTCAGGCTCCGGTTCCGGCCGACAGCCAAGTTTTTGTCGGCGACCATCCATTCGAGGGCGCGATGATGAACCCCATCTTTACCGCCGATCTGCATCAGCTTGGCCTGCGGCACGCGCAGTTGAACGTGAGCGGCATCTGGAACTGGGTGAGCTGGGAGCCGGCAGGGCCGAAGGTGCTGGACCTGTGGACGCTCTATCTCTATAAGGAGTTCGGCAAGAACCGCGTGGAGATCAAGGCGGGTTACAACTCCAACGATTTGGAGTTTACCGGGATGCAGGTGGGCGGCTCGACGGCCAGCGGCGTGCAGGGCGTCTATGCCGTGC
>CAZYCV010000309.1:0-1706 GCA_964645305.1 uncultured Occallatibacter sp. | reverse complement strand
GGGTGCATTTCACTTTTTTGGGTTCAATCTCAGGCTTGGGTGGCAGCCGCTGGCTGGCGGCTGGCGTGCGGAAACAGAAGCGACCATCGTTCGTTGCGCCGAAGGGTTTCCAAGGCCAAGAGGGCCTCGTCGCCCGCCAGTGACCAGAACTGACCGGAGCGCTTGAACCGCACCTGATATTGTCGGCAGGTTGATTCAATAGCGCCCGAGCCTAGGGGTTGCTGTTTGCGCTTGCCGGAGGCGTAATTCATCCGGTGGGCGTGAGTGGTGAAGTAACCGATTTCTTTGGCCAGTTCTTCCCGTTGTGCCGGCGTCATGTTCTCTTTGTTGCGCAACAGTTCCTGGAGAGCCCCCAGCACTTGCTGGCCGCCGTTGCTTTTGGTTTTTAATTGGCGAAAGAGGGGCCGGAGCCATTGGCGGGCCTGAGCGGTGTCTTGGTCATAGAGTTCGCGCGCCACGCTCCAGAGATGCTGTTTGACGTGATACAGATCCACCCGTTGGGTGGCGCGCCGGAAGCGATTCTCCACCAGATTCCAGATCCAGATCGCCCCGTCCGCAATCACCAGCACCTCGGCGGCCTTGGTCAAACCCCGGCGCAGCGCTTCGGCATAAACCAATTGTTCAAAAGCCTCCAACCCGGCCCGCGTGGCGACATAGCCGCGGTCGGTGATGACGGGGCGTTTGGCGGCGGTGTGGCCGCGCTGATCCAGGCGGAAGAGGGTGGCGGTGTAAACCCAGTGCCAGCGTTCGGGTTCCTTTCCCTTCTGGCGCAGGGTTTTGGAGCGGCCCCAATCGGTGCGTTCGCGGATATTCCAGGCGTCCAATTCCAGGATGAGCACAAAAGGTTTTTGGGGAGGAGCGGCCTGATTGGCCAATTGAACGACTCCTTGGACCGTGGTAGCGCGATGCTGATCCGCCTTTTGCAAGGCCAGAGCGCGCTGTCCCTGGCGGGATGCCTCGCGATGGAGAGTGGTGGAACTCAGGGAGCAGCCCCCCAAGCGGGGGAGCGACTTTTCCGCCTGCGCACAGGGCATTTTGAGCACCGCTTCCGCCGCCATCTCTTGGACGCGAGGCGAGGCTGGGGCGTTGGGTTGGAGGCCCCATCGGATATCGGCGGGGTAGGACCAGTCCTGGCACTTGTGGCACCAGCCGTAATCACGGCCCAAAGGCAGTGGGCCGACCACCGAATCGATTTTGCGCACCTGGTTCCTGGCTTCGCGCACCAAAGGCCCTTGACAGCGGGAGCAGAGGAACGGGGTGGCCTGGCCTTGGAGGTTGGCCGCTTGGGTCAACAAGGAGGCTCCCAAACGGTGCAGGTCTTCCACGACGGCGATTTCCAAGTCGCCCAGACTGGTTCCCGGGGTGTGCGCCAGCCGATCCAGCCGTTGTTGTGTGGCGGCTAGCCAAGCGGAGAAGCCGTGGGCTGTGGGTGGCGGAAGATTGGCCTTGTTCTTATCTGATAGCATAAATAGTATATCAGATATGAAAACAAATCCGCGAATTCAAGACATTGAGCAAAAAATCGAAAACCTCAAAACCCAACTCGGCGCCCTGGGGCCGTTGCGCCCCGGCAGCCTCTCCCGCCAATATCATGTCTGCCGCAAGCCGGGCTGCCGCTGCCAGGACCCCCGCAAGCCACAGCGCCACGGCCCCTACTACCATCTGGATTACGTCCATCACGGCAAGAAGACCACGCGCTTCATCCG
>CAZYCV010000308.1:0-1714 GCA_964645305.1 uncultured Occallatibacter sp. | reverse complement strand
ATGAAGCGCTTCTTCATCAACCTGCCCGACGTGGATCTGGCGTACTTTCCGGAGCGCACCGAGCACTTCGACGATTACATCGAAGCGGTCGGCTGGGCGCAGGATTACGCGCAGCGTAACCGCGATTTGATGATGGAGAGCTTGGTTGCTTCTTTGCGCAACTCGGGCGTGTTGCCTGAGTTCACCGCGGAGTTGGAGGCGATCAACTGCCACCACAACTATGTGACGCGCGAAAAGCACTATGGCCAGAACGTGCTGATTACCCGCAAAGGCGCAGTGCGCGCCGGCGAGGGTGATATGGGGATTATCCCTGGCAGCATGGGAGCGCGTTCTTACATTGTGCGCGGCAAGGGCAATCGCGAGAGCTTTTCGAGTTGCAGTCACGGCGCAGGTCGCGCCATGTCGCGCAATGAGGCCAAGCGCCGCTTCACCGTGGAAGATCATATGCGCATGACTGAGGGCATTGAATGCCGCAAGGATGCGGATGTAATCGACGAGACGCCTGCGGCCTACAAGTCGATTGACGCGGTGATGGAGGCGCAGAAGGATCTCGTCGAGGTCGTCCACACCCTGCACCAGGTTGTATGCGTGAAGGGATAACAAGTGTTGGCGCGGGCGCGTGAAGGTTGGCGCGCCCGCGGGTGAGGGAGTTGCAAGATGATTGGGATCGATGGATCGAATGGCGAGGGCGGTGGCCAGATACTGCGCACAGCGCTGAGCCTGTCGATGGTGACTGGCAAGGCGTTTCGTATTGAGAAGATTCGCGCCGGACGTGAAAAGTCTGGACTGTTGCGTCAGCATCTGGCAGCGGTGCTCGCCGCCAAGGAAGTGGGACAGGCCGAGGTGGAGGGAGCAACGCTGAGTTCGACTCACTTGACCTTTAAGCCCAGGTCGATTCAGCCGGGTGAATATCACTTCGTTGTCGGCACGGCTGGAAGCGGAACGTTGGTGCTACAAACGGTGCTGCCCGCATTGATGATTGCCAATGCGCCAAGCCGCCTCGTGATTGAAGGTGGAACGCACAACATGGCTGCACCGCCCTTCGATTTTGTGGAGAAGTGCTTTCTGCCGCTGATTGAGCGAATGGGACCGAAGGTGCGCGTGGCCCTGGAGCGTTACGGATTCTATCCGGCAGGAGGAGGACGTTTTACAGTCGAGATTGGGCCGAAGAGCAAGCTGGCTGCGATCTCGCTTGACGATAGAGGCGAATCCTCTGTGCCCGTTGTTCATGCGCTGGTATCGAATCTCAACCCGAAAATTGCCCTGCGCGAACTTGAAACCGCAGGCAAGATACTGGGTTGCGAAGATGGCCAACTGCGCACGCTGCAAACGAAGAACTCGACCGGACCTGGAAACGCCGTGATGGTTGGTGTGACGAGCAAAAATGTGACCGATATCTTCACCGCGTTTGGAAAGCTCGGTGTGAGCGCAGAGAAGGTTGCCAAGGATGCGGCTGAGCAGGCTCAGAAGTATCTCGGCTCAAACGCAGCGGTTGGCGAGCACCTCGCAGATCAGTTATTGTTGCCGATGGCGTTGTGCGGAAGCGGAAGTTTCACCACGACGCACATCAGCCAGCACGCAGAGACAAACATGGACGTGATTGCGCGCTTTCTGCCGGTGAAGTTTTCGGTGACAGAAAGCCATGGTTGCAAACGCATCACAGTGAACTGAAAGACCACCTTGGCCGGTGGCGTAGGCTACGGTTACTTCGCCT
>CAZYCV010000307.1:0-1717 GCA_964645305.1 uncultured Occallatibacter sp. | reverse complement strand
TTGTGCAACAAAAATGCGGATTCTGGAATGTGCAACTGTCACACGCGTCGAATCCTACCCTTTTTACAAACAGCGCAAAAGAGTTGGGATGACGCGTTCACAGTACATTTGGGCGGATTCAAGAAGCCATCAGGCGGACTGCGAAAGAAGCTGTCGAAGGAAGAGAAGGACGAAGCGCGGATTGTGCTTGAGATAGCGCACGGCCAAACGGCGCGGCTCGGAGATAAAGCGGTAAACCCACTCAAGCCCGTTGCGGCTCATCCACTTTGGACCCCGGCTCTTGTTGCCGGCGATAAAGTCAAAGGCCGCGCCCACTGCAAACATCACAGCATGAACGCGGTCCAGGTGATCGACGATCCAACGCTCTTGTTTGGGGCATCCAAGACCGACAAAGAGCAAACGCGCGCCGGAGGCCTTGATGCGCTCTACGACGGCCGCGTCCTCCTCGGCGGTAAGCGGCCGGAAGGGCGGGCTTTCAACATAAGCGATGTTGAGGCTGGGGTGGCGCAATTGCACCGCCTTCACCAGCGCATCAAGGGTGGATTGGCTTGCGCCGTAAAAGCCGACGGAGACTCCAGCTTTTTCTGCCGCCGCCAATACGGCGATGGTGGTGTCAGTGCCGCAAACCCGTCTGGCTTTTCTCTCGCCCAGCGCCCTGAGTGACCAGAGCACCGGCATTCCGTCAGGGAAGACCGTCCCCGCCCCGTTCAGGACAGGCAGAAAATCTGGATGATCGTGAGCCTCCATGACCATGTGAACCGCCGCGAAGAAAAGTGCCGCGGAGCGCTCTTCACCAGCCCACAGAAGGCTCTGTCGAACCACATCCTCATAGCTGCTGACAGCTATATTGACGCCGAGGATCGGTCGCGTTATGAATGAATTCTCCTCCTCGGCAATCAACACCATCCGTTAGCTACCCCCCGTTTTGGAAGCACAAGAATCGACTTTGCCTTGCCCTCTCTTGCCAAATTTGAGAGGGTAGCCAAAACCCAGAATATAAATGGCAAGCGAGGCTCTCCCCCATCGCTTGCCGTAAAGTCGGAAATTGCTAAAAGTGATACATGGCACCAATCGTGAATCCGTAAGGGCTCAAAGTTCCGGGAGACTTATGCCGCGCGGGAGCGTATTTGAAGAAATCAGGCCAGAACTGGTATTCAAAATCGCCGCGCGCCCATACTTGCCTGAAGAGACGATAATCCGCTCCCCCGCCCACACTGGTGACGGTGAGATCTTTGTGGAGGTGCGTATCGGAAAATAACCCATAGTCCTCGCTGCCAATTCCCATCAAAAACTTCCCATAAGGATGAATCTTGTTGAAGCGGGACACGGAATAGATCACCCCACCCGATGCGATATCTTCGCGCTGATTTGCCTTTGAATTGATACTGATGTCTCGCGCCTCCACTTCGAGGCCAAGACCTTTCAGCGGACTCGGCAGGTAATCCGGCGTGTAGTCGATCCAAAGAGCGGCGCCCATCATGTAGCCGTCATTCCATCCAGCATTGAATGAGTTAAAGCCGACACCAACGGCCAAAGGAGAAAAGGCTGTTGATCCTCGAGCTGCGGGCGGAGCTTGCGCAAAAGCGGAAATTGCCGCGCATGCAGACAGAAATACTGCTGCCAACGGAAGGGGATTCATAAGACGCATTCTGTGTCTCCTTTGAAATTCCAGGACATCCTCCCCCGAGGCTTTCCCTTTGTAATAGAGTGTACATCC
>CAZYCV010000306.1:0-1728 GCA_964645305.1 uncultured Occallatibacter sp. | reverse complement strand
GCCTACGGCGTTCCGCATGAAGTGCCGCGCTCGGCGTGCGTGTTTTGTCCCTACCGTTCCAACGAGGAATGGCGCTGGCTGCGGGACAGCGACCCGGCGGGCTTTCAACGCGCCGTTGAAATTGATGTCGCGTTGCGGACTCCCGGCCATGTTGTCAACCGGAACCTCGAACAGCAGCTATATGTGCATCGCTCGTGCGTGCCGCTGGCCGAGGCGTTCCTTGAGAAACACGAGTCATTTCGGGACCAGACGTTCATGGGCTTTTACCAGGAATGCCACGGTCTCTGCGGAAACTAAAAACCATCAACCTTATGAAAAAATCAATGCTCATCCAATTCACCTTGCTTGCCGGTATTGTCTGCCTGTTCACAGGCTGCGCCGCCGTGACCCGGACTGCCACTGATGTCGGCTTGGGCGCGGGCGGCGCGGCCCTCGGCGGCGAGCTGACAAAAAACAATCCAGTCGCCATTGTCGGCGGCGCGGCGGGCGGTGCTTTGCTCGGAGAAGGACTCCACGCCGCCAACGACAAACTGAACGACCAATCTTATCAAACGGGTTACGACAAGGGCCGCAGCGATGCCGTCAAGCAACAATACTGGCTCTATGTTTCCATGCAGCAGGCCAGAGCCGGGGACGATGGCCATGTCCGGCTCTATGAAGTGCATCTGCCGGAGCAGGTGATTGACGGCGTGATTTTCCAGCCGACCACCCAATTTCTTCGCGTTGAAGAATAGCAACGATGTTTGCCGCCAAAGATTCCGTCACCTAAACCAATAAAGAGAAAGGAAAAACATGAAAAAACTAATCGCAGTAATCGCAGTCGCCCTGCCGCTGGCGTTCTCCGCCCGCGCGCAGTGGATCGTCTATGACCCGACGATGAACGTGGAACAGATTCTCGATGAAGCCGAGAGCATCGCCAAATACGTCACCATGATTGACAACCAGGTGCAGCAAATTAACACGCTCACCAGCCAGTTGAGCGAGTTCAAGAATTACGAAAGTTTGTTCGGCAACCCGTCCCAAGTCGTGCTCTCGATGGTGCCTGCCCTCGACTCGGACTTGCAGAGCCTTGAGCCGGGTCTGAACCTCGAAAATCTGATTGCCAATGCCGATGGCAATTATGCGCTGACCTATAACGACAATGGCATCTACGCCACCGTGGGCGCCAGCTTCCAGACGCCCCGTGGCCAGACTGTCCAGCGGCCTGCCGACCAATACAAACAGTATGCGGCCATCAATGACACCGCGAACAACTATGTCACTGTGGCGGACAACGCGGCGCAACGCCGCGCGACCATCAAGGATCAAATCGCACAGACGACCCAGCAACTTCAGAACGCCACCACGGATGCCGAGGTGCAGAAGTTGCATGGAGTCCTCACCAGTCTGAACGGCGACCTTGCCAGCACCGATGACGAGGTGAATCAAGCCGCGTCGTCGGCGATGGTGCAGGACATCCAGAACCGGAACGATCAGCAGAAACAGATTCAAGCGTTGACCGAACAGCAAAACGCCGAGTTCACGGAAGCCGTCAGCAACTATACGGCGAAATTCCAGTTGCTCAATCAGCCGGTGCAGTTCCCCGCGCAATAACTGATAACGCCTCATCGCCTATGGCCACGTTCGACAGCATCTTCCCCACGTTTCTCGCCAAATGTGGAGAACTCCACACTCTGCTGTTGAGCGTGGCCTACGCCCTGTTTGTCACGGGCGTCATCGTGACCGTCG
>CAZYCV010000305.1:0-1734 GCA_964645305.1 uncultured Occallatibacter sp. | reverse complement strand
TCCTCGACGTGCCAACGCTTGGGATAATCCAGCGTCAAGGTCTCCACTTCATCCCGATCGGTCGTAGACAGAAAGGCCCCGAAGCGATACTCGCGGGGTGTCTCTCCGGTCCGCTGGGCGAACTGGATGTAGGGGCCTCCCTCGCCGTGCGACATCCGGTAGGGTTGCTTCGTCGTGGCGAATCCCGCCCAACGCCGCGTGAACCTTTCGGGAGCAAGGGTGACCAGTTGCCGCCGTAGCGAGCGATCATTCTTCATCGGCACCAGGAGATCGAACGGCGTATTGCGCTGGACGTGATTGAACAGCTCCGTCGTATAATGCTCCATGTCGGCGAGAACCAGAATCTGCTTGGGGTGCGGAGCAAGGATTTCCGCTGCCAATTCCAGCAGCTCGATCGCCGCAGTCGTTGCGGTTCGTGACGAAGTGGCCGTGGTGAAGCAGACCGGTTGATGGGTGTCGGGATCAAGGACGAAAAAGGTCTGCGCCACTTTGTACGGCTTGGACCGTTGGTCCTCGCGGAAGCGGCGCATTTGTCGCTTGCTGAAGCTTGGCGTGCGATGCGGGTCGATGGCCAGCAGTTTTCCGGCGTAATCGCCCGAGGCCCGGCGGATGCGTCCTAGGGCAACTTGCAGGCGTTGGGCCTCTGCCACGGTGTGGTTGGCCAAGAGGGAATGAACGGCCACGTCGCTGGCGATGAAGGGCAGTCCGTTGGCCAACTCGAAGCCGCGTTGACTGAGCGAGCGTTGCTGCCGCAGCCCCGTGGAACACAGCGCCGACTCGTGGATCATTTGCAGCGCCAGACGCGGCTCGACCCGTCCGCCGCACTGACCGCTCCAACCGCAGAGCAAGTCCCATGTGCCCAGACGCAGATGTTCAGGAATCAACAGCCACAGGCCCACGAGGTTGCCGGAGACCTTGTCGGCCAAGAGTTGCCGCACGCCACGTTCCAGGCTGAGCGGATCGCATGGCTCTGCGCGAGTGCGTTTCTTGGTCCGTTGGGTTTCGATCTTCCAATCAGCGACCGGTCGATACTGATAGAGTTTTTTTTTGAAGGCCGTACTCTTCGATGACCCGTTGCACACTGCGAATGCTGATCTCCCAGCCGCTCTGGCAGAGCTTCTGAGCGATCACCTCGGGCGAGGCGTCCGGGTCAAGGAAGCGATGCCGGATCACCTGGCGGACAACTTCCGCCGTGCGTCGGTAATGGGTTTTCGGCCCGCGCTTGTGACTTTGCAGTGCCTGCGCGCCCTGTTCAGCGAAAGCAGTCCGCAACTGAAAGTAGCGTTGCTTGCTGAAGCCAAACTTCGCGGCGGCCTGGAGCGGACCCAATCCTTCGCACTCGCCCTCGATGAGCATCGACAGTTTGCGCGTGATTTCGTCATCCACGCGCACCGGTAGAAGACCGCCTGCCCCAACCAGGGCTTGCTTCTCCAAATCGAATTGTGCCATGACTGCCTCCTCCATAAACGCAGCAGGACGATGGGCTGCAAATGGTGCGAGCCCATGACGGAGGATAGCAGAAACGGCCACACAAGTCTAATTAAATATGGCGGTTATTTGCCGGGCACAGACCGAGAATCATCGGGCACTATGCTCATGTAAAGGCTCAGCCTGCCGTATAATACCGCCATATTTAATTAGACTATCGCGGGGGTGGCGTGGTGGGACAGCGGGGCTAAAATGAGGGGGGCCACCGGAGAGCAGACTAATGAACAGGCCCAGAAAAATCGCTGC
>CAZYCV010000304.1:0-1737 GCA_964645305.1 uncultured Occallatibacter sp. | reverse complement strand
ATCTCAACAAGCCAAACCTGCTCTGCATATAGCAATTAAGATGCGTTTGCCCTGCCCCGAGGGGAGAGCCGCTTGACAACAAACTCCAGCAGCGGCCTACGCCACCACTTCAATGCCCATCGAGCGGGCGGTGCCCTTGATGCTCTTGATGGCCGTCTCTACAGAGGATGCGTTCAGGTCGGGCATCTTCTGCGTGGCGATCTCGCGCACTTGCTTCTCGGTCACTTTGCCCTTCTTTTCCTTGTTGGGCGTGCCCGATCCCTTTTCAATGCCGGCGGCCTTCTTCAGCAGAACCGCGGCCGGCGGCGTCTTGGTGATGAAGCTGAAAGTGCGGTCGCCGTAGACCGAGATGACGACCGGAATGACCAGCCCTTCCATCTCCTTGGTGGAGGTGCGCGCGTTGAACTGCTTGCAGAACTCCATGATGTTGACCTGCGCCTGACCCAGCGCGGGGCCGACCGGCGGCGCCGGCGTAGCCTTGCCGGCCACAATCTGCAGCTTGACGTAACCCGTAATTTTCTTCGGAGGTGCCATGGTTGTTCCTTCGGAACCAGCTTTTAGCTCCTAGCTGTTAGCTGCTAGCTGATCTGCTCTGTGACAAATTTTGGTGTTGCCTCTTCAACGTTTGCCTTCAACCAGCGCCCGCCAGGTGGGCATAACCGGCTAGAAGCTGAAAGCTGATAGCTGAAAGCTGCAACTACTCAATCTTTTCGACCTTGCCAAACTCCAGTTCGACCGGTGTGGAGCGCCCGAAGATGGTCACCATGACCTTCATCGTCTCGCGATCTTCGTTGATCTCATCCACCACGCCGTTGAAGTTGGCAAAGGGCCCGTCGGTAATGCGGACCTGCTCGTTCTTTTCAAATTTGATCTTGAGCCGCGGCTTGTCCTTGGTGGTCTCGGAACGGAAGAGAATGCCGCTCACCTCTTCCTCGGTCAAGGCCACCGGCTTGTCGCCTGTGCCCAGAAAGCCGGTCACCTTGGGCGTGTCCTTCAGGACGTGCCAAAGGTTGTTGTCCAATTCCATCTCGACAAGCACATAGCCGGGCAGAAAAACGCGCTCCACGGTGCGCTTTTTGCCGTTGACAATCTCTGTCACCGGTTCGATGGGAATCATCACGCGGCCTACCCGGTCGCTCAGCCCGAAGGCCTGGACACGACTTTGAATCGACTCCCGCACCTTGCGTTCAAAGCCCGAATAAGCGTGCAGAATGTACCACATAAAGCGCGGGTTGCGCTCCGGCACGGCCTGCTCGGCGGTTTCTACAACTTGCTCGGCTTGTCCTGTTTCTTCTGCCATCAAATTCTCGATTCGTGCCTGAGGCTGCGGTTAAAATCCACCCAGCTTGCCCAGCAGCGCATGAAGCCCATTCTGGAAGACAGTGTCCACCACAAAGAAGAACAAGCCAAAAATAAAGACCGCGATGATGACCACCGTGGTTGTGGATTTGACTTCCTTCCACGAAGGCGTGACCACCTTGCGCATCTCCGAGCGCACATCGTCAAGAAATTGGACAAATTCCTTCCACTGTCCAACCACATTGTCGACGATCTTGGGCATGGAAGACTTGCTCTGCCGCCTGATCGGGCCATCTCCGCCGTTTACCAATGCTACCTTCGTTGCCATGCTTGCTGTTCCTTCGCGCACGGCTGTGGGCCGCGCATCCCCGAACTCATCGGGGTCAATCTGGCAGGGGCGGAGGGATTCGAACCCCCAAGTTCGGTTTTGGAGACCGA
>CAZYCV010000303.1:0-1743 GCA_964645305.1 uncultured Occallatibacter sp. | reverse complement strand
TCGGCGCAGCCGGAGGGCAAGGTCGCGCTGATCGCCGGAGTGACGGCGGGGCTGACCAAGCGGATTCAGGCCGGGAAGCTGGTGGGCGCGGTGGCCAAACTGGTGGGCGGCGCCGGCGGCGGCAAGCCGGATATCGCCGAGGCCGGCGGCAAAGATCAGGCCCAGATCGATGCGGCGCTGAAGGCGGCGGCGGGGTTGGTTGGGGAGTTGCTGGGATAATGCTGGTTGGGGTTCGTGGTTTCCCACCCATTTCACAAAGTACGTGAAATGGATGGGGCACCCAGCATGAACTGGTAAATGTTTCTGGACGAGCGCGGACGAGGACGTCCGCGCGACAGCCGACCGGGAGGTCGGCGCTACGTTTCTGCAAAAAAGCCGCCTCCACGATGGGGGGCGGCTTTCTTGCAGGAGGCAACTTTTCAGCTTTCAGCGTTGGTGCAGCGCTTACTGCGGCTGCCGGAGGTTGAAGGAGTAGGAGATGCCGAAGGAGACGATGGGCGTGACCTTGTAATACCACTGCTTATTCACATCCGCCCTCCAGATACCGAGCTGATTATTCAGATCGCTTTGCGCCTGGGCTCCAACCGAGCCAGGCGTAGTGTCTGTAAGGTTATCGCAAGTGAAGGTAGGCGTGTACATACAAGCATCGCCATTCAGCGTCAAGTTCAAAGCGGGAGTGCCGGTGAAGGCCAAGCCAAACTCAAACGGGAAGGTGAGATGGGAGCTGACCTGATCCTGGTGTTTGCGGGGAATCACGTTGCCCCAGCCGGTGGTGAGGGTGAAGGCTTGTTTATGTGCATTCAAGTCCACGTAGCCGCCCACCGTCAGAGGATTGGTTGAGTCCGAGTAGATATCCTGATGATTCAAAGTGATGTGATTTGTTGGCGATAGGGTTCCAGTAGCCGAGACTCCGTTCTGGTTATAGAAGAGGACTCCGGGGCTGATGCGGAAGCCGTGGTTGGGAAAGGGAAAATAGTCCACCGAGACGCCTGCCGTGGCCAAATTCACCTTGCCATTCACATCGAAGTTGTTGACATTGAGATTGTTGGCGGTGTAGGTAAAGTAGTTGCCTGTGCCGCGCAGGTTCAGATAGCGGTTGAGGTTGGTGGAAGCCTGCATATTGACGCCGATCAGCGACATTCCGCCGCCGAAGGCGATGGACGAAAGGGGCTTGAGGTGAACTTCGGATTTTTTGGCTTTTTTGGCCGCAGCCTGACTCTGCGCAATCTGGGCAGCGGTAGGTTTGGCGGCGGGCCTTGCCGCGGGTGTGGTGGGCGTGGCGGGCTTGGGGGCAGCCGGCGTGCCGGGCGACTGGGCGGGAAGAGCCGAAGCCGCAGCGAGAATCAAAAGTGACAACAAAGCTAGAGTGCGTTTCACGTGCATGTCCTCCAAAAGAAAACCAACCGGGCAAAAGCTGACAATATTTCATAGTGCATGAGCTGGGGAAGGCGTTACAAATCAGCCATCTGTCGAACCCATTACCGCTTTAGAAGCGGTATTGGAAAGAATGTTAGCACGAGATGAGGCTGGAAAAACAATCAACTTAATATTTTATACGCAATCGTCCGTAATAGGAGCTTTCACAGCAGCGAAGGAAAGGCCAATCGGTGGTCAGCGATTACTTGTTTTCATTGCCGATGAGGCGGAAGGTGATGGTTCCCCAGAAGGAGCGGGCGCGCATCTGGACAGGCAGGTGGCGCTCGTCGTCGGTGTACCAGATCCAGATGTTGCCGCGGTTCTTGA
>CAZYCV010000302.1:0-1749 GCA_964645305.1 uncultured Occallatibacter sp. | reverse complement strand
GAGCCGTTTGCGATGTGACCCGTGAACAGGCGTGCGGCGGGCGCCTGCGACAAATGGCGTCCCGCTGAAAGCGGGGGACGCCAGGAGAATTCGACGCCACCGCCGCCCAACAAGACGTTTCCACGCGGCACGGCGCGCACCCCAAGCGTTGGGATTGCTGAGCCAACCGTTTCGAGCGCGCGTCAATCTGCCGACGCCGGTTCCGCCACAGCCTTCTGGATGGGACCGAGCCGCAGTTTGCCCAACGTCCCTTCACGGCGGGGTGTCGCCGCCAGCAACGTCGCGAAGCTTGCATGCACGATCAGCACCGCGCCGATCATCGCATGAAACCGCCGCGCCCCGGCAAGGTTTCCGTCGTCAACGCCCCAGAATAGCTTCAATCGGGCGTTAACCCGCTCGACCGACGTGCGGCCGTTGTACAACCGCTCGAATTTCTTCGTGGCCCGCGGAATGGGCGGAAACCGTCGCAGGTCGATCGTACGATCGACCCGCACCGTCTTGCCATAGGACTTGCCCGCATTGCACACCGCGTCGTGCGGACAGTTCCAGCCCTCGTGGCGCGCCGGACAGCGGTATTTCAGCGTCTCCCGCTGGGGCTCGTAGCCGATGTAGGCCATCTTGTGCCGTAGGATCGGCAGGCTGGTGCGGTCGTAGCAATGCACCGTTCCCGCTTCGTCGTAGACGATGTTCGACCTGCCGTCATGGCCTGGAAGCATCTGCTCGGTCTGCTCCTTCCACAGGCTGCGGTTCTGGATCACCGGGCGAATCTTGGCCTTGTGCAATGTCCGATGCGACTCGCTGTCGTCGGCCGCCTTGTCGTAGGCCAGGGTCTTGATGCGACCTTCGGGCAAGTTGGCTTGGCCTTGTTCCAGCAGGTCCGGCAAGGACTTCGAGTCGGCGGCGTTGGCCGTGGTCACGCGATAGGCAAGCACGACTTCATGTTCGGCGTCCACCAGCAGGTGCAGCTTGTAGCCGAACCACTCCACGACCTTGGTGACCTTGCCCGCGTCGTCCTTGTATTCCTTCTTCCCGCCGCTGGGTTGCGGCAGGCCCTCGGCCAGTTCCGCGTTGACGGCCTTCTCGTTTCGCTTGCCGTGGGCGTGCAAGGCGGTGGAATCGCCGGCGGTGTTCTCTCCCAAATCGGGGACCGCCGAGGCGAGCCGCCGGATCATCGCGCTGAAGATCCGCTGCAACTCCGAGAAGTGGGGTTCCTGCCCCAACACATCGAGAAACCGCGAGATATTCCAGGAGTCCGGAATGTCCTCGGGCTTCTCGATGCCGATCAGACGGCAGAGGGCGTCGTTGCGTCCGAGTTCCGCCAGGACGGAGACGAAGCTCGTGTGCCGCAGAGCGATCCGCAAGAGCACCACGCCCCAGGCGACGTGCACGGGACAATCGTTGCGTCCACGGCCGCGATTTCGCCGCAGTCCTTCGAGGAGTTTGGCGTCGGGGATAGACTCCAGGAACTTCCTGACTGTGGCCAGGCCGGGGTTGTCTTCCAGGCAGTCCCAGGCGAAGAGGGGCTTGGTGACGTCGATTCGCATGAAGGACCTCCGTGTGACGGGATGAAGCGATGATGATACACCGCACGCGATCCCCGCACCAGAGGAGGAGTGGTCGAAAAATCGAAGAAAATTGGTGGGCGGTTCGATAAACGCGGGGGAGCGAGGTCCTCTTGCGGGGAAGGCCCTTGCGGGCCCTCCCCCAACCTCTTTGCGCCAATCGACTTGCTCACAGCGCAAACGGCTC
>CAZYCV010000301.1:0-1759 GCA_964645305.1 uncultured Occallatibacter sp. | reverse complement strand
GGACAATGGCTACCTGCTCCATTTGCTGGGGAATTAAGATGCGTTTGCCCTGCCAACACAACTCTTTACGGCCCTGAAATAGAAGGAACACACTATGAGGCATATTGCCAACAATGCCATAATCCATTTTTTGGGTATCTAATTGCTGTTCTGCCTCCTCCTCCATCCGACTCAAAGACGGATTAACCTACTCGTGCGGACCTACAAAGCCGCAATGCCGTGTGATGGGTTCGCCAAATCTCAATTCTGTGTCATCCCACTCTTTTGCAAAAAACGCAGAAGGATGGGGCGTCCGCACTTTAGACAATCCTCTTGTGCTGAAAAACCGCATAATCTTGACTGTCCTCGCCGAAAATCCACTCAGTTTCAGGTCTGCCATCAATGGGTGGCCAATGTTTGAACCGAAGGAAAGGAATCTGAGGAAACAATTTTGGATCAAAAGGGACACTCGGTTCGGGATGCAGAATCCCAACTACTTCTGACTGATTGGGATATATTGAAACCAAAAGTATCGCTGATATGCTTTGAAGTCTTGGCCGTACAGAACCTCCCGAAGGATCACACATATATGTGTCATAGAAAACGGCATTGGAAGGATCTACAGATGTATATGTAGGTGAATCAAGCCGACCAATCGGGACATGAAACCACGTTTTCCCAATCAATAATTCGCTTGCAGCTCGCCGATCCATTAGTAATCCCGCAAAATCGTATTTCAAAGTTATCGCTAGAACACGCGGATATGGATGCTCACTAAGCTGAGGGGCTTTTCTTTTTGCGACCCCTTGCAGCTTAGATGTAATGAGCGCATAAGCTGAACCGCCAGAGCCTGAGACCTTTTCCGGCAATCCTGACTTATCAGAAACCGATACAGAATCGAGAGAGGTCACTTCAACGAGAAATTTCTTCTCTGGCGATAAACAACAACAAAAATCTGGTCCCCCTTTTCCAGGAATTTCAAAGATGTCCGGGTGCCGCTTAGCAGACCATAGAAATGAAAAGACAACTGCCTCTGCCTCCGCAGCCTTCTCATCGTCTTTCAGGCGACGCTTGAAACTCTCCAAATGAGCCGTATAACCATTCCTTGAAAGAAATATCCAGAATGAATCCACCAAATCATGTATTTGCGTTTGAGTAGCACAGATATTTCTCATTTGAACACTCTATCAACCCTTCAAGTACATCTACAAAAGGAGAATTGGGGTGAGCGATGAATGCATCGCCCACCCCATGTTATTGTTTTTCCGCCGAAGGCGGGTTTGCCTGGACGGCCAGTCCTACTTCTTTTCGTCCACGTCCACGTACTCCGCATCGATGACGCCGTCGTTCTTTTTGGCTTCGGGGGCGGGTTCGGCTGCGCCGGGGGCTGCTCCAGAAGCTGCTCCAGATGCGGCTTGCGCGGCGGTCGCCTTGTAGACGATCTCGGCGAGCTTGTGGCTGGCGTGGGTCAGCTTCTCGTGCTGCGCCTTTAGCTCCTTCGCGCTGGGCGTGCCTTCGAGCAGCTTCTTCGATTCGGCAAGAATCGTCTCGACTTCGGCCTTGACCGGCGCAGCTTCCGCGTCGCCGAGCTTGTCGCCGGAGTCCTTGAGCATCTTGTCGATGTTATAGACCATGCCGTCGAGCGAGTTGCGCGCGTCAATCTCCTCGCGCTTTTCCTTGTCCTCACTGGCGTGGGCCTCGGCTTCCTTGGCCATCTTCTCGACTTCGTCCTTGCTGAGGCCGGAGCTGGAGGTGATGGTGATGCGCGTGTCCTTGCCGG
>CAZYCV010000300.1:0-1767 GCA_964645305.1 uncultured Occallatibacter sp. | reverse complement strand
GAAGCCGTCTCAAAATACTGAGGCGGCTTTTTTTCATCAAAGATGTTGTTAAAAATTATTCGAGCACGAATGAATAATTTTTCTTTAAAATATTTTGAATGAACTTAAATGGATTCTGATTCAAGTATGCTGTAAGCTTTTTCAGGTTATGTGCAATTGCCACTAACCCAAATTCAATGTTTACTTTCTCTAACCCTCGAAGCATAAATCTCTTAAAACCCCTGTTATATTTGATCATTCCAAAGACAGGTTCAACATCAACAGGTCGCTGGCTACGATGTGCTATTCCTTTTTCACTTAATAACAGTTCCCTAGCTTTTGTTTTTAATTCATTTAGTCGGTGGCTGATTTCAATAATACGATTGTCTTTCGCTTGATGACACATTCCTCTTATTGGACAGGCGGTACAGCTCTGTGCCTGGTATCGCGATAAAACTTTTTTGTAACCGGTTTCTGTTTCTTCAATAGTAGTTCCAATACATTTCATCTGTTGCCCCATTGGGCAATAGTAACAGTCCAGCTCTTTGTTGTAGTAAAGATTGTCTACATGGAAAGGAGACTTTGCTTTTTCTTTTTCGCGTTGTTCTTTGTCAAAGTAATTATACTTTACATATGCTTCGATCTTTTCTTGTTCAAGGTAATCGTAATTCTCTTCCGAGCCATAACCCGCATCAGTTGTAAGTTCCTTGGGCATGAACCCGTATTGATGTTTGTATTGTTCCAGATGTGGCTTAAGTGTTCTTGTGTCTGTAGGGTTTTGATGTATGCTGTAATTGGTAATGATTTGATTCGATGTGCTGATCTGCGTATTGTATGCTGGTTTCAACTGTCCGTTCTTCATGTGATCTTCTTTCATTCGCATGAAGGTCGCATCATGATCGGTTTTTGAGTAACTGTTCCTGTTCTGCATAATATCTTCCTGCTCTATATACTCTTGAAGTTTATCAGGCCAGTTCTTTTTTGCATAACTGATCTTTTGCTTTATCTTCTTCTCAACAGGCTTATCTTGCAAAGCACGATCAATTTGCTCTACGGTCTTGCGTACTTCTTCCGGGTCAGTTTTATCATATCCTACAGGAGTGGTATCCTTAAGCTCTTCCGCTGCGATCTCCTGTGTATAGGCCCATAGTTCATCAAGCTGCTTGCTGATGCGCTCCCTGTTTGTTTTTATTCTCTTGCCCCAAACAAATGTATAGCGATTGGCATTTGCTTCTATTTTCGTTCCATCGGTGTATGCCTTCTGTAAATCAACATGTCCGCTTTCAGACATTAACAATACGATCTCACTGAATATTTTTTTAATTACATCCTTCAATCTGTTGGTGCGAAAACGGTTGATGGTATTGTGATCTGGCTGTTCCATTCCTGCAAGCCACATGAAAAATATATTCTCCTTTACCGCTGATTCAATCTTGCGTGATGAGTATATGTTACACAAATACCCATACACAAGTATCTTCATCATTAATCGTGGATGATAACTTGAACAGCCTAATGCCTTGTATTTTTTCATCAGTGGGTCTAGGTTGATATCATCAATTATATGATTGACGATACGTACCGGATGATCTGATGGTATGAGTTCCTCGAACGTTGGAGGTAAAGCCAGCATCTGATGTTGATGATACGGCTTGAACTTTATACGGTTATCTTTCATATAACAAAGATAATCATTTTAATATGCTGTACACCAGTATTATATAAGCATTTATCAACATCGTTCTGTTGATCGAAAAAAAAGAAAGGCTGCCCTTTTGAGACAGCCTC
>CAZYCV010000299.1:0-1784 GCA_964645305.1 uncultured Occallatibacter sp. | reverse complement strand
CGGCGGTGCAATCCATCGGCCGGAAGTGAAGCTGCCACCACTGGCAGCGCCGTCTCGCCTGTCACCAGGTTGCGAATCTTGGCCACGCCTGCAGGCGCAATCACCGTCACCATGACCGGCTGATCCCGAAAGCTCTCCGCCACAAAGCTCTTGTTGTCGTACTCGAAGAGGCTCACTTGAGCCGGCGCGTCGATCTGCACCGGCAGGTCTTCCAGAATGTAATGCCGGATCGAAGTCAGCACAGGCTGGGGCAGCGAGTACAGGTCATTCACGTTCTCCGGAATGGTCAGCACATAAAGCACGCCCTTCGAGTAGTGATCCATGATAAGCAGCGGTGCGCCGCGCCCATTGGCCGTGCCGCGCACCACCGGCCAAGAGTCATTGGTCATGAACTCGATCTCCGGCACCAGCACGTCCTTGGTATTGCCCAAGCTGGCGCCGGCTCCCGCCCCTGATCCACCCCAATAATCGTTCACTCGCAAGATGTTGCCTGTGTTGCGAATCTCGGCGATCTGGTCCAAGCCCTTGTCTTGAATTGCCTTTAGCAATCCTGAGGTGATGATGACGCTTCCGCCCCGCTCCAGATGCGCCTTGATCTTGCTGACAATCTGCTTGTCGAATTTGGCGTCCTCGGTCAGCAGCACGGCTTTGGCGTCCACCGGAAACTCCGGATAGGTCTCCACTGGAATCCCGATCATGCCCAAAGAATCCCGCAGAAAATCCTCGCCCGTTGATTGATAAGGCCGGTAGCTGGCCAACCCGATGGGGTTGCCCAGCTTGCCCACCACTGCGTTTACCTTGGAGAGGGAGTATCCGGCCACGGCCGCAAAGTTTGCCGCGCCCGCCGCGCTGCCGCTCCACTTCTCCAGTTCGGTGGCCTTGAAGCTGGTCTCCAGCCCGCTCCAGGCCTGGCGCTCGCCCATCGGCGCGGCGCGCAGCAGATCGCTGTACTGGAAGAGCAGAATCTGCGGAGCCTTGGCCAACATCGTATCCCACAACTGCTCAGCGTAGCGGTCAATCGAGTGAATGTCGTACGTGTCTACCCAGCCGCCGCCGTTGCGTCCCGGCGCTATGTTGTTGAAGTAGCGGATAATCTGATAGCTCTCGTACTGCTGCAAGTGCTGATCGGTATCCACCGGGTCGCGCGTCTCGGTTCCGGTATAGATACTGTCGAAGATCTTCGGCTCCTGGTCCAGGTCGTATCCATTGGCCTGAAAGTGCGTGTACCAATTGGGGAACTTGATAATCACCTTGACCTTGGGATTGACCGCCCGCGCCGCGCCCACCACCAGCTCGCGCGAGACATCGTCCATCAGCTTCACCCGGAACTCGCTCCACGTCTGATCGCCTTTGGCCGCTATATCCGAATCGCGCTTGGTGTTGTTGAAGAAGAAATCGTCCAGAATGATCTCGTCAAAGTGCCGCGCCGTCACCTCCGAGATGTGCTTCACATAGGCGCGCTGTTTGGGATCGGTATAGGTGAACGAGACAAACTGGCCGCTCGAGTCGTGCTCACCCTCAAAGCCCGCGTAATCCCCGCCGGCGGCAAAGGCAATGCCGCCCGAGGCCTCAACCCCATGATCGGTAAAGAACTTCTTCACCGACTCCAGCTCCTCATCCGAGGCCAGCACGCCGCTTCGATAGCTCTCAATGTAGACCTTGTCCACGCGCACCTGGCTGCTGATCTGCTCCCAGCTCTGCTCCAGCCAGGCCGGATCCTTCATCTTCTCCACCACGCCCACGGGAATGTAGATGGCCACGCGAAACTGCTCGTGTGGAGGCGG
>CAZYCV010000298.1:0-1789 GCA_964645305.1 uncultured Occallatibacter sp. | reverse complement strand
AAACGGTGTATTGGCCCGCGGCAACAATCGGCTCACCGGCTTCGGTGACCATGCTCATGTCGCGCATACTCAGCTCGAAGCGCAGCTTCTGGCTGGCGCCCGCCTCCAAGTGAACCCGCTGGAAGCCGCGCAGCGCAAGATTCGGCGCGCCGGGAACTTTAGGAAATTCCAGATAGAGCTCCGCCACTTCGTCGCCGGCGAGCTTGCCGGTGTTGGTGACGGTGACCTCGGCCACGATCGGTTTGTCCGCCGCCACCGGAGCGGCCGGGACGGTCAATCCGCTGTAGCTGAAGGTGGTGTAGCTCAGGCCGTAACCGAACGGGAAGAGCGGCTCACCCTGGAAGTAGCGATAGGTGCGGCCCCTCATCGTGTAATCCTCAAAGGGCGGCAACTGATCGACACTCTTGTAGAAAGTGACCGGCAGGCGTCCGGCGGGGTTGTTCTTGCCGCTGAGGGTTTCAGCCACGGCCGCGCCGCCTTCTTCGCCCGGATACCAAGCTTCCAGAATGGCGTTGGCGTGCTCTTTGGCCCAGTTGACGCCCAGCGCGCTGCCGTTGACCAGCACCACCACCAGCGGCTTGCCGGTAGAGGCCAGAGCCTCAATCAGATCTTCTTCCGGCTTGGGCAGGTCAATCGAGGTGCGGTCGCCGCCCTTGAAGCCGGGTTCGTCGACGGGCATCTCTTCGCCTTCGAGTTCGCTGGTGATGCCCACCACGGCCACCACCACATCGGCATTCCGGGCTGCTTCAATCGCCGCGGGCTGCGGTCTCCGATCCAGCTTTGACCAGACCAGCTTGGCGATGGGCCCGTTGTTGGCGTTGGTGTCATAGCCGTTTTCGTTGGGGGCGTAATCAACCTCCAGCTTGGCGGGCTTGCCGGCTTCCAGGTGCACGTGGCCGACTTTGGCTTCCTTGCCGTCCGAGCCCCAGGAAGAAGTGACGCTCTTGCCGTCCAGGCGCATACGGAAGAAACCGTTGGCCAGCATACCAAGGTTGTAGTCGCCGGTCTCCGGGGCGGTCAGGTCGCCTGTCCATTGGATGGAAAGTCGCTGGGCGCCTTTGGTCTCTGGCGGAAAGGGGGCCAGCGAGATGTCCAGTACAGGGTCGATGCGCGCGGCCAGCGAAGCCGAACGGCCGGGGTGGTTGATGTCGCTCATATCCATCTGAGCAAAGTCGATCTTGACGCCAGGCTTTCCATCGACGCTCAGCGCGGAGGCAGGCACCGGCTCGGCATCGTGGCCCAGGAACTGTGTGCCCTGAACGTAGCTGACGGTTGCGCTCGAGAATTCCGTGCGGACGCCGTCCAGGATGGAAACGGTATGCGTGGGCTGGCCGGCGTAATTGCCCACCAGGAAGCGGGTTTGCTCGGCCAGCGGGCCGACGACGACGATCTTCGTGCCTTGAGTCTTGAGCGGAAGCACGCCATCATTCTTCAGCAGCACCATGGATTCGTTGGAGATTTTGCGGGCCATGGCGCGGTGCGCGGCGGAGTCAAGCTCTTTCTCGTCGATCTTGGAGTAAGGAAAAGCCTCCGGCGGATCAAACATACCCAGCTTTACGCGCGCCGTGAAGAGGCGCTTCAGAGTGACGTCAATGTCGCTCTCCTTGAGGAAGCCCTGCTTGACGGCATCGGCATAAGGCTTGTAATCGTGGTCGCCGGTGATCGGCGGGCCGCCGTCCACACACTCATTGTCCATGCCTTTGATGAGGCTGGTAGCCGATGCTTCCGGTTGCGAGGTCTTGAAGTGGTGGCCGTTGAAGACGTCAATCACGGCGCCGCAGTCCGAGAC
>CAZYCV010000297.1:0-1798 GCA_964645305.1 uncultured Occallatibacter sp. | reverse complement strand
GTGGTGGATGGATGGGCTACTGAGCCGTCGCCTTTGCCGCCCGTTCGATCAAGCGGGCCACATCAATCGGCTTGGAGATATACACCGCATGACTGGCCGGAACTTCAATCGTTTCACTGCCGGCATGCTTGGCCATGCTGCGCTCGAGATCAGGATTGATGTTGTGGTCGAGACTGGCGATCAGCGCCCAGCTCTTTTTGTGATGCCAAGCGGCGTCTGTCACCGGCGCGCCACCGGCTGCCTTGGCCAAAAACGGCTGGGAATGGGCCATGAAGTTCGCTTGGGCGGGCGGGATATCGGCTGCGAAATCGGCGGGGAAGGCGGTTGGGTCAAGATACAGGAAATCGTCCTTGGTGGCGCGCATGTCGTTGTTGGCGGCTGGGAAGGTCGAGAGCAGGCTGACCGCACTCTCGCCCTGGTCGGGGATGAAAGCAGCGATGTAGACGAGGCCAACGACATTAGGTGCATTACCAGCTTCGGTGATGACCACTCCGCCATAGCTGTGGCCAACCAGAAGGGTAGGACCCGATTGCAGCTCTAGTATGCGTTTGGTCGCTGCGGCATCGTCGGCAAGCGATGTCAGTGGCTCTTGCACCACGCTGACCGTATAGCCGTCCTTGCGAAGAATGTCGGCGACGCGCTGCCATCCGGAACCGTCGGCGAAGGCCCCGTGGACGAGGACGATGTTCTTGACCGGCACAACCTGCGCCGGAGCGACGGCTGCCGAGAGAAGCGCGACCGCTGCCGCGACCGCCGAGGCAATGAAATTCCTGGGCATAGGATTCTCCTGTGTTGGATTTTGCGATTATAGAGATCGTGCAGTATGAATTAGAATAAAGCAGAAAAACTGTTTAAGAAATAATTTTCTGATAACTCTTCAATGCGTCTGCTGAGACCTGGGATGCCGGATGCGAGGCGTTGTGACCGGGGGAAAACAGACGTAAAAATCAACTCTGGGTGAGTAGCTTCCGGCGCATTGCCGCCGTTCCCGGAGTGATTGCCGGCTGAGGTTGACTCATTCCGGAAGTGTCACCTGCGCCAGTGGAGGCCGCTAACGGTTCCAATGCGGACTCCGGTGAAGCACTTAGAAGAGCGTGTACGAGTTCACGCCCCTGGACTCGGAGTTAGTCAGGCTTTGATCGCTCCGACACTTCCATTGGCTGTTTCATAATGACATCGAGCGCGGTCACGAAGGCGAAAGCAACAGTAAAGAAGTCGATCGTCAAACCCGTTATGTAGGCAGCTGCACTAGATTGGATGTCCATTAAAACGCAGCCCAGCATCGCCAGTGTCACAGTGGAACCAAACACAACAAAGACCGCGAGTATTGCGGGCGGTGGTCCATCGCCGACTACCTTGCGGCGCCGGCGCGGATAGGTGACCTGAAGAAACAGCATCGGTAGGGCGAAAAGCACAACTGAGCTTCGCCAAATCCACTTATCCTCAATGCCGTAGAGCGCAAATAACGGCGGCAGCAGCGCTGCTGCCGTCAATACGAAACTATAAGTCATAACCGTTCTTGCAAGGTATCTGTCAAGCAGTGACAACTTCGCTCCTGCAGCCTGCCGGAGAATCAACAATAGCGCCGAGAAACCCGCGAACGTGATCATCAGGCCAGCCAATGTGTATAAAAAGGTTGCACCTTTGACTTCCATGTTTTGCTCCACGTTATGCATCATCAGATCATGTTGGATTGATGAGCTAAAAATAAGGGGTTGAAGCAACTACTATGGGTTGATTTTAAGCTGCTGTTCTCTCTTGGTGCAACTTCTTTCTCAAGGCAATGGCCTTGAGTTTA
>CAZYCV010000296.1:0-1824 GCA_964645305.1 uncultured Occallatibacter sp. | reverse complement strand
TTTCCACCCCACGAACGAAGACCTGTTCGTGGGGGCCCCGGCCGTTCGGCGCGTAACCATTCTGCGGAATCATGTACGAGTAGATCGTACCATAACTCGACTCAGCCGCCGCGCCGCCGATTGAGGTTCATGGACTCCCAGGTCTCAAAGTCGAGACCTGGGGCACCCCATTTTTTTGGGTTGGTCAGACATGGGCCACCCGCCCAACGCAAGGATTGTCGAGGGCATCATCCGCGGGCTGCAACGTGTGATCGAACTCGAAGATCCCGAGAAGATTGCTTGAGGCGTCTCAGCCTTCAGAAACCGGAACGGGGTGGGGTGTGACCCGTAAAAAGAAACAGGAAGCGCCGATTCCCCCTACTCCGGTTCCATCGACGGAATCACGCTCGGACCAAAGATTCACGCCTCTACAGCAAGCAAGCCGCCCCGGTGGACGGCTGGCTGGAAACGGAGAATCGGGGTTCGTGGTTCCCAGCCTTTCCACGATGAAACTGTGGAAAGGATGGGGCACCCAGTTTTTGTCGGTTAGTCAAGATTTCAAAAACTTTGGGTGCGCCACCCGCCCAGCAAGCCGCCCCGGAGGACGGCCTGCTGGCGAGAACGCAGTTGCCGGTTCCCAACTACTGGCATTTGCGCTGTTTCCATTGAATTGTTGCAACTCTATCTGTCACATCAAAGTGCATGCCGGGCTTTGGTGGAAGATCTTCCGCCTTTATAGACAATGAGGAATAGACTTTAACCGAGATTTTTTCATATTCATCGAAGGTCACTGCGGATTGCCCCCCCCAGCTTGTACCATTTTGATCCGGTATGCTAGGTCCTCTCTCGCTCGCTGGCACGAGGTCATTGACGCTTTCCATGATCTCATCTTGCGTCAGTAAAGAACCGAGTGCGATCTTTCCGGACAAGAACTTAAACCTTTCCAAATAAATCTCGCACAGCCTGCCATCCTCAGAATATTTGGGTAACGCCAGTACTCCGGGTCTCACCTCATACACCTCAATTGCTTTGTATTTTGAGAACCGTTCATTCTGCGGTTTTGAAGCGATAAGCATCACTATCGCTATACCAGCTGTCAAGAAGCTCTTGCCCATTTTCCCTCCTCAAGCCTGAACCGAAATGTGTTAATCCGCGTCTCATTCAACTCCTCTAGCTAGTCTATGGTTTGGGTGGTGGTGGAGGTGGCGGGGGAGGCACTGGTTTCGGAGGCGTCACAGTGATGGTAGGTTTCTGACCCGGTGTACTGGTAAGGGTTGCCGTACTCGTGAAGCTCGCGGAGCACCCTTGTCCTTGCACCGTTATGGTCCGATCTGTCACGGAACTCACGGTGTTATTGTCATAAAAGGTCGTCGCCGCACGAGTTAGGCTGTCAGAACCATGTGTGTTCTGCGTGTCACCGATTGCGTCAAAGAGTTGTCCTTTGGAATCCGTAGGTTGTGATGGCGTTTGTGGTTCTGCAGGGGCAGGTTTTCCATTTACTGTTCTTGTGTTTTTAACGCTCTCGCTCACATTAGCGTTAGGCAACGGATTGCCGCCTTGGGTTACCTGAAATGTAACTGCACCCATTACTCCATACTGAGGGGCCATACCATGCAGATCAAACTCTCCAGGAGCAGTCGGCTGTATCACTGCGGGTTGTCCGTCGCTCCCTATTGCAATCGTGACATTGATATCACAGGGATCTTTGTGTCCATCCGCATCCACTCGTATAATCGGATTATTTCGTACATACGCATATAAGTTCAGGCTCTGCGGATCGCCCATCTGCGCGTAGGGAACAGGCACAACTTTCGCACTCCAATCCGGCGTGGTGAAGCGGCCTAT
>CAZYCV010000295.1:0-1837 GCA_964645305.1 uncultured Occallatibacter sp. | reverse complement strand
CCATGGGCAGGACACTGTCGCGGCGTCCGGTGGCGTGGCTTGGATCGACCAGGATGGGCAGGTGGCTGAGGCGCTTGATGGCCGGGATGATGCTCAGGTCAAGGGTGTTGCGCGCGTGGTCGGCAAAGGTGCGCACGCCGCGCTCGCAGAGGATGACCTGATAATTGCCCTCGCTCATCACGTACTCGGCGGCCATCAAAAACTCTTCGAGGGTGGCGGAAAGGCCGCGCTTGATGAGCACCGGCTTCTGCTGCCGTCCGGCCCGCTTGAGCAGCGAGAAATTTTGCATATTGCGCGCGCCGATCTGGATCACGTCGGCCCATTCGGCGGCCAAATCCAGGGACTCGTTGTCGAGGGCCTCGGTGATGATGCGCAGACCAAAGCGCGAGCGAATCTCGGCCATGATGCGCAGCGCCTCCAGGCCCATGCCCTGAAATGCGTAGGGCGAGGTGCGCGGCTTGAAGGCACCGCCGCGGAAAAACTGCGCGCCGGCGGCGGCCACCTGCTCGGCAATGGCAAAGGCTTGCTCGCGGCTTTCGATGGAGCACGGGCCGGCGACGATGGCCAGCGCGTTGCCGCCGATGGAGGCGTTTGATTCGGCAAAGTGAATGACGGTGTCTTCCTCTTTGACCTCGCGGCTGGCTAATTTGTAAGGCTTGGAGACGCGGATGACCTCGGCGACGCCAGCCAGCGCTTCCAGGTTGCCGCGCTCCACTTCGCCCTTGTTACCGGTGATGCCGATGGCGGTGCGCTGTTCGCCGGGAAGCGGATGGGCGCGGAGGCCCAATTGCTGGATGGTTTCGCAGACGGCCTGAATCTCTTCCGGCGTGGCTTGCGCCTTCATGACTACGAGCATGGGTGATTCCCTCGAAACCTCAGTCTAACCACTGGAGGCGGGAAGGGCAATCGGCAGCGGTTTTTCAATTCCATTTACCCTGCTCCCTGCTCCCTGCCTTTCTCCGGTTTGCTCCGTTTGCCGGAGGTATGGTAATCTTGATTTCTGTGCCGTGATGTGTGCGGAGGTTTGGTGTGTCCGCGCGGATCTTCGGGCCTCCGGGTGGTTTTCCGGGTGGAATGGGCTGGCGTAGCTCAGCTGGTAGAGCATCTGATTTGTAATCAGAGGGTCGGGGGTTCAAATCCCTTCGCCAGCTCCACTTTCGGAAGGCGGCAAGTGGGGCCAGGGACGGCGGAAAGTTTTGCCGGTGCTGAAGATTTCAAGCGCCGGGCCTGTCCTCCGCAGTGATTCCACAGAGGTGCAAGCTCCGTAAGCCGGAGAAATTCCGGAAGGGACGGGATGCGCTGAAATGGGTTCCGCGGGTACGGGTGGATGATCGGGGTTCCCGCGAACAGGTAATCGTTCATGGGGTGGTTGTGCACAGGTGGCCGAGTGGTTAATGGCAGCAGACTGTAAATCTGCCGGTCTTTAGACCTACGGAGGTTCGAACCCTCCCCTGTGCACCATGAGTTTGAGGGGTAGGAATGCGCGATGAGCCGCAGCCGGGTGAGCGCAGGGATTTGCAGAGCGCTGGTTCCGATTTGGACCGGAAGTATTGGATAGCGCTGGCGCTTTACGGGATACTGGCGGCGCTGTCGTGGTTTACTCTAGGCGAGGGCAAGATTCTCGTTGGAAATCGGCTGGTGGATGTGCGGTTGTTTCCACTGGTGGTTTTGGGCGGGTTCGCGCTGAAGACGGTTTTGGCCCATCATGCGGAGAAGATTCGCAGGGATGGGGAAAGAAGCTCTTAGCTTTCAGCTATCAGCTCTCAGTTTTGGCAGTGGCAGGTTGAGCCAATACGGCTCGCGCGTGCTGAGTTAAACTGAAAGCTGAAGGCTAAAA
>CAZYCV010000294.1:0-1850 GCA_964645305.1 uncultured Occallatibacter sp. | reverse complement strand
TCCACCCGATAACCCTTTTCGATGGCGCAGAAGTGTTGAAATCCATAGAGCATGGTCAGCAAAAAGAGGATCGTAATGGCGGTTGAAAAGAAGCGAATCTGGCTCACACGCGCCGGATCGGGCGTCACAATCAGACGGCTGTTATCAAAGCTCTTGGGAAAGTAGAACTCCGGCGTCCGTGCGCCCCGGCGGCGCAGCGCCTGCTGAGCCAGCAGTCCGGCGTTGTGC
Source organism: uncultured Occallatibacter sp. (assembly GCA_964645305.1). Lineage (GTDB taxonomy): Bacteria > Acidobacteriota > Terriglobia > Terriglobales > Acidobacteriaceae > Telmatobacter. The sequence continues at coordinate 1,622 of CAZYCV010000294.1, read as the reverse complement.
GCCTGCACCCGCGCGCTCCAGCCCAGGCCCGCTTCGTAGGTTGTCGTGTAGTCCGCCATGGTGTTCCTTTCCGAGGGGTCAGGGATCAGGGGTCAGGGATCAATCTGGCTTTTGCGCCTATGACTTCCATTCCACCTTGATTTCTGAACCCTTGTCTTCTAACTGCTAAAGTTTTGCCGCGGCAATCTTTTTCCTGATCCCTGTTCCCTGTTTCCTGTTTCCTGCTTTTCCGCCGCTCTCATCTTTGCGCTGCGCGAGCGCGGATTTCTCTGTATCTCTTCTTCGCCGGCCGTCACCGGCTTCTTGGTAAGTATCTTCCAGATTTCCTGCTGCGCTCCCTCGCGCAGACTATCTTTTGCTATGCGATCTTCCAGCGAGTGAAAGCTGATGACTACCAGTCTTCCAGAGGGCTTAAGCAACTTGGGCGCGGCCTCCAGCAAATCCTTGATCTCATCCAACTCGCGATTGACATAAATTCTTAGTGCTTGAAAGGTTCTTGTTGCCGGGTGTATCTTCTCCTGATTCATTGGCCGGACAGCCGATGCTACTATCCGTGCTAATTGCCCCGTCGTAGTAATCGGCCGTCCGTACACAATGGCTCTGGCGACTCGTCGCGACCTCCTTTCTTCTCCAAATTGATACACGATGTCGGCGAGTTCTCGCTCGCCTAACTCGTTTACCACCTCTGCGGCGGTAGGCCCGGTGCGCTGATCTTGCCGCATATCCAACGGCCCGTCCGCCTGAAATGAAAAGCCTCTCTCCGCCTCATCCAACTGCATGGAACTGACGCCAAAGTCCGCCAGCAATCCATCCACCGAGGCCGGCTGCAAATGACTGCCGATGGAGCTGAACGCCTCGCCGATCAACGTAACTCGCGGCGCCTGGCTGCCTAACTCGGCTCTAACTCCATCCAGCTTCTCTTTGGCCAGCGCGAGCGCCTGCGCGTCGCGATCAAAGCCTATGAGATGCCCTTGCGGCCCTAACTGCCTTGCTATCCCGGCTGCGTGTCCAGCCAGCCCCAGCGTGCAATCCACCACCGTGGCTCCAGGACGCACCCGGAGAAACTCCATCGCTTCTTCAAACAACACCGGCGCGTGACGTTGCTTCGGTTCGGTCATGCGCTCCCCCTTGGGGGTTCTTGCTCATACGAGTTACACATCGTACTTGGTCAATGCTTCGTCATCCTGCGCGTCATAAGCGTTATTCCTCACGCTCTCGCGCAGACTGGTCAGGCTCTTTACGCGCAATAGCGTACCTTCGCCCGATACCTTCACGTCCAGGTTGACCATGCCCGCCTTGCGCAGTTCCTCGGGCATCAGCAACCGACCCTGTGGGTCCATATCCACTCGCTCACCGTAGAGCGCATTGCTGTCCAGCAGCTTTTTCCGCGCCGGCACGCCCTTGGGAATGCTGAAGATCTTGGCCTGATACTTCTGCCACTCCGGCATCGGATAAATCTCTGCATCCTTGCCTTCACGGCTGGTGATGTAAAATGCACTGAAGGCCGAGCCGTACTTTTTTTCGAGGAAGCTCTTGAACTCGGCCGGCATCTTCAAGCGTCCGCGGTCGTCCAGCTTGGCTTTCGGGCTGCCGCTGAAGCCGATTTGCAGATCATCCCATTC
>CAZYCV010000293.1:0-1877 GCA_964645305.1 uncultured Occallatibacter sp. | reverse complement strand
GTTAACACCCTAAATCATCCTCCAACAAGTTAACAGAACCCCCGACCCGGTTCTGTTAACTTTGCGTGGGGTGCGAACCGCTGTTAACTGTCGTGGGATTTCAAGACACTTTTGCAACTCAAAGAATAAGTAATAAAGATTCTAGTGTTCAATATCTAGAGAGGATGTTTAAGTGAAATTACGCAAAGGCGATTTTTTCAAAAACGATAGGTTACTCATCATAAATGAGGATGTTTTCAAAACAAAAAAGGTTGAGAAAGAAAGTGTCGATCTGGTTGTAACTTCTCCACCATATAACGTCGATATAAAATACAATTCTCATAAGGATACACTAACCTACGATCAGTATTTGCAATTCAGTAAAGACTGGATGACACGTTGCTTTGAATGGCTTAAACCTGAAGGACGGCTCTGTTTAAACATCCCTCTCGATAAAAATAAAGGGGGCCAGCAAAGCGTAGGTTCCGATCTAACCCACATCGCCAAAAGCGAAATCGGATACAAGTATCATTCAACAATAATCTGGAATGAGGGGAACATTTCGCGCAGAACGGCTTGGGGATCTTTTAAGAGTGCATCTGCACCTTACGTGATAGCTCCGGTTGAACTGATCGTTATTTTGTATAAAGATTCTTGGAAGAAAACCGGATTATCAAGGGTAAACGATATCTCTAAAGAAGATTTCATGGCTTGGACAAACGGCCTTTGGACTTTCAACGGGGAGAGTGCAAAGCGGATAGGTCACCCGGCACCATATCCGTTAGAGTTACCCCGGCGATGTATCCAATTATTCAGTTTTGTTGATGATGTTGTCCTCGATCCGTTCTTAGGGAGTGGATCAACGCTTGTCGCCGCTCACTTCTACAAGAGAAAAGGAATCGGAATAGAGATAGATGAGGGGTACTGTAAGATCGCCTTGAAACGAATCCAGATGGAGGGGGGATTGGGGCAAACCAATCTGAATGAATATGCCAGACCAAAGACGAAACCCGGTAGTGCAATCTGATTTAATATTGGACTACTTTAAGAGAAATCCTAATCGTGATATTAAGCATCCCGAAGTAGTGGATTGGGTTGTTTCAGAATACAACCGCCTAACAGGGGAGGTTTTTAGGGACCCGGATCGTGCAATAAGGAAACTTTCCCAAGCTGGTCAGTTAATTAAAATCAGAAAAGGTGTTTATCGTTACGACCCGGATTTTGTAGTTCATAAAGAGTTGGAGGATTTCACCGAGGAACAGAGAGAGACTATTTTTAAAAGGGATAATTACCGATGTGTGGTTTGTGGTCGGGGTAAAGCCGATGGAGTTGAAATCCAAGCAGACCATATTAAACCAAAGGACTTAGGCGGTAAAGCCGAGATAAGTAACGGACAAACGCTTTGCGCCCAACACAATTTTCAAAAGAAAAACTACAAGCAAACCGAAACCGGGAAACGGATGTTTATTCACTTGTTGGAAGTTGCTGAGGAAGTCGGTGATGAAAAGACTATTCGGTTTTGCCGGGATGCATTAGAGGTTTATGATAGACATCAAATCAATTGCCATATTCGATGGGATAAAAACGAGAGTCTTTCTCAATTTTCAAAAGAGGGAACCCACGACTAAAATTAAAATCGACAGTATAATTTATCCGAAATCCAACTTTAATTATAACATGGGTCTTAGAGAGTACGGAAAACAGCAATTAGAACACGTTGGGAAATGCGTAATTGCTATGACCGGATCGTTCGTTATTGCTGGTTTCTTTACTTTTTTGATCTGGGCATTCAAGAGCATTGCACAATTGTTTGGTATGGGTAATTCCATACCAGTACAAATTGCCTCGAATTTCACAGAATTTGAAGGAATCTGTTTTCTGGGAGTTTTTGCCATTGC
>CAZYCV010000292.1:0-1877 GCA_964645305.1 uncultured Occallatibacter sp. | reverse complement strand
GACCCGAATGGCCCTTAGTTAAGGTCACGATAATTGCGGGGTCTGCCTTTCCAATAACGGCTGCGATGCGAGATTTCCACAAATTGATGGCGTGGCTGGTTGAGCAGCGGATAGGGTTTGGGGCGGCGTTTGACCGCGCGTGGCTCGCGGCGGTTGGGGCGTTTGCGCAACTGGTCGCGGGCCAGGTCATGCAAGAGTTGTTCCCATAGTTCGCGGCGCTTTGTCCGATTGCGAGCCTTGTCGAGGCCCGCGCTGTAGACGCGCACGGCGTCGACACTGCCTTTGAAACTGACGCGCTCCAAATCCACCTCGTACTGGGCCACCGCCTCGGCCATCACGCAGCGGATCAGGTTGTGGGCCACAAGGTAAGCCAGCAGTTCTTTTTCCGCCATGTCCGGAGACTTGCACACCAAGGCTTCCATGCCGAGGGTCGTCTTGAGATCGCGCAAGCACAGTTCCAGCCGCCAGCGCCGGGCGTAGAGGGCGATCAGTTCCGCCGCCGGATAGAGTTCGGCGTCCAGCAGGGTGGTGACCAGGGTGAGCTGACGGCCGCGAAAGCCGCGGATGGTGGCGGAAAAACGAATGATCCGCACGGTGATTTCCGCCGGGAGGAGGCCCCATTCGTCCTGGGAGAGAATGTCCGATTGCTGGCAGGGTTTGGCCCACACAAACAGGCCGTCGTTTTGGCCCAGCCGTTTGGCCTTGCGGAAGTCCACCTTGCGGGCGTGGTGCAGGCGGGCCACGACATCCACGCCGAAGGGGACCAGGCCGGCCAGGGTGGTGAACTCACCATAGGCCCGGTCGCCCAAGAGAATGTCCCCCCGTTTGAAGTGCTCCCAGAGGGCGCGCAGCAGGCGCAGGTCATGGTCATGCAAGTTGCCGGTGACCACGTTGAGAATGGCCCCGCTGGCCAGGGACATGAGGGCGACAAACTTCAGGACGGGGAAGCCGCAGCCGCGTTTCTGGGTGGACGGCTGGGGATAGCGCTTCTGGTTGGCGGCGGTGTCCGCCAGTTGGGTGGAGGAGCCGTCGACCACCTTGACCGGCCGGCCCTGCAACTGGCCGCCCGGCCCCACCCGCCGGTCGGCGGTCTGGGCAGTGGCCGTCACCGCCTGTTCCAGGCGCTCCTTGGGAAACCGCAGCCGGGCCTGAACATAGGCGGAGTCGCTCTCCGAGATGGTCCCCCAGCCCGCGAGCGTGCAGAGGATCTGGACCTGGCGGACGACCTCGCGGCAGGCGGTTTTGGGCTTGAGCATCTGCCAGACGAAGCATTGGAAGGTCAGGCAGAGGGAGAAAATCCGGTCGCGGCTGTTGGGGCCCTCCTCCTCGCTGGACAGGAGCCAGGCGGGCAGGCAATTGCGGAGCTGTTCCTGGAGCTGGACGAGGGTGGTTTGGCGCAGGGTGGCGGCCGTTCGGCGGCCGAGGGCGGCCAGCCGGGGGCGGAAGGCCGGGAAAAAAGGCGTGTGCATCAGCACAGTATACATACTGTGCCACTTGACAACCAGCGTAAACTGCGGGAAATGAAGAAAAACCAGACCCGCCTGGCGGGATTGCGGAAAAAATATGACCGCCTGCGCCAAAGCCTGGCGCGGACCGGCCCGATCAGCGCCGGTTCGGTGCTCCACCGCACCGCGGCGACTTCGGGCCGCAGCGGTTACCAGTGGACGCGCAAGGTGGCCGGGAAAACCGTGGCGGTGGCCCTGAGCCAGCCGCAGTTTGCCGCCTTGCAAAAGGCCGTCGCTAACGAGCGGAAACTATGGAAAACCATCCAAGAAATGGAAAAAATATCCCGCCAAATTATCTTCGGAACCGTGCCGGACACCCAGCGGCGTAAACCCTTGTCCGAGAAAGCTTTGGGCCTTATCTAAGGGCCATTC
>CAZYCV010000291.1:0-1890 GCA_964645305.1 uncultured Occallatibacter sp. | reverse complement strand
GCGGCCTGTCGATTTTTGTTCGGCAGTCTTGATGCGGTGGTAGGCGAGGGAAGGCTGGGGGCTGGTCGTTTTTTTGTGCTGTTCCCGATCGAGTATCGATTCTTCGGAAAATCCCCGTGTTGATTCCTGGCGGTCCCCATCGCCCAGGAATTCTCGGGGCCGCAGTCCTCCTGGATTACTCAATTTCCACTTTCGACGGCAACTCCGGCCGCCGGGACGCGCAGTCGGGCTATCGCCGTGATCAGCTTCTTCATGTTGTAGGCGGTACACACCCACGACCACTCGGTCCGCACTTTCTCCAGACCTCGCAGAAGAAACTGACGCACCCCCAGGATTGCCTTAAGGATCGCAAATGGCGTCTCCGCGATGTGCATCCGCCGGTTATAGGTCTTCCGGCCCGTTTCGGTCTGGAGTTTCACCGCGACCAAGTCACGGAGCCGCTCGGCGCCGTCCCGGCCCACCGTTCTTCCGTGCTTGCCCTTGGGGTCAAGGCACTCGGCGGCCAGTGGGCATCCCACGCACTGCTTGCAACGATACAGCCGCAACTTCACCGATCCCGAAGAGCGATCGATCTTCTTCGTCTCTTCGTACGCCATCGGCCGGCCCATGGGGCAGTAATAACAGTCCGCAGCTTCGTCGCAGACGAAACACGACTTCGCCAGTTTCTTCTTGTCATTGCGCGGCAACGCCGGCCAGTTTTCCGGGGCGACCGGCTGTCGCGGGTCGTCACGCCGGGCCGGATTACCCACCTGCGGCTGCGGCGATTCGACCGGCGTGTAGAAATCCACCCGCCGCTGTTCCATTCCCGCCAGATTCGCCGTCGTCCCGAAGGCCGCATCGGCCAACACCCGCTCGGGCTTGCGGCCGAAGTTCCCTTCCACCCGGTCCACGCTGGCCGGCAATTCGTTCTGCTCGTTGGGACCGCTGATTACGTCGCAGTCCGCGATGAATCCCTGAAAGCCATCGGTCGCCACCACCGGCGTGTAGTTGGGGGCATACCCGCCTTCCTTGTTGGGCATCACGCGGGAATCCGTATCGGCTTGGGGCAATTGGGCCGGGTTTTTCCGCGGGTCGATCCCGTCCGTCTTCCGCGCCGCGTCGGCCTCCTGAAGCTTCTTGAGCACTTCGCGGAGTTTCTCCTGCCGCTGCTTCGCGCCGGCCAACTCCGGGGGCAACTTCGACGACTGGCTCTCGCCCCAGACCGTAGCATCGGCTACGTCCGCCGCCTCGGACTCGCCGAGCAGTTGCCCCGTCTGCGTTTCCAGTTCCGCAAGCACCTCGGCCACTTTCGCGGCCGTCCAGGTGTGATAACGACTGGCGTTGGCTTTCACTCGCGTCCCGTCAAAGGCCACTTCCAACAGGCGAATGAACCCCATCCTCATCGCCAACCGGCCGATCTGCTTGAACAACTGCTTCAACGGCTCCTGGAACTTGGTGCGGAATTTGCAGAGAGTATCGTGGTCGATCGTGCGACCCTCGGCCAGCCACATGAAGTCGAGGTTGTGCCCGCAGGCATACTCCAACTGCCTGCTGGAGCGAATGCGTCGCGTCAGTCCGTAGAGGATGACTCCGGCCATCACCCAGGGCGGGATGGGCGGCTGTCCACGGCGGCCGTCGTACTCTTCTTCCCAGGCCGACCAGTCCAGGACGCGAAGGATCTCGTCCAGAAGCCGCACGGGATGACCATCGCTGATGGATTGATCCAGCGTGGGATAAAAGAGCATCGCCTGTTGCCGATCCAAGCCCGGTTTCGCCCAGTAATCCATCACTCGACCTCTCCAACGCCTCGACGAGCCACTTGTCTCCATCCCTGCCGACCACTATAAACAAGGAACAGACAACCGCGAATCCCCCAATCGAGCGGCGCGGTTGATTAAATCGACAGGCCGC
>CAZYCV010000290.1:0-1892 GCA_964645305.1 uncultured Occallatibacter sp. | reverse complement strand
CTGGCGCTGGAGATTCAAGCCCAAATGGCCGCCCACGCCAAGCGCGCCGGGTTGGTTGATTTCTTCAAACCAAGTAAATAGGGCTAATCAATGCCGCAATGGATGCAGAAGGCAATCATCCATCCAAAGGTCAAACGGTTGTCACCCTGGAGAGGTGAATCGAAGGGAAAGCGGCGCTGGTATTCAATATAAGGTGCTGCCCAATCGGTCGACTTATCGGATAAGAGTACAACCATTGCCTTGGCGCTCGAATAACCGCCGTAAGGACCGTCTCCCGCACGATAGCCAACTCCGGGTTCGGCAAATATCTTGACAAATCGGCCTTTTCTGTTCTCTTGGAATTGTGGAAACCTGAAGATTGGCAGCACCGCCGAGCCTTCGGTGGAGAAACCATTGTGGCCCTGAATGCGGTCATATTGCAGGTCCACGCTATATGGGCCGCCTATCTTGATGCCGGCAAAGCCGTTGGTCTGGCCGTTGGAATCCCATCCGCCGCCGCCGCCTGCCGCCAGCATCATGGCAAAGGGGCCTTGTGAATCGTCCACGGGAAGAATGTGCATCCCACGAATCTCAGCGCGGTTGAAGACCAGGTCCTTTTGTTTTTCTTCGTGCCATCCCAGAGAATAATAAGTGAGCCAATTTTCGGGGATTGTCCGGCAATACAATTTATTGCTGTCCGCACTTTGAAAGCTACATTCGGTTCGCTTGTGCGTTTCGACGGAGATCCAGGTATTCGGCTTGAGGCTATCGAGGGCCTGCCAGTCCAGAGTTTGCGCTGCCGCACCTGATGCTGCTGTTATCGATGCGAGAAAAATGAAGGTGACTCCGAGGTTTTTCATACTCGGAGATTAGCCGAGTCATTTTGTGAATAGGGGAGCCATTGTGACAGTTTCGCAAGTGTCACAATCGTCCATCACGTCGGGCTGGAAGATTTCTTCAAATCCGGAGTTTATAGATTCAGAGCCCTGCCTGTCTTGAAGAGAATTGGAATGGACGCCAGAAGCACGCCAGCCACGCCCGCCGAATATGCCGCAGCCTTCCAACCGGAAACGTAGCCTTCTCTCAGAGCAAGCACCACCAACCAAGACAGCACCGGCAGATTCAAGGCCACGGCCGTTGCGACACCGGGCATATAACTGCGCAGCGCCGCGGTTAAAACGAGGTGCGGAATCAGGACGTTGGCCAGCATTGCAGCCATATATCCGAAGGCCAGGTAGGTCCAGACTGACTGTTTGCCTGAACTGGCGCTCAGGCCCGTGACGGCGAAGGCCAGGATCGTCAAGACCACCACGGCAAAGCGGAACGTACCGGGCGAAACTGGAGTGCGCCAGAGAACGGTCCGCTTCGACCAGCCCGGAAGCCAAATCGCCTCCTCGGCATTGTGCAAAGTTACGGCAACCGGGAAAAGCCACAGCAGATTCTGAAAGCTCATCGCAAACTTCTTTCTGGTCGCCGAGAGTTGAATTTGACTTGACAAATCTGGAAAGTGGATTGGCTTTACTGAGGAACCAAGAAAACACTTTCTTATGCGATTTCCAACAGGCGGTTTAACGAGCCGACAATGTACTTCCATACCAGGTAATAGCCGGCCAGTGCAGCCAAAAACAACGGCGCAATCAGCGCGTAGGGAATCTGGCAGGCGTTGAACCAGGTTGCGCCATGCGCGCTCAGGACAAGCACTCCCAAGCAACTGGCGGTGGTGGCTCCCAACGGCATAAGCAGCAGCGGAAGAATGGCGCCGTGCAGGCCGATGGGCAGATGCGTGCGGCCGTGCGAAGCGAGCCAGAGCATATTCCAAAGGCCGAAGAGCAAAGGCACCACAGCCATGGGAAAGATAATGGCCTGCTCGATGGGGACAGGCACTTGCAGCACGATGCGCAGAAGGATAAAAG
>CAZYCV010000289.1:0-1954 GCA_964645305.1 uncultured Occallatibacter sp. | reverse complement strand
CGCCAATGCGCCTGGTGGGATGGGAGAAGATTTTGCTCCAGCCCGGCGCGCAGCAAACGGCGACCGTGACCGTGAATGCTTCCGACTCGTCCCATCCCTTGTCGTATTGGGAGCCCAGCTCAAATAGCTGGATTGTCGCGCCGGGAGTTTACACCGTATACGTCGGTGACTCATCAGATGCCTTGCAAGTTGCCGGAACCTTCCAGGTCAGCCAGTAAAACAGAGAATAGGAAACATGGAAAGAACATTCCGCGTTTGCTGATTCCATACTCAGTTTTTTGCGGCTCAGAAGAGTATTTGCAAGCCAAAGAAGCTGAACTTCTTTTTCTGTTCCGGGACGTTGGCCCGCCCACAAAGTGAATCAGTCATCTGCCGGACGACCTGCGCAATCTGTGCGCCATCTTCGCTGAGCGGGGCGGCCGTATTCTGCATCCGCCGCACCGCGACATAGTTGTTGGGAATTCTCCAATCAGCCGGCCTGTTCAGAGCCTTGGCAATATGTTCCTCATCGATGCCCACATTGCGCGCGTCATAGCGATTGAAGATAACCTCCACCTTGGGGCTGCCCACGGCCGCAAGCTGCGAGAGCAGGCGATGAGCGTTGCGGAGTTCGGGAACCCCGGCCTGCACAATCAGGTAAATGGTGGCGGAGTCGTCGAGCATATGCTTGCTTTGCAGGTCCAGTCTTGATCCTGCGTCAACCACCACGTAATCGAATTCCTGGCGGGCCACCTGGAGCAGCCTGTCGATGGCCTCAACCGAAACATGAGTGGGCTCCAATTTACTGGGCGCAGCTAGCAATGAAAGTCCGGAATCGTGGCGCGCCAGCAAGCTGGAAAGAAAATGTGCATCGAGCCGGTTGATGTTCTCAAACGTGTCGGCAATCGAGTGCTCAGCAATGATTCCCAAGCTCAGCGCCGCGTCTCCCAGCGGGAGATTCAAATCAATCAAGAGGGTCTTTTGTTTTTGTTCCTGAGCCAGCGACACGGCAAAACTGGAGGCCAGGGTGGTGACTCCCGATCCGCCTTTGGTGCCCAGAAATACCAGCAGTTTGCCAATAGCCTTTGGCGTGGGACGGTCCGCGGAAAGCAGAGCCGAGACTCGATAGAGCGCCTCGGCCATCTCGCCGCAACTGAAGGGCAGCTTGAGAAGCTCGCGCGCGCCGGCGCGCATACAGCGCACCAGCAGCTCCGGCTCGGCCTTGGCCGAGTAGACCATGGCAACGGCCAACTCCTGTATGCAGATGGTATGCACCAATTCCAGGGCATATTCCAGATCGCTGTCCAGATCCACCAGAACGACGTCATAGTTGCGGCCGATTACCTTCTCCACCTCGTTGAGAGCGGGGAAGTAGGCAGTGAACTCGCGCACAGGGCCGGAGTGGCAGCCGCTCAGCTCATCCATGGCCGCCTTGCGGCGCTGGTCGTCCGGGCTGATGACCGCAATCGATAAGATATCCGGGTTCGCTCCATCGCTGATCTGTATGTATTCCGCCATCGTGAAATTGACCTCTCGTTCCACTCCGCGCCCTTGCGGGGTTAATCACTGAGTAAATTTTCAGATTTCATTCATCCATTTTGACAGGTATGCAAGTCAGTTTCCGCAATTCAAGCGGAATCAACAATAAAAAATGAAAAAGTTTTCTGTTGAAGCAGACCGGATCAATCCGCGGCAATTTGGGGCCGATCCGTGAAGTTGAAACAACTTGTGATGAATGTTGGATGCGCGAAAGCCGCGCGGCGATTCTGAGAGTGCCGGGAAGCACTTTCCGGGATGCACTGAAATGAAACAAGCGCGGACGGGGATCTTCGCGCTTCCGCCGGCCAGCGCAACATTTTAATCGGGGATTCAACGGGTGCTCTCAGACTTCTATCCCGCGCCTTTTTATTGGCGCGGGACGAGCCGAAGGCAGTTGGCCCCACCGCAGGTGGTTGGCCTCACCGCAGGTGGCTAG
>CAZYCV010000288.1:0-1999 GCA_964645305.1 uncultured Occallatibacter sp. | reverse complement strand
AAACCCGACGCCCGACGGCTGAACTCGGTCGTCCGCCAGCACTGGGGCATCGAAAGTGCGCCGCAGGCGCACACAAGAAGGAGGTTCAATTTGAACTGACGGATTGTGTTGAAGCTGCACGAGAGATGAAGGAAGGCCCTTCGGAGTCGGCTTCCAAGAGCGGGCTTCAAACCACTCCAAGCTGCTGCGGTTAAGAGCCGTGGTAGTGAGCGTTGGGGTCAAAGCGTTGAGGATGTACCTCAAGCAGGTAAGGATCGGCAGAGACGAACGAAAGTGAACCCTCGATGACGCGTCGTAATCCAGAGAATTGTTGTCAAAACCGGGAGCGTTTCTATCTCCCGGGACAAGTCTACCGGGTGCTTGGTGACGGGGTAGACGGCAACCGGCGTATAGGGGGCGTGACTCCGATCCGGGCTCTTGTGCGGAACTGCGGGAACCAGTCGTTCCGATGCCAAGGGAGAAGCACAAACGGCATACACCGTGAGGCGAGCGTACCGAAGCGGAACACTGGGACGGACCGTCCTGTACGAGCGATGAAGGCTGGTAATGCGGCCAGAGCAAAGGGGGCGGATCAAGCTGCCGAATTTCGAGTTCAACTGGCGACAGGAGGAAACTTGTGACCACGGCAAAACCGTTCACCATCCCTAAATGGTTGGTGTATGAAGCCTTTAAGGCTGTTAAGGCCAACGCTGGCGCTGCCGGCGTGGACAAGGAGAGCATCGAAGACTTCGAGACGAACCTGAAGGACAACCTGTATCGAATCTGGAACCGGATGTCGTCGGGAAGCTATTTCCCGGCGCCGGTCAAAGCGGTGACCATTCCGAAGAAGAATGGTGGGGAAAGAATTCTCGGAGTGCCCACGGTAGCGGATCGCGTGGCTCAGATGGTGGTCAAGCGCGTCTTGGAACCGAAACTAGAACCAATCTTTCTGCCGGATTCCTATGGCTATCGGCCAGGGAAATCAGCGTTGGACGCGGTAGCAGTCACGCGTCAGCGATGCTGGCAGTATGACTGGATACTTGAATTCGACATCAAGGGGCTGTTTGACAACATTGACCACGCGCTTCTCGAGCGGGCGCTGGAGAAACACACGGAGTGCAAGTGGGTGCGGCTCTATATAGGACGATGGCTCAGAGCGCCTCTTCAACAGGCGGACGGGACTTTGGTCGAAAGGACCAAGGGGACGCCGCAAGGAGGTGTTGTTAGTCCCGTCCTCGCCAATCTTTTCATGCATTACACATTCGATGTCTGGATGAAACGAATGTTTCCGGGTGCTCCCTGGTGCCGTTATGCAGATGACGGACTGGTACATTGCAGGACCGAGTCCGAGGCGTTGGCCATCAAGGCGGCGCTCAAGGCCCGACTTGCTGAGTGCGGTCTCGAAATGCATCCTGAAAAGACACACGTTGTCTACTGCAAGGACGGAAGTCGGAAGGAAAAGCACCCGGGTTCGAAGTTCGACTTTCTCGGGTACTCCTTTCGTCCGCGAGTCGTGAAGAATAGCAAACGGAACAGCTTGTTTGTGAGTTTCTGCCCCGCGGTCAGTTCGAGCGCTCTGAAATCCATGCGGAAAACCACGCGAAAGCACAACTTCCGAAATCGAACGGAGCTAAGCCTACAGGACATTTCCCGGCTGTACAATCCCGTCCTACGGGGCTGGATGGCCTACTATGGGAAGTTTTACCCGTCGGCGATGTATCCGGTTTTCAGGCATTTCAATATGACTTTGGTTGCCTGGGCGATGCGGAAGTATCGGCGGCTCAAGGGGCACAAGATACGGGCGAGTCTCTTCATTGAAAGAGTGTCAGAGAAGCAGCCATATCTGTTCGTGCACTGGCAAAACGGGACGGTGGGTGCGTTTGCTTGATGGGAGCGGTGTGAGTCGAGAGGCTCCCGCACCGTTCTGAGAGAGGCTGGGGGTGAAATTCCCCCGGCCTACTCACCACAAACTGCACTGGGTGCTGGACGTGGATTTCGACGAAGACCTTTGCCGCAAACG
>CAZYCV010000287.1:0-2012 GCA_964645305.1 uncultured Occallatibacter sp. | reverse complement strand
CATTCCCTGATTCTGTGTCCCGTTCTTTGCCGGTGAAGTGGTGTTCGGTGGCGTCAACATAGCAGTTGCCGATGGGCGCGGGGGGCAGGGCATCGCCGTAGGGCAAGCTGGGAAAAGTGCTGACGCAGCCGCCCGCGCTGGCCTCTACGCGCTTGGTGCCTAGCCAATCACCAAGATAAAAGTAGGTGTCCGTGGCCGTGTGCGCGCTGTTGGACCAGGCATAAGTGGCCGTGATTTTGCCGCCGCTGAAGGCGTTGGTGTGGGTCCAGGAGCTTGTGTAGCTGGTGGCCGGGCCGCTGACGGCGTACTCGGTGACCTGCTCGCCGCCGGGGCCGAGAACCCAACTGGTGTTGGCCAGAAAGCCGTTGGACGAGAAGTTGCAACTGAAGCTGCTGAGCGAGCCTTTGGCCACGCGCGTGCCCGCCGCGTCGTAGATGTATCCGGTGAGGCTGGCGTTGGAGTTTTTGACCGCGCAGAGCCGCCCCTCGGCGTCATAAAGGTACGAGTTGATGCCGTCGTTGGTCACATCGCCCGCCGCGTCGTAGTTAGATTTATCGTACATTAAACAAAGCCAGTTGAGGTTCGTGGTTCCCACCCTTCCACAAAGAACGTGGAAGGATGGGGCACCCAGCTTTTGGGGGTGGTCAAGTTTTTGAAAAACTTAGGGTGCGTCACCCGCCACCCTCCTCCTCTTGGATCAGAACTGAACATCAGTTTTACTTGGAGGCCACCCTTCCCCCCAGATCGTCAGGCGGTAGCGGACACCCTTCTGGAGCGTAAAGGTGTCCTTAACCCCCGGTTCGTCGACTCGATATGAGCCGTGTTCAGGATCAGCAAGGTGCGTAGAGTTTTCCCCAGCGATAAGCCTGAAGTTGTAAATCTGCGGGTAACCGCTGTCGGCCAGCAGATCGAAAACCACTTTACCAGAAGAAATCTCCTTGATTTCTACATGACGAATCGTCGTTGGGTACTCACCCAGTGTCTCTACGTGAACCACCACGGATGCGTCGCCTGCGCGCTCCAGTCGAATGGCTGGTCGCTTAAAACAACCCGTCATGGCGACAAGCGCCACCATTACACTCACTAGTATCGCGATCTGTGATGCTTTCATTGGCCACCTAGAATGCGTGCTTGATGGTATTCCAGAGCGATTGGAAGAATCCCGTATTGGACTGTCCAACCGTCTGCGTACTCTGGACGAGACCAGGTTGGCTTTGTAGTTCGGATTCAAGGCCTGACGGTGTTAGCGGTGATCCAGGCGCGGGAACAACTCCAGGTAATCCAGCCGCGGGATTGCTCGCGTCTGACGATGGTGCTGGAAGAATTCCAGTATTGACCAGTGGATTTTGCACCTGATCCACACAGCTATTGCCGTTGGGGATGCTGTATGGGGCTGCGCCTGGAGCGTTGGGGTTATTTGAGTCCAGTTGCTGCTGCAAGTTCTTTTCTTGCGCGGGACTTATGTTCAGCGTGAGCAAGTCAGTGCTCCTGCCTTTCGCCGCCTCCCCTTGCAACATGGCTTTCGCGTCCACGCCCCAATCCTTTTGTCCTTTCGGACCGTGCGTGTCATTCGTTCCGTAGGAGTAGGCTTTCCCATTGATGATGATCCAGGCATGGCCGAACACGTTGTCGCTTACTCTTCCACCAATTGCGACCTGTGTCTCTTTGCCATCCGGGTCAAATAGCACCATCGGATTGTTTCGGGCGTACGCATATTTGTTCCAGTTTTGCGGCTGTCCAATGTAGTCCATAAAGGCAGTACCTTTACCCTTACTCATCGGAGACATCGGGTCCGGCGACATGAACCGCCCCATACTGCTCGCGTAGTACCGAGCCCCGAAGTAGTCGTTTCCTGATTCTGTATCCCGTTCTTTGCCGGTGAAGTGGTGTTCGGTGGCGTCAACGTAGCAGTTGCCGATGGGCGCGGGGGGCAGGGCGTCGCCGTAGGGCAGGCTGGGAAAATTGCTGACGCAGCCGCCCGCGCTGGCCTCTACGCGCTTGGTGCCTAGCCA
>CAZYCV010000286.1:0-2043 GCA_964645305.1 uncultured Occallatibacter sp. | reverse complement strand
AAGATAACTTGCGCGTGCCCTCCGGCGTGAGTTATATGCTCACCAACCGGCGCGTCATGAAGCGGACCTTTCCGCAGTTATTCTCGAGTTATGGCGTGCGCCCCATCGAGCACTATCCGCAACTGCTGTTGGCCACGCTGCGCTCGCTCGCGCCCGAAGGACGGCCGGAACCAAATATCGTGCTGCTGACGCCGGGCGTTTTTAACTCGGCTTACTTTGAGCATACCTATCTCGCGCGCCAGATGGGCATTGATTTGGTTGAGGGGCGCGACCTGGTAACTCACGATAACATCGTCTATATGCGCACCACCGACGGACTGAAGCGCGTGGATGTAATTTATCGCCGCGTCGATGATGACTTCAGCGATCCGCTGGTCTTTCGTGCCGATTCATCGCTGGGTTGCGCGGGGCTCTTCAATGCTTACCGCGCCGGCAATGTGACTGTGACCAATGCCTTCGGAACCGGCCTGGCCGACGATAAAGCGGTGTACGCCTACGTGCCGAAGATGATCAAATATTATCTGGATGAAGATCCTATTTTGAATAATGTGGAAACTTATTTACTGAGCGATCCAGTGGAGCGTCAGCACGTGCTGGCTAACTTGGATAAGTTAGTGGTAAAGGCGGTGGGCGAGAGCGGCGGCTACGGAATGTTAATCGGCCCGCACTCGACCGCCCAGCAGCGCGAGGAGTTTGCACGGGCCATTGAGGCCAATCCACGCAATTATATTGCGCAGCCCACACTGGATTTCTCTCGCGCTCCCTGCCTTGTGGGTAATCATCTGGAGCCGCGCCATGTGGACCTGCGGCCTTATATTCTCTTCGGCGACAAAATTAACATCGTGCCCGGCGGGCTAACCCGCGTCGCTTTGCAGAAAGGCTCACTGGTTGTGAACTCATCGCAAGGCGGCGGCAGCAAAGACACCTGGGTGCTGGAGTAACTTCTAATTGGCAAGTCATGGAGGCATAATGTTATCTCGAGTCGCCGACAGCCTATATTGGATGAGCCGCTATCTGGAGCGCGCGGAGAATACCGTGCGCCAGTTGGACGTGACGATGGGCCTGATGCTGGACACCGGCGGCGCCAGTGAGCGGGAGCGCTGGCAGCGGCTCGTCGCCTCGCTGGGCAAACCGGCGGGCTTGGAATGGAATGGCAATCTGGAATCGATGGCCCATAAGCTGATCTTCGATCCTCTCAACCACGCGGCCATCACATTCTGCGTAAATGGCGCGCGTGAGAATGCCCGCCAGGTGCGCGAGGAAATCTCCAGCGAGCAATGGCAGCGCCTCAACCGGCTCTATCATCAGATGCACTCGCCGCAGGCGGAGACGCAGTTTCAAACCAGTATCAATGATATGCTTTCCTCTGTCATTGACGGCATTCATCTTTTCAAGGGAGTTACTAACTCGACCATGATACATGGTCAGGGATGGCAGTTTATCCGGCTGGGACGCTATATCGAGCGGGCCTACGCCACGGCCACGCTGCTGGAGGTTTATCAGCCGGATTTGTTTCATCCGCAAGAGCGCGAGCATGAAGGTTATCAGTACATCGAGTTAGTCGGCCTGCTGCGTTGCTGCACATCCTTCGAAGCGTATTGCCAGGTTTATACAGCGGATGTATCCGCCGCGCGCATACTGGAGTTTCTGCTCCTCAATCGCGACTTTCCTCATGCCATCCGCCACTGCGTGGACAGTATGCGCGAGGCCATTGACTCGATTCAAAGCTCCGGCGGCCGAAGGCCTCCCGCAGAGCTTATCTCCGGCATTGGTCGGCTGCACGCCATGCTCGACTTTACCACTATCGACGAGATACTGCATGGCGACACGTCAGCGTTTCTGCATAACATCCGCGAACAATGCCTGCGGATTCATGAATTGATTTACCGTTACTATGTGAATTACTCGATTCAATCGGCTTTGGCGAGTTAGGAGAGCGAGCATGAACTTTTATTCAATCCGCCATTTGACGCGCTTCCGCTACTCGCATCCCATCAGCGAGAGCATCATGGAAACGCGTATGCACCCGCGCTCGGACTCCAA
>CAZYCV010000285.1:0-2057 GCA_964645305.1 uncultured Occallatibacter sp. | reverse complement strand
GGCTGTTGCCGATCACCATGGCCACGGCCATCGTCTCGCCCAGCGCGCGGCCCAGACCCAGAATGATGGCGCCGACAATGCCGATGCGCGCATTCCTCAGCACGCCGGTGCGGATCATCTCCCAGCGCGTGGCGCCCAGGGCCAGCACCGCTTCGCGTTGCGAGTGCGGAACCGCGGTCATGACTTCGCGGGTCAGAGAAGAGATGATGGGCAGAATCATGATGGCCAAAATCACGCCGGCGGTCAAAAATCCCAAGCCGGTTGGATTGTCATCGGCAAAGAGGCCGGTCCAGCCAAAGCCCTTGATAAGGAATGGGTTTACATATTCGCGCAGCAGTGGGACCAGCACAAAGACCGCCCACAAACCGTAGATCACGCTGGGAATCGCCGCCAGCAGTTCGGTGATGAAGGCCAGCGGCGCGCGCAGCCAGTTGGGGCACATCTCAGTGAGGAAGACGGCCACGCCGATGGCCAGCGGAACGGCCATCAATAGCGCCAAAAAAGATGAAACCAGCGTGCCGTAGAGGAAGGGCAGAGCACTGAAGTGGCCATTGACCGGATCCCAATACATCGGCTGGCCGGTGTAGGTATCGATGAATGCCTTGTAAAAAAAGTCCAGACCGAAGGCGCCCCAGGCAATGCGCGAGCGCACCACCAGTTCGGTGGCAATCAGCACCACGATGCCGAAGATGCTCAGCGCGCACAGCACCATCAACCAATGGAATCCACGGTCGGCCCAGGCCGAATTGCCGCGCCCCAGCAGGTAGGCGCGAATTGCCGACGCCTGACGCGATGCCGGTTGCGCCGAGGGATGCTCTTCGGGCAAAGGGGCTTCGTTCGGCAACACTGTCTGGCGGATATGAATCTCTGGCACTTGGTCTATCACCATTCCAAGCCTACCGGGTTTAGATGAATAGAAGGTTACAATCCTGCAAAATGAGATGCATACGCGGAAAAAACCTGGCATTGGTTCGAGCTTCCAATCCATCCGGCACCATGCGCATCTTTGGTGATTGATCCAGCCCTGCTGCGGGTGGTCAGTCCGCGACCATGCTCTCACCCGGCAAAATCGGCCGCGTCCGGGGCAGCACGCCCTGATAAGTCAGCCAGCCCATAAAGAGCAGCGCAGCCACATAGGCTCCCAGCTTCACCCAACTGGTGACCGGGTTCACCGGCAGGGTCTTCCACAGAATCAACAGCAGGGTCTGCGCCACGGTGACCGACCAGACGGTGCCGTAAAAGTAGCGCCGCTCGGAGCCTTCGCCTCTGGTGGAGGGCCCCACGCGCGGCAGATTGCCGGTGAGCCCAATCAGCAGGATGATAGCGGCCAAAGGAGGATAGCCGTATGTATAAATCGCCTTCATCTGCCAGCCGCCGCCGAGGACGGTGATGATCAGCCCCTCCAGATTCAGCGTGGCGTAGGTGAGCGCCGCCGTCCAGGCAAAGCTGTAGCAGACTCTGCGGTAGAGCGGGTTGGGGCGATCCTCGTCAAAGCGCAGAATGTAAGGCCCCGGCTCGGCTCCGGGCAGCTTGCCGCGCACCGCGGCCACGCCTGTTCCCGCCAGCACGAAGCCCAGCCAGAGCGAGTTGCCCAGGCTGAAGCCGTGCGCAAAGAGCGAAAAGGTCAGTGGCCCGGGCGCCAGGAAAAAGACCCAAATCCAGATTGGCCAATGCAAGGAGCGATAGATGCGCGTATTGCGCGTGCGCAACTTGCGTTCCCGCGCATACTCTACTTTCCCTTTGTATCCCATGGCAAATAGCCTCTCAAAGCGGGCGCGCCGCCGTCAATTGCGCCGCGGAATTTGCACGCGCTCAGGATTTTATTCCCCACATCCGCGGGACTGGAGTACAATCCCACCTGAGTGAGGAAATGCCCATGGATGTTTTTACATTTGGCCTGATCGTAGTCGCCATCGTCGCCCTCTATGTTCTGAACTGCATCAAGATTCTGCGTGAGTATGAGCGC
Source organism: uncultured Occallatibacter sp. (assembly GCA_964645305.1). GTDB lineage: Bacteria > Acidobacteriota > Terriglobia > Terriglobales > Acidobacteriaceae > Telmatobacter. Next base: position 91 of record CAZYCV010000285.1, on the reverse strand, counting down.
GGAGTCATCTTCACCCTGGGCCGCGTTTCAACGCAACCCTACGGCCCCGGCATCATCTTTGTCTTCCGGCCCTTCCAGCAGATGGTGCGCA
>CAZYCV010000284.1:0-2068 GCA_964645305.1 uncultured Occallatibacter sp. | reverse complement strand
TCTTTAGTGCCGACGCCTCCGCGCGCGTGAAGCCCAGATCATCAAGTACGTCGCCTTGAGTGATATGGCTTGGCTTGGTGGTCATCGAGTCTTTCCTAGAATGCGCCTTCCCACGCGATTTCAGCCAGCGGCTTGCTCGTCTTGCCCCCGCTTTGCAGATTATACAACATCGATTATATTTCCGGCCCGCAATTTTAGCGGCGAAGAACTCAGGCGGCGCGGGGCGCGAGCTTGATGCCCAGCGCCTTCATCACGCCGAGAAAGGTGGAGAGCCGGGGATCGCCGGTGGCGGAGAGAGCCTTGTAAAGCGCCTCGCGCGTAACCCCGGCTTCGGCGGCAAGTTGCGTCATGCCCTTGGCGCGCGCCACATCGCCCAGCGCGGCGGTGATCAGGGCAGGGTCGCCGTCTTCGAAGGCCGCTTCCAGATAAGCCGCGATGGAGTCGGTACTATCGAGATACTCCGAAGGATCCCAGAGAGTCGTTTTAAGCGCCATTTTAAGCCTCCTTTGCCAGCTTCTTTGCTTTGGCAATATCCGCGTCTTGCGTTCTCTTATCGCCTCCAGCGAGCAGGAGAACCAACAGATTTCCTTGCCGTTGGAGATAAACGCGATACCCCGGACCATAATCGATGCGCAGTTCGCTGATTCCCTCGCCGACCGGCTTTACGTCTCCGAAGTTGCCCAGCGAAAGGCGGCGAATGCGGATTTGAATGCGAGAACGAGCATTTCTATCGCGCAGATTGAGAATCCAATTCGTGAAGACTTCGGTCTGGCGAACCTCGATCATGTGTTAACTATAGTTCACATATAATTTATTTGCAAGTTATAGGTACGCAAGTTCACCACATAAACCCAAAGATGTGGAACCATACGATTGAGAGGTGAAGCGATGCGAACTCCCCACAAAAGCAAGATGCGAACTCCCTACAAAAGCAAAAAGAGCAATCCGAGGCTCGGAAAGAATTCCAAGGGAAAGAAATTTCCTCCAGGTCCACGAAGGCAAGGAGGGTGGAGAGAAATCTAGGAATTCAGGACGAATGTCAAATGACTACAAAGCCATTGCGGAGAATCTAACCTATCGGTTGCGCTTCATGAAAATGCCGCCAGATCGGCTTCGCCGTTTTGCATGGCATTACGGTGGTCAGCGATTCGGTGGAAGCTTGGACTTGAGAATAGATTTACCGAAACCTACTACCCGGTCAGTTTGGCGCTGGCCAGACGGTTGAGGCTGATGCCTTGTTCGGCGGCCTCCAGTGCCAGCGCCCGATGCACTTGCGGAGGAATACGAACGCGAAACTCGCCGCTGTAGCGCTTTTCCGCCAGCGCGGCGGGAGGAGCTTCGCCGTTGGCAATCATGTCGGCCACGGAATCGGCAACTACTTTGCGAATCCCGGCTAGCGCCGTCTCTGGAGCCGCAGCCAGCCAACTCAGCGAAGGAAACTCCGCGCAGAGGGCTAGATATTCGCCGTCTTCCTGTGACCAGGTGACGCGATAAGTGTAGTGATCTTGGCTCAATCGGCTCATTGTGACTTCCCCGACGTAGCATCATGGTATCAATAATGGAACCACTCGGCAAGAGGATGGTTTAGCAGCCTGTGGCATAAGTCGGAAATGCCGAAAAGCCTTCCCTCAGGGGCTAAAGCCCTATTGATTCTGTGGGCTTTATCGACACGACTGAAGTCGTGCCCTTTCAAAACATCGACTTAGTCAGGGGTTCCTTTGGTCATTCAACTTGTTGCGCTTCATGAAAATGCCGCCAGATGGTCTCCGCCGTCTTGCGGGGGACGACGGCGGCGAGCGACTCGGCCGTAGCTTCGCGGACCTCGCGGAGGCTGCCGAAGTGGGTGAGCAGTCGCTGGCGGGTTTGTGGGCCTACGCCGGGGATCTCCAGAATCTCCGACTCGCGGTCGCGCATCGAGCGGCGCTGGCGATGATAACCGACGGCAAAGCGGTGGCTCTCGTCGCGGATGAGCTGAATCAGGTGCAGCACCGGCGAATGGCGGTCGAGGACGACGGGCTCGTCTTCGTTGCCGTAGAGGTATATGACCTCTTCGCGCTTGGCGATGGAG
>CAZYCV010000283.1:0-2079 GCA_964645305.1 uncultured Occallatibacter sp. | reverse complement strand
AGCCTGCTCGGCTGCCGCCGTCCCACCGCTTCTGACGAGCTCCGCACCGCACGCTACATCTACCTGTTGACCGGAGTGAAGTCATGCGTTCCGACAAGATTCACCGTGCCCTTTCGCACGGGATGAACCGCTTTGAAGTCTGCCAAATGGTAGCCAAAGGGGTCAAAGCTACCCATAAAACCGGCTCCCGCTTTGAAGATTCCATCAACGATGTGCTGCAGTACCTCGGCACCCATGCCACCATGTCGGAACAATTGCACCCCGCCATCCCCGGTGTAAGCGTAAAGAGCCTGAAACCGGCTGCCTAGCAGCCTTCCCGCAGGAGATCAACCTGTAGCGAATATCCCATGAAACTGTGGCGTCGGCCTCCTGGTCGGCTGTGGCGTGGACCTCCCGGTCCACGCTTTTTTAGGCTCGTGGCTCAAAAGCCAACCATCACCGGCTCCATCTCCAGCAAAATCCCAAACTTCTCCTCGACGGCGACCGTGATCCGGCCAGCCAAAGCCAGCACTTCCTCTGCACTTGCTCCGCCGCAATTGGTCAGCGCCAGCGTGTGGCGCGACGATACAGCAACTCGCCCCAGCGCGTAGCCCTTGCGGAAGCCCGATTGCTCAATCAGCCACGCCGCCGGCAGCTTTACCTTGCCTTGATTCTCCGCCTCCGGACCAGCCGAGAAGCGCGGCGGCTCTTGACCGCTCGCCGCTGCAATCCTGTGAAGCTGCTCCACACTGACCACCGGATTCTTGAAGAAGCTGCCCGCGCTGCGGCAATCCGGATCGCCTTCGACGAGCAGCATTCCCTTCAATTGGCGAACCCGTCGGACCTGCTCGGCAACCTCGGCAAGGCTCGCTTCCCTGCCCTCGGCTTGAAGCTCGGCCAGCGCCCGCAGCAGGTCGGCGTAACGAACCGTAGGCGCGCCGCCAGGGGTGAGCCGGTAGTCCACGCGCGTGACGATGTAGCGCCCGCGATCCACGGTATTGAAACGGCTGCGGCGATAAGCAAAGCCGCAATCGGCAGCCGCAAACTCCACAAAGGCGCGCGCTTGCAAATCGAAGGCCCGCACCCTCACAATCGCCGAGGCAACCTCCTGCCCATAGGCACCCACATTCTGCACCGGCGTTCCGCCGACTGTGCCGGGAATGCCTGCCAGGCACTCTACACCGGCGCAATTGGCTTGAGTCGAACACGCTACGAAGTCGTCCCAGTCTTCACCAGCGGCAACTTGATAGATTCTCTCTCCCGGCGCGTCGGTCGCCGTAATCCCGCGCAAGCCCACGCGCAGCACCAGCCCATTAAAGCCCGCATCCGAGACCAGCAAGTTGCTGCCCCCGCCCAGCACAAAGAGCGGCACACCGCGCTCGTCGGCCCATGCAGTCGCCTCAACAATCTCGCCTTCACTCACCGCCTCGGCAAACCAGCGCGCAGCTCCGCCGATGCCGAAGGTGGTCAGAGGCGCAAGCGGCTTGTTTTCTTCGATAAGCATTGATTCTAGGCTACAACATTGAGAGGGCGGTGTAACGGGCACTAAAATGCTTCAGACTTTGCGTATGGGGCCGGGATATTGGGCAATCTTATCGTCCGCAGTCAACAACGTGATCCCTTCAACCATCGCTTGCGCAATCAGCAGGCGGTCGAAGGGGTCTTTATGGATGGGCGGGAGAATGTCAACTTCAACGGAGTGCGGACCTAGAACCGGAAGTTCTATATATCCACCGTCCAAGAGAGCACGCCGAAGAATCCTTGGATCAAATTGAAAATCTTTCTTGCCCTGCCCGCGCTTGATCGCAATCTCCCACAAGCTGGCTGTGCTGAAGAGCAGCACATTCTCTCTCGGTTCCATGAGGATCCGCGCTTGCAAGGGCATTCGCTTTTGATCGTAAAACGTCCATACAATCAATTGCGTATCGAGAAGAAATTTCATTCTTCGTCCTCACCAAGAAAGAGCTTCTCGATTTCCTTATCCAACTCCCTGTCGATCTCTTCGAAGTTGTCCGGTAGCGTGTACATTCCCTCCAGAGCACCAAAGACCCGTTTGGTTTGAGGGGGGGGCGCATCGATACGAAAGACCTGCGCAACCGG
>CAZYCV010000282.1:0-2082 GCA_964645305.1 uncultured Occallatibacter sp. | reverse complement strand
AAGTTGCACTAAATCCCGCAAAAAAGCGGGATAGTAATATGCAAATATCGTAAAAGGATTCTGAAACTTAAAACAGAATCCTAATGAAAAAAACAGAAACCTTTGTAGAGAAAGCCTGCAAGGAAGTTGCGGGCTTTTCGGATGTTTACGCTAAACTGGAGCAAAAGGTTATCCTTTCCAGCCAAAGCAAAAGTACATTTACCAATTATGGGCGCAAGCTGGCGCACCTGTGTTTACACTTCAATGCTCTGCCTCAAAAAGTAAGTGATGACCAAATCGACGAGTATCTTGCAAAACTGGCAAGAAGTTCAAAAACCCCATCACGAAGTGCTTTCAAGCATACAGTTTATGGTTTGAGGTACTATTTCAGATTAATGGACTTGCCGGAAAGGGCAATATCATTGCCTATAATTCCTAATGAAAACAAATTGCCCGAAGTGCTGAGTAAGCAGGAATGTAAGCGATTATTCAAGGCACCAGATATTTTAAAACACAGGGTCATTCTAAGCATGATATACTCGGCGGGATTAAGGTCAGGCGAACTATGTCGATTAAAAATTTCAGATGTTGATTCGGGAAGGATGATGATACATATCCGGCGAGCTAAAGGCTGCAAAGACCGCTATGTTCCCTTATCAAAGAATTTACTTGTTGGCTTGCGAAAATATTTCAAGTTCTATAAACCCAAGGTATATCTTTTCAACGGAAAAGAAAAAGGGGCTCCTTTTAGCCCCAATGGACTAAGATGGATAATGCGGGAATCAGTAAAGAAAGCAGGAATACTCAAGACGGTTTGTGTACATACGCTTCGTCACAGCTATGCAACACACTTGCTGGAAGACGGACTTGATATCGTTACCATAAAAGAATTGATGGGACACGATTGTATCGAATCAACCATGATTTACCTTCATATAGCAAGACCGGAAAAAAGAAAAGCATTCAGTCCGTTTGATACTCTGTACGGTGAAGCCAAAGTATGAAGTAGCAGATATCATCAGGCAATTTGGCGAAAGTTTCACAAATCAATACCACCCTAATCCCTATCTGCAGAAAACTTTGCGCGCCTTGGAAAATTGCCGTACTTCCATAATGGGCTGGCATCTTGACGAGTGCGATAGTTGCGGACATCTTCGCATCAGTTATAACTCCTGCCGTAACCGTCATTGTCCGAAGTGTCAGAACACACAACGAGAAGCATGGATAGAAAACAGGAAACAGGATTTGCTTCCTGTTCCGTATTTTCATGTTGTATTCACTGTACCAGATAAGCTTAACAGTTTGTTCATGTATAAACCGGCATTGATGTACAACCTGCTTTTTCAATCGGCATGGGAAACCATAACGCAGTTTTCACATAGAAACCTTCGTGTAGAAACAGGCATGATTTCCATTCTTCATACATGGGGACAAAGTCTTTCGCTGCACCCGCATTTACATTGCATTGTCCCTGGAGGCGGTGTTGATTATAAAAGCCAATGGAAGCAGGTAAATGTATCAAACAATGGAAAAGTGTTTTTATTTGAAGTTAAAAATCTTTCCGAGGTGTTTCGCGAGAAATTTATTGATGCATTACAAAAACGGCTTCCACAGCAAAAACAATTTATCGACGAGCTCTATGAAAATCGTTGGGGAGTGAATTCTAGAGAACCTTTTGGCGGACCTGAACAGGTAGTTGAATATCTTGGTAGATATACGCACAAAGTAGCCATTAGCAATCACAGGCTGTTGAGTATTGATGAGTCCGGAGTAAAATTCCGATGGCGAGATTACCGCGATAATATAGAGAAAATAATGCCATTAACAGGAAAGGAGTTCTTGCGAAGGTTTTGTATGCACATTCTCCCAAAAAGATTTGTACGGATACGTCATTTTGGAATATTGTCATCCACCAGACGTAAAGAATTGCGCGACATTCAAAGGTTGTTGGGTCTACATCCCCCTGAAAAAAGAATTAAAAAAGATTGGAAACAAATATGCAAGGAAAATTTAAATTACAATCCTGATGTGTGTCCTTGTTGTGGTGAAGGGAAAATGATTACCATTAAAATTATTCCACCCAACTTTCGCGGTCCGCCGCAA
>CAZYCV010000281.1:0-2089 GCA_964645305.1 uncultured Occallatibacter sp. | reverse complement strand
GCCAGTCGCCCATCACCGAATCATAGTGCGCCAGGATGTTGCCGTTCGGCGCGTAGCCGTTCTGCGGAATCATGTACGAGTAGATCGTACCATAACTCGACTCAGCCGCCGCGCCGCCGATTGAGGTTCATGGACTCCCAGGTCTCAAAGTCGAGACCTGGGGCACCCCATTTTTTTGGGTTGGTCAGACATGGGCCACCCGCCCAACGCAAGGATTGTCGAGGGCATCATCCGCGGGCTGCAACGTGTAATCGAACTCGAAGATCCCGAGAAGATTGCTAGAGGCGTCTCGGCTTTCAGAAACCGGAACGGGGTGGGGTGTGACCCGTAATCAAGGAACAGGAAACGCCGATTCCCCCTGCTCCGGTTCCATCGGCGGATTCCCGCTTGGACCAAAGATTTGTGCCGCAACTGCAAGCAAGCCGCCCCGAGGGACGGCTTGCTGGCGGTTGGCTGGAACGGCGGCTCAAGGCTGCTTCTGTGGATCAGCATGGCCAGACTCGTGGAGAATAGCAGCAGTTTGGGGTTTAGGCGCTGCGGAAAGATCCTCAGGGGCGGGAATTGTTTTTGGGCTTGAAATCACTTCGCCTTGATTGGCCTCCTTTCCACAGTCTCCGATTAAAAAGATAGCCCTGTTAGATTCGGCGGTCCCTCGGAATTCTATCTGACCTCCTTTGGTTCTTTCAAATACCTTAAAGTCGATGGAGATCGCATATACTCCTGTCTTGCTCAGTTCAGTAATGAAATCAGGGATTCCACCGCTTAAATCTTGTATAAATGTGATTGCCAGAGATTTGTGGGGCGCTATGCGGACCCACTTTCCCTTACTTATCCAATCAATATCGAAATCATCAACTAAACGTCGTAGAGATTGTGCCTTACCTTTCTCATACCTGAAAATCCATTCGCCACCGCCAACACCGGCAGGACTTATCTCGATTGATCTGGAACTCTCATTCGTCAGGACTGCTTCTATGTTCAATGACGATTCCTCAGCGCATTTCTCAGCCGATGTTGGAATGATCTTTATCGATATAAGATGTTGATCGTCTGCACTTGCCACCGAAGACAATAAGAACATGAGCGAGGCGCATAGGCCGATACGCATCGCGACAACAGATCGACGATCTAGTCGGACTAACATTGGTCTCACACTCCTTTCCGTGGTTCAAGTCTAAATGCATTCACTTCAGATTCCCATCCTCCAAGCCCATTCCAACACTGGTAGAAACACTTCTGCCAGAACCGCCTTTACTGTTCCATAAGGAATTCACTTCTCTAAGCGCATATCCGTAATCCCATGAGTTTGCGCCATGAACCTTTAACCTTGTTCCAGGGTTAGTGCTTGAAAGCATATAGCCAGGGTGATCATTGTCACCAAGTACATGTGTAAACTCATGGGCGGCCACATTTTGACTCGTGAGCGCTCCAATCCGCCAGAGTCCGCCGTCTTGTTGCCGATTAGCGGTGTTGAATGTTCTTGCATCCTTCCCTGCCGCTGGTTGAACCTGCGTGAGTCCAATCGCGTTTTGCGCTCCGCTCTGCTCCGCCGCAGCTTTGCTTGATACAACAGATACAGAAACTGAAGTCGTTACTGTATACGAAGTCGAACCAATTTTGATATTATCGCCGCTCCAAGCAGACTCGATCGAATCTTTGATTGTGTTTGCTGCGCTCTTCATCGCGTCGCTTCCAATCTTGCCTGACGCATCGTATATTGCAAAGCTAGCGGTAATTGTCACATTACAATGAGAATGGTCTTTATTGCAGGACATACTCTCAGTTGCAGTGTGTCCAGTATCGTCCGCGTAACGATTCGGATTGTTCCGTACATAGGCGTAGAGATTCAAGCTCTGCGGATCGTCGAGCTTGGCGTATGGTACAGGCTCCATCTTTGCCGACCAGTCGGGCGACATGAACCTTCCTATCGCGCTGTTGTAATACCGAGCGAAGAAGTAGTCGTTGCCTGATTCGGTGTCGCGTTCTTTGCCGGTGAAGTGGTGTTCGGTGGCGTCGTCGGAGGTGGTTAGTGCGGAATTTTGCGTGCAAGTTAATGCGTCGCCGAAGGGCAGGCTTACGCAGCTTTCCT
>CAZYCV010000280.1:0-2095 GCA_964645305.1 uncultured Occallatibacter sp. | reverse complement strand
CCGAACCGGCGTACTCAATCACGTAGCCCGTCGCGCCGTCCGTCCCGATCTGCCCAATGATGGCGAGGATCATATCCTTCGCGGTTACGCCCTTGGGAAGCTCTCCTTCAACTGCGATGCGAAAGGTTTTGGGCTTGGATTGGGGCAGCGTTTGCGTGGCCAAAACGTGCTCCACTTCGCTGGTGCCGATGCCAAAAGCCAATGCGCCGAAGGCTCCGTGCGTGGCCGTGTGTGAGTCGCCGCAGACAATCGTCATCCCAGGCTTGGTGAATCCCAACTCCGGTCCGATGATGTGCACCACGCCTTGATCGGGCGAATCCACGCCATACAACTCAATGCCAAATTCGGCGCAGTTTTTATTCAGCGTGGAGATTTGTTTGGCCGCAATCTCATCGATGATGTTGAGGCGGCCCGCAATCGTCGTCGGCACATTATGATCGACCGTCGCAATACATCGATCCGGTCTGCGCACCTTGCGGCCCGTTAGGCGCAGCCCTTCAAAGGCCTGCGGCGATGTGACCTCGTGCAGCAGTTGAAGGTCGATGTAGAGCACCGTAGGCTCGCCCGCAGGCTCAACCACCACGTGCTTCTCCCAGACCTTTTCAAATAATGTTTTTGCGTTGGTGCTCATTCTTCATCCTCTTTGGAAATCGCATTTGGAAATCGCAGTGTCATCTGCAATCACAAACAGCTTGTCATTCTGAACGAAGCGCAGCAAAGTCGAAGGAGCTTCGCTTTTCTCGCTCATCCACAAATGTCGGGTGCCCCATCCATGCGCTTTTTTCTGGCGCATGGGTGGGAAGCCACGAATCTACTTCAGCAGCGTCTTCACCGTCTCGCGGACCTTTGCGCCCACTTCCGTCGTCGAAAGCACGGTGTATCCGTGATCTTTGCCGCGAACCAGATCGGCCGTGCGGAAGCCCTGCTCCAGCACCTTGCGCACCGCGGTCTCAATTGCGGCGGCTTCTTTCTCCAGTCCCGCCGAGTGACGCAAAATCAGCGCGCTGGTCAGAATCGCGCCCAACGGATTCGCCAATCCCTTGCCGGCGATGTCCGGCGCCGAGCCGTGAATCGGCTCATACAGATTCACTTTGCCGCCAATCGTCGCCGAGGGCAGCATGCCGAGCGAGCCGGTAATCACACCGGATTCATCGCTGAGAATATCGCCGAACAAATTCTCCGTAACCACCACATCAAAGTCGCGCGGGCGATTCATCAAGTGCATGGCCATCGCATCCACGTACTGATGCTCCAGCGTCACATCAGGAAATTCCGCGGCCACTTCAATCACCGTTGCGCGCCACAGTTGCGAAACCTCCAGCACGTTGGCCTTGTCTACGCTGCACAGTTTCTTGCGCCGCTTCTGCGCCAATTGAAAGGCGATGCGCGCCACGCGAGCCACTTCCTCGCGCGTATAAATCATGGTGTTGAATGCGACGCCCGTCTCTTTGTTCCACTCGCGAGGCTTGCCGAAGTACGCGCCGCCCAGCAGTTCGCGCACAAACAAAATATCCACGCCGTCGATCACTTCAGGCCGCAGCGGGCTGTTGACGGCGAGCTCTTTCAAAGCGAAGGCGGGGCGAAGATTGGCGAATCCGCCCAGCGCAGCGCGCAGGCCCAGCAGGCCAGCTTCGGGACGCTTGTCCGGCGCCAGCGAATTGAACTCGTTGCCACCCACCGCGCCCAGTAGAACCGCATCCGAGGCCAGTGCCGCGTCCAGGGTTGCCTGAGGCAACGGCGTGCCGTCGGTGGTGATGGCAATGCCGCCGATGCGGGCTTCTGTGATTACGATTTCATGGCCGACTGCGGCCTCTTGCAGAACAGCCACCGCTTCGCGCGTGACCTCCGGGCCAATGCCATCTCCTGCGGTGACTAAGACTTTCAGTTTCATGCGTTCACTCTCTCTTAACGATTGTAGAAGGTTCTCCCGTTTGCCTGCCACTCCATGCGGCTGGCGACAAAATTAATCCAGTTCGGAGACGGGTTCCCGGCGTTTGTCGCGCACCGAATCCGGCAACAAGCCGACCAGATCGAAGTCGTAGATGTTCTTCTTGCGGTCGGCCAGCGCCACAAAGCGATAGTAGGTGTGCTGCAG
>CAZYCV010000279.1:0-2105 GCA_964645305.1 uncultured Occallatibacter sp. | reverse complement strand
TTGCCGCCCAGGTGATGGACGATGAAGTGCAGCCCGTAGCAGATGCCCAGCACCGGCAGGCCCAGTTCGAGCAGGCGCGGGTCAGCGGCGGGGGCGTCGGCGTCGTAAACCGAGGACGGCCCGCCGGAGAGGATCAGGCCGAGGGGCTGGAGCGCCTGAATCTCTGCGATTGGCGCCGTACAGGGCAGCACGACGGAGAAGACGTTCTGTTCGCGGATGCGCCGCGCAATCAGTTGCGTGTACTGCGAACCGAAATCGAGGATGACGATGGTTTGGGTAGCCACAATTCAAGTGTGGCAGGGGGATGGGCGGAATGTAAAGGCGGAAAGCAGGCCTGCACTCTAAAGGTATTTCATCGTCCAACCTTTGCTGGATTAAGCGGGCCCCCTTGACTACTTGATGTTGAAATTTTTGAGGGCGATGGCGTTGGGAGCGCGGCCGGTGGAGAGGTAGGTGAAGAGTGAGCGCGAGCTGACGCGGATTACGGCGACGTCGTTGGAGCCGGTATCGACGGCGAAGAGCAGATGGCCGGCGGCGGAAAAGGCCAGCGCCGAAGGTCCGTCGCCCACGCGGATGGAGCCGCCTTGGGAGGCGGAAAGCAGTTTGCCGTCATCAATGGAATAGACGGTGACGTACTGCGAATGGAGGTTGGCGACATAGAGCAGGGAGTTATCGGCGGAGACCAGGCCGCGGACGGGATAGTTGCCGATCATGGTGGCGCCGCCAACCTCGTCGGTGGTGTTGTAGATCTCAGAGATTGAGTTGGAGAGGGCGTTGGAGGCAAAGATTTCGCCGCCGTCGGGCTTGAGGGCCAGCTGAACGGGGGCTTGACCGACGTCGAGCAGCGCCTCCAAAGTGTCAGGCCGGGTAGGAAGCGGTTGAGGATTGGCGGCGGATGGATGCTCTTCCGTGTGGGCCAGGGCGAGAATCATGACCTGATGGCCGGCCGAGCAGGCGGCAAAGACTTTGGAAGAGTCGGGGAGGATGACGAGATCCGAGGTGCCGGGGCAGCCCTCGAAGGTGGCGCGGAGGCGGCGGGCGACGGGATCGATGAGGCTGATGGAGCCGGATTTGCGATTGGCGACGGCGAGGGTTTTGCCGTCGGGCGAAAGGCGCGCGGCGACAGGCTCTTCGCCGGCGGCGAGGTCGGCGATTTCGCGGCGGGCTTTGAGATCGAGGACAGAGACGGAGTTGGAGCCGGAGTTGGCCACGTAGGCCAGGTTGCCCGCCGGGTCGATTTCAATGGAGACGGGCGCGCGGCGCACCTGGATGGTGGCTGTGACGGTATTGTTTTCAGCGTTGATGACGGAGACCGAACCCAAGGCGCTGAGCGCGCCGGAGTTGACCACGTAAACCTCATCGCGCGTAGGGCTTACAGCGACCTCGACAGGCTTCAGACCGACGGCAATCTCGCGGTCCAGGCGCATATTGACAACGTCCAGGACGGAGACTGTGTTGCTGTCGCCATTGGTGACGTAGGCGTACTCGCGATAGTTGGCCGGGTAGAGCGGGAAGTCATGCGGGCGGCAAGCGGTGAGGGCCAGAAACGGCAGGGCGCAGGCGAAGAGACGGGCTATGGTGGTGTGCGACAGGCTCATGGATGGATTCCGGCTTTCAACTTCTCTGCATCTCTTTATCATTTTATGGGTTGAGGACGGATTTCAGTGCCCGAAATTACCGAGTTTCCAGCTTATAGTCGTTTCATCCAGTAGCCGGGGCGGCGTTTGGCATGAGCCACGGCGATGATCTGAATCTCACGTGGTTCTTCTCGATAGACAATGGAAAAGGGATAGCGGTCAAGCACGGCGCGCTGAGTTCCGTACAAATATGGCGGATAGAGTTGAGGGCGCTGCTGCACACGGTCAATCGCGGGGAGAAGTTCTTCATAAAAACCGTCGGCGGCATCTTCACTTTGCTGGGCGTACCAGGCGTGAGAGACCTTGATCTCCCGTCTTGCCGCAGGATGGTACTTGATCGGTTTCAAACGAGTAGCCGCGCCCTTGCCTGCGAAGAAAGACTGGCGATCATCTCGGCGTGAACCTGCTCACCGGGAATCAGTTCGACGGCTCCGGAGTCGATCTCGTCGAGGCGGCGCTTGATCTCGC
>CAZYCV010000278.1:0-2133 GCA_964645305.1 uncultured Occallatibacter sp. | reverse complement strand
AAGGCCTGAAAAAAAGCCTTGACAAAGCCGACGCTGTCATACACGGCGCTACAGTAAGCGACGCTGGCCGAAGAAGTTAAGATCAAATGGCATCGCAAAGGTTTTCGGCCCGGTCGCCGGCCACCTCGGCGATCATGCGCGGAATCTCGCTGGCGGCGCCGGGCTTGCCGAAGAGCCAGCCTTGCGCCAGTTCACAGCCCAGATCACCCATAATGGCGGCCTGCTCCTCGGTCTCCACGCCTTGCGCAACGGTGGTCATTCCCAGGCTCTTGGCCAGGTTGACGAGCGCCGCCACAATCTTCCGGCTATCTCCGTTTTGATCGACTGCGTGGACAAAGCTGCGGTCGATCTTGAGTTCGTCGAAGGGCAAGGCCATCAGGTGAAAGAGGCTGCTGTGGCCAGTGCCGAAGTTATCCAGCGCCAGACGGCAGTTCATCGACTTCATCTCGCCAGCCACGGATTGCGCCGTGCGCAGATCGTCCAGCAGCGCGCTCTGGGTCATCTCGATGGTCAGCCGCTGCAGCAGGAAGCCGCCCTTTTGCGCGGCCGAGGAGATCTGGCCGGGCAGCGTCTCGTCCATCAGTTGCAGCGGAGAGAGGTTGATGGAGAGGCGCAACGTGCCTTGGATCAACGGCGCGGCTGCAAAGATCTTGCCCAGCAGCTTTTGCGTCAGCGTATTGATGTAGCCGCACTTTTGCACAATGGGGATGAAGGCGTCCGGGGCCAGCGCGCCCAAGCGGCCATGATTCCAGCGCGCCAAGGCTTCAAAGCCCGTCAGTTGACGGCTCTCCAATGCAACGAATGGCTGAAAGAACGGGTAGAACTCGTCCTCACCGAAGGCTCTGCGAACGTCATGCAAGTCGAGATACATGGCGTTACTTTACGACAAAAAGGAACGCCGCGCTATGGACCGAAGTAATGTATCGTCTTGATTTGTATTGTTTTAGATCAGTTGATTCAACTTTTTTGAATCGGAGTGATTCACTCTGAATCGAGAAGCAACTTCAACAGGCGCGTTTGCGCGGCTCGGTCACTTGAGGTGATCCCGCGCAGACTCTCAAGCTCTGCTCCATGCGGTCGATGACCTCTTGCACCGCGTAGAGCTCCGCCGTGGGAGCGGCTGTCTTGAAGATCAAGAGCCGGTTCTGGATGCGAGCAGCGGCCACGCGGACGATGGTGCGCGCACGCGTGCCGGGGCAGACCATGGTGAAAAAGGCTCCTGAGGCGCCGGCTACCGTGGTCTGGCCTTCGCTCCAAAGCACTGCGGTTGGGCACATATGACGCAAGAGGGATTTATTGAACTCCAGAAACTGCTCGACGGAGTCGTCGGCTTCGGTCTCCGCTGTGGCCACGCTGACGTTGACCTCTCCGCAGGTAAAGGCCAGCTCATTGGTGGCGTGCTGCTGGCCGTGCTCCCAGTCAGCGGGCGCCTCCAACGCAAAAAAGCCGTCCGGACTTTGAAAGGAGCGCTCCGAGGCCGGCGAACCGGCAAAGATCTTTTCACCGCCGATGAGATTCCATGCCGCGGCAAAGGCCGGTAACAGTATAGCGAGATCAACCTGGCTGATTCCCATCGGCATCTCCATTCTTTCTTGAGATTGATTCAGTTGGCGCTCCACTCGCAGAGCTCCACACTCTAGATGGTGGGAAAACCGGGCAAAACGTGTCATGAAAAATTCACAAAATCCGCCAACGGTACTGAAGCCCGAGATTCGATTCAATACTTTTCCGGGGCCTCTCCGTTACAATGAAAGCTAGCGCCTGCCGAGCTGGGAGTGAATCCTCGCCCGCCAGGCGTTCGGAGCATCATGTTCAACAAAAATTTGCCGGAAGCACTTACCTTTGACGATGTTCTGCTGGTTCCCGCCTACAGCGAGGTGGTCCCCGCGCAGGTCAGCACGCAAACCCAGTTGACCCGCGCCATAACCCTGAACACGCCGCTGCTCTCTTCGGCGATGGATACGGTGACCGAGTCGCGCATGGCCATCGCCATGGCGCAGCAGGGCGGAATCGGCATTGTTCACCGCAACCTCAGCATCAGCGATCAGGCGGGCGAAATCGACAAAGTGAAGCGCTCGGAGAGCGGCATGATCGTGGACCCGGTGACGATTGAGCCGGACCAGATGATCGGCG
>CAZYCV010000277.1:0-2135 GCA_964645305.1 uncultured Occallatibacter sp. | reverse complement strand
CGCGAATTTCTCAATCCCGCACAGCGCCGAGCCATCGAGGAAGTGCTGACCAGCCGCGACCGCGTACACGGTTTGCAAGGACTCGCCGGAACCGGCAAGACCACTACTTTGGAAGCTATTCGGGAGGGCGCAGAGCGCAACGGTTACGCGGTCGAGGGCTTCGCCCCGACCAGCCGCGCCGCCGCCCAACTGCGCGACGCTGGCCTCACCGCTGGCACTTTGCAAGGTTTCCTTGCACGCGGCGGTCAAGAGCAGTTCAGCGGCGATCCCAACAGCCGCCACCTTTATATGGTCGATGAATCCAGTCTGGCGAGTACGCGCCAGATGCAAGCTTTCATGGAGAAGATCGGCCCGCAAGATCGCGTGCTTCTCATCGGCGACACGCGCCAGCATCAGAGCGTCGATGCTGGCAAGCCCTTTGAGCAGATGCAACTCGCCGGGATGCAAACTTCACAGCTTGACCAGATCATGCGGCAGAAAGACCCGGAGTTGCTTCGCGCGGTCGAACACCTGTCGAGAAACGAAACTGCAATCGGTTTGACGCTCTTGCAGCAGCAGGGCCGCGTCACCGAGATACCCGACAATGTCCAGCGCATTGAGGCCATTGCGAAGGACTATGTTGCCAAGCCGGAGAGCACGCTGGTCGTCTCGCCCGACAACGCCAGCCGCCAGGAAATCAACAATGCGATACGCACTGAATTGCAGGCGTCTGGAGTCGTCTCCAAAGATAATCACAGCATGAACGTGCTCACGCCGCGATCCGATATGACCACCGTTGATCGAAGCTGGGCGGCGCGATACCAGCCCGACGACGTTCTCCATTACACGCGGGGCAGCAAGGAACACGGCATTGAAAAGGGCAGCTACGCAACCGTGGTTTCGGTCAACCACAAAGAGAATCAGATCACCGTCCAGAAGCCAGACGGCCAGCAAGCCACCTATGACCCAAAGCGATTACAGGGCATCGCGCCCTACCGTGAAATTGACCGCGATTTTGCTCAGGGCGACCGCATCCAGTTCACTGCCAACAACCGCGAGCTTGCCGTTTCAAATCGCGATATGGGGACCATCGAGCGGATAGACAGCAATCAGATCAGCGTGAAAATGGACGGCGCAAAAGAGCGCACTGTCGCTTTCGACGCCGCGCAAATGCGGCACTTCGATCATGGCTACGCCGTGACCTCGCACAGTTCCCAGGGGCTTACCGCAGACCGGGTTTTGGTGAATATGGACACGAAGGTTCACCCGGAACTCATCAATACCCGCTTCGCTTACGTCTCAGTGTCGCGCGCTTCGGAGGACGTGCGGATCTACACCAACGATGTAGCGATTCTGAGTGAACGCCTTAGCACCGACGTGACAAAAACCTCAGCCGTGGACCTTCAAAAGTCCCAGGTCGAACCGACCCTCAACCAGCAAACACAGACCAAGGAGCCATCGATGACCAACAGCAGAGAGCATTCGCAAGAGGAACTTCGCCGCCAGATTCTTGCCGAGACGAAAATCCACGCACCAGAAAACATCAACCCCAGTGCCGACGCAGAGCATCGGCACCATGCTCCAATCCAAGCAGCCCTGCCAAACGAAGCGTCAGACTACGAGTGGAAGCGCGAGACCGGCGAGGTCCAGAGCTACCAGCACAACCACGCGGGAAGCTGGCTACACATTGACCCACAAGGTCAGTTCTACGACCGGCAAGCGCAGCCTATAACGCGAGAAGCAGCTCTTGAGCAAGTGGGCCAAACTTCGGCTCACTCAATGGGCGATAACGCCCAAGTGCAGCCTGGCAGTGGCGACAACAATAACGACCAGGGCATCGGCCTCTAGCTTCGACTGGGCTACTCAACTGCACTGGCGTCTTGTCGGTGATACTGCATTACGTCCTGCCCGGAGGCAGACGCTAGTAGGCCGGTGTGGAACTCCAACTCAGGCCGGTGTTCTCGGTAGGGCGTGGATGGGCGTCCCGTAGCTGCTGGACCGCCAGGACCGTGTCCAGGGCCGCCCGCAGGATGTGCGCTGGCAATATGGTTGCTCAAGGGGTCCATGAGACACCCAACCCGGCTACTCCGGTAGCCCACGGAGCAGGAAAAAGTTCCGCAGCACCACGGGGCCAATTCCGTTTACAGGCTCCAAGA
>CAZYCV010000276.1:0-2139 GCA_964645305.1 uncultured Occallatibacter sp. | reverse complement strand
GTAAGCGGTATGGGGGCTGCCTTCTATGCAGGACGGCTGGGTCTCGGCTAGAGTGGCGGGAATGAAGAACGATTCGCATGCTAACCGACCTTACACACCCAAGGAGATTTCTGGTTGGATCCAACGCTACCGCGCCAGCGGTCTGGGTCTGGGCACTTTTGCGGAGCAGCACGGTTTATCGCGGCATCGGTTGCACTACTGGGTTTATGACCGGCGCTTTGCCCAGCCGCGCCCACCGGTCGCGGTTGCTCCCGTTTTCCAGGAGCTCAAGGTGACGGCTGGGCAGCCGCCGCAGAACTGGGCCGTGGAGATTAGTTTGCCGACGGGAGCGGTGGCGCGGTTCACGGCGACGGCGACGCCGGCCTGGATTAACTCGGTCTTGGAAGCTTTGCGACGGCCATGCTGAGTTTATCGCCGGCCACCCGGATTTTTGTGGCGTTGGCCCCGATGGATATGCGGAAGGGCTTCAACGGTCTGTATGCCTGGGTGCAGACCGTGTTGGGGGAAGAACCCACTTCGGGCCATTGGTTCGTTTTCCTGAATAAACGGCGCAACCGGCTTAAAATTTTGACGCATGACGGGTCGGGGCTTTGGATTTTGAGCAAGCGGTTGGAAATTGGAACTTATGCCCGGCCTGTGGGTGAGGGCCAGAGCCAGTGCCTGCGCCCGGAGGAACTGACGCTGCTCATTCACGGGATCGAGAGTGCTTCCCGGCGGGCGTGGCACCGGGTTTGAAGATTTTTTCATTTTGGACTGGACTCCGGTTTTTCCCCGGTCTATTTTCCCGTCCGTGAGCGAAAGTCTTGTCGTGCAAGGCCGGTCGGTGGGCGAACTGGATCTGGAGATGCTCCGTCAGTGGATGGGGCAAAATCCGGGCTGGAGCCGTTGGCGTTTATCGCAAGCGCTGGCGACGCACTGGAACTGGCGCAACGGAGCGGGACAGTTGAAGGACATGGCGGCGCGCACCTTCCTGCTCAAGTTGCACCAGCGGGGCCTCATTGCCCTGCCACCCCGCCGCCAGATTCCCACCAATCGGATGCGGTGTGGTTCTGTGGACGGGGAGGACTTGAAATGGGACCAGCGCCCCATCGAATGCGGTTTGGCCCAGTTAGGAGTGTTGACCGTTGGTGAGGTGAGTTCCCAAGCCACCGAGCGCGCCTGGGTAAAAGCGGCGCTGAGTCAGTTTCATTATTTGGGTTTTGGCGGAGCCGTCGGCGAGAACTTGCAATACGTCGTGCGGGACGGCCGGGGTTGCCTCTTGGCCTGTTTGGTCTTTGGGGCAGCGGCTTGGAAGTGCCAGGACCGTGACCGGTTTATCGGCTGGTCGGCACCCCAGCGGCAACGCCACCTGGGCCTCATCGTCAACAACACCCGTTTTCTCATTCCGCCCTGGGTGAAGGTGCCTCATTTGGCCAGTTGCATATTGGGCCAAGTCAGCCGCCGGCTCGCCCGCGACTGGCAGGCCAAGTATGGACATGGCATCGTGCTGCTGGAGACCTTTGTGGAACGGGAGCGTTTTCGGGGCACGGCTTATCGTGCGGCCAATTGGCTGGCGGTGGGCGCGACGACCGGGCGCACCCGGCAGGACCGGCACACCTGTATTCAAGCACCGGTCAAAGATATTTATCTGTATCCGTTGCGGCGGGACTTTCGGGAGGTGCTCCAAGCATGAAGAGCCGGGAAGAGTTACTGCGCGAATCGGCCGGCAATCCTCAGGGGATGGCGGAGTATGCCTTCCAACTCCAAGAACAACTCAGGGTCAAAGACCAGGCGTTAGGCGAGAAGGAGCAGTTGCTGGCCGAGGCGCGAGCCTATATCGCCGAACTCAAACGCCAACTCTTTGGCCCCAAGGCCGACAAGTTGAGCCCGGAGCAAGAGGAGCAACTGCGGCAATTAGCCGGGGACTTGCGCGAGCAGGCGCAACGACCGGCCCCGTTGAGCCAGGAAGTGCTGGAACCGGAACTGCCGCCCAAAGACACAGAGAAGTTGCAACGAGAAGCTCGTCGCCGGGTCCGTCATCCTCTCCCGGTCCAATTGGAAGTCCGGCAGGTCGTCCTGGAACCGGAGGACAAGGTTTGCGACTGCTGCCATCAGGAAGGGCGGAGGATAGGCCAGGAAACCACCACCGAATACGAATAC
>CAZYCV010000275.1:0-2142 GCA_964645305.1 uncultured Occallatibacter sp. | reverse complement strand
AATGGAGTTTAAAATCATGTCGATAAAAAAAATACTAACTTATTTTATAGCATTTATAATTCTATGCTCTGTACTTATTCAAGCGCAGCAAAAAAAATCTTTAGCTCAGAATTCCGATACTACTTCAACCGAGCAATATTATAGAGACATATATCCCGATACATGGGTAGGTACAGATGCACTTGGCAGAACATTACCCACATCTCAGGAAGTAGGACCGGTTAAGAATGATCACCGCCGGATTGTTGGGATATTTTATATTACCTGGCATAGTGACGGAGCATTTAAAATGAAAAGTCCCTATAATGCCGATGTAACAAAGATACTTGCTGCCGACCCGAGTGCAAGGTTAGATACCCATAATCCCCTTTGGACTGAAGGTTCATACCATTGGGGAGAACCTGAATCGGGCTATTTCCTTAGCAAGGATGAGTACGTAATCCGCCAAGATATATCTATGCTCTCCAATGCGGGGGTGGATGTAATGATTATGGATGTAACGAATGCCGTCTGTTATTGGGATGAATGGAGTGTTATTTTTAATGTTATGGAGCAAATGATATCTGAAGGAAATAAAGTGCCGAAGTTTTGTTACTGGGCATTTAATGGACCGGTAATCACGGTTGTACAGGATCTGTACGATAAAATATATAAGGAAGGCAAATATAAAAATCTTTGGTTTTACTGGAATGAAAAACCTTTGCTGCTTTATAATGGAACGCCGGAAATAGATTCATGGGGGGGAGGAGTAAATAACCCTAATCCGCATTATGATATAACAGCCTTATCCGATAAGAATAATCCTCATTTTAATGATCCGGACTATACTGAAAAGTTTTATAAGGATTATACGAAAGATGTTAAAAATTTCTTCACTTTACGAAACATGTGGTGGGGAACTTACGAGTGGGGCGGAAAACGCTACGTTGGTACGGAAGACAACTGGAGTTTTGGATATGATTTGGGCGATAAAAAAGTCGGAGCTATGAATCCTGATTCACTTGTCTCGAGGCATAATGGTCTAATAGAGGAAGCGGCTGTGACTCCGGCTCAGCATCCATACTCATTAGTCGGAAAATCTTGGTCACGGCAGTATGGTGAACCGCAATTAAATCAATATGATATGCCGGATTCGGCTTACGTACCGTGGCTAGGAAAAAAAGTAGAACATCCCGAAGGTTACGGTATCTATTTCCAGGAAAGATGGGATGAAGCGCTTAAAGCGGATCCACCGTTTATTTATATCAATGACTGGAATGAATTGATTGCAGGCAAATATAATCCTAAAGATAGTCCGGCACTTCCAGGTGATACAAAAGAAACCACTCCATTCATGCGCCGGGATAATAATTACTATTTTGTTGACCAATATAATGCCGAATTCAATCGCAGCATACAACCAATGAAGGGTGGTTACACCGACAATTACTATATGCAGATGGTTGAGAACATTCGCCGTTATAAAGGTGTGCGCCCAATACCGGTATTGAATGGGCTTTGCAGCATAAAGATAGACGGAGATTTTACTGATTGGGATAAAATTGACATTGAATACAGGGATACAAAGGGTGATACCTTTCATCGTGATTATAACGGTTATGGCGGTCTACATTATATAAACGATTCCGGTCGTAACGATATAATAACAAGCAAAGTTGCCGTAGATGATGATAATGTATATTTTTATGCAGAAACAAACGAAATGCTGACGCCATATACGGGGAATAATTGGATGCTCCTGCTAATAGACGCAGATAAAAATTCTACTACCGGGTGGTACGGTTATGATTATCTAATAAATAAAAAGGTGATAGATGATAAGACCACAATGCTGATGCGATTTGATTCCACAAGCAAAACCTGGGTAGAAGTTGGAAAGATAAACTACCGTTACAAGGGTAAAAAGCTTGAATTAGCAGTTCCCCGTAAACTACTTGGGCTGCAGGGGAGTAAGACATTCACTTTTGATTTTCACTGGTGTGATAACCCTGTAGATTTAAAGGATCCTATTTCACTCAGTACAAGCGGCGACAGCGCCCCTGACAGAAGATTCAACTACCGCTGTATTTGGCAAAAGTGATTTTATATTAACAAAAAAAACAGAGTTGATAAAAATAAAGGAGGACTAAGAAATATGAAAAA
>CAZYCV010000274.1:0-2155 GCA_964645305.1 uncultured Occallatibacter sp. | reverse complement strand
TCCTTCGCGGCCTCAGGTGTGATTTGATTGGAGTGGCCGCGCAAGAATACACCACCTGCAATTGCAGATACCGTCAAGGCCATAATCCAACTGATTGTTTCTGATTTGATCAAAATCATTTTTTGTTTCCTCCATATTCAAATTGGCCTAAGAATGAAATACGCGATATGTGCCGTATCCTCCCGAAAGGTTGCGCGCGTGCAAACCATGCTGAGAGAGGATACGGCAAGCGTAGTAAGCGCGTTGCCCAACGCCGCAATTGATCCATATCTCTCTGTCCGTCGGTAACTCTCCTATACGTGAACGCAGTTGCCCCAACGGAATATTGATCGACCCTGGAATCGATCCAGCGTCAAACTCGCTCGGCTGACGCACGTCCAGAAGAAATGCTTTCGTCGAGTCCAATTTTTTCCATGGCGCTATCTGCGCATCATTGCGAACCACATTCGCCGCAATCATTCCCGCCATGTTCACAGGATCTTTTGCCGCGCCGAACTGCGGCGCATAGCAGAGTTCAGCCTCTTCGAGATCAAAGACGGTGGCTTTCATTTGAATTGCAGTAGCGATCACATCAATGCGGCGTGCAACGCCTTCTTCACCCACAGCCTGCGCGCCCAACACAAGACCATCCGATTTGCGAAAGATCAGTTTCAGATGAATCGCCTGCGCGCCTGGATAATAGCCCACGTGATGGCCGGGGTGCAGATAAATACTTTCAAAGTCCATCAGCCCGGCACGGTACAGCGACTTTTCCGTTGCGCCAGTCAGAGCCACAGTCAGACCAAAGAAACCGCAAACTGCGGTTGCCTGGACGCCATCGAAATGCGCATCGCGTCCGCAGATCGCATCGGCAGCCACGCGCCCTTGACGATTGGCCGGCCCCGCCAGAGGGATAAGTTCCCATTGGCCAGTGACTCGATTTCTGACTTCAACGGCATCGCCGACAGCCCAAATGCGCGGATCGCAAGTGCGCATTTGAGGATCAACGCGGATGCCGCCTCGTTCACCTAACTCCAAACCTGTTTCCCGTGCAAGCATTGTCTCTGGACGTACTCCAATAGCCAGCACCACCAGGTCAGCTTCGTAAGTCTTTCCACTTTTCGTATGCACCATCAGGCTACCGTTATCGCCTTGCCCAAACTCGGACACTGCATCGCCCAACGCAAGCGTCACTCCGCGAGACTCAAGCCGCTGCTTCGCGTACTCGGCCATCTCGGGATCAAGCGGAGGCATTACCTGATTGGCCAACTCGACAATCGTCACTGCGATTCCACGATGAGCAAGGTTCTCCGCCATCTCCAGACCGATGAATCCGCCACCCACGACAACTGCGTTGTGCGGTTTCTTTTCATCGATCCAGTGCCGGATCTCCCTGCTGTCAGGAACTGTACGCAACGTGAAAATTCCAGGCAGATTAATCCCCGGCCACGGCGGACGAATCGGCGACGCGCCCGGAGATAGCACCAGTGCATCAAAAGGTTCGCTGTACTCGCGCCCTGTCTCCAGATCACGAACCAAGACAGTAGAGGTGGTCCGGTCAATCGCGAGTACTTCGTTCCGCGTGCGCACCTCGATGTTGAAACGCTCGCGGAACAAGGATGGCCAAGCCAGCAAGAGCTTGGACTCTTCCTGGATCACATTACCGACATAGTAAGGCAAGCCGCAGTTGGCAAAGGAGACGTAGGGCCCGCGCTCCAAAACAAGAATTTCCGTGTCTTCGTCTTGCCGCCGAAGACGCGCGGCGCAAGTCGCGCCACCGGCCACTCCTCCAACGATGACCACCAGTTTCTTCGCCATATTCACTCCATGAACCCTATGCTAAATCGGAAGACTCAGTGAGCGCAGACGTGCTCGCAGAGGTGCTCGACCGATGCCAACGATCCATCCAGATATTTGCGAACAAGCGTAGCAACACTCTCAGTTGGCGCGCCTGTGATGACTTCAATTGAAGCCTCCTTAAAGAGAGAGAGGGCACGCGCTCCCATGCCGCCGGCGATGACGATGGTCACGCCGCGCTCCTTGAGCCAAACAGGCAACAGACCCGGTTGGTGTTCCGGGGCTGGAGTTTCTGTTGTAGCAAGTACCTCTCTGGTTTTGGGATCAACGTCAACAAGTGCGAACTTCTCACAGTGTCCAAAGTGTGGATTCAGGCTAT
>CAZYCV010000273.1:0-2169 GCA_964645305.1 uncultured Occallatibacter sp. | reverse complement strand
CTTTGACGGCCTGGAAGCGGCGTTCGAGCGAGCGGTCCTTCTCGATGGATTTGCGATACTCGGCCGGGGTGGTGGCGCCGATGCACTGGAGTTCGCCACGCGAGAGTGCAGGCTTTAGGATGTTGGCCGCGTCGAGCGATCCCTCGGCTGAGCCCGCGCCCACCAGGGTGTGCAACTCGTCGATGAAGATAATCGAGTTCTGATTCTCCATCAGCTCTTTCATGATGGTCTTGAGCCGCTCCTCGAACTGTCCGCGATATTTTGTGCCGGCGACGATCAGCGATAGATCAAGGCCCAGGACGCGCTTTTCCGCCAGAAAGCTGGGGACTTCGCCGTCGGCGATGCGCTGCGCAAGGCCTTCCACAATGGCTGTCTTGCCGACGCCTGGTTCGCCGATCAGCACGGGATTGTTCTTGGTGCGGCGGCAGAGGATCTGGATGACGCGCTCCAGTTCGCCGTCGCGGCCCACCAGGGGATCGAGCTGGCCGTCCATCGCCGCCTGGGTCAGGTCGCGGCTGAACTCGGCCAGCATGCTCGATTCACGCGGACGCTGCTGCTGCTGCGGCTGGGCTTTTTCCTGCGTCACGCGGCCCAGCTCCTCACGAATCTGCGCCAGCTTCAGGCCCCGCTCCTGCAGAATCTCGGAGGCAAAGCACTTCTCTTCGCGCAGCAGGCCAAGCAGCAAGTGCTCCGTCCCAATGTGCTTGTGGCCCAGCCGCTCGGCCTCTTCCGCCGCATAGGCCAGCACCCGCTTGCACTCGTTCGACAGCGGAAGGTCCACGCTGGTGGAGACTTTTTCGCGGATGGTGGTGTGCGTCTCAATCTGCTTGCGGATCGAATCCACCGAAGCGTGCGAGCGCAGAAAGCGGTTGGTCAGCGCCTTGTCCTCGCGCAGCAGGCCCAACAGCAGGTGCTCTGTCTCGATGTACGGCGAGCCAAACTGGCTGGCCTCATACCGCGCAAAAAAGATGACGCGCCGCGCCTTTTCCGTATAGCGTTCGAACATGGTGACCTCCCTGATACTGGCTATCGGCAGTTGTGCCCACCCGCTTCAATGGCCGGATTCACTCACCGGCTTCACTTGCCTCCGCGGCAAATCTTTTGCCGTAAGAGTTCCATCCTAACCGCTCCAGCCGCCCTTGAACAAAAAACAATTCATTTTGCGGCTTCTCATCCCATTAGACTCAGCAATTGCCTTCTTAGGCTCAGATTTCCTGAATCTAGACCAAATTGAAACTCTCCAACATTCCGCCTTCAAGCCTTAAAATCCTGGTGCAGCGGGCGGCCAGATCCAGGTTATGCGTCACCAGAATCGAGGTCAGGCCATGCGTTGCGTGCAGCCGCTCGATCAGCTCAAAGACGCGCTCGGCGGTGGCTCCGTCCAGGTCGCCGGTGGGCTCGTCAGCCAGCAGCAACCGGGGACTGTTGACCAGCGCCCGAGCCAGCGCCACGCGCTGCTGCTCGCCGCCGCTCAACTCGCCGGGGCGATGATCGGCGCGATCTTCCAATCCAACTTCGCGCAGCCAATGGAGCGCTTTGGCCGTGGCTTCAGTCTTTTTGATGCCGCCGGCCAGCAGCGGCAGGGCAACGTTTTCAAGAGCGGTAAACTCCGGCAACAGGTAATGAAACTGCCAGACGTAGCCGATCTCGCGATTGCGGAAGGCCGCCGCCTCGCGCGCCGTAAGCCCTCTCACGTTAGTTGAGGCGCAAAGGACAGTTCCCGCAGTCGGCGCATCCAGCGCGCCCAGAATGTGCAGCAGTGTGCTCTTGCCCGCGCCGGATTGGCCAACAATAGCCAGGCTCTCGCCCTGCTGAACCTCCAGGCTCAGGCCTTTGAAGAGCGTGAGAGCGCCGCGCGCGGTCGTGTAAGTCTTTTCCAAATCTGCAATTTGAATGATCGGTGGGCGCGGCTCCGCACTCGGCGTGGGCCGGTCCTGCGCTGAGTGGGCAGTCTGTGGCGCGGCGGCTGGAATAGATTGCGGCATCCGGTTGAGGCTATTTTATCGTGCGGGAGCGAGAATGCCTCGCAGACCGGTTCTCTTTCGTAATCGCGGAAGCAGGGTTAAGGCATACTGTTGAGATGGCTCGGATTCACAGGCTACGTGGTTTTAGTGCTTATCCGTAAATTGTAGCGCCGTGTATGACAGCGTCGGCTTTGTCAAGGCTTTT
>CAZYCV010000272.1:0-2175 GCA_964645305.1 uncultured Occallatibacter sp. | reverse complement strand
CCAGTTTTTGCGTCCGAGGGCCAGCGGACGCATCGCGCCCTCGCACCAGTTGTTGTCGATTTCCACCGCGCCGTCGGTCAAGTAGACCTCCAACCGGCTCCACTGGCCCAAGGCGTAGTCGCAGGCCTGGGCCAGTTTGCCGCCCGCCGGGAGCTGCTGGCGGATTTCCACCAGCCGCGTTTTCAAGGCGGCCATGACCGGCACGCTCTGGCTTTGGCGCAAGGCCAGCCGTTGTTCGGCTCCCAGGCCCGCTTCGCGGGCTTGCTTTTCCACGGCGTACAACTGGCCGATCCGGCCGATGACTTCGGGCGGCAGCGGATTTTGGGGCGCGAGTTTGCCGGCGTCCACAAAACCGCGCCGCGCATGGGTCATGCAGCCCATGAAAATGATGTCCGCGCCCAGTTTATCGTAGGCGGCATAGCCATCGCATTGCAGCTTGCCGCGAAAGCCTTTCAGAAAGGCGGCCGGGCCTTCACGGCTGCGGCTCATTTGAAAGTCGAACACCACCCGTCCGCCCGGCTCGCTGTATTCCCAGAAATAGGCCTGGTGGTGGCGCCCGGGGGTTTCGCCCGTCTGCACTGGCACGGGGGTTTCATCGGCTTGCAAATAAGGTTGCCGCCGCAATTCATCGGCCTGGGCCCGGACGACGGACCGCAGCAACTCCCCGGCGGCCAGCAGGGCGTCGGTCACCGTCTTGCGGTCCAGCGCCACGCCGTGATTGTCGGCCAGGGCGGCGAGCTGACGGTAGACCGGGTTGTGCTGCTGGTATTTTTGGACCAGGACTTCGATGATAAACGCGTCGGACAATTTGCCCTTGGGCACGATGCGGGGCGGGACGGGCGCGGTGACGACGCCTTGTTCGGGCAGACAATGGGAGCCGCGCTTTTCCCGCTTGATCACGTTGACATGAAACTTGGCCGGTTCGCAGCCCAGTTCCTCATGGATCTCGTAACCAATGACGGGCCGCTCGGCCCCGCATTGGTCGCACTGGCAATCGTCGGCATGACACGGGACGAGGATTTCGCGGCGCTCCAAATGAACGGGCAAGGGGGTGCGGCCGGGATTTTGCCGGCGGGGCTTTTTGGCCTGGGGCAGCGGGTCGGCTTTTTCCGCGTCCGGCCGTGCGGCCTCCTGCTGGACTTCGCCGGTCGTGACACTGGCCTCCGCGAAGAGCAGCGCCGTTTGCGCCGGCGAGAGCTTTTCGCTCTGGGGGCCCCAGATCCGGAAATTGAGCAGGCGGATTTGCTCGTCCTTGAGTTGGAGGAGCTTCGCCTGGTCCTGGTTGACTTGGGTCAGGCGCGCGTTCTCCGCCTGCAAGTCTGCCAAGGCTTGCCGGACTTCGGCGGGCAATGTGTCCAGGACGATCATTTACTATATCATCAGGTTATATCTTTAAGGCCGCCCGGTCAACCCTTTTTTTCACTTGCGGTCATTTTTTTTCAGGCGGCCTTCCGCCACCACGGCCGGGCCTGCGTCTGCGCCAAATCGATGCCCGTCAACAGCAGCGTCAACGCCTCGGCCGCGATCCGCAGGGCCCCCGGCTCGGTCGTATTCGGCCAGGCAAAGCAGCCCCGGCCCAGCAGCCGCTTGGCGCACACCCAGACCCCGGTGCCGTCATAATAGAGCAGCTTGATCCGGTTCTTCCGGCGGTTGGTGAACACAAACAGGTGGCCGCTCAACGGATCCTCCTTGAATTGGTGGGTGATCAGGTCGCCCAAGCCTTCGAAGCTTTTGCGCAGATCCGTCGCGCCGCTGGCCAGGTAAATCCGGGTCGCCGGACTCAAGGGGATCATAACGCCGGCAGCAGTGGCAACAACGCGGCCACCTCGGCGGCGGCAAACCCGGACCGCAACTCCAGGCTCAGACCGCCCGGCCAGTGCAATCGGTAGGTGGGGGCGGCCGGAACGGTGGGTAATAAATTGGGCACGGCGACAAAGGGGCCGGGGCGATCCGGCGGCCGGGTCGCCCCCCGCCGCCAGGCGTACAGCGTTGAAACGCCGACCCCGGCTTGGGCGGCAAACGCTTTATCCGGCAACGGGCTCGCCCGCCACGCTTGCAGGATTTTC
Source organism: uncultured Occallatibacter sp. (assembly GCA_964645305.1). Taxonomy (GTDB): domain Bacteria; phylum Acidobacteriota; class Terriglobia; order Terriglobales; family Acidobacteriaceae; genus Telmatobacter. The sequence continues at coordinate 109 of CAZYCV010000272.1, read as the reverse complement.
GCCCGCTGCTCGGGCGTGGAATGTTTGCGAATCAGTGCGGAGTTTTGCATCCCTCACATTTTGCCAGCACCGACCAACCTTGCCTAGCCGGGGTTGGCTATACGGATAC
>CAZYCV010000271.1:0-2181 GCA_964645305.1 uncultured Occallatibacter sp. | reverse complement strand
GCCACATTCGGCCTATCGTATGAATCTGAAAGGGAATATTTGCTTTGCCTTCCGACATCTCCCGGCGATCAGACCGCAACGCAGATTTATGTTTACAACTGGCTTACTCAGGCTTGGACGCATTGGCTGATTGCGCCCACCGCAGGCGCGGTATCATTTCAGCCGGACAATAGACTTTACCTGACTCCTTCCTACAACACGAATTATCTTTATCAGGAAATCAAAACCTATAACTCTAACGGTTTCGATTTCGGGGATGACCGCTATTCCGTGACGATCACGGGCGTAAGTGGCTATGTTGTTTCGCTTTCTTCCGTTACTGATGCAAAGGCAGAAAATACCCTTTATCAAAACTACTTTTCAAGCGTTATTAAGTCCGTCGATATTCCTAATAATCAAGTGACTGTTTCGGATTTATTTTCATGGGAAAACGGCGCGGCGACGGTTGTTGTGCCTTTCGTGCAGACCGTTTTAACCACTCCCATATCAGCGAATTTCACGCATTACATGAAGAACTTTTCCAAGCTGATTTATAACTTTTCAAATGCGAACTTTAGCGCTATAACCGCTTCCTGTATTTCGGATGCCTCTTTGTATTCGGAGAATTGGGCGATCAAGCCGCAGATCAACGGTGCGTGGGGATTGTTTAACTGGGGTGATCTTCCTTGGGGTGGAACCAGCTTTTTAACTCAGGCAATTACGACGATGCCGCCTAGAAATAAAATGCTCGCTCATTGGGTGCAAGTCGGGCTTTCGCTAAATCAGGCGTTAAGCAATTTCCAGTTTTTGGGGTGTTCGCTTACTTACGATATAGTCGCAGATACTTCGAGGTAGAGATGAACTGCACAGTTTGCCAACGAAAGATTGAAAAAGGGGAAAGCCTGATAGCAAATTCAATGCAAACTTTTATTTTCAAGCCTGCTGATATTAAGGATTCGGTAAATCCGGCACACGTTTCGCCGGACGAATTACGGGAAAGCCGGAAAGCGTACAAAAAAACCGAAATGGCAACGCACTTTATTAAATTCAGCGGAAGAATCAGGCGCAATGACCTTTCCAATATCCGGCATACGGCCTGCGCGGTGATTAAGACGGGAATTTTGCCTAGTCATGCGCATCCGCTGATGAAACACAGCATAAGATTTCAAAGAAACGTAGGGAGAAGGTAATGGCAAGCGTCCCCTCTATCCAACGTTTTTACTCGGATGATTACAAGGCCGCCCCCGCGTGGTTTAAGACCAATTTTTTGAATACGTTAAACCTTTTTGTTTTTCCGACGTATAACGCGCTCAATAAAAATCTGACTGTATCAGATAACTTAAATCAGGCTTATACGACGATCAGCTTAACGGGAAACAGCACCGCAGGCAATAACGTGACTTCTTTCCTAAACCCGATTCAAGGTAATCCGACGGGTGTAACGGTGGTAAACGTCCAGATCGTCGGAACAGCGACGCCGCAGTATCCAACAAGTCCGGTGCAAGTGTTCTGGACTTATAACGGAAGCTCCATAGACATCGGCGCAATAACAGGGCTTACGACTGGCGTTGAATATCAGATAACTTTGAGGGTCGAATAATGGCTCAGGTAGATACGCAGAATAGTCAGACTAATACCACCGATCAACTGTTGCCGAATGGACAGCCGAACCCTAATTTTAATCAGGCAACAAATCAGCCAACGCCGCCGGCTACATCTTCAGGCGCAGGGCCAGTAACAGCGACGGGCGCAGCCAACGTGACGGGGCAAGTAGTGGGAACCAATAACCCGACTCAGCCATTTCAGAATATTTCCTCTTATCTTGCGGCCAACGCGCCACAATCGGAAGCACTTGCGGGGAATATCGCCGGAACCGTCTCGGGTGCAACCAGTCAGGCAACAAATGATATTGCTAACGCTTCCCAGAATTTCGAGAACTCAGTCAATGCAGGCTATACGCCGGAAATGTCATCGACAGATTTGGCTAACATCGTTTCCAATCCCGTTGCGGCTACAACACCTGTCAATGGTGCGACTAATCCCGATATTGCCGCATTTCAAGCGCAATTAGGCGATACCTATACAGGCCCGACGGATTTTTCGACAGTCCCGAATTATGCGAATCTCGAAACGGAAATTGCCAATGCTCAAAGCCTCGGAACAACCGCGCAGACTCCGACGGGAATACAAACGCTTTTGCAG
>CAZYCV010000270.1:0-2223 GCA_964645305.1 uncultured Occallatibacter sp. | reverse complement strand
AGATCATCATGGGAAATGAGACGCAAGCACTGAATCAACCGCCCGCGCGCCTGACTGGCGCGGAGATTGTATGGGCTACGCTGGTGGGCGAGGGCGTCACCGACGTCTTCGGCTATCCGGGCGGCGCCATTCTGCCCGTTTATGACGCGCTGCGCAAGTTCCCCATACACCACACGCTGGTGCGGCACGAGCAGGGCGCGGCGCACATGGCCGACGGCTACTCGCGCGCTTCCGGCAAGGTGGGCGTGGCGATTGCAACGAGCGGTCCCGGCGCGACGAATCTCGTCACCGGCATTGCCACGGCGATGCTGGACTCGATTCCAATTGTCTGCATCACGGGCAACGTTTCGAGCAAAGTTCTAGGCAGCGATGCCTTTCAGGAAGTGGACATCACCGGCATTACGCTGCCTGTGACCAAGCACAACATTCTTGTCAGCAAGACGGAAGATATTGCCCCTGCGATTCGCTATGCTTTTCAGATTGCGAAGTCCGCGCGGCCTGGGCCGGTGCTGGTGGATATTACCAAGGACGCGCAGCAGGGCACGGCTATCTTCGACTTTGAAGCGGCCAAGCCGCGCGCGCATCGCATTCATCCCATGCGCAAGGTGGAAGCAAGCGGTCTGGCGCAAGCGGCGGAGTTGATCCGCAACTCGAAGCGGCCAGTGATTCTGGCCGGCCACGGCATCATTGAATCCGGCGCAGAGGAGCAGGTGCGCACGCTGGCCGAGCGCACACAAACTCCCGTGGCGCTGACGCTGCTGGGCCTGGGTGCTTTCCCGGCTTCGCATCCGCTGAATCTGGGCATGATGGGTATGCACGGCGAGGCGTGCGCCAACCAAGCCATCCAAGACGCTGACCTGCTGATCGCTTGTGGAATGCGCTTTGATGATCGCGTCACTGGATCAGTCTCGACCTACGCCACCAAGGCCAAGAAGATTCACATTGAAGTTGATCCCGCCGAGGTGAACAAGATCATTAAAGTTGACGTGGGTCTTATCGGCGACCTGCGCGAGGTGCTGGAAAGTTTGTTGCCTCAGATCGGTAGCCGCGACGGGGTTGCATGGCTCAAGACGATTGAAGAACTCAAGACCGAAACTGCGGAGCGCGACATCAAGAATCTGGCCGACTCCGGCCACCTCTATGCGGCTCACGTGATTCACGACATCTGGCGCATCACCGGCGGCAAGGCGATCGTGGTCAGTGACGTGGGCCAGCACCAGATGTGGGAGGCGCAGTACTACCACCACGAGACGTCGCGTTCGCTGATCACATCCGGCGGATTGGGCACAATGGGCTTCAGCTTGCCTGCGGCCATCGGCGCGAAGACCGCCTGCCCCGATAAAGAGGTTTGGGTGGTCGTCGGCGACGGCGGCTTCCAGATGACCGCGGCGGAGTTATCCACCATTGTGCAGGAAGGCATCAAGATCAACATTGCGGTGATCAACAACGGATACCTGGGCATGGTGCGCCAATGGCAGGAGTTCTTCTACGAGCGCAATTACGAGTCCACGCCGATGGTCAGCCCGGACTTTGTCAAGCTGGCTGATGCGCATGGCATTGCGGGGTTGACGGTTTGCACGCGCGGCGAAGTGGAAGATGCGGTCAACACGGCGCGCTCGACGGCGGGCGCATTCCTGCTCAACTTCAAGGTCGAGAAGGAAGACGCGGTGTATCCGATGATTCCCGTCGGCAGCGCGCTGCATGAGATGATTCGCAGGCCAGGCGGCAAAGACCCGCTGGAAGAATCCTAAGAACCAGCTTTCAGCCATCAGCTTTCAGCCTTCAGCCTTTTGTTTCCGTACGGCTGAGAGCTAAAAGTTGAGAGTTGAGAGCTAGAAGCTAGAGGCTGAATTATGCTGCACACATTCGTAGCTTACGTGGAAGATCTGCCGGGCGTGCTGACGCGCGTGGCTTCGCTCTTCCGGCGCTTGAACATCAACATCAAATCGCTGACCGTCGGCAGCAGCGAACAGGCCGGCCTCTCGCGCATGACCGTGGTAGCCGAGGCCTCGGCCGAAGCCGGCCACCGCATCCAGGCCAGCTTGTATAAACTGGAGAATGTTGTCAATGTGGACGACATTGCGCAGGCGCCCAGCGTCACGCGTGAGCTGGCGCTGATCAAAGTGGCCGCCACGCCGCGCACCCGTTCGCAGGTCTTTGAACTGGTTGAGGTCTTCCGCGCGCGCATTGTGGATCTGGCGCCGGAGTCGATGATTATCGAGA
>CAZYCV010000269.1:0-2236 GCA_964645305.1 uncultured Occallatibacter sp. | reverse complement strand
CCAACGCGCTGCGCAACGCGGTGCGCGAGATGGAGCGGCGGCTGAAGCTGCTGGCATCGCGCAGCGTGCGCAACATCGACCAGTACAACAAGCTCTTTGAGGGCGCAATGCCCTCGCTCTTTGGTGGAGCGGACGACGAAGAGCCACTGCCGTATATCGTCATCATCATCGACGAGCTGGCCGACCTGATGATGCTGGACCGCGCCAACGTCGAAGAGTCGATTACGCGCCTGGCGCAGATGGCGCGCGCGGTGGGCATTCATCTGATTCTGGCCACGCAGCGGCCCTCGGTGGACGTGATTACCGGCCTCATCAAGGCCAACGTTCCGACGCGCATCAGCTTCCGTTTGGCCACCAAAGTTGACTCGCGCACTATTCTGGACACCAACGGCGCGGAGGCTCTGCTGGGCCGGGGCGATATGCTTTTTCTGCCGCCGGGAACCAGTCGCCTGATGCGCCTGCACGCGCCCTATGTGAGCGAAAAAGAGACTGCCGCAGTGGTTGATTTCTGGAAGGCGCAGGGTCAGGCCGAGTATGTGGAAGGCTTCCTGGAATCGCCCAAGGATGACCGTGGCGCAGGCGACGGCTCGAATGCCGATCCGGATGAAAACGATACGCTCTACAACGACGCGGTCCAGTTGGTCTTCAGAAACCGAAAGGCCTCGACCTCGCTGCTGCAACGCCATCTGCGGATCGGCTATGGACGCGCCGCTCACCTGATTGATTTGATGGAGCGCGACGGCTTGGTTGGCGCGGCGGACGGCTCCCGCCCGCGCGAGATCCTGAAAGCGCCCAACTGGTTGGCGGAAGTGGCCGAGACAGCGATTGATTAGCAGGGCACAAAATCAGATCATCCATTGGAGTTATGGTGTGGCGTGGACCGGGAGGTCCACGCCACTGCCGACCAGGAGGTCGGCGCTACAAGTCATTCCGTTCTACTTTGACGCGCTGGCCGACTGACCCGATGCGGGCAGATCGATTACAAAGACGCGCTGCGTGGCGGTAAGAACCAGCAGTTGCTTCTTTGCCGGGACAAAGCGAGCGGTGAGCACGTCGTGGTCGAGCGTGAGCCGTTGAATCTGCTTGCCGGTAGCGGCCTCGTAGACCACCACCTCCTGCCGCCGATTGGTGGCGGCAATCAAGCCCATGCCGACGTCACCCGCAATGGCGCGCCCGGAGAAGGCCATCAGCCGCGCGCCGTCCGAGATGCGGTAGACGACCGAATCATTATCCTCGCCATGGATGACCAGCAGATCGCCGTAGAGCGTGGCGCTGCGCTGGTCGTCGTTCCACGCGCCGGTTTCGGGCGCCACGATGACGCGTTCAGTGGCTCCGGTGCGGCGATTGATCACCTCGACCACCAGGCCGCGCTCGGCCAGTTCCTTGTATTCATCGCTGGTGTGCACGACCAGCTTTTTGTTGTGATCAACCTCATCGCCGCCGGTCCAGGCGCGGCGATCCGACAAGAGCAGGAGTTGGTCGCCATCGGTATCCATCACAATGGGGGGCGTGTACGGGAAGCGCTTGGACCAGAGCGCAGCGCCTGTGGCGGCGTCTACGGCATCGATCCGGGCGTTGAAGTAAAGCTCCTTGTCTTTTTCAAGCGGCTGATATTGCAGGACGACGCTGCCGTACTGAATTTTTTCCGCCGCAATACTGGCCGTGGGCGTGACTTTGCCGATGCGCATATCGGTCCGGACGTCGAGAGCGGGCTTCAGTTCCTGGCCGGCGACCTGCGCTTGCAACTTGCCTTGCGGATCGAATTGCGCGTTGCGGAAGGGACCGGTAAGGTTGACTTGCTTTCCTGTGGTCAGATCCCAGACGGCGCCGCGAGCCCGGTCGGAGACGGCTAGATACCGCCCATCCAAACTGAATCGAGCAGCTTCCAAAGAGGCGAACGGAGTAATAGGCAGGGCGGCCTTTTCCATGCTTCCGCCGAGCGGCCCAACAGTGACCCCGCCCTCAGGAGCTTCAGCCGCCACGATGTTGCCCGCGAGATCTACGGGATCGAGCTTGAAGGATGGTCCCTTTTGATTGCCGGCCGGATCAAAGAGCGTGGCTGCTCTGTCAGCGCCGGGACCGGTGACCAGCCACGGTCCGCGGGTAACTCTGGACATCCATGTTCTGCCTGCCACAAAAGTGTTGATTGGATCGCCGTCCGGGAAGCTGTTGTAGCACATTTTGAAGGTGTCGCGCGGACCGCCCTCTTTGTATCCCCAATCGCAGACAAAGGCCA
>CAZYCV010000268.1:0-2237 GCA_964645305.1 uncultured Occallatibacter sp. | reverse complement strand
CCTACACTGATAAGTACGATGAACACCCACCATCCAAAGACGGCAATATAGCCGGAGCCGCGTTTGACTCCCGCCACCGCTGCCAAGCCGATGGCCAGCAAAACCATGCTCCAAATCTGAATCACATCCAGAGAAGTCGCAAAAGCATAGAGCGCTTTGTTTGTCTCCAGGGGATTCAGAAATGCGCCAATGTTGGTAGGCGCAAAGTTCTTGATGTTGAAGGACTCAGGCGCCACGCCCGCATAGATCACAACAATCCCCAACAAGGTTTTGATGATGGAGGGCAAGGAAGTATAGAAGCACACGGCCAGAACATTTGAGTACTTTGCTCGTCCGCCAAAGCCAAAATTGATGGTGGCCATCAAGATCAGAGATGCCAAGGCAAGCCCGCCCAGGACGAAAACCGGAGAAGCAATAAAAACGCCCTCGGTGGCGTACATCGAGAATTTTTCAATCATTTCCCGCTGTTCCGGCGAGGCCTGCGCCATCCTCTCTTCCTGCTGCGGATTCAAATGCATCTGATTGTCCGTAACTTGCTTCATCCCAATCTGCGTGTAGACGACGGCAAAGAAAAGGTAGCCGACGACTGCCTGCAGAACCAGCGGCATCCACCAGCTGCGGTTGCCGCGCTTGATGTCCTCAAAGGTCTTGGACGGCGCGGTAAAGGTATTCATTACACGCTGCCATTGGGTAAGGCCGGGAACGCTCTCGGCCGCAATTTGAACTTCTGTTTCGCTCATCCATCCGCCTCACACAGCCATGATGTGGCTATGGCCGAGATTGTACCCTCAAAGGCCATGCGCGGAACAGTGAAAAATTGTTCACGAAAATACAGTCCTATGACTGAATGAATTTGAAAATGACGGACTGTAGCGCCGACCTCCTGGTCGGCAGTAGCGCGGGCGCCCTCGCCCGCGCTTGTCAATGAATCATTAAAGGCATTTCAAATTGGTGCGGTGTGCGGCATGGACTGGAGGGCCATGTTACAGTCCAGCCCCTGCGTTCTTCGTCGGCTCCGTTTCGGCCTCTGCTGCCGGGTACGGCTCCGCATCACCCGGAATGTAACTCTTGTAGACGGTGATGTGAAAGCAGGACTGCCGGAACTCTTCCTCCACATCGATCTTGCCGGCATTTTGCAGGGGCAGCAGATGCGCGCGCATCCAGGCGATCTCTTTGCGCGTTAGGCCGGTCTTGGCAATGTCGATAGTTGCGCCGGTCAGATGCGGGCTGGCGACGTCGCCTTCGGCCGCCGTTGCGTTGCCGTTCACGCGCATGAGTTTCTTCTGGTACTCAACGGTGCGCACCGCCGAACTGACCTCTAGCGGCCCGTGGAAGGCCTCCCCATGAGCACGGGCCAAGTCGCTGAGGAATCGCGCTGTCCAGGGACGGCAGTAGCGCCGATTCTCCGGCAGATTTTGGTTGACGCTGAGCGCGGGCGAGACCGGAACAGGAACCAGCATCTTGCGCGCGATGCGGTCGTTCAAATCAGCGTCGTCCTCGATCCGCTCCAGTCCGTCGGCTTCGGTTTTTTCGTTTTGGCGAACCAGCGACTCCAAGCTGCCACGCAGCGGCGACGGCACAGCCTTGCGCGTGGAGGGAAGGGAAGCGGCCTCGATGACCGGTTCTTTATCGGATGAATCCTTGGCATCGATCTTGGAGGAATCACTGCGGACGGCGTCTATCTCGGACGCTTCTGGTTCCGGTCTGACGCGAGTTCTGCGCGTGTAGACGGCGGGGCGAAGATGGACCGAGTATCGGCTTTTGCGTTCGCGGGCGATCTTTGCACGGTGACGTTTGGATGCGCCAGAGGCTGGCGTTTGCTTGCCATGAGAGGCGCGCGCAGGCGCGGGCAAAGCCCTCCCATGCGTCCTGTGCGCAGAGGCAACCGGAGCGAGGAAAAAGGCCGCGAAGAAAACAAAAATCAATAAAAAAGGATTTCGGCGCATGAGTGTGCGCGACGAATCCAGAGCTTTTTCAGTGTAAGCCATCTTCGCCATAATTCCGAGTACCCATCGTGGTTCGCATTCGTCTGATAACGCACCTGCGTTGCCGGCCCGCGCGTGTGAACCTGTAGCGCCGACCTCCTGGTCGGCTGTGGCGTGGACCTCCCGGTCCACGCTCGTTCCCGCCAAGCGCTGAGATTCTCCGATGAAACTCACCGGGCTTGACGCGAGAGGGCTAAAATGTTCGACTGATTCAGGATAGAGACGGAGTGAGCCGATGCGCGTGCCTCAATT
>CAZYCV010000267.1:0-2239 GCA_964645305.1 uncultured Occallatibacter sp. | reverse complement strand
CGTGCGACACGAAGTCGTACAATAAACTGTTTCGCTTAGGATCTATTATCCTACGACGAAACCCGCTGTTCCGCCAGTGGTTTCCTACCTGAGCATGCGATTCCGGCAACGGAATGGTGTGAAGCCTCAGGGACAAAGTAGCCGCGGCATAGTCCGTATCTTACATTGAGAGATGTAACAAATCTGCTAGCATCAAAGCGGAGAGGCGCTAGGAATAAATGGTATGGTTAACATATGTGAACTCCCTTATAAACACCGTGAGCCGGACAAAGCCAAAGATGCTGATAGGCTTTAACCAAAAGGTACGTAGACAAGATGTGTGCTGACCCTTTACACATCGCGGATGCTGTTCTACCGGTGAAATTGGGAGAACCTAACCCATTTAGTTTGTTGTATGCAACGTGGTAACCCCATACAGTTCCTGAATCTTTCAGGGCAGCAACCCGCAAGGAATGCCTATAACTGTGTGGCGGAGGGAGGTCGGAAAAAGCGAATGCACTGTTGTAACGGCAGTGATACGAGTTGCAACATCACTCGACACGAAAGTGAGCCCACGTCCGACTGGTCTTTATCGCAAAAGAGTTTGGAGAACCAACATTATGAAGGAAAGCAAATGACAGCAGTGGTTTTACCATCGACTGGTGCACCTTCAACTTCAAAAACGTGGGATTCCATAAATTGGAAGACTGCTACCGCTGAAGTACGTCGGCTGCAAATGCGTATTGCGAAGGCATATCGTGAAGGAAGATACGGCAAAGCGAAAGCGATGCAGTGGCTTCTGACACATTCGTTTTACGCAAAAGTACTTGCTGTAAAACGTGTGACTCAAAACAAAGGTGCTAGTACCCCAGGTGTTGACAAAATAACCTGGGTAACACCAAAACAAAAGATGGATGCAGCCTTGTCATTAAAACGGCAAGGTTACAAAACACAACCACTTCGCAGGATTTATATTCCCAAGAAGACAGGAGATCTTCGACCTTTAAGTATTCCCGTTATGAACTGCCGTGGGCAGCAAGCGCTCCATTTATTAGCACTTGATCCAATTGCAGAAACCATAGCGGATAAGAATACTTATGGCTTCAGACCCTTGAGATCTACAGCCGATGCGTTAGAACAGTGCTTTATTTCGCTGTCTAAAACAAATTCTGCACAATATATACTTGAGGGTGACATTAAATCCTGTTTCGATACAATCTCACATTCATGGTTACTGAAACATGTTCCGATGGATAAAATTATATTGAAGAAGTGGCTGTCCGCTGGATATATGGATAAAGGTGAGCTTTACTCAACTGAACAAGGTACACCACAAGGTGGTGTGTGTTCTCCGACACTTCTTAACATCACACTAAGTGGTTTGGAAAAAGCTGTTAAAACAGCCACTAAACGCGCGGACAAAGTGAACGTCACTGTCTATGCCGACGACTTTGTCATTACCGGTGCAAGTGAAGAAGTGCTCATGAATAAAGTCACTCCCGTGGTCGAATCCTTCCTAATGGAACGTGGATTGGTTTTGTCAAAAGAGAAAACCAAGATCACTCACATTAATGATGGGTTTGATTTTCTTGGCGTTAATTGTCGCAAGTATAATGGTAAACTTATCAGGAAACCTGCTAAAGATAACGTCAAGAGATTTCTTAATAACCTAAGAGAAACGGTTCGTCGAAATAAAACAGCTAAGACCGAAAATCTAATTGCCTGGCTCAATCCAAAAATTATTGGGTGGGCTAATTACCACAGGCCTTACTGTTCTAAAATAACGTTTAAATATGTCAGCAAGCAAATCTTTGATGCACTTTGGCGTTGGTCTATAAAGCGTCACCCCAATAAAAGTATGCAGTGGGTACGTCAACGCTACTTTTGCAGCAGAGGCCATCGCAATTGGGTGTTCTTCTCTAAAGGCAAACTGCCAAGTGGAAAGGATAAATTCCTGGAGCTTAGAGAAATTAGCCACACTTCCATCAGACGGCATATTAAATTTAGAGCCGAAGCAACACCATATGATCCTGCATATAAGGAATATATTACGAATCGGTTAGAACGCCGACGTAATAAAGCGTTATTCCGTCCATGCAAAGAGCAATGGTCAGCCTGGTGGGAGTTGACGCCCAGTGAATGAGTAATATGCTGGATCAACCGAGTTGGTCTTACTAAGGCTTGAGCGTAGTGCAGTGAAAGTTGCACGCTACGTTCTTAGGGGACGGGGTCGTAGTAATATGGCTTCGTTACCCGACTA
>CAZYCV010000266.1:0-2275 GCA_964645305.1 uncultured Occallatibacter sp. | reverse complement strand
TACATGATTGAAGGCGGCGGCTCGCGCAATTACATCCACACCAAGCAGATGATGTATTCTGATCCCACTGCGTGGGGCAGCCTTTTGGACAAGATCATAGTCGTCCTTACGGAATACTGCCGCCAGCAGGTCGAGGCCGGAGCCGACGTCATCCAGATCTTCGACAGTTGGGTCGGCTCGCTTGGCTTAGCCGATTATCGCGAGTACGCTTTCGAGGCCTCACAGCGCCTCGTTCGCGCCGTCCAGCAGATGGGCGTGCCGGTCATCTACTTCGGCGTTGAAACCGCCGGACTGCTCACGCAAATGGCCGCCACCGGCGCGGACGTGATCGGCCTCGACTGGCGGCAGCCGCTCGATGAGGGCTGGCGCGCCGTCGGCCACGCGCACGCCGTCCAAGGCAACCTTGACCCGATTACGCTCTTTGCGCCGCTGGAGGTTTTGGAGCAGCGCGTACATGAGATTCTGCGCGCCGCGGGCGGTCGCCCCGGACACATCTTCAATCTGGGCCACGGCATTGTGCCCACTACGCCGGTAGAAAACGTGCAAGCCGTAGTCCGTATGGTGCGCGAGTTCCGGCTCAAATGAGGCCGCTGTTGGATCACCTACAAGAGTGGATTGGTCAGAGATTTTGACTCTATGTCGGGGTCGAAGTGATGCTGCTAGAGGAGAATGAGCAACAACCGAAGAAAAAACGTACCGACTATACGGGCGTGATTATTGGGGCGATTGCCACCCCCCCGTCTCTGATCTTCTACCTCTTGGGTGAGGATGAGATGGCTAGATCAGTGTTCATCGTTCTGGTAGCGATTCTGCTTGCGATCAGAGTTCGCTGGGACTTAAGAAAGCGCTACTGGTTCTGGGCAGTTATCGTTTTGGTGCTTGCACTTCATATTCCGCTGTTGTTTGTTTTTCGATGGCCGGAGGGCTACCATGGCTGGTTGCCAGCAATCGCTTGGCTACCTATAGGACTCGCTGATGTTCTGATCATCCTGGGTGCGGTTCGATTCGTAGAGAAGTTCATCTTGAAAACCCCTCCTGCAAACGAGGAAGCGTGAGCCAATAGTAGCCGTTCGAGTTAGTCCATAGTTGACGTGGCTATTGCAGGATTGGTTGCCCCACCCTCGCCGCGTCTTTGTTTTTGCGGCTAGGGTGGGATACATTGAACCTCAACCATCGTCTTTTCACAAGGAGCCGACCTATGCCCCAACAAGCCGTCCTCCTCCTCGCCCACGGCACCCCGGAGACCGTCGAGCAGATTCCGGAGTACCTGCGCAACGTGACCGGCGGACGCCCGCTTCCGCAAGAAGTCATCGAAGAGATTCAGCGCCGCTACGCGCTCATCGGCCACAGCCCGCTCACTGAAATCACCCTCGAACAAGCGCGCCTCGTAGAGATTGAGCTTTCCCACCCTAGCGACAAAAACAAAAGCGTCGCGAGGGTGGGGCACCCTGAGGTCCGCGTCTACGCAGCCATGCGCAACTGGCATCCTTACATTGCCGACGTCGTTCGCCAGATGCGCGCCGATGGCGTCGAGGAAGCCGCCGTCCTCTGCCTTGCGCCGCAGAACTCGCGCACCAGCACTGGACTCTATCGCCGCGCCGTTGAATCCTCAGGCTTGCGCATCGACTTCACGGAGAATTGGGCCGATCATCCGCTGCTTATCGCTGCCTTTGCCGAGCGTCTGCGAGCTGCCTGGAGCAAGCTCACCGCCGAGACCGGCGCGCCGGTCCCCGTGCTCTTCACGGCGCATAGCGTTCCCCTCCGCACGGTGCAGACCTCTGAAGGCCAATCCGCCGATCCTTATGCCAAGCAGGCCAAGCGAACTGCTACACTGGTGGCCGAGCGTGTGCCGGAGATTGCGCAATGGTTCTTCGCATTTCAGAGTCAGGGCGCGAGCGGCGGGCCGTGGCTTGGACCCACTGTCGAAGAGAAACTTGGGTCCATTGCGGCATCCGGCGCAACGACGGTGCTGCTCCAGCCGATCGGCTTTCTCTGCGATCACGTGGAGATTCTCTATGACGTGGACATATTCTTCCGCGACTTTGCCAGCAAGCTGAATCTCCGCCTGGAGAGGCCGGAGTCGCTGAACGCCTCGTCTACTCTGGCCAAAGCCATCGCTGATCTGGCGCGGCAAGGATTAGAGCGCCTCGCAGGCCTATAGAATCAGCCAAGAAGGTTGGCTATATATCCAGGAGCGGGCGTCAGCCCTCTCGCCGCCGCCGCTGGTGGGTTGAAGGAATATTCATATCCTCGCGGTATTTGGCCACGGTGCGGC
>CAZYCV010000265.1:0-2277 GCA_964645305.1 uncultured Occallatibacter sp. | reverse complement strand
GCGGATTCATGATTGCGGTTGGCACAGGCAAAGCTCCGCCCATTTAGAATTGCTGGTCATTCAAGAGGTGACTTTTGGCCGACAAGCCCGAATTGTTGCTCCAGCGCAAACAGCAGGTGGTGCGCGATGCCATCTGGAATGCCGCCTTGGATCTCTTCGCCGAGAAAGGCTTCGATCAGGCCACGGTGGAAGAGATCTCCGCCGCCGCCGGCGTCTCGCAGCGAACCTTCTTCCGCTACTACGCCTCCAAGAGCGATCTGATGGGGCAAACCATGATGGCGTATGGAGAGCTGCTGAGCACGGCCATTATGGCGTCTCCCACGTCGTCCGATGGATTCGGCGTTCTGCGCGCAGCCGTGCTTGAGATTGCGGCGCAAGTGGCCTCCTTCCCGCGTACACGGGAGGTGATCGCGATCTCCATCCAATGCCCCGCAGCGCGCGAAGCTCAACTCTCTCGCCGCTCCGAGGTTGAGGAGATGGTTGCGCAAGCCTTTGCCGCCCGTCTGAAGAAGGGCCACGAAGGCGGTTTGACTGCGCATTTGTTGGCGGGGTTGACCCTCACACTCCTCGACCAGACGTTACGCTTCTGGTATGTCGATGCATCCCAGAAGATAACCGCCGTGGCCGAACGGGTGATGAAAAGACTTTGCAAAATCGTGAACGGCGCTTAAGGAAACGGCCTGTAGCGCAGGATCCAGTCTTCCTGTTCCTGCGTCTCAGGCACGGCTTGGCCGCGCGCAATGCCAATTGCCGACAGTGCCGCCTGCGGCTTCCAACCCAGGTGGATCAGCGCGCAGGCCGCCGTCACCGTGGCGCGCCCAATGCTCGCACGGCAATGAATCCCCACCGACTCACCCCCCACAAGGCGGTCCGCTAATCCGGCGATGAAACCGCGAAAGATGGTCGTGCTCTGCGGAGGATGTGAGTTGGAAATTGGATAAGAAAGAAACTGCAACCCAACTTGTTTCGCCACTCGGCCCTCTTCCGCCAGTCCCAGCAAATGACTCTCGTCTTGCTCCAAAAGCGAAACTAGCGTTTCAATGCCTCCGTGCCGCAGGGCAAGCAGATCAACGCGCAATCCTCGGCCTCCAGGTGGACAGAGCACGATGGCCAAAGAAACTGGGGGATTGCCCCTGACCCAGAAGATATTTTTCATCGCGGCACAACTCCCCAAAAACGCATTGAGACGACTTCAAACGCTGAGAAGGTTTTTGCCAACAGCCATGCCGTCTAGGAAGAATGAGATCAGTTTACCCATTTTTCCGCCGGAGTGCGAGTTGCCTGGAAAACTCGTTGCAGAATGAATGAGATCCAATGACTCGGTTCAAAAAATATTGCGCCGAGGCTTGGGGCGCAAGTACCCTTGTTGGTTCAATTAAAATCCAAATGCAAATCACCATGGCTTTGCGATATGCTTCTGGAGGATAGGCCTGTTGCTGCAAAGGGTTCAGGAGCCGGCTTGCTGATGCGAATTGACGGGAGGAACTGGTGCGACAATCTTTTCCCATGATCCTGATCCGGATAATGGTGGGCTTGGTCTTCCTGTTGGAGGGCATTCTCAAATTTGTCCGGCCTGAGGATGTGGGCGCAGGGCGCTTTGCTTCCATCGGCTTCCCTTTTCCGCATCAGCTTGCAGCGGTGGTTGGCGGCGTCGAGATCACCGGCGGCGCGTTTGTCCTGCTGAACTTTTACGCCGGCGATGCCGCCCTTGCGCTGCTCGTGGTCATCCTTACCGCTCTGGTCACCACCAAGATTCCCATCCTGCTGGGCAGGCCTTTGGGGCCATTCGCGCTGGAGCAACTCAAAAGCTACGGATGGATGAGCTTCTTTCATCAGGCGCGCACCGACCTCTGCATGATCTTCGGCTTGGTCGCCATCCTCATCGACTCCGGCCTCCATATCATCCGCAGAAAACAGTGGTATCAGCGCGGGTGATGCCGTGTTCGCCAACGCCAAATCCTCCTGCTATGAACTCCTCCGGCTCTTTCTGTCCATGGGCGTGACCGCCTTCGGAGGCCCGGCCGCGCACATCGTTCTGATGGAGCGCGAGGCCGTCGAGCGGCGGAAATGGATGAGCCGCGCTCAGTTTCTCGACCTGGTTGGCGCTTGCAACCTGCTTCCCGGTCCCGGTTCTACTCAGGTGGCGATGGCGCTGGGCTACAGCCGGGCCGGTTGGCCCGGCCTGTTGATTGCGGGCGTCTGCTTTATATTGCCGGCCTCGTTGGCCACATTTGCCTTGGCTTGGGCCTACGTGCATTTTGGCGGGCTGCCGCGGGT
>CAZYCV010000264.1:0-2287 GCA_964645305.1 uncultured Occallatibacter sp. | reverse complement strand
ACCTGCCGTCAGGACAGCACCTACGAAGGCGAACAGGATCAGATCTGTCTGCAACTCGGACTGAATCAGTGGGCGGGCATTTCGGTCAGCTCTACAGATTTCAGCATGACAATCACCGTTTGCATTGGGCTGGTCACAGTCGTGCAAAACGGAGTGACCTACAAAATCCCCACGGTGACAATGGCACCCGACGACTACTGGGTCTGGAGAATGATCAGTGATGTCGTCAACGATTTGAATGCCATCACCGGCGTGACCGCCGTGCTTGCCGGACCTGATGGGCCGGCGTTGCAGATCGCCAAGCAAAGCAACCTGTTCACAGTGCCCAGCGAGGCAATCACTATGACTGATCAGCTGCTGGCCAATGCCAACGTGATCGCGTCCTCGCTCACCTTCAGTGTGGCTCCGGGCAAGTATGTGTTCAATCCCCAGACCGGTGAGTTGATTTTCTCAGGCACTCTGCCTCCTGGTTTGTCGGTGGCGTACCAATACATCGCCATGCCCTACAACCTGGTGTGCAGCGAACTGGGCCTGTTTGGTTTGGTCGAGCCCTCGCTGGCGACTGTAGGTGTCAGCTCCGACAACGTGCTTGCTTACCAACTCCGCGAGGTCGTGCAGGCTGTGATGAACGCGGATCCCTCTTACTGGGCACAATAATGATCGGTTTCTACCAAGACGCAGCACTTCAAGATCCAGCCCTGGCTGCTACGCCAAAGCGATTCCTGTTGCCTCTTGCCGGCGGCGTCAAGCCCGGCACGCTCTATCTCGGCGATCCCTACACGGCAACCGTTACCGCACCTGCAGCCATCGGCGCAACCGGGATCTCACTGGATCAGACCTTCGAGTTTCCAACGTCAGGATCTGCCGTTGTCTACATTCCGGCGATCGGTTCAGCCCCTGCTTCGACGATAGTCATCAACTACACGGGAACGACCAATAACAGTCTCACCGGTGTCACTGGCCTTACCCAGGCCCTCGGTATCGATTATCTGGTTCGTCCGAATCTCGTTTGGCGGTCGCGCGGTAATGTCGTGTTCTTCGCTTCCGGAATGGACGTGCCGAACAACCTGCTGGTTGCCTTCGGAGTTCCCACGAGCTCTTCGGCTTCGTGCCGTGCGACTGCTTTCGGAGTTGCCGGTTCGGCCTATATCTCCACGACCGCATCGATTGCCGCCGGTGCAGAGAATATGATGCGCATCGATGTCAGCGTGACCGTGCCGCCTGGCCCACAACAAGAGCTCACCAACTGGGGAGTGTCAACGAGCACCTTCTTCTCCTACCAGTCTGGGAATACTTCCACGATTCCAACGGCTGCTGTTGGTGTTGTGCCGACAGCTCCGGGTTATGTGATCCGCCGAGACCAGATGCTGCCGCTGGCCGCGCGGCTGCTGCCTGCCAACCGTCAGGTCTCCGCCACGACGCCTGGCTTTGTGATCGGCAAATACCGCTGGCGCGATCAGGATGAAATCAACGCCGCGGCGCTCGTTCCTGTTGAATGGGATGCCAATGTCGATGCGATCGGAATTGACAAGTTCACCAGTGGCATCGGCGACAACACAGACCTTCAGCCCCTGGGCTTTGTGGAAGGCACTGGCAACGATGCCAACTCTGTCTTCCTGGAAGTTCAGGATGGTTCCTACTTCGACGGTCCTGTACGGTACTTTCTGCCGGGCACACCTGGATTGGAATTCAAGGACGGAACTGTCCTTACACATGTCCTGGCCAATCGGCCTAATCCCAACAAGCCAATATTCGTGGGGACATGGCAGCAGGACTCCGACGGCTTCTACTCCGTTGCCACCAGCTACAGATACCAGGCAGCGCCGGCCTTTGTGAGCAACGGCAGTCCACAGTTCAAGTTGAATCAGGCGACCAACACGGTCACGTTGAACCAGCCCTTGGCTCAACAGACTCTCTTCCTCGGGGTTCTCGGGGGAACGGGGAGCGACACTTTCAATCTGCCGATCTACCCGGTCTTCTCCATCCAGAACATGTACATCGCTCTGGGTGGGGATCTGGGAACTGCGCCCCTCAACAGTTTCGACTTCGACTCCGACGATGGGACGGTCGCCGTCACATCGACTCCGGGCGGCTTGTACACGCAGGGTCAACCTGTCTATGCAGTGTGCAATCCCGCAATCGCCATTCAATACGAGCTGGCGGCACAGACCTATGTCACATCACACACGTACCGGCTTTCGACAGCAGGGCAAAACCTTATTGCATCTCTGGCAGCCCTGACGCCCGCCCAGACGTACTCGGCTGGCATTTGGGTGGATGGCGCGCT
>CAZYCV010000263.1:0-2292 GCA_964645305.1 uncultured Occallatibacter sp. | reverse complement strand
AAGCTGCCCGCCTCAGACACACCCTTCAGGCTCATTCCTGGATTGGAAAAGACTTTTTTAGGGACTAAGGGATTAAGAGACTAAGGGACTGGTTCGCCTTTTCCGCAGCCTGATAAGCTGGAAATGCTATGAAAGACTCCGCTGTATTGCTTATCGATTGTCCGGACCAGAAGGGGCTGGTGGCTCGGGTCTCCTCGCTGCTCTATCAACATGGCGCCAACATTCTGCACGCCGACCAGCACCAGGACCACGATCAGGGATTGTTTTTCATGCGCGTGGAGTGGGCCCTTGGCTCCGCGGAGTCCAGTCCTGCCTCAGACGTGGAGAGATTCGATTTAGAGGCCTACCGGGCAGAGTTTGCGCCGCTGGCCGCCGAATTGCGAATGCGCTGGAAGCTGACGCTGGGCGACCGCCGGCCGCGCATGGCGCTTTTTTGCTCGCAATATCTGCACTGCATGGCCGACCTGCTGCACCGCTGGCGCACGGGCGAACTGCATTGCGAGATTCCGGTAATCGTCTCCAACCATCGCGCTGTTGAAAATCTTGCTGCTTTTTACAACATTCCCTTCGAGTACATTCCGGTGACCGCCGCTACGCGCGCCGAAGCCGAGGCGCGGCAGGTGGAAGCGCTGGCTGGATATGGTGTGGAACTGGTGGTACTGGCGCGTTATATGCAGATTCTCTCCCCAGGCTTTGTGGCCCGCTATCCGGCGGCGATTATCAACGTGCATCACTCGTTTCTTCCCGCCTTCACCGGGGCCAAGCCCTACCACGCGGCCCACGCGCGCGGCGTCAAGCTGATTGGGGCGACAAGCCATTATGTGACCGAGGTTCTGGACGATGGTCCGATCATTGAGCAAGATGTGGCGCGCATCTCACACCGCGATCAGGTGGAAGATTTGGTGGAGCGGGGGCGGGATCTGGAGAGAGTTGTTCTCTCGCGCGCCGTGCGCTGGCACCTTGACCGGCGTATTCTCTGCTACGGGAACAAGACGGTCGTCTTCGATTAAGTGCTGGGAGCAGGGACTGAAGGACTGGAAAAAGCCGGAAACCTGCACTGTAAAGTTCTTCCTTGGGAAAAACCTGCTTGCAAGCCGGATGTCTTGTTCACTTGTCCTGCGTCTAAATATCATCTTGCGCTCGCCGGCAGGAGGAAAAAGCCTCCCAACCCGCTGGAGTCCGTTAGACTGAGTTAGGGTTCCTAATGGAATCCGTCCCGACTGCGAAGGCTGTACGCGCGGCGGGAATCCAGGGAGAGACGCGATATTCGAGGCGCTTTACAGCCCGGTGGTTTGGGCGGGGCGGGTGCGTTCAAATATAATCAATCTTTCCTGTAACAGGATCAGATTCTGAGATTTTAAGCAGTGAGGGTGCCGATATTCTTCCCGTGAAGCTGTACTATGGACCGCACCAGTATTCTTGCTCGCCGCATGGCTCCAGCCCGGTGAAGACACAGCGCACTTGCATCTGCCGCATGGCACGGACTACAAGCCGTTTGGCGCGACTGGCGCTTTGGACTGCGCTGGCGTTCACCGCCGGCTCCGCCCTGGCCCAGCAGTCCTCGACCATTGATTCGATTCGAGTAATCGGCAATCGGCGCATCCCCAAAGAGACCATTCTAGCTCGCCTCTTTACCCATGCCGGCGACACCTATGACCCGATCTCCATCGAGCGCGATTTCAACTCGCTTTGGAACACTGCGTACTTTGACAAAGTGCGCATTGAGCGCGAGGACACGGAGAAGGGCATCATTTTAGACGTCTTTGTCGTGGAGAAGCCGACCATCCGCGAGATCAATTACAAGGGGAACAACTCGGTTTCCCAGTCGGATATTCTGGACCGCTTCAAGAAGGAAAAGGTCGGTTTGTCCGTGGAGAGCCAGTACAACCCGGCCAAGATCAAGCGGGCGGAGGCGGTTCTGAAAGATCTGCTTTCCGAGCACGGACATCAGTTTGCCACCATCAAGACCGAGATCAAGACCATTCCTCCGGCCTCCGTGCAGGTGAACTTCAATATCAAAGAGGGCCCCACGGTCAAGGTGGGCCAAATCCGATTCACCGGCAACGAGCACATCAGTTCGCTGATCTTGCGCCGCTCGATGAAGAATTTGAAGCCTATCGGTATTCCTTACTCGATCATCTTCGAGAATCTTTTTGCCCAGACCTTTGACGCTACCAAGTTGGAAGAGGACTCCGAACGGGTGCGCTTTGCCTATCGTGACAAAGGCTATTACAACGCGGCCATCGAGGAACCCAAGACGCAGATTCGCGACGAAGGCGGCCTGAACTGGTT
>CAZYCV010000262.1:0-2304 GCA_964645305.1 uncultured Occallatibacter sp. | reverse complement strand
CCGCGAAGGATGCACCCACCAGGCCACGCCGATGCCGATGATGTAAAGCCCCAGCAGCGGCAGGGCGTAGATGGTCATACTCACCGGATCGGGCAAGGGGCAAATGATGGCCGCCACCATAAAAACCGCCAGAATCGCATAGCGGATATTGCGCCACAGAAAGCGCGGGCTGACGATGCCGAAGATCGCCAGAAAGAAGATCAGCACCGGCAGTTCAAAGGCGATGCCGAGGCCCAGAATGATGGAGAGAAAAAAGCCTGTGTACTCCTCGATGCTGATAATCGAAGTGAACTTGCCGCCGAAGCCATCCAGCAGGATGTGCACAGCGCTGGGCAGAACCCAGTAGTAGCCGAAGTATGCGCCGGTCAAAAACAATCCCACCGTGGCCGCCATGAAAGGCATCACGAAGCGCTTTTCTTTCTGATAAAGCCCCGGCGCAATGAAGAGCCAAACCTGAAAGAGGATGAAGGGCGAGGCCAGAATCAATCCGCCCACCAGTGAAACATGAATGGCCAGATTCAACCCATCCATGGGATGAATCATATTGAGCGATTTACCGTCCTGCTTGAGCGGCGCCTGGATGAAGTCAATGAGCCGGTCATGGAAGCCCCACGCCACGCCAAAACCGAGGCCAAGATAAATCAGCGAGCGGACGATGCGTTTGCGCAGCTCGTCCAGATGCTCCATCAGGCTCATGCCGGGCAGTTCAGCCCGTGCCGACACGGCCTCGCGCGCTTTGCCGATTGCCTCCGAGGGATCAATCATGGCTGGCCTGCTCTGCTGGGGGCGCAGCTTCGGCCGTCCCTGCCGCGCCGCTCTCCGGCGGTCTCTGTTCAATGAACTCCGGCCGCGCGGCGGCTACTGGTTCACCGGTGGAGGGCGGCTGAATGCGCGGGGTTGGCTCTTCATGCTGCAAGCCGGCCGGAGAGACAGCCGGATAAACGCCCTCGCCCGGATAAGGCGATTCAACGGGCGTGGGAACCTGTTCCTTGATCCCTGATTGTTGCTCCTTGCTCTTCCGGTCCGCGTCCTCTGACTTGCGCAACTCCTCTTCCATTTGGAATTTGAAGTCGTTGGAGGCCTTGCGCACCTCATACATCAGCTTGCCAATCTGGCGGCCGATCTCCGGCAGGCGGCGGGGACCAAAGACCACCAGCGCCATAACCATCAGGATCAGCGTATCCCACATCCCGACGTTGGCAACCTCAATGGACGGCGTAAAGCTCATGATGATTCATGATACCTGCCCGCGCTTGGCCCTCACAACCTCAAATGCCTCCATCGCTTCTAGGCATTTTGTGAATCCTTTGTTAAACTAAAACGAGTGGAAGCGGCTTCAGCCCTCCTGAATTCTCGATTTCAGACGGCTCTTTTCCGCCTCCCACTGCAAGAAAGGCTTGCAACAACCCCGTGGATGGGGGCCTTACTGAAGTCTCCGGCACCGCCGGCAGCCTCAACCAAGCCAGTGCATCCTCTGCAAGCCGTGTTTTGCTTTCAACATCCCCGTTCGCTGCCTTCGCATGAAGGTGAGCTGGACTGAAGGCGGAGTATAGTGAATCTGGTTCTCGACGATCCAACGGCGGTTTTGCCGGAGGCTGGCAGCGCTTGCAGCCTGGAAGACTACCTTGCCCTTCCCGACCACACCATGGACGCACGCATCGCGGAGGCGCGCGCCAAGCTCGGCGCAACCACTCTGCTGCTCGGCCACCATTACCAGCGCGACGAGGTGATCCGCTTTGCCGACGCCACTGGCGACAGCTACAAACTCTCCCGCGTTGCCACGGAATCCGACGCCAAGTACATTGTCTTCTGCGGCGTACACTTCATGGCCGAAAGCGCCGACATTCTCGGCCACCCAGGCCAGCAAGTGATCCTGCCCGACCTCAACGCCGGCTGCTCCATGGCCGATATGGCGGAGATCTCCCAGGTGGAAGCCTGCTGGGAGACGCTCGAAGCCCTTGGCCTGGCTGACGAGACCGTCCCGCTCACGTACATGAACTCGACCGCCGCCATCAAGGCTTTTTGCGGGGAACGCGGCGGGTTGGTTTGCACCTCATCCAACGCCCGCGCCGCTTTTGAGTGGGCCTTCCAGCGCGGCAAGCGCATTCTCTTCCTGCCCGACCAGCACCTGGGCCGCAACACCGGCTTCGAGATGGGCATTCCGCTCAGCGAGATGGCCGTCTGGGATCCCTGGGGACTACAGGGTGGCCAGACCCGCCAGAGCCTCACCCAGAGCCGCATTCTGCTCTGGAAGGGCCACTGCGCCGTCCATCAGCGCTTTCTGCCCAGCCACGTGGATGCCGT
>CAZYCV010000261.1:0-2345 GCA_964645305.1 uncultured Occallatibacter sp. | reverse complement strand
CCGGTGCAGGGGCTGCATCCCAGCGAGCGCAACCGGCACTTCACCATCTGCGGCTTCTCGCCCGGCAGCGCCACAAAGCTCTGCTCGACGGGAATCAGCGCCTCGCCGCGCACATACATTGGGCGCTCCTTGGCATAGTAAAGATCGACGATGGGAATCTGCTCCAGATGGATATACTGCCAGACGTCCATCTCGGTCCAGTTGGAGAGCGGAAAGACGCGGATGCTTTCGCCGGGATGCACGCGCGCGTTGTAGATATTCCACAGCTCAGGGCGCTGGTTCTTCGGATCCCATTGCCCGGCCGAGTCGCGGAATGAGTAGATGCGCTCCTTGGCGCGCGATTTCTCTTCGTCGCGCCGCGCGCCGCCAAAGGCCGCATCAAAGTTATAGTGGCGCAAGGCGTCAAGCAGAGCCTGGGTCTTCAGCAATCCGCAGCAGCGCTTGGTGTCAAGCGCGATGGGGTTGGCTCCGGCTGCCAGGGCCTCTTCGTTGCGCCACACCAGCAGCTTGACGCCGACCTCGCGCGCCAGGGAGTCGCGAAAACTCAGCATCTCTTTGAATTTGTAGCCGGTGTCAACGTGCAGCAGAGGGAAGGGAATCGGCCCTGGATAAAAGGCTTTTTGCGCCAGCCGCAGCATCACCGAAGAGTCTTTGCCAATGGAGTAGAGCATCACGGGCCGCTCAAACTCCGAAGCAACTTCGCGCAGGATATGGATGCTCTCCGCCTCCAACAGGCGCAGATGACTCAGACGCGCGGTGCCGTCTGTTGCGTGGGAAACAGTATCAATTGGTGGATCAAGTACCGGCATTCATTGGCCTCATTGTGAATTTGATGGCTGCATACCGAAGCGACACAAAGGCGCAGCGGCTATTCAGTTCGAGCGCTTGCTTCGGAAGGAAAATGAAAGGGGAAGTTTGAAGATCAGTTTGAGCGCCCGTCAAAGATAATGGACAGGCAACAACACGTGCGGCATTGGGTGGCGCGGATCATGCGTGTTCTTATGGTAACAAGGATAAAGCCTCCTCGCAATTCGGAATCATTCCGTTGATTCTTGCAGCCGGAGAGAAATTCTAAATTCCGGCTCCCTGATCGAGCAGCGCTCTTGCGCCGTCGCTGTCAAAGAGGCGGATTGATTGCGGCCAAACATAGACCTTCTCTCCGGGAACCAAAGCCAGCTCCTCAAAGCGCCTTCGATCCACCTCTGCTGTGAATGGCCGGCCGCTGCCGGCAATCGCCAGTTCCAGACGCACCTGCGGGCCTGCCGCATGGATGCGCACCACGCTGCCCACCACCGACTTCCAGCCCTCCGGCAAACTGCGCGAAAGCTCCAGTTCATGCGGGCGCACAAAACCAATGGCGGACTCAATGGATTCCTCCGGCGCGCCCTCGCTTCCGTCTGCCGAAAGATCGGCCAGCAATCGCCCATGAAAGAGATTCACATTGCCCAGAAAGTTATACACAAACGGCGAGGCCGGATGGTCGTAAATCGCCTGCGGCGTTCCAATCTGCTCCAGCTTGCCGTGATTCAAAATCGCCACGCGGTCGGCAACCTCCAGCGCCTCCTCCTGATCGTGCGTCACCAGCACGGTGGTCACGTGCAGTTCATCATGAATGCGGCGCAGCCAGTCGCGCAGCTCTTTGCGCACCTTGGCGTCGAGCGCGCTGAAGGGCTCATCCAGCAGCAGCACCTTTGGCTTGACGGCCAGCGCGCGCGCCAACGCCACGCGCTGCCGCTGCCCGCCGGAGAGCTGATCCGGAAACATCCGCGCGAATGAATCCAACTGCACCAGGCGCAGCAACTCGGTCACTCGCTCGCGAATCACGCGCCGCGACGGCCTGATCTTTCTCGACTGCACGCGCAACCCGAAGGCCACATTCTCGAAGATCGTCATGTGGCGGAAGAGGGCGTAATGCTGAAAGACAAATCCGATGCCGCGCTTGGATGCGCTGTGCGCGGTGGACTCTTCGCCATGCAGCAGAATCGACCCGCCGTCGGGCGCTTCAAGGCCGGCGATAATGCGCAGCAGCGTGGTCTTTCCTGATCCCGAAGGCCCAAGCAGCGCCACCAGTTCACCGCTGGCGATGGTCAAACTGACATCATCCAGGGCCGTGAACGAGCCGTACTGTTTGCAGATATGCTCAACCTGAATGCTCATGATTCGCTTTCCTTTTCCTCGCCGTGCCGATGAACTCCTGAGGTGACTTCAATGATCTTCTTCACCACCAGCGTGACGATCGCCGCGAGCGTCAGCAGCGATGCAGCCGCAAAGGCCGCGGTGAAGCTGTACTCGTTGTAAAGCATCTCCACTTCCAGCGGCAGCGTGGTCGTCAATCCGCGAATGTG
>CAZYCV010000260.1:0-2362 GCA_964645305.1 uncultured Occallatibacter sp. | reverse complement strand
GGCGACGTACTTGATGATCTGGGCTTCACGCGCGCGGAGGCGTCGGCACTAAAGATCAAGGCCGATCTGCTGGACTCCATTCTGCGTGAGATCGAGAAGCGCGGCTACACGCAACGCCAACTTGTAGATCTGCTTGACGAGTATCAGCCCTCGGTCAGCAACTTGCTGCAAGGCAAGATCGCCAAGGTGAGCATCGAAAAGCTGCTCTACTACTCCGACCGGCTCAACTTGCAAGTCATCCTCTCCACGGTGCCCCGCGCCGCCTGAGCCACTGGCTGTCGTCCCGCGCAAAACCGCCGAAACCATCTGGCGCCATTTCCCTGAGTCATCGGCGGCAAACTGAGCGAATCTCCGCAAAGCGGCTCAGATTGCCCCATCGCCGGAAAATGAATCCTGCAATCTGGAACAACTTCGCATCCAACAATTCCGCGCTGCATCTAAGAACAAATAGAAAGGTCAAGGAGAAAACATGAGCACATCCGTCTATGAAATACCTGTGAAGAAAATCAACAGCGAGGACGCTACCCTCGGCGAATACAAGGGCAAAGTTCTGCTGGTCGTCAACGTGGCTTCCAAGTGCGGGCTGACCAAGCAGTACGAGGGCCTGGAGAAGCTCTACAAACAGTACGGCGGCCAGGGTCTGGTGGTCACCGGCTTTCCCGCCAATGACTTCAACGGCCAGGAGCCGGGCAGCGACGCGGAGATCCAAACCTTCTGCACAGCAAACTTCGGCGTCGAATTCCCCATGTACAGCAAGATCACGGTTGTCGGCGCACAAAAGCACCCGCTCTACGCCGCCCTCATCGCCGCTCAGCCCAAAGCCGTCAGCCTCTCTGAGGTTCCCTTCGGCGAATTTCTCAAAACACACGGCGTCACGCCCAACCAGGAGCCGGAGGTGCTGTGGAACTTCGAAAAGTTTCTCGTCAGCCGTTCAGGCGACGTAGTTGCGCGCTTTGCTCCCAACACGGATCCGGACGCCCCGGCTTTGACCGCGGCCATCGAAGCGGAGTTGGCAAAGAGTTAAGTAAACTCTGCCATCTTCCTTTGCCTGCGTATGCAGAAAAATGCAAGGCTCCCGGCCATAAAATAGCCAGGGATTTCTGCGCCTCATTCATCCACCATGAAAAACGCAGATCCTTCGACTGCGCTCAGGACGGATGAGTGGGAGACCACGAACCTCAACTCACCCACCCGTTCCTCGCAAAGACCGCGATGAACGGGTGCACAGCTTTTACCGGTTGCGAAAGTGGGATGGATGGCAGATTCAGTCACCGGACCACCTGCCCGCCGTCCAAAGAGATTGCGCTTTCATTTGCCGCTGGCGGCTGGGAAGCCGCCAGTACAGCCGGCCAGGAGGCCGGCGCTACAAATCTGATCCCTGATCCCTGTTCCCTGTTCCCTGCCTTTACGGTATCTGCGCCATGGGCAGTTCGAGCACCGGCGTCTGCTTGCCGTCCTTGACCGAGTAGGCCGAGAGGCCGTGGAAGCTGGCGCGCAATCCCGGCTGGGCCTTCAACAGGGCGGTCAGCACGGCGGTCGCTTCGGTGCGGACGGCCGCTGGGTCGGTGACGCCTGTGGGTTCATAGACCACGGCCAGATCGGGATGCAGCATGGAGAGATCCAGATGAACGGCGTCGATCTTCCAGTTGCGGTCTCCTTCCGTGAGGGTTAGCGGGAAGGCGTTCTGCGGCGATGAGGCGATCGCGGCCTGCTCGCTGGTTAGCTTCTCCAAATTCGGAGAGGAAAGGAAGTCTACCGGCAGCAGCAGCTTCCGCGCCGTCTCGTACGAGAACCAGGCTGGCCAGGAATCCTGCTGCGGCTGGCCGTCCTTGACCACTTCGCGGGCGTGATTCCACCACCAGAGGCCGTCGTGGCCGTCCAGCGCGCCGGGCCGGATGGAGAGTCCTCCGAGCCTCCATCCGCTGGCGAGGCCGTCCCGCTCCCAGGCCAGCATCAGGCCCACCTGTCCGGCGTAGGGCGCACCGGCGGCTTCGGTCAGCACCAGGGCATAGCGGCCGGGCGGCAGGGCGTGCATGGTCAGCGTTACGGTCAGCGCGCCGCTTGCGCTGGTGCAAAAGAACTGCGTGTCGGCGGACGCGGCCAGGGTGCTGGCGTCCAGCAGATAGAGGTTGCGCAACTGCATCTGGCCGCCCTTCAGCAGCGATGCGCCGGCCTGCACATCGGCGCTGATTCCCTCCCAATCGGCGGCCACGGCAGGTAGCAGAGCTGCCTTGAGAGCGGGCAAATCCTGGCTGGCCACGGCCATGGCCAGACGGCCACCTGCCTCGGCGAGTGTGTTGCGCTCCAGCGGCGTCATGGCGGCTTGCGTGGTGCAACTGACGGCGCGCGCCGCAACGGAGGC
>CAZYCV010000259.1:0-2365 GCA_964645305.1 uncultured Occallatibacter sp. | reverse complement strand
TACACGATAGCATAGATTCAGAAGAAGTCAAATACTATTTATGAAATTATTTTCAAACCTTGAGAACGTCAGGATTTTTAGGATAAAGCAAGTCCGAAAACTGCCATTCGCACTGGTTAGACTCATGCAGGCGAATCGGATCAGAGGGATATTAAATTAAGTAACATACGATTATTCAAGTATATAAATGAACAATGCGGCCTTCTCAAACGGACACTGTTGCAACTTCAATCGCCGCTCGAGGTGAAGATGCAGATTTCTCACGATGTGAGAAAAGTGTCTCCTTTTAGGAATCGGAGGGGCTGACGATTGGTCGATCCCACTCAATTCATAAATCCATTTTTTGGAATTGATGAGCAGATCGGGCCTTAACAACCGTGTAAGACTGCCGCGCATCCTCAGACCAGCTTGTCCGCGACGGCGGCAAGATCAAAATCTTTCGCAGTCAGCCCTCCCGCGTCATGGGTAACCAGACCAAGGCGGACGCGGCTATACCGAATATCAATATCCGGGTGGTGGCCGGCCTCTTCCGCCCTGCCGCCAACCCGGTTGACAAAGGCCAGGGCAGCCACGAAGTCCTTGAAAGAAAAGGTGCGAGTCAGCACGCCGTCTTCGATTCGCCAATCCGGCAGAGCCTTCAGCCTAGAGGCAACTTCTGGTGCAGTCAATGGAATCATGGAGTCCTCCGATTTTAAATCCGTCGAAGTTCGCTGCCGCCAGCGCGGTCATACCCTCTTATCTCTTCTTTTGAAGCGCGCGCCGAGCGGTGGCCCAGCCCTCCCGAAGCACCATCGGGGCGCGGCTGACGGCCAGCGAGTCGGCGGGCACATCTTTCGTGATGCAGGAACCCGCGCCGACGTACGCTCCATCGCCGACTTCGACCGGAGCCACCAGCGTTGAATCGCTACCGATAAATGCCCCTTTGCCGATGCGCGTCTTGTGCTTGTTCACCCCGTCGTAGTTGCAGGTGATGGTTCCCGCGCCGATATTGCTTCCTTCGCCCACCTCGGTGTCACCCAGGTAAGTCAGGTGGTTGGCCTTGGCGCCCTTGCCGAGCTTGGTCTTCTTGGTCTCCACAAAGTTGCCGACGTGGGCGTCCTCGCCGATCTCGCTGGCTGGGCGCAGATGCGCGAAGGGGCCGATCTTGGCGCCCGCGCCCACTGTGCTTTCAGTCAGCACGCAGCTTTGGCGCACCAGCACACCGTCGGCCAGCGTGCAGTTTTCTATCACAGTATACGACCGGATCAGGCAATTCGCGCCGATCCGCGTACGCCCGAGCAACTGCACAAATGGCTCAATGACCGTGTCGGCGGCAACCTCGACCTCGGCGTCGATCACTGTGGTCTCTGGCCGAAAGATGGTTACACCTGCGGCCATGAGGCGGTTGGCGGTCTTCAGGCGCAGCGTCGCGTCCAGCGCCACCAGCTCGGCGATGGTATTTGCGCCCAGAACTTCAATCGCATCCGCGGCTTGAATCGCCACCACTCGCTCACCGGCGGCTTGCAACAAGCTGGCCATGTCGGTCAGGATCACTTCCCGGTTGGCGTTGTTGGCATCGAGCTGGCCCAAGTGCGCCAGCAGCGGCGCGGTCTGGAAGGCGTAAATCCCGGAGTTGATCTCGCCGATCTTCTTCTGCTCAGCGGTCAGCGCCTTCTGCTCGACGATGGCTTCGACTTCGGGAGAATTTGGAGATTTGCGCACCATACGCCCATAGCCTGTCGGATCGTCCGGCGCGGCGGTCAGGATGGTCATCGCCGCGTGCTCGGCCTGATGATAGCTCCAAAGCTGGGCGAGGGTCTCAGGACGAATCAGCGGCACGTCGCCCGACAGCACAAGAATGTTTTCATAGCCTTGGATGGCCGCGCGCGCGCATTGAATCGCATGGCCGGTGCCAAGCTGCTCGGCCTGCTCGACAAAGCCGACGCCTGTGGCGGCAACGGCGGCGCGAACCTTTTCCGCCTGATGGCCGATGACGACAAAGATTTCAGCGGGCGCGACGATCTGACGAGCGGCAGCGATCACCTGCGCAAGCAGCGGCTTGCCGCCGATTTCGTGCAGCACCTTGGGCCGCTGCGACTTGAGGCGCGTCCCTTTTCCCGCCGCCATGATGACAACCGCCAGCTTTCCCTTGCCTTCCATCTACTTCTCCTCAACCAGAAACTTTCTAATTCCTATTGTAGTTTCTCCTGTTTGTTACGTGCCTCCTATCGTAGATTGGGGCGTTTTTTCGTTGCGCCTTGCTCAGGCCTCTATACTGAAACCACCATGAATTCCGCGATTCCTGCCCGCCCTCACACCCGTTCCCAAGCCCTTCAACAGCGCGCCGAGCGCTATTTTCCGGGCGGCGTAAACTCGCCGGTGCGGG
>CAZYCV010000258.1:0-2373 GCA_964645305.1 uncultured Occallatibacter sp. | reverse complement strand
AGTTCGTGCGCGGAGAGAGAGGCTGATATGCGCATCGAACACACGCTTCCAAGCGATCTGCTGGGCCAGAAGCCGGTGCGCGTACTGGTCGTAGGCGCTGGTGGAACCGGCAGCGCCATCGTCTTGGGCCTGCCGTATCTCGACCAGGCGATGCGGGTCTGGAGCCGGTCATCGGGGCTGGAAGTGGTCATGATGGATGCCGACACCGTCTCTGAGACGAACTGTGTGCGCCAGCCATTCTCGGTCTCCGATATCGGGCAGAACAAGGCGACCGTACTCATCAATCGCATCAACCTGTTCTGGGGTACGCGCTGGCGGGCCGAGCCGACTTATTTCGATGAGCAGACCTTCGACCGGATCAATGACAGGTCCATCGATCTACTGATCGGCTGCGTAGACACCAGAGCGGCGCGAAGCGTAATCGTGCGGGCGTTGACCAAGGCCAGGAACCGCACTGCCTATTGGCTCGATCTCGGCAACAACGCGGCCAGTGGTCAATTCGTCCTCGGCCAGCCTTTGAACGCGCGTAATCGCCGAAAAGCCGTCCGGCTGCGTACCGTCAGCGAACTGTATCCAGAAATTATCGATCATGTCGCCGGTGAAGATCCACTGCCCAGTTGTTCCGCTATAGAGGCACTGGACCGGCAAGAACCATTCATCAACCAGACGCTGGCATCAGCCGCGCTGGCCATGCTGGCGCGTCTTTTCCGCTACGGCAAGCTCACTCACCATGGCGGATTCTTCAACGCTGAACGAGGAACCATCAGTCCGTTGCCCGTCGATCCCCAACTATGGTCGAAGACGCGGAAACGTGATCGGCGGCCGTAAACAGAAATCCATCCAGAAATAGGAGAATCATCCATGTTCAAAGAATTGCTTCCAGTCTTACGTGACCGCGCAGTGTTGCTCACAGTCACGCTTGTCGATGAAGATCAGATCCGGGTGAACATCGTGCCGAAGAAACTCAAAGACGGCGACAATGACGCTCTGACCATCCCACTCAGCGTTACCGGCACTGCCGAAGACCTCGACACCGAGTTGTCCACGACGATCATCAACTTCGTCGGTTTCCACCTTCAGTTGAGGAACACCCTGGAGACGGCGAAGGCCGAGATGGATGCGGCCACCAAGGCAGCCAAGACCGAAGCGCGCGCAAAGGCAAAAACGCCAATCAAGACAGCGCCGTTGAATACGGAAGTCACTCAGTATGCTCCAATCTCCAAGCCCGCCGAGCCAGCGAAGCCAGCCCCCCAGATGCCCGCAAGCCTCTTCGATATGCCGGCACCTGAGGCCATTGCTACCACTGCGCCAACCGAATCAGAAGATGACCCCGGATTCACAGAAATCAACAATGACGTTGAACCGGAAGAATTCGAAGAACTGGAAGATGCTGCCTGAGCGGCGCTTTCACTCCAATTGTTCAGCGCCTAATTCCACCCTTTGAGGATCATCTTATGCGACATCATTATGTACCTTCCGAGCGTGGCGTGGCGGATATTTCGCTGGGCCAAGTTGCAGGAAAGTCTATCCAATCGCTTCAGTTCTATCAGACTGAAGATGCGTTGAATCTCGACGTTCAATTTCAGGACGGTATCTCACTCGAACTGATCTTTCGCGTTGGCTTTCAGGCATCAGCTCGATTGCTTGAATTCACGAATGGCGACTCCCGCGTTATCAAGAATCTCAAGCTGAAACGGGCGAATGAATCTTCGTAAATAATGGCCTCACCAGCGGGCCGCGTTTCAGCAACCTAGCCAACAAGGACAAATCGATGAAACCATCCAAGCTGTATGAGGCGCTTCATGCGCTGATCGGCGAACGTGTGCCACTGCATATATGGGGCGCGTGCGGCGTCGGCAAATCGCAAATTGTCGCTCAGGTGGCCGACGATCTTGACTTCGACTTTCTTGACGTTCGTGCTGTGCAACTTGATCCTGTTGATCTGCGGGGTCTGCCGCGCATCAAAGAGGATCAGACCGAGTGGGTGCCGCCCAAGTTCCTTCCCACCAGTGGAAAGGGCATTCTCTTTCTCGATGAGCTGACATCAGCTCCGCAGATGACGCAAGCTGGCTGCTATCAACTGGTGCTGGACCGCAAGCTCGGAGAATATCGGCTTCCAGACGGCTGGGTGGTCATTGCCGCCGGAAACCCAGCATCAGAGCGGGGCGTGCATTTTTCAATGCCGCGCCCATTGCGAAACCGCTTTGTTCATCTCGAACTTGAAGCCGATCTCAACGACTGGTGCAAGTGGGCCGTGAACTCTAATGTACGCCCGGAGATCATCGCCTTTCTGCGTTTCAAGCCGGACTTGTTGCATACCGCCGATGCGACTTCGGACGCCAATGCCTGGCCCACTCCCCGTTCCTGGGAGAT
>CAZYCV010000257.1:0-2396 GCA_964645305.1 uncultured Occallatibacter sp. | reverse complement strand
ATCCGCGCGGCGCATTCTCGCAGCAGATTGCCGGCGGGGTGCTGTGCGTGGCTACCATGTTCGCCTCGGTGAGCGCGTTGAATCAGGCCTGGGCGCGTGAGATTCGCCATCAGGTGATGGATGCGCAGCGCATGGCGCCCGCTCCCGGCGCGGAGTTATATCTAGCTAAAGTGCTAGCTAATTTTTTATTTGTTTCGATTGTTCAGATACTTTTGGCGCCGTTTTTCTTTATCTTTTATAACTTGCATATTGTTGGTCAGGCTTGGCTGCTGGCATTGGTTCTGCCGCTGGGCACGTGGGCGCTGGTGGCTAATGGAATCTTTTTTGCCGCGCTCTCCATCCGCAGCCGCAACCGCGAACTGCTGCTCTCGCTGATTCTCTTTCCTATATTCATTCCGGCGCTGCTGGCGATGGTGCAGGCGACGACAGCGATTCTTACCGGCGAGAGCGATCCTACGCTGTGGATTAAGCTGCTGTTGGGCTACGATATTATCTTCACCACGGTCAGCCTGCTGCTCTTCGATGTGGTCTTTCACGCGGAGTGAGTCATCAGGATTTTGCGCCTTCGGCTTCCAGCAGCATCTTCTTGCGTTCCACGCCCCAGCGATAACCGGTGAGCGCGCAGCTTGCTCCCACCACACGATGGCAGGGCACCACCAGCGCCACGCGATTCATAGCGCAGGCGCGGGCCACGGCGCGGGTTGAGTTGGGCACGCCCATCTCGCGCGCCAACTGGCTGTAGCTGCGCGTTTCGCCGCGTGGAATCCGGCGCAGCGCCTGCCAGACGCGCAACTGAAACTCCGTCCCTCTCAAATCCAGCACCTGCGGTGCGGCCAACTGCTCGCTGCTCGTTCGCTTGAGGTTCGTTGCCTTTGAATTGTGGATTTCTTTGAGAGGCGGATTCGTTGGGTTGGTCACAGTTTGAATGGCCGCTTCGAGCATTTCGTGGAGCGCCGGATCGCGGGTGAGCGTGGCGGCGGGAAACTCGGCGCGCAAGCTGGCTTCGGCCTCTGGCTCGTTGCCCGCCAAAGAGAGCCAGCAAAGCCCCCGCTGCGTAGCGCCGACGATCACCCAGCCAAAAGGCGTGCCTGCCGAGCACCAGCCGATCTGCTCACCACCCCCTCCAGCGGCAAAGCGCGCCGGGGTCATGCCCAGTTGCGCGCCCTCGTAGCCGCGGCTGGAGGAGCTGAATCCGGCGGTGTAGATGGCATCCGTCACGGACTCGCCTTGCTTGAGCGCGTGGCGCAGATGGCTCGCCCGGAGCGCCCGCTGATATTGCAGCGGAGTGACGCCGAGCGCCCGCTTGAAGAGCCGTTGCACGGTGAATGGACTGAGACCGGCCAGCTTGCCCAGTTCGGCCAATGGAAGTGGGCGCTCCCGGTTGGCCTCGATGTAGGCGCGCAGTTGGTCAATGGTCTTGGCGTCTTTTGCGATTCCGAGGCTAGCGTTCATGAGAACCATCGTCGCCGATCAGCGGTTCGGCAGGCTACCCGTTTCTTGCGCGGTGAAAGATTTGTTTTTGCCGCGACAGGCTATGAGGCAGTGCGCGCCCGCAATACGGCTTCGGCGCGCGCGAGATCCGCCTCGGTGTCTACGCCAATGGTGTCCGCCGGAGCTTCGGCCACATAGAGCGCAGTGCCGTTTTCCAGCAGCCGCAACTGCTCCAGGCGCTCGGTGAGCTCCAGCGGCGAGGGCGGAAGCTGGGCAAAGCGCTCCAGCGCGGCTTTGCGATAGGCGTAGATGCCGAGGTGCTTGCGATAGCCGGTGAAGCCGCTCTTGTCGCGGTCAAAGGGAATCGTGGCGCGGGAGAAGTAGAGCGCGCGGCCATCGAGGGCCGTGACCACTTTAACGGCGTTGGGGTCGGCGATCTCCTCGCCTGGGCAACGGACGGCCAGCGTGGCCACCTCGACCTCCGGACGATCAAAGAGTTTGAGCAGCGGCGGAAAGAACTCCGCAGTCAGCGTCGGCTCATCGCCCTGAATGTTGACGAAGATATCGGCGTCGATCTGCCGCGCCACCTGGCGCACCCTGTCTGACCCGCTGGCGCAATCGGCTGAGGTCATCAGGACGGGAATACTGCGCGCGCGACAGACGGCGGCCACTTCGTCCGAGTCGGTGGCCACGATGACCGGGTTCATCAGGCCGCTGGCTGTGGCCGCGCGCCAGACCCACTCGACCATCGGACGGCCGGCAATCTCGCGCAGCACTTTGCGGCTGAGGCGCGTGGAAGAGAGCCGGGCAGGAATCACTGCGACGATACGATGCACACTCATGGAACCGAGTTTATACCGTGAGGGGCTGGATCACCGGCATGGTGCCCAACCTGCGGCGTCAGGGCCGGTAGTCTTTTCCAATCGAAAGATGAGCCTGAAGGAAGCGAAGGGTAGGCGAAGCCG
>CAZYCV010000256.1:0-2454 GCA_964645305.1 uncultured Occallatibacter sp. | reverse complement strand
TTGGAGGGGAGCCGGCGCTGTCATGTAATCAGTCTCCAGACCGGCTGTCGCGCGGACGTCCTCGTCCGCGCCCGTCCTGCATCAATCCCGCACCAACCGCCAAGCCGCATCGGCCAGAACCACCGAAGTCTCAATCTGCCGCTCCGGCACATTCCAGTAGCGGCGCAGCAAGCGATCCTTTTCCAGCGGCGTAACCACCTCGAAGCCATTCTTCTCATAAAAGCGGATCGCCCAACGCGCGTCCGCCCATGTGCCGATCAGCACCGGAGCCTTCGCCGCCGCCAGCAGATGCTTGAGCAGCCGTCCGCCAATCCCGCTCCTCTGGCAGCGGCTGAGGACATACGCGTGCCGGATCAGTGTCACATCCCGAACTTCAAACTCGGGCGCCCCTGGTCTCGATTTTGAAACCTGGGAAATCTCCTGGAGACCCATCACGCCGGTCAACTCGCCCTCCTCCTCCCAGCCCCAAAAGATCACTCCATCCTCAATCTCATGGCGCAGCTTCTCGACGGACATATACGGTTCATCCCACCGATCAGCAGGGATAATGCCTTTGTAAACCTGCGCGGCCTCATTGATGACAGCCCAAATCGCCTCAAAATCAGAATCATTGCAAATTCGGATCATGTGCGGTTGGACGGGTAGGCGCGACAAATGGATAGCAGGCAATATTCACCCCAGTGGGGAAAGCTAGTAATACTCACCCCGGAGGGGCGACGCGAAAATCGCCCAGGGTGGAGCGCAGCGGAACCCTGGGAAAGATCGCCCATCGAAGGATTGCGCCTCGGAGGGGCGCTACGAATCCTTTTATCCCTTGCAAACGGAGTCGAGAAACCGCAGTTGCTTTTTGTCAACGCGCCAACAAAGCCCGTGCCCCATCCATTTCGTCCTGAGCGTAGTCGAAGGATCTGCGTTTTGAATTGCGAAATGGGTGGGAGACCACGAACCCCAAAACTCCGCTGTCAGAGTTATACTTCCACCCATGCGCGCCCTCCCTCTTAAGCTGCTCTTCGTCGCCTCCGCCCTCGCCTTCAGCCAATCCAACCCGCCCGCCGCGCCGCCGGTCTGGCAGATGCAGGACTCCGGTACCACCGCCGGTTTGCGCGGAATTGATTCGGTGGACGGCACAGTAGCCTGGGCCAGCGGAACCGGCGGCACAGTGCTCAAGACCCTCGACGGTGGCGCGCACTGGACGCAATGCGCCACGCCCGACGCAGCCAAAGACGGCGCAACCCTGGACTTTCGCGGCGTGCAAGCCTGGGACGCCAATACAGCTTTTGTCATGTCCAGCGGCAAAGGAGAACTTTCACGACTCTACAAAACGAAGGATGGTTGTAAAACATGGAAGCTAATTATTGTAAATCCTGATAAGGATGGGTTCTGGGATGCGCTTAAATTTGAATTTGAAAAATACCATAAGACATACATGGGGTATGGATACATCCTCGGGGATCCGGTAGATGGTAAGTTCTGTCTATTTATTGGTGGAACTTTTCATAATAATTGGATTAAACAGAAAAGCAATGGTTTACAAGCGGACGTGGAAACTCAAAGTGTGTTTGCTGCCAGTAATTCTTCATTCAACTCTCAAGTTAGTTTTCCGGTTTTCGGTTCAGGTGGTTCTGGTGGCGCATTCATTTATTCATTGACGACAAGAACGGTCTGTCTCGATGATTGTCCACCAGAAGAAATGAATCTCGACGGCAAGGATGACGAATGGACCCGCGAAAGTGTTCCTCTTGGAAAAAGCACGAATTCATCAGGAGTTTTTTCTATAGGATCGCGACCAGCACCGTCGATTTATCCTCTAATGGCATATGTTTCAGTCATTGTTGGGGGTGACTATTCAAACCCCAACAAAACTGACTACACGGCTGCCTATAAAAATGCCAGCGCGGGCCAGCATTGGCACGCCAGCACCACCCCGCCCCACGGCTTCCGCTCCGCCGTCCAATGGTCGGAGGCGCTGAAACTCTGGATCACCGTCGGCACCAACGGCTCGGACATCAGCCGCGACGACGGTAAGACCTGGCAGCCGCTCGACGACGGCAACTGGAATGCTCTCTCGCTGCCCTTTGTGGTCGGCCCCAACGGGCGCATCGCGCGCCTCAATCCTGCCGCGCTACCGGTTGATAAGCCCTAGTGGAAGAAGGGGATTCCTCATTCCTCATTCTTCCTTTATGCCGCGTCTGATAAAGATAAGGAACAGGGTTTTGGCGCGTCGGCCCACGAGCCGTAGCGACTGCCAGCTCTGAATCTTCGGTAAGGAAAGCTGCAAGCCCTCATGAGCGCTGCCCATCCATTGCTGTTGGATACGCTCTTCGGAGAGTACCCGCTCGATCAGGCCTTCGACGAGATGCGCCAGCCGGATGGCGACGTGCGCGCCCATTACCGGGCGCTGGCCGAGACGCTGGCCGGCCTGCCGCCGGAGGAGTTGCAGCGCCGCAAGCAGTC
>CAZYCV010000255.1:0-2459 GCA_964645305.1 uncultured Occallatibacter sp. | reverse complement strand
TCTTCCATCGCCGGGTCCAGATCCTCCAGCACCGGCTGCACGCTGCGCACTACAAATGGAAAGCCAACAAACGACATGGCCATCACGATCCCCAACGGCGTAAAGGCCACATGAATTCCATGCGGCTCAAGGTAGCGGCCAAGCCATCCGCTCTCCGCGTAGAGCGCGGTCAGCGAGATGCCGGCCACTGCGGTTGGCAGAGCAAACGGCAGGTCCACCAGCGCGTCCACAATGCGCTTGCCGGGAAAGTTGTAGCGCGCCAGCACCCACGCCAGCAGCAGCCCGAATGCCGCTGACAACAGCGCCGCCGCTGCCGCCGACAGCAGAGTCACGCGATACGAAGCCAACACTCGCGGCGCTGTCACGGTATGCAGAAACGCGCCCCATCCAAGCCGCGTTGCATGCACCAGAATCGCCGTCAGAGGAATCAGCACGATGACCGTCAGATAGGCCAGCGTGAATCCCATGCTCAAGCGGAATCCCGGCAGAGGCGAACTCTCGGTCATCAGGCTCCATCTTTTTCGTGCCTTCGCTTCGGGCATCTTCACCTGTTACTTTCCGTAGATCTGATCAAAGGTTCCGCCATCGCTGAAGTGCTTGGCCTGCGCCTGCTGCCAGCCTCCGCACCCTTCGGCTACCGTGAAGGTATTCACCTTGGGAAAGACTCCCGCATATTTTTCCGCAACCGATTTGAGCCGCGGACGATAAAAATATTTCACCGCCAGCTCCTGCGCCTCCGGCGAATAAAGATATTCGAGATAAGCCTGCGCAACTTTTTCCGTGCCGTGCTTGCGCGCCACCTTCTCGACCACCGCAACCGGTGGTTCAGCAAGAATCGTCGCCGAGGGAACAACGATCTCAAACTTGTCCGCGCCAAATTCCTTCAGCGCCAGCAGCGCCTCGTTCTCCCAGGCAATCAACACATCGCCCACGCCGCGCTGCACAAACGTCGTCGTCGCGCCGCGCGCGCCGGAGTCCAACACCGGCACATTGGCAAAGAGCTTCTTCATGTACTCGCGCGCGCCGGCCTCGTTGTTGTTCGACTTGCGCAGCGCGTAGCCCCACGCCGCCAGATAATTCCATCGCGCGCCGCCCGAGGTCTTCGGATTCGGCGTAATCACCTTCACGCCTGGGCGAATCAGATCGTCCCAATCATGAATGTGTTGAGGATTTCCTTTGCGCACCAGCAGCACAATCGTCGACGTATAGGGCGTGCTGTTGTAGGGCAGCTTCGACTGCCAATCTTTGTCCAGCAGTCCGCCATTCTTTGCAATCGCGTCGATATCGTAGGCCAGCGCCAGCGTCACCACATCCGCCTCCAACCCATCAATCACCGCGCGCGCCTGCTTGCCGCTTCCGCCATGCGACTGATTGACAACCACATCCTGCCCGGTGGTCGCCTTCCAGTGCTGCGCAAAAAGACGGTTATACTCCTGATAAAATTCGCGCGTCGGATCGTAGGAGACATTCAGTAGATGAGTCTGCGCAGAAAGTCGACTCACGGAAACACTGAATAGAATTGCAACGACAAAAAACATATTGAGGATGCGGGAAACAACTCTCATGCACTTCTCCGTATGGATTCTATGTGGATAAAACTTTGGAGCGCCGGGCGGGGATCGAACCCGCGAGTACAGGTTTTGCAGACCTGCGCGTTAGCCGCTTCGCCACCGGCGCTTTTGTTGTGCAAAAAATCAAAAACCCACCGCGCCTTCTGGCGGGTGGGTCACAGGGGAATCGAGATTCTTTGCTTCGGAATCTAGCCCAGCGAACACGCCCGCGCGGTGCAGCCCTGACAGCAGCGGCACAGACACATTGCGGGAGTGAATAGATGAGCCATCCTTGTCCTTCCTTTGTAGATTAAAGGCGGAGTGTGACCGTGTCAAGCCGATCCATGCTCCGCTTGATTTGCAATAATCCAAATATGCTGGTTCTTGCCTCCGCTTCGCCTCGCCGCCGTGAGTTGCTCACGCAGGCGGGATTTTCCTTTGATGTGCATCCGGCTGATATTCCCGAAGAACCTCTTCCCGGCGAAGATCCCGCAGCCTACGTGACTCGCCTGGCCCTTGAAAAGGCACAGGCGGTATTCGCCGAACTCTCCAATAACTCGGGTATGGGTGCCCCCGGTCCCGATTCTGGGACCGGGGAATCCGCGAACCCCAACAGCGCACCCGCATCCAACCTGGTCGTTCTCGGCGCGGACACCACCGTCACGCTCGACGATCAGATCCTCGGCAAGCCGCAAGACCCAGCCGACGCGGCGCGTATGCTGCGCCTGCTCTCCGGGCGCACCCACCACGTCCTTACCGGTGTCGCCGTGGTCACGGCCAGCCACACTGAAGCCGCCGCTGAAGTCACTGCCGTCAGCTTCCGCACGCTCACCGACGAGGAGATCGCTGCCTACATCCTCACCGGCGAGCCGATGGACAAGGCCGGAGCCTACGCCATCCAGGGCCGCG
>CAZYCV010000254.1:0-2483 GCA_964645305.1 uncultured Occallatibacter sp. | reverse complement strand
CTTGTCCGGTGGTGTGGCAGGGGAGGAGAGGTGACTCTCCCCCCTATGCCGATTGCGTCGATTGAAGTGCTTGAAAGCCTTACTCCACTGAATTGCCCTCTGCGGTCAGACCCGGCATCAGCGCCCGTACCACCAGAGACAGGCCGAAGCAGACGACGATAATCCTCTCTCCCAAGCGGAGGTCATAACCCCAGGAGAAGGCAGCCATGGCTAGAAAGACACCGATGGGTGTGAGCTCCGAAAGCATGGCGCGACCCCATTGCGGCTTGCTTCCAGAGCGAGGCAGAGAGTTGCGGAAGCGTGGAACCAGGCGCGGAACGGCGCGCAGATATTCGCGGTAAGGCTGACCGAGCTTTTCGCTTAAATAGGCTTCTTCCGCTAGCGTCAGCCGCAGCAGAAAGATCGGCATGGCAATCAGGACAAAGAGCGCACCGGAGACCGGCATCAGGAATGTCAGGGCCACCGTCATTGCCCACAAGCCAATGTAGAGCGGATTGCGCACGTAGCGATAAGGCCCATCGGCGACCAACACGTCGCCTGTCATTTCTGCGTGAATGACCGTGGCGGGCCCGAGATAGGCCGAGCCCCAAAGGCGGAAGAGCAAGGCCTTGGCGGCGATCATCGCGCCAAGGAGCACCACCAGAGTGA
The DNA here is from genome assembly GCA_964645305.1 of uncultured Occallatibacter sp. Lineage (GTDB taxonomy): Bacteria > Acidobacteriota > Terriglobia > Terriglobales > Acidobacteriaceae > Telmatobacter. The sequence continues at coordinate 1,835 of CAZYCV010000254.1, read as the reverse complement.
AGGTCGTGGAATAGGAGACCAAGCCGAACTCTCCGATTTTGAAGATCAGCCATGCCCGCAGCGGGATGCGCGAACCAACGCCCCAGCCGGAGATCCAGGGCGACCAGAAGCCCAGCAGAAGGATGGCTGCATTGATGACCATCCGCAGCCGAAACTCGATTTTTGTTGCTTTCATGAAACTCTCCCGTTGGCCGGAGTTTATCACTTTGTCTGAGTGAACTTACGCAATTGGAAGGGTTAAAGTTCACCAAATTTGTCCAAAATGATTTTCTGGTAAATCCGCGTTCGCAGACCCATTGCGCCTGCAAGGCCTGGTGAATGGTTGAATCTCAGGTGCCACCATCTACACTATCTTCAGCCTGTGACTTCCGCCAACTCCACCACCGATACTATCGCCGCCATCTCCACGCCGCCGGGGCGCGGGGGGATCGGGATTGTGCGTCTGAGCGGTCCAGAGGCCACATCGATAGCCGTGCAGCTCGTTCGGCTGCGCCAGCCGCTGGAGCATGGCCGCGCCCGTCTGGCCGATGTGCTGGATGAGGATGCCGCCGGCCGCATCGATGAGGCGCTGGTCACTCTTTTTGCCGCGCCCAACTCCTATACCGCCGAGGATCTGGTCGAGATTGCCGCCCACGGTTCGCCGGTTGTGCTCGATCTGCTGCTTAGGCGCGCGTTGAAGTTGGGCGCGCGCTTGGCCGAACCGGGCGAGTTCACGCAGCGGGCATTTCTCTCCGGCAAGCTGGACCTGACGCAGGCTGAGGCCGTACGCGACTTGATCGATGCGCAGACGCTCACCCAGGCCCGTCAGGCCGCCAGTCAGATGGGTGGCGCGCTCAGCCACCGCGTAGCGCCGGTCAAGCAGTCCCTTGTCGAGTTGATCGCCTTGCTGGAAGCCGGCATCGACTTTGCCGAAGACGATCTGGAGGTTACGCCGCAAAACGAGATCGCTCGTCGCATCGATGAGCTGACGCCTCCATTGGCTGTGCTAGCCGCATCTTTTGCCTGCGGTCGCATCATTCACGACGGGCTAACGCTGGCGATTGTAGGCCGCCCCAACGTCGGCAAGAGTTCGCTCTTCAATCGGCTTATCGAGCGCGACCGCGCCATTGTGGCCGCAACTCCGGGAACCACGCGCGACACGGTGAGCGAGCGCATCTCGCTTGAAGGCATTCCGTTGGAACTGGTGGATACCGCCGGACTGCGCGAGGCCGCTGAGGAGGTCGAGCAGTTGGGCATAGACCGCAGCCGCAGGGCGCTAGCGGATGCCGCTCTGGTGCTGATTGTGCTGGACGCCACTGAGCCGCTCAACGACGAGGAGCGCCGCTTGCTGGCCGCCGTCGAGAATCGACCCGCCGTAGTTGCCGTCAACAAAAGCGATCTGCTCCAAGCAGGCCGCCCGCTGCCGGAAACTGGTGATCTGCCAGGTGCCCCATCCATTTCAGGATCTGTTTGGAATGGGTGGGAATCCATGCAGACCATCGCCACCTCGGCGCTTACCGGCGAAGGCATCCCAGCGCTGCGCGAACACATTCTGGCGCTGGCCACTGGAGGAGCCGCAGCCGAACCGGGGATGCTCACCACCCTGCGCCACCAGCAGGCCATAGCCACGACCCTTGCGGCTCTCGCTGAGGCTTCCCAGGCCAATGCCGCCGGCATTCCCCATGAGATGCTCCTGCTGGATCTTTATCGCGCGCTTTGGGCGCTGGACTCTCTTACCGGCCAGACCACCTCGGACGATATCCTGAACCTGATCTTTTCCACCTTCTGCATAGGGAAGTAGCTAGTTATAGAGAACGTGTGGACCGGGAGGTCCACACCACAGCCGACCGGGAGGT
>CAZYCV010000253.1:0-2502 GCA_964645305.1 uncultured Occallatibacter sp. | reverse complement strand
GCCTACACCGGGCGCAAGCAGAAGAAGCGCCAGTTCCGCTCGCTGTGGATCGTGCGCATCTCGGCCGCCTGCAAGCTGAACGGCTTCAGCTACTCGCAGTTGATCAACGGCCTCAAGAAGGCAGGCGTCGAGCTGGACCGCAAGATTCTGGCCGACATCGCCGTGAAAGACGCCGCCGGCTTTACCGGCCTCATCAACCAGGCCAAAGCCGCCCTCGCCGCCGAGAAGAAGGCTGCGTAAACAGGTTGACAAGTTAACAGGTTGACAGGTTGACAAGTTGAACGGCCCGGAGTCCTGAGGATTCCGGGCCGTTCTGCGTTTGGGAATAAGTAGTGGTTACTGATGCCCGAAAAACCGAACTTGGCCGTAGTAGTCCTTCTTGACAATGCATCTGTCTGCTGCAAAACTTCAAGTATGGAAGTTCAATTCACCACCGAGCAGGAAGTCCGTTTGGGTCAGATCGCCAGCGTGGAGGGGATTGCTCCGGCGCGTTTGGTGCAGGAGGCCGCGCTGCTACTGATTGAAGATGATGAGCGTTTCCGCGCCGGTGTGCGCAAAGGGATCGAGCAGGCGGACCAGGGGTTGTTCATCGACGAGGCCGAGATGGATGCCCGCGTCAGCCGGATGCTGAGCCTCTGATGCGTTTGCGCTGGACCCCGGCAGCGGCGGACAATCTGGAATCGATTCGGGATTATCTGGCACTGCATCTTCCTTCCTTTGCCCAATCGACCATCCTCGAAATCTATCAAGCAATTCTTACCTTACGTTCCACGCCCTTTCGCGGTCGCGCTGGTCGGGAAGAAGGAACGCGCGAGTTGGTTTTGCCGCGCTTGCCCTATATCGTTGTTTATCGCGTGAAGGATAACGATGTGGAGATTCTGCACATCTATCACGGAGCGCAACACCGGCCCTGATGGGTATGAAAAGGCCAAGCGCGATAAATTGAGCCGTCCGCATCATGGCTGGCATATTATCATCGACAAGGCTACTTGCCGCCCAGAAATCCTTCTACTGCTTGTTGCCACATCTCCGGCTGATCGATGAAGTTCATGTGGCCGCTGTTGGGCAGGATGACGAGCTTTGAGCCGGCGATCTTCTCGTGCATCGTCTCGCTCAGCGAGGGGGCGCACTCGTCGTGGTCGCCGACCAGCACCAGCGTCGGAACCTTGATTGAGGGCAAGCGATCAACGTACTCGACAGACTTCAGATTCCCGTCAATGACAAACTCGCCGTCCGAACCCCACATGGCGCGGTAAAGCTCCCAGTTGGTGGGGGCGTTGCCGGCGGAGGGGTCGTAGTTGGCGTCGGGACGCGCGCCAAAGAGAAAAGGAAAGTAGCCAGTGCCCCAGGCCAGGTTCGCGTACTCGGCCGGGTAGCGGCCATGCTCCCAGGCCTCGCCCTTGCCAAAGAGGCCAGCGGCTTCCAGTTCGTTCAGGCGGGCCAGCTTGGCGGGCGGCATGGCGGCCTTCTCGCTGGCCAGTACGGCGTTCATCGCGCGCGTGGAGGCAAAGGTGCTGTTGAGAATCAGATAAGTGAGGTTCTGCTGGTACTTGAGGGCATAGGCCTGAGCCAGCACGCCGCCGCAACTGTGGCCGAGCAGGGCGATCTTGCCCAGATGCAGGGCCACGCGCACATCCTCCACGTCTTCCACGTCGGCCTCGACGGTGTAAAGGCTCGCATCCTGAAGGCGTTGGGAGCGGCCCGATCCGCGCTCGTCGATGAAGATGAGCCGGTGGGTGCGCGCCAGAGGCAGGAGGTACGGCAGGAAGTAGTCGTGGCTGGCGCCGGGACCGCCATGCAGCACCACCAGCGGCGAGCCTGTGCCGAAGGCCACGTAGTAGATCAGTACACCGTGGGCGTCAACATAGCCCTCCTGCTGCGGGTAGACGGTGGTTTGCGCGGTAGCCGGGAGCATGACGGCGGCGAGAAGCAGGGCGAGGAGCACGCGAATTGACTTCATGAAAAAGAGCATACCGCATCTTGCATAGTCAGTGGTTTATCCTTCCTATATACGCTTATGAACATTGAAATTCCCAATCTTGACGCATTTGACGAATCAGCGCTTGACCGGGCCTTTGCGGTGCTGGAGCAGCAGGCGCGCGCGGCGGCGGCTGAAATCAACAGCGAGGCGGCCGTCGAGGCCTTCAAGCTGCAATGGCTGGGCCGCAAGCAGGGACTGCTTAACGAAGTCTCCAGCCGTTGGCTGAAGGCCGCGCCCGCCGAGGCTAAAAAGGCTCTGGGAATGCGCTTCAACGCCTTCAAGGCGGTGGTCGAGGGGTTGCTGGATGCGGCGCTCGGCGCGGGTCCAACGGACGCGGCACTGGCTGCTGAAGCCATCGACATTACGCTGCCCGGCACGCAGCGACTGACAGGCGCGGAGCATCCAATCACGCGCACGCTGAATGAGATTGTCAGCGTCTTTGCGGCGCTGGGCTACTCGGTCGGTGTGGGGCCGGAGGTCGAGACGGACTTCTACAACTTTGAGAGCATGAACTTTCCTCC
>CAZYCV010000252.1:0-2535 GCA_964645305.1 uncultured Occallatibacter sp. | reverse complement strand
AACAGCGGGCGCGATAGACGAGCAGGTCGTTCTGGCCCTCCACCTGGAGCGAGTCTGAACCGGTCAGGTGCAGCTTGCGCACCGCGTCGGTCATGGCGGCTTCGCCCGGTCCGCCCGGCTTGATCTCCGGGGTGACTTCAGGCTCGGGCAGATTGGCGCTGCCGGGAACCAATCGGTTGAGGATCTGGCGGGCGGAGTGCTTGCCAAGGCCGAGGGCGGCCAGCAGATCGGAAGCCGTGGCAACGCCGTATTCATTGGCAATGCGGCCCAGATCCTGGTCACAGATTTGCGCTTGCGGCACCTTGTATTTGCGGGCTTCGCGCTCCAGCAGCTTGCGGCCGATCTCGACGGCGCGGCGGCGGTGGTCCTCGTTGAGCCAGTGCTTGATTTTATTGCGGGCGCGCGGACTTTTGACAAAGGTGAGCCAGTCGCGGCTGGGCTTGTGGTCCTTTTGCGTGACAATTTCCACGATGTCGCCGGTGCGCAACTTGGTGCGCAGAGGAGCCATGCGACCGTTGATCTTGGCGCCGACACAGGTATGACCGACTTCAGTGTGAACGGTGTAGGCAAAATCGACCGGTGTGCCATCGGCGGGGACAACGACCACCTTCCCTTTGGGCGTAAAGGTGTAGGTCTCGTCCGGGTAGAGGTCCATCTTCAGGCTGGAGAGGAACTCGTTGGGGTCGGTCATCTCCTTCTGCCATTCGACAAGCTGGCGAATCCAGTTCAGGCGTTCTTCGTCGCGGGCGTTCACCACGCCCTCGCCGGCCTTGTACTTCCAGTGCGCGGCGATGCCCTCCTCAGCGATGCGGTGCATCTCTTCGGTGCGAATCTGCACCTCGAATTGATGGCCGCTGGGACTCATCACCGTGGTGTGGAGGGACTGATAGCGGTTGGCGCGAGGCATGGCGATGAAGTCTTTGATGCGTCCCGGAACCGGCCGCCAAAGGGTGTGAATCAGGCCGAAGACGGCGTAACAGGCACCAACGTCCTGCGTGATGACGCGGATGGCCAGAAAGTCGTAGACCTGATCGAAGGAGATTTTGGAGCGCTGTTGCTTCTGGAAGATCGAATAGATGCGCTTGATGCGCCACTCGACGCGTGCCTCGATGTTGTTTTCGCGCAATTGCTCAGAGAGTGTGTCTTCCACGGCGCGGAGAAACTGCTCGCCGTCGATGCGGCGGCTTTCAACCGCGGCCGAGACCTGCTCGTAACTGACTGGGTCAGTGTAACGGAAGGCCAGATCTTCAAGCTCGCCGCGCACTTTTCCCATGCCCAGCCGATGAGCCAGCGGAGCGTAGATGTCCATGGTCTCGCGGGCAATGGCTTCGCGCCGCTCCGGCTTCAGATGCTCCAGGGTGCGCATATTGTGCAGCCGGTCGGCCAGCTTGATCAGGACCACGCGCACGTCCGAGACCATGGCCAGCAGCATCTTGCGAACGTTTTCAGCCTGGCGGTCCTCGCGATTGGCAAACTCGATCTTGTCGATATTGGTGACGCCCTCGACGATGCGGGCGACTGGCGCGCCGAAGCCTGCCTCGATCTCCTCATTGGTGGCGGGCGTGTCTTCGACTGAATCGTGCAGCAGGCCGGCGGAGATGGAGGTTGCGTCCATGCGCATATCGGCCAAAATCTCGGCAACTTCCAGGGGATGTACGATGTACGGCTCACCGGAGGCCCGCATCTGCCCTTCGTGGTGCTGGACGCAGAACTCCCACGCTTTGCGGATCAGGGCAATGTCTTCGCTGGGGCGATTGGCGTGGACCTTCTTGAGCAGCGCTTCAACACGCTTGTCGATGGCTTGCTTTTCGATGGCTTGCTGGTGAGGATCGCGCACCACCGGTTGCGCCTTCCCCGTGGGGGCCGGGGGCGTGCCGAGCAATTGCTCCGGCTCGATCTGCTGGTCCGTCGCCATGCTTCATTATAGGCCGTTTGCGTTGGCCGCACAGGAAATACTGTTACTGCGGACAGGTCTCCCGCACTCCGTCCCGAAAATGGGACACGACCAACTTTTGCAATATCGTCTGGTAGCGGCGCTATCGCAGCTTGCCGCGCACTTCGGGCCGTACCAAATATAGGAAGAAGACAAGGTTGAGCAGGCCTTGCACCAAAGCCGGTCCTTCATGCGAGTTGCAGAAGATCCACAGATCGTAGGTGGACAGCAGGAAGACCGCGCCGAGAGCCATCGCCCAAGCCCAGCGAAGAAGCAGAATCAAGCCGGCGCAGGAGGCGATAAGGGCGGCGGCAAAGATCAAAAAGAGAAACGGGTAATGCCGTCCAGAGACCACGCCAAAGATGATGACTCCGGCCAAGATGAGCAGGTAGAGGCTGATGGCTGCCAAGCCCGGCAAAGGCAGGCGTTCATGGATGGGCGGATTCTTCAGCGCGGAGGGCGCTTCGGCGGATTGTCTCTTCGGGGAAACTTCTTCAGTCATAGCGTGTGCAGGTAGGCCAGCAGATCGCTGAGCTGGTCGTCGTTCAGTTGTGTGGCGGGCATATTCAGGCGTCCGCGCTGGATGACTTGCGTCAGCCGCT
>CAZYCV010000251.1:0-2544 GCA_964645305.1 uncultured Occallatibacter sp. | reverse complement strand
CGAACAACACCTGTTTCGATTTCTTGTTTTTTTGAATGGGAAAGATATCACCGAAATTAAGGCAGTTAATCAATTATGTTTTCTGCTTTATCTAAAAGGTATCGATACACGATATTCGACATTGGCCCACAGAGCAATCCAGGTACTGAGGGACTTCTTTAAATATTTGTATAACGAGGGTTTTCTGGACACCGACGTTTCTGGGTTTATTCCGAAAGATAATTATAAAAAACAGCCCAAACTTCCATCAATGTATAAAAAGGAGGAAGTGGAAACACTGATTAACTCTGTAGATAGATCATCTCGAGTAGGGAAACGAAATTATGCTATTATCCAACTGGCAGCAAGGTTAGGATTAAGAGCTTCCGATATTAGAAATCTTAAATTTAAGGATCTACACTGGGACAGAAATGTGTTGCGAATAAAACAATTCAAGACGGACAATTTGTTGGAACTTCCTTTACTGCCGGAAGTGGGCAATGCAATCATCGATTATATGAAATATGGCCGGGCAGTATCGGATGATCCTCACGTGTTCCTATTGGCCCGATCACCGTTCACACCTATGTGTAGTTCAGGAGTAGGAACAACCATTCAAAATGTGTTTGCATCAACTGGCATTGATACAAGTAATCGTAAGCATGGCCCTCATGCACTTCGTCATAGCTTAGCTGGTTTTTTACTTGAAAACAGGACTACTTTACCAGTTATATCAGAAGTATTGGGTCACGAAAAAACAGAGTCAACCAGATTCTATCTTCGGGTGGACGTGACCTCTCTTAAACAATGTGCACTTGATGTGCCAGCTGTTGATCCATTGTTTTATTCACAGAAAGGAGGGTTCTTTTATGAATGAGAAACATTTTTGGGGAATATATGCACCTTACATAAAAGATTTTATCGCCTTAAAACGGGGTCTTGGATTTAAATATAAATCTGAAGAAATTATTTATTCAATTTTTGATCGTTTTACAATCCAAAGGAATGAAAAAATAGTTGGAATCACAAGGGAACTCGCCTCTGCATGGTGTAGGAAAAATGAAAACGAATCGGACTCTTACCGGACTCACCGGGTAATTTGTTTATGCTTACTGTCTTCTTACCTGTGTCAGATTGGTATTCGATCATACATTCCTCAGAAACCTGTTCACAAGAGCTCGTTTACCCCGTATGTTTTTTCAAAAAATGAAGTGTTGGCTATTTTTAATGCAGCTGATCAATTGCGTGCAAAGAAAAAACACATGAAGACAATCATATTTTCCATTCCCGTACTTGTAAGATTTTTATATGCTACAGGGATTAGAATAAATGAAGCTCTATCATTGAAGAACAAGGATATTAACGTGGATGATAAATATTTTATACTGCGAGATAGTAAAAATGGGAAAGAACGAATGGTACCCATATCCGAATCACTTGCAATGGTTTGCAGAGAGTATATTATCAACCGGAATAACCTTCCTTTATATCAGATGGAAGACAGATGCTTTTTTATTTCTGGCAATGGTTCAGTAATTAAAAGTGACGCTGTATACAGAAAGTTCAGGGTAGTTCTAAAAAGAGCCGGAATTAACTTTATAGGGGAACATCGTGGTCCGCGAGTTCATGATTTACGTCATACCTTCAGCGTACACTCTTTAGCGAAGATGGCGGAATCAGGTATGGATTTGTATTGTTCATTACCTATCCTTTCTACTTACTTGGGGCACCAATCACTTCAATCAACTAACTCTTATGTCCGGTTAACAGCTGAGATTTATCCGGAACTAATCAAGGATGTCGATACCTTTTGTCTAAATGTTTTTCCAAATATTGATTTTTATGAAAACAACTGATTTTTCTCGATACCTGACAGGCTTCCTTACAAATTATTTACCGCATGAAACAGGAGCCAGCAAGAATACAATATTTTCTTACCGGGATACTTTCGTTTTGTTCATCCAGTTTATGGAACAAAAAAAGAATATTAATGTAAATAAATTGGCAATAAAAGATATAATGAAACAATCGGTAATAGAGTTTTTAAACTGGTTGCAATCTGAGCGTAAAAATAACAATGCCACAAGGAATCTGCGATTAGCTGCTATACATTCATTCTTTAAGTATATTCAGTATTTTGCTCCAGATAATCTTTATGAATATCAGGGTATCTTGTCAATAAAAATAAAAAAGAAAGAAAAGCCTGCAATAAACTATCTGACTTTGGACGGGATCAAATTGTTACTCGAACAGCCAGATAGAACTACTCTTAAGGGGCGTAGAGATCTTGCTCTACTGTCGCTGATGTATGATACAGGAGCAAGAGTTCAGGAAATTATTGATTTATCTCCATCTGCATTACACCTGGACAAACCTGAAACGATCCGAGTTACTGGAAAAGGAAACAAGACACGGATTATTCCTTTATTAGAAGGGCAAATCAAAATACTGAAAAGTTATTTGGTCGAGAATAATCTGTCTGTACCTAATGCTGGATCTTATCCTCTTTTTTTAATAGTTGGAAAGAAAAGCTATCTCGGGCTGGCGTAACTTATATTTTATTGA
>CAZYCV010000250.1:0-2557 GCA_964645305.1 uncultured Occallatibacter sp. | reverse complement strand
TATCGCGGCGGCTACTGGCGGCGCGGGCCTGTGCTGATGTCAGCCATTGCGGCCATCGACGTGGCGCTGTGGGATATCAAAGGCAAGGCGCTCAACACGCCGGTGTATAACCTGCTGGGCGGCAAGAGCCGCGAGGGGGTGCTGGTGTACGCCCACGCCACCGGCAAGGACATCGACCACGCGCTGGAGGATGTGGCGCGGCACAAAGAGATGGGCTTCAAGGCGATCCGCGTGCAGAGCGGCGTTCCGGGACTCGATGCGGCCTATGGCGTCACCAAGGGGAGCGGCAAGTATGAGCCGGCGCAGCGCGGGCTGCCGCATGAGGATCGCTGGTCCACCGAGCTGTATCTGCGCCACGCGCCGCAACTTTTTGCGCGAGTGCGCCAGGCCTTTGGCGAGGATTTGCATCTGCTGCACGACTGCCACCACCGTCTGACGCCGATTGAGGCGGGACGGCTGGGCAAGGAGCTGGAGCCGTTCCATCTCTTCTGGATGGAAGACCCGACGCCGGCCGAGTGGCAGGAGGGCTTCAAGACCATCCGCGAGCACACCACCACGCCGATTGCCGTGGGCGAGGTCTTCAACTCGATCTGGGATGCGCATGACCTGATCCGCAACCAATGGATCGATTATCTGCGCATGACGCTGGTGCATGGCGGCGGCTTTACACCGCTGAAGAAGGCAGCTGACTTTGCAGCACTCTATCATGTGCGCACCGGCTTCCACGGAGCGACGGACCTGTCGCCGGTGACCCTGGCCGCGGCGCTGCACTTTGACACCGCCATCCACAACTTTGGGATACAAGAGCTGATGCCGCACAACGAAGAGACCAACCGCGTCTTTCCGCACCAGTATTTTTTCAAGGATGGATTCATGCATCCGGGCGATGGGCCGGGTCTGGGCGTGGAGTTGGATGAGGCGCTGGCCGCCAAGTACAAGTACCAGCGAGCCTACCTGCCGGTCAATCGCAAGCTGGACGGCACACTGACGGACTGGTAGAAGAGTGTACGAAAGGACTCTTGCGTAAAACTTTGCAAAATGAAAATATTTTCTTGACATCTTTTCATTTTGCAAAGTATATTGAAGATGGTCCAACTGTCTTGAAAAGGTTTCCATGCACGTTGTCACACGCAAGCATCTGGCCGAGGCCGAAGCGGATTATCCCGATGCGGCACGGGAGCTTCGGGCCTGGACCAAGATTGTATGCCTCGCCAGGTGGCGTAATTTCGTTGAATTGCGACAGGTCTTTCCAGATGCCGATGATGTGGATGGGTACGTGATCTTCAATATCCGGCAGAATCGCTACCGGTTGGTCACCGTCATCCACTACGCACGTGAGAAGGAAGGCCGCGTTACACAGGGTCACATTTACATTCGGGCCTTCCTGACGCATCGACAGTATGACAGTCGCACCAATTGGGAGAAGGGAGTCCAACGATGAGCACAGCCCTTGCTGATCCAACTGCAATGATTCGCCAGGGATCGCCCCGGCTGATTCATTCCCAGGACGAGCTGGCGGAGTATACCGAGGCTCTCTTCGCGCTGACGGCCAAGGCCGATCCAACTCCCGACGAGGAAGAGGCCATCGAACTGATGACCTTGTTAATCGAGCATTACGAGTCAGAGCATTACCCGGTTCCAGACGCCGAGCCTGTCGATGTGCTGCGCTTTCTACTGGAGCAGAATGGACTCGCGCAGCGCGACGTTGCCCCGGAGTTGGGCAGCGAAAGCACAGTCTCGTTGGTTCTCTCCGGCAAGCGGCAATTGAATCGCGAACACATCGCGCGGCTCAGTCGGCGGTTCAACGTCTCGCCGGCGGTGTTTTTCGGGGTGACCGCGCCGAACGGGTAGGTTTGGCGAATAGGCGCTCGCCACGTACAAGTACCAGCGAGCCTACCTGCCGGTCAATCGCAAGCTGGACGGCACGCTGACCGATTGGTAGGAGCGGCTTACTTGACCGCCGCGGCTTTGAGCGCCGTCAGCATTTCGCGGCGCAGGATGGCGTTCATGCGCGACTGGTAGCCCTTGCCTTGCGCCTTGAGCCATTCCAGCACATCCGCATCTACGCGCGCCGTAACCTGCCGCTTGACGGGGCGGTAGAAATGGCCGCGAATACCTTTTTTCCATTGCTCCTCTGTCAGCTCGGGGGCATCGCTCAAGTCAATCTCGCTGTCGGGCCGCGCTGCCAGCGCCTGCAAATTTGCCCGGTCTTGCGCGGTTAGGGGCGGCATAGTATCAAAAGTGTAGCTAACCATTTTCGTGCTCATAGCGTTGTCTCTCCTTTCGTATGGCATAGCGTGCCGAGATGATGCGAATCACTTCTCTTGTTTTGCCATGCGGATCTTCTTCTCGAACGCTGTGCGCCACAATCATGAGCTACATACCTTCGATCTCGCCATAGGTTCGCCGGCGTTGCTCTCCATCTTGGATGCGATCCTTGACCGACACGAAGAGAGGGTCCAGAAAGACCTGGCTGGCCAACTGGAAGCTGACACCGTGCTTGCGCTGATTGGCGAGGTTCTTGGCCTCATCCCATTCGAAACGAATTCCGTCCGCC
>CAZYCV010000249.1:0-2570 GCA_964645305.1 uncultured Occallatibacter sp. | reverse complement strand
GCGGAGGAATTTACTCATCGAACGGACCACCCTTCTTTTCCTCATTAATTTCCACATCAACAGTTTTCCCGATGAGGTAATCCAAGGACGCAAACGCTGCCGGTTGTTCTTCAAAAAGCACAAGCGTCACGCGCCGGGCAGGATCACCCGACGCCGTGACGTTGGCCTTTAGAACCGCAATGGTTCCCTTGAATTTCATCATCAATCCCAAGGAGCGTCTTTGCTGTCAGCTTTTTCAGGAGGCGGTTCATCACCCACCGTTTCACTGATAGGAGAAATAGAGGAGAATTTATTGTTCTTTTTCTTTTCTCCGTTTTTATTCTCGTAGTCGCTTATGGTGACTTTACCCATAAACGTCTTGCGCTCCCATGCTTCGGGTTTAATGTCAATGACTCCTTCGTATGGCTGTCCGATGCACTTCAAAAAATGAAGCGCAATCCCGGCCCCTGGCTTGTCTTTGGGAACGAACGTCACCCAATGCCTGATTGGAAAGTCTTTCCATTTAGGCGAAAGGCAAACGGTGTCAACCGTTACCATCGGGTCTTTATTCTTTGATTTCCCCATCGTTGCCGTGATAACACGGAACGGGAACCATGCCTCTTCCGTGATTAACGGGAACCCCTCAGATGCTTCTACTCCTGTGCCGTCGTATCGCATGGTTAGGCCGCCTTTGCTGCGCTCACTGGCGCAATTTTCTTTTTGAGGGAGTCGATATATTTCTGGATAACTTCGCCAGTAAGTTCACTCCATTCGTCAACGTCATGCTTCGTAAACAACTTTGCAATGTCCTCGTCATTTACGCGCACAACATCAAGCAGCGATTTAATCTCCGCCACCTGTTCAGGCGTTGCCATAGGAACGGCAACCGCCTCGCGTTCAATGACATCCGTTCCGTAGAATTTGAGGAAGTTCGCATAAGACCACTCAAACTCTGCCGGGAACTTTTGCGGCTCCAATGGCTCTGACCGTTGCTTTTCAGTTACCGCCACGGCCTTTCCGTCAATTACGCTTAAATGAAAAACGTAATCGAATACATAGGAGTCACCCTTCATGGAGTCCGGGCCGATGCCAACCTTTTGCATGTTCGGCCCGTAAATGTCTTTTTGGTGAGAGGTCATAATCAGGTTCATATCCACCTGCATAAGCATCCGCAGAAAGGATTTGTATTCTGACTTCACGCGCCCCCAGAACCGCATACCGAAGTCCTGCATTTCCTTCTCTTTGTCATTTTTCGCATTGGCCTCAAACCTCCGAGTCCATTTGTCCTGTAACGCCTGATAGAAGATCGTTACCGGGTCAATGATGAGTGTTCGGTATTTGTGCTTTTCGGTGAGCAACGCTTTTACTTCTTCCATAATTTCATCGGGATTGTTCGTTTCAAGAACGATTGACCCCGCTTTATTTATGGTCTTTATGTATTGTTCGCTCCCGCGCTCCAGATCAAGCAACACCGCATTAGGAAACTGCAATGCGCTTGTGGTTTTCCTTGACCCCGGAGGGCCATACAGAAACATCTTCAACCGCTTCTCTTTTACTTCTGGCTTCTTGGCTCGTAACGCCATTTTGTGTTACCTCCTACCGTTTTATAAGCTGACGGCGCAGCGTTTCATTTAAATTTGTATTTATCTCACGCGCCGCCCTGTACTCCGCCACAATCTGCTTGCAGGTTTTCTGGGCGTTCTTAATAATCCGATCCTGCAGCTCGAAAGCCTGAGCAAGCGTTTTGCCGCGGCGAAGTTCAACGGCAAAATCTATTTGCTCGTCTATTGTTGGGTCGATAAAAGTTAGTTCTGGTGGCACGCTAATCCCTCCAGGCAATTTTCGCAATAGGTCAACCCGTCGGCGTGGCACTCTTGGTCATAGCACGTCCATCCTGCGCCACACTCACGGCATTGATGCTCATGACTGCGCGTCACAACTTCCCCCACTTCCTCTTTTTAAACGGGCGGTCGTACCAGGCGGCGAGTGGTAAGCCGGCAGCTAGGGCGATAAAGAACCAGCAGCCGAGCCAGAGCATTAAACGCGCCTCCTCGGTTCAAACTGGATCGAGGCCAGGTTATTGCAGGCCGTCAGCATTTCGCGGACCGCCTTAGCAAGGTCGCGGATAGCCTTATCGTTTTCTCCGCGCTGCGCGTAAATCTCGGCCTGAGGAACAAGGAGCTTCGCTAATTTTTGCGATTGGAGATAATTTGAGAAGCGAGACATCTAAGCCACCTCTTTCCGGGCTTCGGCTTCTATGCCCGTATTGGCATTGGTCGGAAACGGTACGATCACATAATCGCCTAGCGGTGAAGCTGGTTCGCTCATAACCGCCACCATGATTTTGTGCATAGTGTCGTGATGTTTGTCGGATTTATCGATATTGCAGAGTTTGCAGATCATTTTAGTTCCCTTCCCATCCAACAAAAAACCGCCCCGTGCAAATAGATGTGCTCTCGCCCGTTAAGGTGAGTCCACTTGCCGGTGGCGGTCTCTGATTGGATGATGGGATTTGACGAGAGCACAATTATTTATACATCTACTTGCAAAAAATGTCAAGGGCAAAGTAAATTATTTTTTACCGTCGATAA
>CAZYCV010000248.1:0-2573 GCA_964645305.1 uncultured Occallatibacter sp. | reverse complement strand
CTGGGCCGCGCGCTGGGCGAGACGATGGCCGTGGCCATGGTGATCGGCAACAGCCCGGAAATTCATCATTCGCTTTTGGCCAACGGCAGCACCATGTCGGCGGTGATTGCCAATGAGTTTGCCGAGGCCTCCAGCGACCTGCATCTAAGCGCGCTGATGGAGTTGGGGCTGGCGCTGTTCATTGTCACCATTATTGTGAATGCGTTTGCGCGGATGCTGGTGTGGATGGTGACGCGCGGAACGCCGTCGTCAGTGCATTGATAGTTTGCAGTTCACAGTTCACAGTTCACAGTTTGCAGTTTGCAGTTCACAGCAAGTAGTTACAACGGCGAAAGCAAGAGAATGAAAGAGTGAATCTTCTGAAACGGCATGGCATTACAGGTTGCGGGAACATTCGTGGATAGGCCTGTTTTGTAACAAGGGCACGACTTTAGTCGGGCCGCAGGACGCAGCTAATAAACGCGGGCTTTAGCCCCTGAGAGGAATTTCGACTTCAACCAAGATTTCTCTTTAGTTAGCTGAGAACTGTGAACTGAGAACTGAGAACTGAGAACTGAGAACTGAGAACTGAGAACTGAGAACTGAGACCTGTGAACTCCAGGAGAAGACTCTGAAGAAGGAATATCAATTACGGGCGAAGGTACGGACGCTGACCGATGGCCTGGCCACTGGCCTGGCCGTGCTGGCCACGGTGCTGGTGGTGGCGCCCTTGGTGGCGATCTTTGTGTATCTGGTATACAAGGGCGCGGTCTCGCTGAACTGGGCCTTCTTTACGCACAATCCGGTTCCGGTGGGCGAACAAGGCGGCGGCATGGCCAACGCCATCGTCGGCTCAGCGATTCTGCTGGCCGTGGGCAGCGTGATCGGCATTCCGATGGGCATTGCAGGCGGCATCTTCCTGGCTGAGTTCGGGCGCGGAACCAAGTTGGCCAACGCCATCCGCTTCACCGCCGATGTGCTGAACGGCGTTCCCTCCATCGTGATGGGCATTGCGGTTTACTCGCTGGTCGTGGTTCCGCAGGGGCATTTTTCGGCCTTCTCGGGCGGCGTGGCGCTGGGCATTATGATGATCCCCACCGTCTGCCGCACGACTGAGGAAATGTTATTGATGGTTCCGAACGCAGTGCGCGAGGCGGCCCTGGCCTTGGGCGTGCCCAACTGGCGCTCGGTGCTTTCCATCACTGTGCGGACGGCTTCGGCGGGCATCATCACCGGCTGCATGCTGGCCTTTGCGCGCGTGGCCGGAGAAACCGCGCCGCTGATCTTTACCGCCTTCGGCAATGTCGGTTGGAGCGAGAAGCTGAGCGAACCGATCGCCGCGCTGCCGTTGCAGATATACGTCTACGCGCTCTCGCCGTACGATGAATGGCATCGGCTGGCATGGGCCGGGGCGCTGGTTTTGATTGTGCTGATTGTGCTGGCCGTCTCGCTGGTTCGTTATGTAACCAGCCGCGGCGTTTTGAAAGGGGCAAGCTAAGTGGGCGTTGGCATTGAAGTCACCAACCTGAATGCGTGGTATGGAACCAACCACACGCTGCAGGAGATCAATCTGAATATCCCGGCCAACCATGCGACGGCGCTGATTGGCCCCTCCGGCTGCGGCAAAAGCACCTTTGTCCGCTGCTTGAACCGTATGCACGAGACCAACCCCATCGCCCGCGTCACCGGTTCGGTGGTGATCGGCGGGCTGGACATTTATGCCGACGCCAAGCCGGTTGAGATTCGCCGCCGCGTGGGCATGGTCTTCCAGCGCCCCAACCCATTTCCCACCATGTCCATCTATGACAATGTGGCCGCCGGCCTCAAGCTGAACGGCTATAGCAACCGGCACGTGCTGGACGAGATCGTCGAGCGCTCACTGAAGAACTCCGCCCTGTGGGATGAGGTCAAAGACGACCTGAAGAAGAAATCCGGCGCAAGCCTCAGCGGCGGTCAGCAGCAGCGCCTCTGCATTGCCCGCGCCCTCGCCGTGGACCCCGAAGTGCTGTTGATGGACGAGCCGGCCTCGGCCCTCGATCCGGTCTCCACCTCCAAGATTGAAGACCTGATCTTCCAACTCAAATCGCAATACACCATCGTGATTGTGACGCACAATATGCAGCAGGCGGCGCGCGTGGCGGAAAAAACCGGTTTCTTCCTGAACGGTCGCATGGTAGAGTTTGATTCGACCCACAAAATCTTCACCAATCCCAGTGACAAGCGCACCGAGGATTACATCACAGGCAGGTTCGGATGACGCGCATACGCTTTCAACAGAGTTTGGAAGAACTGAAGGAGCAACTGCTGCGCATGGCAGGGCTTGCCGAGCAATCGATTCAGCGCGCCATCGAGGCTTATCGCGTGCGCGACCTGTCGATCTGCGATCTGGTCAACCGCTCCGAGCAAGCCATCAACCGGCTGGAGCGCGAGATTGACCAGG
This sequence comes from uncultured Occallatibacter sp., assembly GCA_964645305.1. Taxonomy (GTDB): domain Bacteria; phylum Acidobacteriota; class Terriglobia; order Terriglobales; family Acidobacteriaceae; genus Telmatobacter. Next base: position 154 of record CAZYCV010000248.1, on the reverse strand, counting down.
CCGCGCTGGACCTGCTCGCCATGGAGCAACCCATGGCCGTGGACCTGCGCTTCATCCTCAGCGTCATCAAGATCAACGCCGACCTGGAGCGCGTGGGCGACGCCGCCAAGGCCATCAGCGACCGCGTGCGCAACATGGAGCAGATGGCTCATGC
>CAZYCV010000247.1:0-2583 GCA_964645305.1 uncultured Occallatibacter sp. | reverse complement strand
GCGTGGACCAGGAGGTCCACGCCACAGCCGACCAGGAGGTCGGCGCTACTCTATAGTATTCGGAAAAATGTTCTACTCTGCTGAAGTTGTGCCCCCGGCAATTATCCTGAAAGGTGACTGAGAATCCAACCATTCCCGCCGATACCCCGCGCCGGAAGAGAATCTTCCGCTCTATTTTTCTGTGGCTCGTCTCCGCCGTGGTGTTACTCTGGCTGCTGGCCGCGCTGACGCTTGTTGCTCTGCGCTGGATTGATCCGCCCACCACCGCCGTGCATATTGAGCGGCGCGCGCAGGCCTGGTTGCACAACAAGCCTTATCAGGAGCGCTACACCTTCCTGCCGCTCAGCCAGATCTCGCCCAATATGCAGCACGCTGTGGTGGCCGCCGAGGACGCGCGCTTCTATCAGCATCACGGCTTTGATTGGGAGGAGCTGCAAAAAGCCGTCGAGCAGGATATGGAGGGCGGGCGCACGCGCGGCGGTTCCACGCTGACCCAGCAACTGGTGAAGAACCTCTTCTTTGGGACGGCTCACTCCCTCGTGCGCAAAGGCGCTGAAGCCTCGCTGGTTCCGGTCGCCGAATTGGTGCTCGGCAAGCAGCGCATTTTAGAGCTGTATCTGAACGTCGTCGAGTGGGGCCCAGGCATCTATGGCGCGGAGGCGGCCTGCCGAGCGCACGATAAAACCTCGGCGCTGAAGATTGGCCGCGAGCAGGCGGCGCGGCTGGCGGCGATTCTGCCCGCGCCTCTGAAGCGCCGGCCGGAGCGCATGAACAATTACAGCCAGATCATCCTCAAGCGCATGAACCAGATGGGCTGGTAACCGGCGAGCGGCAGCTCCGTCGTAATTGATAATGATTTCATTGAGTGTTTTGTTTACGCCAAAGAGCCGTCAGGAGCGATCCACCTTATGAACTTCAATCTCGACCAAACCTCCGCCAGCCAAACCTACAAGCTGCTGGTGGGCCTGGTGGCGCCGCGTCCCATCGCTCTCATCACCACCATGGATGAAGATGGCCTGTTGAATGCCGCGCCCTTCAGCGCCTACAACTATCTCTGCATCGACCCGCCCATCCTCGGCGTGGGCGTTGCCGGCCACTCCGGCACACCGTCTCTTCCCAAGGACACGGCGCGCAATATCGCCCGCACCGGTGAATTTGTGGTCAACGTGGTCACGGAAGACATTGCTGAAAAGATGAACCTCTGCGCCATCGATCTGCCACCGGAACAGAGCGAGGTCGAGCTGGCCGGCTTCACCACCGCGCCATCAAAAGTGGTCAAGCCGCCGCGGCTGGCCGAGGCGCACGCCGCTCTCGAATGTCGCCAATTCCAAACCATCGAACTGGGCGGCTCCAGCATTATTCTGGGACGCGTGGTTGAGATTTATGTCGAGGACCGGTTCGTGGACCCGGCCGGACCCTACATCAAAGCCGAAGATCTGCACTCGATTGGACGCATGAACGGGCAGGGAAATTACGTGCGTACCCGCGACGCTTTCTTCACCGTGCCGCGCATCTCTCTGGAAGCCTGGAAGGACGGAAAGCAATAGCCACACTCTCGTCCAGGTACAGAATCACAGAGGCCCCACCCTCGCCTGGGTACAGAATCACGGGTGCCTAACCCTCGCATAAGTACAGATTCACGGGTGCCCCACCCTCGCCGCGCTTTTGTTTTTGCGGCTAGGGTGGGATGCAAACCACCTTTACAGCACAAAGAGAATCGCACTAATTCTCCGCCTTGGCCTCTGCCATGTTGGCAGGCAATCCCCATTCAGACAAGACAAGTTCCCGCAGGGGTTTGCGGGTGCGCGGCGAAATCTCCTGGCTGACCAACTGCGGCTGGCCCAAGGCAGCCGGTTCGCCTTGATAACCCAGAGCAATCACCGTGCCGATCAAGTAGTCATCGGGAATCGCAAAGATCTTGCGGGCTGCCTCACGGTCAACGCCGGCCATGGTGTGCGTGGTCAGGCCCAGCGCGGCGGCCTGCAGCGTGAGAGCTCCGGCGGCGGCGCCCAAGTCATAAAGCGCGCTAGCGTTCGGGCTGCCGTTATGACTGTAAATGGTGCTAGCCGCGCTCAGAATCAAGACCGGTGCTGCGCCCGCCCAACTTTGATTGAAGCCGATCAAGGTGGAAAAAATCTTTTTGTAGGTCTCCGATCCACGGGTGCCCACCAAAAATCGCCAGGGCTGCTCATTGTTGGCCGAAGCGGACCAGCGGGCGGCCTCAAAGACTTTGGTCAGATCGGCGGGGCTGACCTCGCGGTTGGCAAAGGATCGCGCGCTCCAGCGGCCAGCGATAGCCGAAAGCACACCCTCAATCGTCGGCGCTTGCTTCAGTTGATTGACTTCGATGGCAGATAAGGTCATGAACGTTCACTCCTCACTTCTGTTGCCTTCGCCCGTTAGATTAGCCGAAAGCGCCTGAGGATTCCTCATTCCGCAAGAAAGTTGTTGTAACAGATATTTTGTCGGAAAGGAAGAAGACCGTATTGGGAGATAACATTCCATAAGAGGAAAGAGCAGATCTCTGGTTGATCGGCATAGGGGGGAGAGTCACCTCTCCTCCCCTGCCACACCACCGGACAA
>CAZYCV010000246.1:0-2632 GCA_964645305.1 uncultured Occallatibacter sp. | reverse complement strand
ACTCCGCAGTGAAGATTGCGATTGTTCCGGCGAACGAGGAATTGATTGTGGCGCGGGAAGCGGTGAAGGTGGTTGGCGAGGCGCTTGGTTGATTTCTGGTTTCCCACCCATTTCGCAAAGGACGCGAAAAGGATGGGGCACGGAGCTGGGTGCGATTTCAGCGGAAAACTCCGCAGTGAAGATTGCGATTGTTCCGGCGAACGAGGAATTGATTGTGGCGCGCGAGACGGTGAGGGTGGTTGGAGAGGCGCGTGGTTGATTTCAGGTTTCCCACCCATTTCGCAAAGGACGCGAAATGGATGGGGCACGGAGCTGGGTGCGATTTCAGCGGAAAACTCCGCGGTGAAGATTTTGATTGTTCCGGCGAATGAGGAATTGATTGTTGCGCGGGAAGCGGTGAAGGTGGTTGGCGAGGCGCTTGGTTGATTTCAGGTTTCCCACCCATTTCGCAAAGGACGCGAAATGGATGGGGCACGGAGCGTTCTTGATTACGGAGCGTTCTTGATAACGGAGCGTTCTTAATAACGGAGCAGTCTTAATAACGGAGCAGTCTTGATATTCGAGAGTTCTTATGAGTAGTGGAAAGACAAAATCGCCGGGCACGATAGACCGTTCGATGGTCGAGCAGATTGTGCGCCAAGTGGCGCTTGAGTATCTCGGTCGCGGCCAAGGCTCTGCGCCGCTGCTTACGGTGCAGACCTCCTCGCGGCACATGCACGTCTGCCGCGAAGATATGGATGTGCTCTTTGGGCCGGGCGCGGAGCTGACTTTTGATCGGCCACTCTATCAGGAAGGCAACTTTGCGGCCAAAGAGACGGTGACCATAGTCGGGCCGCGCGGCAGATTGATCTCCAACCTGCGCATCCTCGGGCCGATGCGCAAGCAATCGCAGGTTGAACTGGCCTTTACCGATGCCATCATGCTGGGATTCAAGGACATTCCGGTGCGGCTTTCGGGCGACATTGCGGGCACTCCCGGCGCGGTGATTATCGGGCCCAAGGGCGTGGTGGAGTTGAAGGAAGGCCTGATTCGAGCCGCCATTCACGTGCACATGAATCCCGCCGAGGCCGCGTATTTCGGCGTGAACAAGGGCGATCGGATGAAGCTGCGCATTGGCGGCGAGGCGGGCGTGACATTCAACAATGTTCATGTGCGCATTGATCCGGCTTCGCGCCTGAATGTACACATGGACACAGATGAAGCCAATGCCTGCGGCGCGCATTTGACCAAGGACATTGAACTGTACAAGTAACAATCCAGAAGAAGAGAGGGATGCGATGAAGCAAGCGCTAGGAATGATTGAGACCAAGGGCCTGGTGGCGCTGTTTGAAGCCACTGACGCCATGCTCAAGTCAGCAAACGTGACGTTCGCCGGCTGGCAGTCCGTAGGTTCCGGACTGGTAACCGCCTTTGTGGAAGGGGACGTGGCCGCGGTAAAAGCAGCCACGGACGCGGGCGCTGAGGCAGCGGCCAGAATCGGCGAAGTGGTGAGCGTGCAGGTGATCTCGCGCCCGCATGATGAACTGCCGTCATTCGTACTACCGGCGAAGTAACCCAGGAGAGCCAGATGAGTGAAGCAATCGGATTGATCGAAACCAAGGGCCTCGTCGGTTTGGTCGAGGCGTGTGACGCAATGGTGAAGGCGGCCAGCGTTGAGCTTGTGAAGACCGTGACCATCGGCGGCGGCTACGTGACCGCAATTGTGCGCGGCGATGTGGGCAGTGTGCGCGCCGCGGTGGATGCTGGCGCGGCCGCGGCCAAGAATGTGGGAGAGCTGGTCAGCTCGCACGTGATTGCGCGTCCGCATGATGCGCTGGTGGAAAGTTTCTTGAAGTAAGAGAGATCGAGGAGAAGACAAAATGGCCAATGAAGCGATTGGAATGATCGAGACAAAGGGTCTGGTGGCGCTGGTGCAGGCGACAGACGCAATGCTGAAGGCTGCCAGCGTGGAGTTTGTCGGCTGGAACAAGATCGGCAGCGGTCTGTGCTCGGTCTTTGTGCAGGGCGATGTGGGCAGCGTGCGTGCGGCAGTGGATGCCGGCGCCAGCGCCGCGCGCGCCGTGGGCGAAGTGCAGAGCGTTCATGTGATTGCCCGCCCGCACAGCACGCTCAGCGCAGTTCTGCCGAAATAGTTTTCAGCGGCGGGTTCAGAGCCTTTTTTGCGGATTTTGTACGGGTGATTTCATGGTTTCCCACCCATTTCACAAAGAACGTGAAATGGATGGGGCACGGAAGATCCTTACATTTTCAGTAAGAACGCTTCAAGTCTGCCGCGCATGAGGTGAGCCGTTATGTTCATAGCCAAAGTCATCGGCAATGTGGTCGCCACTGAGAAGAATGAAAAATTCCGCGGGATGAAGTTGTTGCTGATTCAGCCCTACATCAGCCGGGACGGCAGTCTGCACGTTTCCGGCAGCAGCGTGGTCGCGGTGGATAGCGTGGGCGCCGGCGTAGGCGAGTGCGTTTTGTTTACGCAGGGCAGTTCGGCGCGGTTGACGCCAACCACCAAAGACGCGCCGGTGGATGCCGTGATCGTGGGCATTGTTGATTCGGTCGAGGTGGAAGGCAAGGTTTTGGAGAAGCCATAAATGCAGATTCAAGAGCAGATGATCGCGGAGATCGCCAAAGAAGT
>CAZYCV010000245.1:0-2650 GCA_964645305.1 uncultured Occallatibacter sp. | reverse complement strand
AAGACGATATTCGTAGTAACGACGAACCAATCCCGCGCAGCGCTGTCCGATGCTGGAGGTCTGGCGCGCGCTCAGCCCAACAATTGCACGTTACTCGTTGAATGGCTGGGTCGCGCTTCGCCCTCCTCTCCTCCGGGCCGCAACCGCGGAAACCGAAAATACGGAGGTTTTATCCCATGACGCAGGGCGCTGTGGACAAGTCGTCTGCCAAGAAAGCAGACTCAACGTCAACTCAATACGTGTATTTCTTTGGCGGCGGCAAGGCCGACGGCAATGGCAAGCAGAAGGATGTGCTGGGCGGCAAGGGTGCCGGTCTGGCCGAGATGACCAACGTCGGATTGCCGGTGCCTCCGGGATTCACGATTCAAACCGAGGCCTGTCGTGAGTTCATGCGTGGTTCGCTGAGCGCCGCGGTGGACGCCGAGATGTACGCCGCACTTACCCGGTTGGAAGAGCTGCAAGGACAGAAGCTGGGCGCGGGCAAGAATCCGCTGCTGGTCAGCGTTCGCTCCGGCGCCAAGTTCTCCATGCCCGGCATGATGGACACCATTCTCAACCTGGGCTTGAACGACAAGGCTGTCGAGGCCCTGGCCAAGCTCAGCGGCAATCCTCGTTTTGCTTACGATTCCTATCGCCGCTTGATCCAGATGTATGGCGACGTGGTGCTGGACGTTCCCAAGAAGAGCTTCGAGCATATTTTTGACGGCATCAAGAAGCGCGCCAAGGTCAAGTTCGACTACGAGCTCAAGGCTGAAGTGCTTCAAGAGATCATCGCCGAGTACAAGAAGCTGGTGAAAAAAGAGACCGGCAAGGAGTTCCCGCAAGATCCCAAGGAGCAGTTGGTCGGCGCCCGCAACGCCGTCTTCCGCAGTTGGATGAACGAGCGCGCCAAGACCTATCGCCGCATCAACCGCATCGATGACTGGCTGGGTACAGCGGTCAACGTGCAAGCGATGGTCTTCGGCAATCTGGGCGAGACCTCTGGCACCGGCGTCGGATTCACCCGCAATCCCGCCACCGGCGAGAAGATCTTCTTCGGCGAATATCTGATGAACGCGCAGGGCGAGGATGTGGTCAGCGGCGTGCGCACGCCCAACCCGATCTCGCACCTCGAAGAGCAGATGCCAGAGTGCTATGCGCAGCTCAAGGAAATCACCAGCCGCATGGAAAAGCACTACCGCGATATGCAGGACTTCGAGTTCACCATCCAGGATGGCAAGCTCTATATGTTGCAGACCCGCAATGGCAAGCGCACCGGCCTGGCCGCCGTCCGCGTGGCCATCGACATGGTCAAGGAAGGCCTGATCACGCAGGAAGAGGCGATTCACCGCGTCGAGCCGAATCAGCTTTATGACTTCCTGGTTCCCCGCCTGATCGAAAAGGGCGAGAAGATCGAAGTTCTGGCCACCGGCCTGCCCGCCTCACCGGGCGCGGCTGTCGGACAGATCGTCTTCAGCGCGGAAGAAGCCGTCAAGCAGCACGCCAGCGGCAAGTATCCGGTCATCATCCTCGTCCGCGGCGAGACCACGCCTGAGGACATCGCGGGCATGGAAGTTGCCGACGGAATCTTGACCTCGCGCGGCGGAATGACATCGCACGCAGCGGTGGTTACCCGCGGCATGGGCAAGTGCTGCGTTGCCGGCGCAGGCGACTGCACCGTGGACGAAGCCAAGAAGGAACTCCGCGTAAAGGGCAAGACCTTCAAGCAGGGCGATTGGATCTCGCTCGACGGAACCACCGGCCGCGTCATCAATGGCAAGCTGAAGACGCTCGACGCGCAGCCGGACGATCCCGATCTGGTCACCTTCATGAGCTGGGTTGATCCGGTCCGCCGCCTGAAGATTCGCGCCAACGCCGACATTCCTCGCGACGCCAAGAATGCACGCCTCTTCGGCGCTGAGGGTATCGGACTCTGCCGCACCGAGCATATGTTCTTTGCCGAAGACCGCATCGAGCACATGCGCACCATGATCCTTTCCAACAATGAGAAGGATCGCCGCGCGGCTCTTAAGAAGCTCCTGCCGATGCAGCGCGCCGACTTTGCCGGCTTGCTCAAGTCGATGGAGTCGCTGCCTGTGACCATCCGCCTCCTCGATCCGCCGCTGCACGAGTTCCTGCCCAAGCGCGAAGACTTGCTCGTCGAGATTGCACGCCTCGAAGAGACCAAGCCCCGTTCGCCCAAGCTCAAGGAATTGCGTCCGTTGCTGGCGCGCGTCGAAGAGCTGCACGAGCAGAACCCGATGCTCGGATTGCGCGGCTGCCGCCTCGGCATCGCCTTCCCGGAGATCACCGAAATGCAAGCTCGCGCCATCATCGAGGCTGCTGTTGCGGCCAAGCTGAAGGGTGCCGAGCCGCACGTCGAAATCATGATCCCGCTGGTGGGCTCCGTCGAGGAGATGCGCAACCAGGCCGTCATTGTCCGCCGTGTCGCCGAAGAGGTCTTTGCAGAAAAGAAGACCACCGTCGACTTCATGGTCGGAACGATGATCGAACTGCCCCGCGCTGCCCTCACCGCTGATCAGATCGCCGAAGAGGCTGAGTTCTTCAGCTTTGGAACCAACGATCTGACGCAGACCACCTTCGGCATCAGCCGCGACGACATCAACCAGTTCCTGCCGGCTTACATGAAGGCGGGCATCTTCAAGCAGGA
>CAZYCV010000244.1:0-2654 GCA_964645305.1 uncultured Occallatibacter sp. | reverse complement strand
TGGGCAATACCGTCGATTTCAAGAACACCATCATCATCATGACCTCCAACATCGGCGCCAAGTATCTGGTAAAGGAGAAAAAGAACATCGGCTTTGCCAGCGACAGCGAGGACCGGATCAATCAGGACATAGAAAAACAGGTCATGGGTGATGTCAAACGAGCCTTCAATCCTGAGTTCCTCAATCGCCTGGATGAAACCATTCTCTTCCAGTCGCTTTCGGATGGCGACCTGTTGCAGATCGTCGAGCTGCTCGTCCAGCAGTTGAATGCCAATTTGGCGCAGAAGTCGATCACCATCTCGGTCAACGAGGAGGCCAAGCGCTGGATTCTGGACAAGACGCTCACCGACCGCAGCTACGGCGCGCGCCCGCTGCGCCGCGCCCTGCAACGCTACATTGAAGACCCGTTGAGCGAAGCGCTGATCGGCGGCCAAATTGCCGCTCGTCCGGCCTTCCTCGAAGTCTACCTCGACGTCAACCAGCTCTTCTATCGGCCGCTGACCCCGGACGACATTGTTGCCGAAGAGAAACCGGCGGGGATTCTGCTCTACAGCGCGTAATCCCGCTCCAACTCACCGCAAATCCGGGTGCCCCGGTCTCGACCTTGAGACCGGGGAACTCATCTTTTGGCAATCAGTAAAATGTAGCGCCGACCTCCTGGTCGGCTGTAGCGTGGACCTCCCGGTCCACGCCGACTTTCTTCAGGCTTCACTGCTTCGGTCCACCGTTGGGATAATCCACCCGCAAGGTCAGAATCTCGTAGGGGTGAATCGGGACTTTGACCACGTCGCCGGTGACAGTGAGCGGCGCGCCCTCCGGCGTTTCCATCAGGTTGGTGACCGTCGCCGAGGTTGCACCCGGCGGCACGTGGAACTCGGCGGTTGTCTCCTTGCCTGCCCACTCATAAACGCGGAAAATCAGCCCGTTGGCGTCTTCGGCCTTCTTGACGGCGGTCAGGACGACATTTTCCGGCGAGACGGAGGCGAAGGAGTGCGACGGGGGCAGCGAGCCGGGATGCGCCGTGGTCACCACCGCCGTCAGCGGATAGTTGTACTCGTAGCCGTGGCGTACGGTGAGAGCCTCCTTCCACGTCCCGGCGTGGGGATAGAGGGCGTAATGGAAGTGATGGTGGCCCATATCGGCGTCGGGGTCGGGCCACTTGGGCGAGCGCAACAGCGTCAGCCGCAGCGTGTTGCCCACCGCGTCGTAACCGTACTTGGTCTGATTCAGCACGCTCAGGCCGTGAATTTTGCCGTCCGCGCCGGGTCCGGAGAGATCGGCCCAGCGCAGCGCCTCCACCTCGAACTGCGCCTTCTCCCACGAGTTATTGCGCGTGGTGGGCCGGTCAATGGTTCCATAAGGAATCTCGTACGTAGCAAACGGCCCCGAAGCAGCCAGCGGAAAGGCCGCCTTCAGCAAAACATGGCTTTCGTGCCAGTCGATATCGTTGTCGATGTCAACTTGATCGCCATCAAGTTCAATAGTTTGGACAAACTTAGAGCTACCGAAGTGCCTCTTAACTTGAAACCCAAAATATCCATAACCAGTAACTTCATCCGGTTTAGATGGGGTTTCGATCTGTTTGTCGAACGTGCCAGGATCAATATTCCATGCGTCATAATCTTTCGGTTTGTCTTCAAAGAATTGCAGTTGATTTGCACAACTGTTTGGAGCAATGTAGTCGAAACCTGTAGAAATATCCACAATACTACGAAGACACCCGGTATCTTGATCTATCTTAACTTTGAGAAGATCATTTTCTATTGTTATCGATCGATATGGAGGGTTCTTCATAAAATCATCCGGATTTGAGACAGTAATATCATTCAATATGTGGCAGATTGCCTCATCACAACCCGCCGTGATTCGGAGTGATTTATAACCGAATGCGGGAATATCTGAAATAGGAATCAAATATATATCATCTTCATATTTGCCTGTTTGATAATTAAAATCACTTGCATGGCTAAGATTGTAGCTAATTGTATGAAATCCATTATCTGGATCATCCAGCGTAAAACCTTGCGGGTATCCAGGAATAGATATCTTAACTATTCCAGAACGTCTCCAACTAAGAGGATTAAAAACGATTAGTGCCTGACTTTGTGGCTTCGTCATTCCATCAAACTTATTAACGTTTCCTATTCCCAAACCACGTCTAAGTTTTTTCGGAAGTTTGGTACGATTCGGTGATTGTTTTGCTAATTGAACGCGTGAATAGATCTCCTGCACCACCGTATTCAGCGCACTCGCATCAATCTCATTGGTAGACCAGCGTACCACATCGTAATCCTTCTGCGCATCCTTGTAGATGTCGCCGATGCCGGAGCCTGCGGCTAAGTCATGAAATTGGTTGAAGAGGACTTTCTTCCAGTCTTCCGTCAGTTCTTTTGCCGGATACGCGCGTCCATTGAGCCATGCCAGCGAAGCCCATTTCTCCGCGTCGAGCATCTCGACTTCGCTCTCGCGCATATTCTTCTTATGGTTGGCCTGCGTGGTCATGACGCCGCGGTGATACTCGAAGTACAGCTCACTCTTCCACGTGGGAATGCTAACCTTGCCCGCAACCGCTGGCGGCGGCGTGTAACCCTTGGCGATCGACTGATAATCCCAGACAGGACTCTCCGGCGCAATCTTTGTCTCCAGCGTGGAGA
>CAZYCV010000243.1:0-2665 GCA_964645305.1 uncultured Occallatibacter sp. | reverse complement strand
CAGGAAAACGCGGCGACAATTTTCCAGAAATAGGGTCATCCGAAGGCTATCACCCTAAAGTAACGCTGTCGAGTGATTGCAATCACAGTTTGTTGGATCGGAGATACCGGGAATGGGAGTTGAATGTCTGGACGCTTTTGGGAATGACGGAGTTGATTGGGTTTGACGATCAAAGTGAAAGATAATTCCATTGTTTCAATTGCAGATCAACACACACCGTCGGCTTGAAATCTGAAATGTGTATAATTACACATGTGAATAGCGCGGCTATCATCCGAAGACTTGAGTCCGAAGGCTGGAAGAAGGCTCATCAGGTTGGCAGTCACATCAAGTTCACGCATACCGATAAACCGGGCGCAGTCACCGTGCCGCATCCCCGGAAGGATCTTCCCATCGGCACGGTGCGCAGTATCTATCGTCAAGCCGGCTGGCCATGGAGGTGAGAGATGCTCTATCCGATTTATGTGCAATTAGGCGATGAACAGCACGCGCATGGCATTGAGTTTCCTGATTTCCCCGGATGCTTTTCGGCTGCAGATGATTGGCAGGAGATCAACCGCATGGCGCAGGAGGCAGTGGAATGTCATTTATCAGGTGAAAGTCTGCCTATTCCAGCGCCAACTCCACTGGAAAAATTGGCCTCCAAGTCGGATTATGAGGGAGGAGTGTGGATGCTTGTCGATATTGATGTCAGCCGCATCGACCCAGCACCAAAGCGTGTCAACATCTCCCTTCCCGGTTCATTGCTTTCCCAGATTGACGATTATACGCAATCCCGTCATCTTTCCCGCTCCGGATTCCTCGCCCAAGCCGCGCAGGATGCTATGAGTGCCGAGAAGGAACGGGCAGCCACAAGAACTCAGTGAACTGTTCAGATCAATCGACTTCGATATCAACCTGGTCCTCCGGCAGCAGGAGTTGCAGATTCTGTTTTTGCGGCTGGCGCACCTGGCCGTTGGCCAGCGGATGCAGCTTGAAGAGCACCAGTATATTGCGATTCGGATCGTCCAGAGCCTGGAAGCTGGCCACCTGCTCCAGTGAATAGCGCGTGTGGATGGCTCCGAGCGTGGCGGGATCGATGTCATTCCAAGTGGCAAACCAGCCGGGTTGATAGCGAGCCATCTTCCAATCCAGCTTTTGCATTCCGAATTCGTCGCACACGCTGGGCAAATGAGTGAGCAGCGTGATCTGGTCGCCGCTGGTGGAAAGCAGGAGGCGGTTGCCGTTCGGGTGGGCGTCGATGTATTGGGTCAGTCGGCGCGCCGCATCCACATAGGTGTACTCCGGGTGGGCGGCGTAGTTCAGGATTTGCAGACCGTTGAACGCTGTAGCCAGAGCTATCACCGCAAGCCCGGCGGAAGCGATCCACTGCGGCCAGATGCCGCTCGCCTCTTTGAGCAACGCCGCCGCTCCCAACGCCAGGATCATAAAGCAGAAGAAGGCCGGAACCGCGAAGTAGCGCGGCTGAATGTGGTTCTGGATGGTCATGAAGAAAACGGAACCGGCAATAGCCAGAAGCGAAGCGCCGAACTCCGGCATCAGCACGAGCCGGGCGAGAGCACATTGGCACCCTTTGCTGAAGAGACTCCGGATGAAAAGCGCGGATGAGGCCAGCACCACAATTCCAGCCAACGGGATGAGAATGGGATCGATCCACAGTCCGCCGTGAAAGGACCACCACAGGCTGACCAGCGGCCAATAAAACTCCTTCGGCTTGGCATAGTGATTCACGAAAAAGAAGTACTTGAAATCGGCGAAGAGGCCCATGCGAATGACCAGCGCCATCCACAAGCTGAAGGCAGCAACAAAAGAGCCGGCGGCGACCAGCGCGCTGCGCAAGGCCAATTTTCGATCCGGCCAAAGCGCGGCGATCATCGCCCAGCCAAGGGCGGGCAGCAGAAAGACGGCAGTGGTTTTGGTGAGCAGCATCAGCGTAAAGAGCAGGCCGATGAGCATCGAAGCGGCCAACGGGCGGCGTAGCCGGGGCAGACGCACAGCCAGATTCAAAGCCGCCAGCAGAAAGGTGATCTGAAATGGCTCCAAAATGGCCAAGCGGCTGAAGCAATAAAGGAAGGGACTGGTGGCGATCAGCGTCACCCCCAGCAGCGCCATCCAGCGCGAGCCGCGCGTGCGCAGTAGCAGGTAGCTCAGCAGCAGATTGAGAAAGAAAAAGCCGACGGCCAGCCCACGCGCTGCTTCGACGCTGACGCCGGTCACGAAGAAGAGCAGCCACTCCAGGAAGGGCAACACGGGAAGGGCAGGCGCGGGCGTAAAGTCCCCGGCAACGTACCAGTTGCTATATAGATGCGCGCGGATGGCCGCGTTGCCGTACCAGCCTTCGTCGGTAAACTTGGCCCAGTCCGAAAACCAAGGCGTGTGATTGGGAAAATCAGCGCTCAGATGCAAGGCGTGCAGCAGGGCGAAACCGCCAATGAAGAGCAGCCAGAGGGCGGTCAGCCAGCGCTTGTGCAAAAGAGTCAAAGACGGTTCCCGGCAGATGCAATTCCCGGCAAGGCGGTTCAGGACAGCTTCATCAACGTCCGCGAAGAGAAGCGGGCAGGGACGAGATACGCCTCGTAAGGGATGCACTGAGTATAGCGCGGGCGGCGTTGCCGGTTCGATTCCTCCCTTTGCTGGTAACTAGATAATCGTATGAATCTCCGCG
>CAZYCV010000242.1:0-2694 GCA_964645305.1 uncultured Occallatibacter sp. | reverse complement strand
ACAACGGAGGCCGTCCGGCGATTGGGCGTCCGCTGCTGCTGGGCATCACCAAGGCTTCGCTCTCGACCGACAGCTTTATCTCGGCGGCCAGCTTCCAGGAGACGACGCGCGTGCTCACCGAAGCCAGCATCAATGGCGCGGTGGACAACCTGCGCGGCTTGAAGGAGAACGTGATCGTCGGGCGGTTGATTCCTGCCGGCACGGGCCTTGAATACTACCGCAACGTCAAGCTCTCGCCAGAGCTGGAAGAAGCGGCGGCCCGCGTGCAACAGGAAGTTACAGCAGAGATGGAAGCCGCCGAGCGCGAACTGGAACTGATGCGCCAGGAGGGCGAAGCCGAGGAGATGGCCTCCGAATAACACCTGCGGTGTGGCCAGTGGCTCGGCACCTGCGGTGCGGTGCGGCCGGTGGCTCGCTCTTCGCTCGCATGGGCCTTGGCGGCATTTTTTCGGTGGTCATCTGAGGGGGGGAAGCCTTCAGCAGGCTGGTTTCATTGTTAAATAGGATCGGGAGACCCGGAAGTTTCGGGTTTCCCGTCTTTTTTTCGCGGATCAAGTGATTCAAAAGGGGATGTTGCCGATAACAGATACATGGAGTCAAACGGGCCACGTTATTATTTGGTTTCCAGATGAAGAGGCTCATCGCATCCATTATCGTTTTGCTTGGAACCGCCGCAGCGGCGTGGGCGTCTCCGCCTGCTCAGTTGACCACCCTCCATGCCGTTCATTCGCTCACCAACGCCGAAGCCAACCGAGGGTTGCCGGTGGCATTCGAAGCCACCGTAACCTACTATCAACCCTTAATCAATTCTTTATTTGTGCAGGATGGCAGCGAAGGTCTTTATATTTTTCCTAACAGAAAATTTGAATTACTGCCTGGAGACCGTGTATTGCTGCAGGGCAAGACACAGGGCAGTAGCGTTAATCCCATCGTGATCAGCGATAACATCCAGATGCTTCGCCATGGCGTACTTCCCAAGGCAATTTCGGTTACTCATGACGAGCTGATCAATCTTCAGTACGATTGTCTGATGGTCACGGTACGTGGCATATTGCGTACCTCCGACATTCGCTTTGACTCAAATAAAAGCTCCGCTGAGCTGCTGTTGCTGACTCCGGACGGATACATGAATGTGATTATGGATCGATTGGAAGACAATCGACTCCAAAATTTACTGGATGCAGAGGTCGAACTCACCGGAGTTGCCGGCGGTCGTTTTGATGGCAAGATGCAAATGCTTGGCGTTCAACTGATGGTCGCTTCGCCTGCGGGTCTGAAGGTTCTCAAACGCGCAAATACCAGTCCGTGGTCACTTCCGATTACACCGATGGACTGGATTATCGCTGGCTCTCATGTAACGGATCGCACCAGCCGGATTCGCGTGCATGGAACGCTCACTTATTATCAGCCGGGTTCCTCCCTGGTCTTGCAGGACGGCTCCAAGAGTATTTGGATCACGACTCGTGGCCGCGATCCTATGCGAATTGGCGACATTGTGGACGCCACGGGTTTCCCTGAGGAGCACAACGGGTTTTTGGCGTTGGCACATGGCGAGGCTCTGGATAGCGGGGTCAACGCCCCCATACAAGCCCTGGCGACCACCAGACAAGTACTGACCACCAGCCGGCACATCATTGATCTGGTCTCTGTGGAAGGAGAGTTGGTTACAGCCGCACGTGGAGGCTCACAGGATACCTACGATCTGACGGCCGATGGCCAGCTTTTCTCCGCCATTTACCGCCATCCGGCCTCTGGAAATGCTCTGCCGATGAAGCAAATTCCAGTTGGCTCCAAGGTTCGCGTAACCGGCATCTGCGTCACAGAAGACTCAAACCCCTTCAACGCTAATGTGGCCTTTGATATCCTGATGCGCGACTTTAACGACATCACAGTGGTTGCCAAACCCTCGCCGGTCAACACGCGCAACCTGATTGTGGCGGTCATTCTGCTGCTGCTGGCGGTGATTGTGGCGGGCGGTTGGGGTTGGATTTTGATGAAGAAAGTCCACCGGCAGACGGTGGCTATGTCCGTGCGCACCGAGGCCGAGGCGGCAATGGAGCGGCGGCGCAACAGCATCTTGATCGATATCAACGGTTCCCAGTCGTTGGCCAGCATCATGGAACAGATCGTGCAAATGGTCTCGCTTGGACTGAAGGGCGCTCCGTGCTGGTGCACTCTTCCGGATGGCACGGAATTTGGCGCGCGTGTACACGATAAGAGCTCGATGCACATTCTTCAAGCAAGGATCATGGGCCGATCCGGCATCTCCCTGGGAACCCTCTTTGCCGGAGTGGACACCCTGCTTCCGGAGATGGAAAGCAACTCCGAGATGCTTTCCGCAGGTGTTCGACTGGCTACCTTGGCCATTGAGACTCGTCGCCTTTACGCGGATCTCCGTCGCCGCTCGGAGTATGATTTGCTCACCGATATTCCCAACCGCTTTGCGCTGGAAAAGCGCCTCAACAAGCTGATTGAAGAGGCGCAGAAGCACGCGAGTTCCTTCGGCCTGATTTACATTGATCTGGACAGATTCAAGCCAATCAATGATCGCTACGGTCATCACATTGGAGATCTTTACCTGCAAGAGGTGGCGTTGCGCATGATGCGCCAGTTACGCGGCGGAGATATGCTGGCCCGGTTGGGCGGCGACGAATTTGCCGCGCTGGTTTCGGTGGTCAATCACCGTGCTGATGT
>CAZYCV010000241.1:0-2744 GCA_964645305.1 uncultured Occallatibacter sp. | reverse complement strand
CCCAGCGCCCACTCGCGCTTGTGGTGGCCCGCGGGCAGGCCGAACTTGTCGTCCAGCGCCTGGCCAACCGCGCCGACCGGGCCGTCGCCGACGACCGTGAGCAGCGCCTTCACATCCATTCCGGCCATGAAGCCGTCGGTCGCCGCGCCGGATTTGTCCACGCCTTGATCCGCGAGGCGCAGACCTTCGACTTTTTGGCCGTTGAAGAGCGGCGCACTGACCGGCGTTCCCGGCCAGATTTGGACGAGGCCAGTGGCCATCAACTGCGAGCCGACCCACTGGTTGAATTGGCCGATGGAGAGAACAAGGCCGCCGTGCTTGTTCAGGAAGGCGGGAGTCCAAGGCAGCGTGAAGGCGTGATCTCTAACGCCAATGAGTTTCCCGCCTAGACGAAGGAAAAAATCGGCCATGCGCAGGATGAGCGAGCGGCGGCTGGCGCCGATGGGGTCGAGCAAGTACATCACCCGCTCACTCTTGACCGGCACGGCCATGGGAATCTCGGCCGGATTGAGCTCTGGGAAGCTCGAGCGGATGGCCTGTGCGCGGCTGACGACGCCACTGACGCCGGAGGAGATGTCGTCGGCGCGCTCGTAGCAGAGGAGTTGCAGCGGCATTCCCGGCGCGACGCGGCTCTCGAAGGCCGGATCGGCGGGATTTTCCGTCCAAGCTTTGACGAGCGTGGAGAGAAAGCCGCCGGTGGCGGGGCCAAAGCCAGCGCAGGCAATGTCCACTTCCATAGATGCGCGGTCGATCTCCGGGGTTTCAATGGTGGTTGGTTGCTCGCTCATGCTGGTCTCCTCGCTAATTGTCTATTTCAGTTTTATTGATTCGTTGATTGAGGTTTGTTCGTTGATTCGCTTTTTGGAATATCCCATTTATAAAAGGGAAGATAGATGTATGGACCCAATGATGCTGACGAGCGATTAAGATCAAACGCAAACTTAATACGCAAATACCAGAAGTCATCAACATGGTTCAGTGGAAAGCTGACAATGATTTCTTTGCCCGGTTGCACATGGACAACTCCTGAAACCTCAAACGAGTAACCTTGTGGTTTATGCTTCAATCTCTCTTTTCGCAGTTCTTGATGTTTATCGAAATCTTCCATGTCCAAATTGGAGATGACTTGTATCCCTTGTTCTTGTTCTACAACCTCATCTTCAATTGAAACTCCTGGGTATCCAGGAAGCGGGCCTTGTGAACTAAAGACAATAGGTAGACGGCAATTGTTGATAACTTTAAGCCACAAATAATTTTCTGCTGTGCTGTCTGGATTCGGTTTGACTAATCCAATATGATTGAACTTAAGATATACAAATGGTTTTGATGAATCAATTATAAAATCGGAGGGTTTCAAATCCTGAGAAAAGGCGCTTATTGCAAATAACAAGACGAAGATCATCATCAATTTTTTCAATTGCAACCTCCATCTTAAATGCTTTAATCTCATGTACCCTTCGAATGACTTACTCGGCGTTGCTCGCTGCGCCCCTACGGGGCGCGACATTTAATTGGCTGGCTTACCCAGGGTTTCACCCTGGGCTATTTTCGTTCACTCCCTCCGGGAGTGGGGGACAACCGACCTAACACCTTCTGGTGAAAGTCGAAAACGCCGGAAACCATCCCTCAGGGGCTAAAGCCCAGATTTCTCAGTTATTCTTGCGACACGACTAAAGTCGTGCCCTTTCAAAACACCAATTAGTTCGTAGTACTCCATTAATTCGTGGTATCCCATTAGTTCGTGGTACCCCAGGTCCGAAAATCCGGACCTGGGGCACCCGGCTTTTGAAAAAGGTCAAGCTAAAAGCTGACGGCTGAAAGCTGATAGCTGACAGCTAATAGCTGTTCTTACGCCGGATAATCCAGCGCTTCTGGGATCATCACTTTGCTGACGGTTTCGGCGGCGCGGTCTTTGGCCAGGCGCGAGCCGCTGAGGCAGTGGACCAGCTTGCCTTGCAGGCGCAGGAAGTCGTTGTTGCCTCCGCAGACGGCGCAGGGTCCGGCCTTGCAAGGATGGCTGCCGTCCTCCGAGATCACATCCATGGCCATGGCGCTGATGCCGGGAATGATCTCCTCCAACTCTTCCAACTCGCTGTTCAGGAAGCAGTTGGTGTGGCCTTCGTCGTTCCATGAAGGATGGCGGTTGTAGCCGAAGACGAGTTCAGCGCAGATGCGGCTGACTTCGCCGGCGGCGGCGGCAGTTTGCACGTGGCAGAGGTCGCTGAAAAATTGCAGCGTGCCGTCCAAGCCCTCGGCGGCAACCGGATCGCTGGGTCCGTTCTTTTCCAGTTCCAGCACGTCAAGAATCTGATAGCGCGAGGCGAGCAGCCAGCAGAGCGCATCGGCCAGCGAGAAAGTCACGCCCTGGCGCTGTCCGTGGTAGAGCTTGCCGCCACTGGGGTCTTTGGTAACTTGCAGATGCTCGAGGGTCCAGAGCCACATCTTCATCGCCGAGGCCAGGGTGCAGGCGCCGGTTCCGGGCCGTTCGCCGGCGATGCGGCGCATCTCGGCGATCCAGGAGCGGAATTGGGCCAGGAAGACCTCGCTGACCATGGTCACCGTCAATTGGCGGCGTTGCACGGCTTCGGGGCCTTCGTAGGTGGCTTCCAGTTGCGCGTCCATCCACTTGGCGCCGATAAAGCCGGGGCAATCTTCGGTGATGCCGTAGCCGCCCATCAGGCTGACCGCCTCGCGCAGCATATTCACGCCATGGCCGGTATTCCAGAGCTTGGTGGCCGGGCAGA
>CAZYCV010000240.1:0-2836 GCA_964645305.1 uncultured Occallatibacter sp. | reverse complement strand
AATAAATCGCTGTTCTGGCAGTTGTAAACGCTATTTACCAGGCTATAGGCGCACATAACCATCTGCGCGTTGGAGTTATTGAGTGCGATCTCGAAGGCCAGCAGATCGCTCTCGCGCGCCGAGCGGTCGTCAATCAGAGAGTTGGCCTGCGTGCGCCCGGTCTCTTGATCGTTGAGCGCGTAATGCTTGACGCCGGCAATCACGTACTGATTCTGAATGCCGAGCAGATGCTGCGCGGTGATCTCGCCCGCCAGATACGGGTCTTCGCCCGATGTTTCAAAGGTGCGCCCATCGCGCGGCTCGCGGCCAATCAGATTGATGTTGCCGCCGAAGTTGACATTGATTCCGAAGGCGCTCTCCTCTGAGCCAATTACTTGACCGTAATTATAGGCCAGGGTCAGATCCCAGCTTGCAGCGCTGGCCAAAGGTGAAGGCAGCGCGGTCGCCTGCCCTACGCCGTCGCCCACGCCCGCCGGCCCATCGGCATAGAAAAGGTCCGGGATGCCCAGGCTGGCGATTCCTGGAACCCAACCCACGGCATTGTGCGGCGCGGGAGGAGAGTTGAGCGGCATATCGCCCTGCACCAGCTGCAACTCCTGAGCCTGCGTCATCTGCGCGATCAGCTTATCGGCGCGTTGATCGGGATTGGACGGCGCGCTGCCGCCGCCGGAGTTACAGGCCCCCAGGGCCATCGCCAGGATAAAGGCAAACAATGGAAAGACTTTGGTGGCTGAATTCTTGGTGCGCGGATTCATTGGCTCGCTGAAATCCCTTCCGGCCCACCAAGCTATTCAAAGCAAATATTTTCTGCATGGGGGGTCGAAGCAAGTATACGCATGGCGCGAAACCGGGACAAGAATTATTTTCAGTGAGTGGAAGAGCATAACCATAGGAAATATCTGCAATATGAAACACGTCAGGCATCCCGGCGCCCGCGCCGTATGCGCACCCACCGTTTCAACGATGGGGATCTCTTGGCGTTGAGCAGTGAGCCATCCATCAACCCTGGAAGCCCCTGCGGTTACAATTTTGACAACGGCGCGAGGAAGATTGGATGGGCTTGGAATTATTTGATTTGAGCGGCAGGGTGGCAGTGGTAACCGGCGGATGCAGCGGCTTGGGAAGCGCGATTGCCCTGGGGTTGGCCGAGGCTGGGGCGAATGTAATTGCCTCCTCGCGGCGGCTGGAGCAAGTGGAGCAGACGGCGGCGGAGATTGAAGCGCTGGGCCGACGGACGCTGCGGCTGACCAGCGACGTGACCGACCGGGAGTCCATCAAGCGGCTGCATGACGCCGTGCTGGCCGAGTTTGGCAAGGTGGACATTTTGGTAAACGCCGCCGGAATCACGCATAAGACGCCGATGCTGAAAGTGGCCGAATCGGACTGGCAGCGGGTGATGGAAACCAACCTGACCGGCACGCTGCGCGCCTGCCAGATCTTTGGCGCGACGATGGTCGAGGCCGGCTACGGGCGCATCATTAACATCGCCTCGCTCTCTTCGTTTGTCAGCTTTCATGAGGTGGCGGCCTACTCGGCGAGCAAAGCGGCGGTGGCCTCGCTGACCCGTTCGCTGGCCGTGGAGCTGGCGCGGAAGGGCGTAAATGTGAACGCCATAGCGCCGGGAATCTTCCCCACGCCGCTGAATTCCGAGCTGATCAAAGGAACGCCGCGCGGCACGGAGCTGCTGATGCGCACGCCGATGGGCCGCTTTGGCGAGGCGCGCGAGGTGGCAGGGGCGGCGATCTTTCTGGCTTCGGAGGCGGCTTCGTTTATCACCGGACAGGTGATTGGCGTGGATGGCGGCTTCTTGGCCAGCGGAGTAAATCAGTAGGACAGCTTTTAGCTATCAGCTTTCAGCTATCAGCTATCAGCTAAAAGACCGAAGCATTGGAGGTATTTGATGAGGTGGAAATCGAGAACCCCATTATTGAGTATTCTTTGTGGATTTTTATTTCTGTTTGCAATAGCACCTAAAGCTTGGGCAGGCCCTTGTTTTAGATGCAAAATCGTCCCGGTAAATATGCCTGTGTCTTTAGTCGTCGGATCAGTACAAACGCCAGAGTTTCTTGTTAAATACACGGATTATAAAATCATGTTAGAAGTGAAACGACGCATTTCATTGGGAAAACTACAATGTATGTTAGGTATCAGAATACCTTGGGAACGAGACCCTTGCGCAATGCTACATCTTGACACGGCGATAGAGGCAGAGTGGAGAGTATTGGATGGTGATCATATTGTCGCTCAAGGTGTAGTTCATGGTAGAGATGAAAAATCGGCAGTATCAAGCCACACTTTGGATAGATATCTTGGAACTTTCGTCGGTGAAACAGGCAAGAAATTTGTTCTGGAGGTAAAATTCACCAAAGATGGATCTGTGTTGAATGAATTCGAGCCTCATTTGATCGTACAGATGTATTGAATATTAAGGGAACTTCTAATCAAGTCTAGTTCTTGACTAGACCTTCCCTCAGGGGCTAAAGCCCAACCTTTTTTATCAAGCATTTGCGGCCCGACTAAAGTCGTGCCCTTGTTACAAAACCTGCCCGAATCGATTTTTTCGCAGCCTGTAAAGTTGTGCCCTTTCAAAATAGAATATTCGGAAATTCCCAAGTTTTCATGTTTAAGGGCTAACATATTAAGCTGACATCAACAGGAGCTAGAAAGCCATGAAGATTACGCGCGCTACCGTGAACATCACTTCGCCGGGGCGGAATTTTGTCACACTGAAGATCGAGACTGACGAAGGCATCCAGGGGCTGGGCGACGGCACGCTGAATGGCCGCGAGCTGGCGGTCGCCAGTTGCCTGACCGATCATTTGCTGCCCTGCATCAT
>CAZYCV010000239.1:0-2890 GCA_964645305.1 uncultured Occallatibacter sp. | reverse complement strand
CTGAAAGATAAATATGGCAAATCAGCGGGGAACATTGACCTGGTTCTCGTCTCATATGACAGCAATGGCAAAGTGACAGACTTCGGCGCTCTCGAGGTCCAAGCAGTTTACATCTCAGGAAACGTCCGAAACCCGTTCGAGTTCTATATGAATGACCCGGCTGGCAATGCAAACATGAATTGGCGTGGCAAGCCAAACTACCCTGGACTAGATTATCTCTCGTCGTCCCGGAAGCGTCTCGCGCCACAACTGATTTTCGAGGGCGGAGTCCTCAATAATAGGCATAAGAAGATGGCATTCGCTTTGGATCAAGGTCTTTTCGACACGCTTCCAAAGTTAACTGAGGTGCCGAAACATGAGGCGAATATCGCATGGTTTGTCTATGGACTTGACCATGACACGAATACGAATCGCTATTCCCTCATACGCAAAAAGACTGTTTACACCGCTTTTAATGAATCGTTTGACAAGATCACTCACACACCTGTGGGGGTAGAATTCGGATATGGCGAGCAGGAAACAACATTCTGGAATGGGCAGTTGGAATGGCAATAGCAGAAACCTCTGTACTGTGCTTCGGAAACATCTTGGACAGCGGACCGTGCTTGGAGTGGCGATTCCGTTATTGGATGACTATCTGATAGCAACAAGGGATGGGCGCGTTTCGGAAGGCCTCACTGAGAAACAGATCGAGGACGGTTTCCAGAATCTAGCTAAGCAATTCATTCACAGCGATTATCACTCCACCTATCTAGCCAGGCGTCTTGGAAACGCGGGCTTTGTCGACATTACGAATGGAAGATATTCCCTTCGCTCATCACTCTTAGAAAGTACAACGGTCGAGGAACTTGATCGGCTACAAGAAGACCTCACCGGGTCATTGCGTTCAGCCTATGAGCAGCGGAAGAATGCAATCAAAAGATTAGAAGAAACCTGTTCATTGCCATCTGATCACGTCATGGAGCGCCTTTCTCTTGTCGAGGAATACCTCTCACAACTTTCAGGAAATCATGGCGAGGTTTTTGAAGTAGTGTCGTTTGCGGTCCTGAGAGAATACTTCCGAACATTTGGTTTTTCATTGCAACGATTCTCGACGACACATGCCAATGACGGAGGTATGGACTTTTTCGCTTCAGACGCTATTTATCAAGTAACTACAGATGAAAGCATCGAAAAACTCCGTAGAGATTTGAGAAAGGCACCCGGAACGAAACGGGTCATGGTTAGACCCACAGTGACAGACGAGATTCTTGCGCTTGGCAACGATAAAGTTCTTGAAACAATAGAACTCAAGGAACTACTGAGTCATTTTATTGCATGGCTTCTGAGTCGAGACAAGCGCTTCAGCGGGTCCGACCACTTGCAACGCGTGCTTCAGATAGCGCTGGAGGAATTCCGTCGAGAAGACCGGGCCGAAATTGATAATTATCAGCCGACTGTCATGATGCAATAATTCTGGTCGCACCTTCTCAATGTGTGAAAAAGGTAAACGGATTAAGCCGTGCAAGTAAACTAATTTTCTATGCAATCAAGCATATCCGCGACAAAATCACTTTCATCCAAGGTGATGGCATTGAGTCTATTAAGAAGTATGCGCCAGATAAGACAGCCGCTTTTTTTTTCGATCCTCCTTATACCGCAGGACAGAAGGGAAAGCGTGCAGGAACTCGTCTGTACACGCATAGTGTGCTTGACCACGAAGGTCTGTTCAGTCAGGCCAAATATATCCAAGGTGAGCTTTTGATGACCTACGACAACGCTGAGGAAGTTATCGACATGGCAACCCGCCATGGTTTCATGCAGAAAGCTATTTCGATGATGAACACTCACCACGCAACGATGCGGGAACTTATTATAGGGAATGACCTCACGTGGTGTCCGTCTTAGCCAATTTATGAGACAAATACATAGGTCTCATTTGAAACGTGAAAATTGAGCAGTTCGAATTGACAGCGTCCTGAAGTGATCTTACCCTTAAGAATATGGAAATTCAACTCAGCGTCGAGCAGGAAGAGCAACTCTCCCAGATCGCCGCCCTGACAGGTCGGAGCGTGGTGGAGTTGGTCGATGAAACTATCAACCGCTTACTGGGGGAAGAAGCCAATTTTCGTGCAAGGGTCCAGGATGGGATAGAAGCAGCCGACCGTGGTGAATTCCTCACCTCATCGGAAGTCTGGGCGAGAGTGGAGCGGGTTTTGCAATCCTGAAAACGTCAGAGGCTTAAGTAATCATCGCCAAGCTGCGCGAGGCGGAGGAGGGTTGATGCGGCGTTTGCGCTACGGAGTGGCGATGAGCCTGGACGGCTTCATCGCTGGACCCAACGGTGAGTACGATTGGATTATCTCCGATCCGGATATTGATTTTGCGGCGATGTTCGCCCAGTATGACATCTTGTTGATGGGCCGGCGGACCTACGAAGTGGCCAGCGAGAAAGGCAAGAACTGGGAGAGCTTCGGGCAGCCGTGGATCGTCGTCTCGCGCACCATGAAGCCGGAAGATTATCCGGGCATCACCATCATCAACAGCCACGTTGAAGAAACGGTTGCCGCGTTGAAGCGCCAGCCCGGCAAGGACATCTGGCTCTTTGGCGGGGGCATTCTCTTTCGCGCACTGCTCGATGCCGGGCTCATGGATTCAGTCGAGGTCGCGCTGATGCCGGTGATGCTGGGAAGCGGGACGCCGCTATTGACCGAAGGAGAGCGGCGGTCTTTGCGACTCCAGGAGAGCCGGGTTTTGTCGAGCGGGATTCTGCTGCTTTCGTACTCCATAACGTCGGAACGCTAATAAGGCTATAAATATTTGGTGAGAAGGTAGGACAAGTGCGGGCGGGGACGTCCGCACGACAGCCGGTCTGGAGACTGATTACATGACAGCGCCGGCTCCCCTCCAA
>CAZYCV010000238.1:0-2897 GCA_964645305.1 uncultured Occallatibacter sp. | reverse complement strand
GAGGCATTCAATGGCACGGAGTTTTCCGACCCGTGGTACTTCGCCTGGTGGAATGACTTGATGATTTCTAAGGAGTCGAACCACCCTGGGTCAAAAGGGAATGCAGAGTTGATTGCGAGAGGAGCTTGTGAAGACTACGTTCAAGCGAACGCCATAACTGCAAGTTTGCGAAATAAGAAGCCGCCTTCTTGTTCAGTACTATTGGCTACGGATAACTCCGTCTACATTGAAGTTGACACCTCTTACCGAACGAAGTGGGCTATTGATGGAGATTTTCACGATATCGTTGGGGCTTTACTCTCCAATGTTTACGCGGATTTACCGAAGACAATTGGCAGAGCTTTCGATAGCACCGGCTACGAAGGACAGGTCGTAGTCAAATCTCCATGGTCAAACTTGTCTGACGGTCCTCAAGAGCGAGATTACTTTACGGTTCGGGTCCGCGATCTGGAGTTCCTCTATGAGGAGATTCAAAGTGGTGCAAGGAGCGAGGCGGATAGTCATACGCTCTTACTAAGTCGCTATCGTAGCGAAGGACAGACAACTTTGACTAGCCTGCTGCGTCCGGATCAAGAAGGCAGTCTTATTGTCCGCAATGCGGCAATTGTCACGATTAAATCTGGTCAAGGTAATACAGCTTCCGTGCAAACGACAGACGGAGCGGAGTGGCGGGTGTCAGAAGTGGATCTGGTTCGCTGCGGCGTTTCTCCTGGAAGGGACGTTTCTATTCTTGTCCTTCCGGAGAAAACTCCTGCACTGTCAGTGCAAAGAGGTGGAGAACCTTGTCGCCTAGACGTTGGCTTTGTTTCTGGCTGGTAAAGTGACAGTAATGTTCTGATCGCAAATACGAGGGGTAACAGTATGAACGCAAGATGGTACATGGCACATCTGCTGGTGGGAACTAGTGTTTTTCTTCAAGGTTTAACGATTGCGAACGCTCAACAGAATGAGGGACCAATTCTTAAACCGAAAAAGCCCACAACAAGTTGTACTGACGGTTGTTCAACTCGAACTCCAGAGAACTCGGCCACTCCAAGCTCTCAGCAGGGGCCGACTTTGCAGGACACTATTGCATTCATGAACACGATGGTTGCACCTGAGCATGGTTTCATCAGCAGTGTGAATGATTGCGAATTCACTGCGGTAAGGAATAAAGAATATCTATTTGGTCTTGTCACAAGTACCTACGTTAAAAGCAAAGATGAATATGGTATAGAGCACTATGGCTTTAAATGGTCCTTTTACGCGGACTCTCAACGCGTTATCAGATTCAAATTGGGCGACATTGATCCGGATTCGATCAAGTCCAAGCCACAAGCGAGCCTTGCTTTCGTTAAAGAGCACGATCTTGATGAACATCCAGCCGAGTTGGAGAATCCAGATTTAGATGTCGTTGATTTCTCAACAATGAATCTAGAAAAGAAGATCGAGATAGGAAGTATTAAAGAAGTCGGAGATGGGAAAAACTTATCACCTGTTTTTGATCAGAAAAGAGCCTTGGACTTCTTTGTATTCGAGTCTAAGGAGAGAGCAGAAAGATTCGTAACCGCGTTTGTCTATGCTGTCAAAATGTGTGGGGGAAAGAGCAGTATGTTTCAACCAACGCCAAGTAAACCTTGACCTGCAAGAGTTCGCGTCGCGATGGGGTATCCTGCATCCTGCGGCAGCCGAGGAATTAACCGCATTTCCATTTAGCTATCAAACGTAGAGGGTTTCCAGTATGGATACGTTCCTTTGCAAACCAGAGGTTTTCTGGGTTGGTGTGCAAGCGCTGACAGCCGTGGCCGCACTGACCATAGCTATCCTTGGATTGATCGGCCTCGTCTTATACACGATCTACACCCGCAACATGATGAAAATAAGTGAGAAAGCATGGCAACTCAATCTGCTTCCCTCATTGGTTATAGAAGTCGGACTATCGCAGTCCGGAGTCCGCGAAGTAACCATTATGAACGTCGGGGTGGGTCCAGCGCTCAATCTCCGGCTATGGGTGCAGCAAGTAACTCCGCAATTCGCGTTGAACGGTGACGTGCTAGTACGTAAACCTGATGTACCGGAGACCTTTCTCGGTCCCTTAATGAGCCAAAGCACGCGCCAAATCACGGATAGCGACTCCTTCGATAAGACGCGACTTCTGTACGTCGTCGAGGCGGACGATCTTGTTGGTGGAAGTCAGCAAATTCAACTCCTTGCAGGGCCTGGCTCCGGAGAGCGTCACACGCTGCAAGTGCGTAAACTGAGCACCGATTTGCCGATCAACTGGGATGCAAGCTTCATACAGAAGGTACTCTGGCTGCTTAGGCGCTCTCCGAAAGAGAAGTGACGAATTTGGCGGGCGTCCCAGCCTCAGCCGATCCGTTGAAATGAGGGTACCTGTCCCTCGCATTTTTCTTCGAGTAGGGTGGGAGGGATGTCAAGCGAAGCAAACCGGAATACAATTCCACGCAGAGGATTAACAAATGGCCACGTCGAAGGAAGTCGCAAGCAAGGCCGGAGAAATACTTGAAAACAAGAGGACTCCGAAGAAAGTGAGGCCTGTTGTGGCCTCTGATCTTGCGCAGGCTCGAACCACAAAGAAGAAGAAGGTTCAACCTAAGAGAGCCCCCAAGCGGTAAGCTTCTTCGAATCGAATTGATAGCCACGGTTTGTCCTAGCAAGCGTGCAACTGGCTTGGGCCAGACAGGATGGAAGGCAACAGTATTTGTTCCTTTTGAGTTGGCTTGTGGCAAGGTTTTCCCGAAGGCTTGGCATTGTTCCGGGTGGATCACAAGCCACTCGGAAGTAGTTCTTCTTGAAATGAGCGTTTATGGAGCCGACAGGCCCCAGGAAGGCTGGGGAGTGAGCGGAATCTGGGCCGGGTAGCCGTGGAACGCCTTCCAGGCGTCGATCAGCGGGAA
>CAZYCV010000237.1:0-2902 GCA_964645305.1 uncultured Occallatibacter sp. | reverse complement strand
CTTTCAATCATGCGGCCGCCGCGCATCACGTAGCCGTCGGTCGCGTTTCCGGCCGCATCAAGGCTGCCGCCGATCCGTGACGACTCTTCCAGGATCGTGATTGTGTGGCCTTGCACATCTCCGTCGCGAATGAGGAAAACTGCAGCGGCAAGAGAAGCGATGCCTCCGCCCACAAGATATGTTGCCGCGCTATCGTTCGGTCGTTTCATCGGGTCATTTCACACTTTCTCCTTGCCTAGTTAATCCTGCCGTGCTTGCAGGGCTGTGCTCTGTACGTGGGCGCTTCCGATGCCCAATGCGATTCTCAATCTGCAATGCGGCAATGACTGTATCCAATTGAACAGATGGACGGTTGCCCCAAGCCGGAGAATCACGTTCAGCGCACGGGAAGGGCTTCGGCAATCAGCGACTGTACTGATCGCCATGGTGTCACAAAAGTAGACGACTGGCCGCGCTCTGACTCCTCGCTCGCACCAGTCCGCAACCAGTCCCATCGATCTGAAGGAACCGGGAGAAAGCAATGTCAGCAACAAACTCAGTTGTCGCCGTATACGACTCTCATGACGAGGCGGAACGCGCCGTCAAAGCGCTCCAACAGGCAGGAATCGATATGAAAAGCCTCTCAATCGCTGGCAAGGGCACGCACACCGATGAACATGTCGTCGGCTATTACAATGCTGGTGATCGGATGAAGTATTGGGGCAAGGTCGGTGCATTCTGGGGTGGGTTCTGGGGACTACTCTTTGGCTCCGCGCTCTTTTCAATACCGGGCATTGGACCAGTTCTCGTTGCAGGTCCGCTGGTTAGCTGGATTGTCGCAGCCCTTGAGGGAGCGGTTGTTGTCGGCGGCGTCAGCGCTCTCGGGGCTGGCCTGGTCAGTATTGGTATTCCCAAGGACAGCGTCATCAAGTATGAAGCGGCATTGAAGACCGATAAGTTTCTGTTGATCGTCCATGGAGCACCGGACGCGGTGTATGCCGCACGATTCATTCTCGATGGTTCCGGTACCGGCGATTATTGTGTTCATGGCCAACCGATGCTGACCAGTTGACAGCTTCTTGCGCAACGGTTTGGGTTGTTACTCCGGCGCATGACTCATTCTGCCGATTCAGAGAGCCGGCGCCCATCTGCACGCAACTCACCAAGCCTGATCCTCTTTACGCTCTTCTGGATCGGAATAGGACGGCATCAACATGTGCCCAGTACTCAACGCATGCACCTCTCAGTCCTTTGCTGCGCGCAAGGTGCTAAGCAACCAGCAGTTTCATCCGAATCCAAGTTCAGTCACGGACGGATTCGACATCTGGTGGCAGAAGACATTCGCGCAGCACATGGCTGTAGTCGCGGAAATGTCAGCCCTCGTGCTTGCGCATCGCCGAAATGGTTCGGCTGGCCGGACTCGCCCCGAGCAAGCCCACTGAGCAGGTTCGCGATGACAAGGCGCTCGATCCGACCCAACCGCCAAAGCGCCAGAAACGCACGTACAAGACAGCGATGCCTATCAGCAGGGGCCCGCCCTTATGAGTCTCTTTCAAATCGTCTATGGTTCGATCGCAGAGAAGGTCGTGAACCTTGTGCAAAGCCAACTTTTGCTACTCCACTCAGCCAATCCTGAGACGCATTACGAGAGCCCTTCACACCGCTCAGTGGAATGGTGGTAGCGAGATCCACGGTACAGGTGGCCAACAGTGAACTCGACTGGCTTTGTCGCCCCGGTTTTAAGCGGACAGGCCGTACAACCTGCTCAGGATAGTGCTCTAGCTGGCCTCACAAACGCGGATGCACGCGCCCGTCTTGAAAAGGACGGCCCCAATGCAATGCCAGACACGTCGGCACATCCACTGCGCAATGCATTGGCGAAATTCTGGGCGCCAGTGCCATGGCTGCTTGAAGCGTCCATCGTACTTGAGACCGTCCTGCATAAATACTACGAAGCTGCTGTCATCGCAGCGCTGCTCCTATTCAACGCAGCTCTCGCTTACTTCCAGGAAAGCCGCGCCCAGGCAACTCTTGCCGCTCTCAAATCCCGTCTGGCGCTCAACGCCTCGGTCCAGCGAGATGGCGAATGGAAGACTGTACCCGCGGCGGAACTGGTATGCGGCGACCTGGTGAAGCTGTCGCTTGGCGGCGTGGTGGCCGCGGACGTGCACCTGACGGGTGGGTCGGTAGAGCTAGACCAGTCGATGCTTACCGGCGAATCCCTTCCCATTGACGCAGGCGCCGGCACAGACACGTTTGCAGGGGCACTGGTTCGCCGCGGCGAGGCCACCGCAATCGTGACCGCTACAGGTACCCGCACAAAATTCGGCCGTACGGCGGAACTCGTTCGGTCCGCACACGCAGTGAGTACGCAGCAAAAGGCCGTCCTCCGGATTATCCGCAACCTGGCGGTCTTCAATAGCCTCATCATCGCTGCGATCGGAGTCTACGCCTATTACCATGCGATGCCCTCGAGCGAGATGATTCCGTTGTTGCTGACTTCGGTCCTCGCCATCATCCCAGTCGCATTGCCGGCAACATTCACCCTCGCCGCAGCGATTGGAGCCCGTGCTCTCGCGAAGCAGGGCGTGTTGCCAACACGGCTTTCTGCCGTGGACGAAGCCGCATCGATCAATGTCTTGTGCTCAGACAAAACCGGAACTCTGACCCGTAATGAGCTAACCGTCACAAGCGTTCGCCCACTGCCTGGCTTCGATGAGGCGCACGTTCTCGGAATGGCGGCTCTGGCGAGTTCCGAAGGAGGCCAGGACCCTGTCGATGCGGCCATTCGACTAGCCGCATCGCAAAAGACAGCTACCGGATTGCCAAAGCTGACCGCTTTTGTTCCTTTCGATCCAGTTAGGAAAACTTCGGAAGCAACCGCGACAAGTCCGGAGGGTAGTTCCGAGCGAATCATCAAGGG
>CAZYCV010000236.1:0-2934 GCA_964645305.1 uncultured Occallatibacter sp. | reverse complement strand
ACAGGCTTTCACTGAAAACTGTGATCTGAGAACTGAGAACTGCCTAGCTTCTCAAACGCGAGAACATACTGGTTTGCGAAGCTTTTCTCTGCGCAGTGTTCCACTCCGCCTTGACCTCGGCAGTGGCATATTCGACCAGGCCGGAGACTGACTGGAGCGCCTGCCCCGCGCCATCGCGATTGTGATCGCGGATCAGATTTTTGGCATTTTCAACGGCTTCCGTGACCACCTGGTCGGCAAAAGCCTGCCCGCGTGCGCGGTAGGCATCTCCCATCTCCACAAAGAGAGTGGTATGAACCGAGGCCACCACGGCGCGGCGCATCACTGCTTCGCCCGCCGGCAGATCACTTCCCAGCGCCGAGTAAGCGCGGCCGAGCGTGCGGAAAAGAGCCTGCACGCGCTCTTCCTCCAGCGCCTCCAGCGAACTCTGCACGCGCGGCGAACGCAGCACCGATGCCGGCTGGCTCCGCAGAAATTCCAGAGCCTCATCCTGCTTGCCCACCTGCACCAGGCTCACCGCCGAAGCCAGCACGTTTTCAATCTGCTGGCGCAGTGAGTCGCGTCCTGCGGCGGCCTGATCCAGAAGCAGGTGCAGGGCCGTGTCATCCGCCTGCTGAAGAGCAACTTCGAGGAAGTTGATCGCCTCGTCATAGGCGGCGTCGTGCATCAGCGCCTGCGCTTGATCCAGTTGCGCGCGGAGCTGCTCTTGCTTGTGATACTCCTGCTCCTCGGCGCGGGCAAAGTCCAGCAGGCTCAGGATTTCGCCGGTGGCGATGCCCTCAGCCTGGCACAACTCCAGAACCCTGACGGCCTCGCTGTGCTGCTTTTTCTCCAGAGACTCGCGCGCCCTTGCAATGTAATCGGCGCGGCGGTCATCCACGCTCTGCTGGCGCAGGCGATCGGCCAGCAAGGCCTCCATGTTCAGCAGTTTTTCTTCACCCGGCAGCCGCAGACGCGCCTTGCGCACCAGTTCGAGAGCCTCGCGAGGACGAAGGTTGCGGCAGGCCTGCACCGTTTCGTCCACCAGGATGCGATTCTCGTGCTCCTTGATCTGACGTTCCACTTGCGTATTCAGCCGGTAAAGCGCGGCTTCAGTGGGCATGGCAACCATGGCCGCCTGCACGGACTTGGCAACCTCCTGAAGTTGCTCATAGCTGACCGCCTGGGCAACCTCCTCTTCCAGCTTGGCAACCGACTCCTTGCGCTTGATCTGCTCCAATCCGGAGTTGGCGTCGCCCATCAGCAACGGCAGCTCGGGGTTGGTGGGGTCCACATCCTCAACTTTTTTGAGCAGCTCCAGCGCCTCGTTAAACCGGCGGAAGCTGATCTCGCCGCGCGCTGAATCCAGCATGGACTTGGCCTTGGCATGGCGCTCGGCCTGCTCCGCCTCTTTGCTGAGCGAGTTGCTCAGCGCCACAATGCGCGGGTTGGTTTTATCGACGCTGAGCGCTTTTTTGGCAGCGGCAATTGCGTTCTTGAAGTCGCCCTTGCGCCGCGCCGTCTCCGCCTGCTGCATGAACTCGTTGATCTTGTCGGCCTTTTCCTTCTCCTGCTGTGCCCGTTCGCGCAGCTTCACCAGTTCGGGATTGGCGGAATCCAGCTCCAGCCCACTGTCCAGCACGGAAAGGCTCTGGTCAAAGCGGTTGTGGCTGATCGCGTCCTCGGCCTGCAGGCGGATCTGCTGAATCCGTTCCTCTTTCGCCCGCTGCGCAAGCTGCCGCTGAATCTCGGCCAGCATGGTCTTGGCTTCGGCGTTCTTGCTGTCAATTTTTTGCAACTGGTGGAGCACGGTCCGGGCGCGCGTCAGCTCATCGGCTTCCATCAGGCGCCGGGCCTCGGGCAGCAGCTCTTGGACCTCTTCCTGGTGGAACTCGACAATCACCGATGCGAGATCGGCGGCCATCTCCTCGGCAGTGGGATAGCGATCATCCAGATTCTTGGCCAGCGCGCGGTCCACAATCAGCTCCAGCGAGGGCGGCAATCCTGAACGGATGCTATCCAGCCTGGGCGCGGGCTCATTCAGGATCTTGCTCATCAGCACATTGTCCGCGCCGCTGAAGGGAAGCTGTCCTGTTACCAGTTGAAAGAGAACCACACCGGCGGCAAAGATGTCAGAGCGCCCGTCAATCGGCTCGTTGCGCAGCCGCTCCGGCGACATATAAGGAACCGTGCCGATCAGGTGGCCGGTGCGCGTCAGCCCTTGATCGCCTTCGCGCTTTTCCAGCCGCGCAATGCCGAAGTCGAGCAGCTTGGCCGTGCCGTCCGGCTGCACAAAGATGTTGGCCGGCTTCACATCGCGATGAATCACGTTGTTGCGATGCGCGTAGCCAAGTGCCTCGCAGGTCTCCTTCAACACTCCAAGGCGGTCGGCCATGGAAAGCTCTGGGTCAGCGCCGGGGCGGATCAGTTTGTCCAGCGGCTGACCGGCCACGCGCTCCATCACAATGTAGGGTGTGCCATTGTCGTCGCCGAGGTCGTAGACGATGACGATGTTGGGATGGTTGAGCCGGCCGGTGCGGCGGCCCTCCTCATAGAAGCGGGCCAGCATATTCTCGTCGCCGGAGAAGCCCTGGGTGAGGGTTTTAATCGCCACTTCGCGGCCAATCTGCTTGTCGATGCCGCGATAGACAACGCCCATGCCGCCGCGCCCCAGCACGTCGATGATCTCGTACTTGCCGATGTGCGTAATCTCGCCGCTCGGCTTGTTTCCTATGGGATCCACGTTCTTCTCCCGCCTCTCGCCGCTTCCCGTCTAACCCATTACCCTTGATGAAAATCGGAAATCTTTATGACTTTCCCTCAAGGGCTAAAGCCCAACTTGTTTATTTCGGCTAGCGGCACGACTCAAGTCGTGCCCTTTCAAAACGACTTCTTCCTGTTCCCTGATCCCTGATCCCTGTTCCCTGATCCCTGAACCCTGATCCCTGTTCCCTG
>CAZYCV010000235.1:0-2935 GCA_964645305.1 uncultured Occallatibacter sp. | reverse complement strand
GGGCTCGTCTTCGTTGCCGTAGAGGTATATGACCTCTTCGCGCTTGGCGATGGAGGCCAGCGGCTGGGTGGTGAGGCCGAGGGATTCGAGGGCCTCGGCGGCCGAGTGAAGCTGGCCGAGGCCGCCATCGACGAGGATCAGGGAGGGGAGGCTGGCGGGTTCCTTGGATGGCTTTCCCGCGGGGGGGAGAGTTTTGGTTTCGGAGACGGGTTGGGGTTCGTGGTCTCCCACCCATTCCGCTGAAGAGCGCGGAATGGATGGGACACGGAGATTCTTCTCGTCCACTCCCACCCATTCCGTTGAAGAGCGCGGAATGGATGGGGCACGGAGATTCTTTGATTGACCGATTTCGCCGAGCAGGCGACTGTAGCGGCGGTGGATGACCTCGCGCATGGAGGCGAAGTCGTCCACGCCGGTGACGGTTTTGATTTTGAATTTGCGATAGAGCTGCTTGTTCATCTTGCCGTCTTCCCAGACGACCAGCGAGGCCACCGTCTCGGCACCCTGGATGTGGGAGATGTCAAAGCACTCAATGCGGCGGGGCAGTTCGGCGAGCATGAGAGCCTCGGCGAGCGCCTCCTGAATGGCCTTGCGCGATGGCTCCAGGACGCGGAAGCGCTGGATGTAGGATTGCTTCGCGTTCTGACCGGCTAGATCGACGAGGGAGCGCTTCTCGCCGCGCTGCGGGACGGCGATCTCAATGCGATGGCCGGTGCGCTCGGTGAGCAGATGGGCCAGAGCCTCGCGGTCGTCGAAGTCAGCGGGGAGGAGGATGGAGCGCGGGACGTATTGACGGTCGATGTAGAGCTGCTTGAGGAGGGACGAGAAGACTTGGCCGGCTTGGAAGTGGGGTTCGGGGTTTCCCACCCATTCCGCTGAAGAGCGCGGAATGGATGGGGCACGGTGATTCATTTCGTCGTTTCCAACCACTTCCGATGAAGACGAACCGCAGGTCCTTCGACTTCGCTGCGCTTCGCTCAGGATGACAGAGTTAAGGAGAGTTGTCGTCTCCCCGGTCTCAGAATCGAGACCGGGGGCACCCGCTTCTTCCTGTTCCCTGTTCCAGGTTTCCTGTTCCCTGATCCCTGACCCCTGTTCCCTGTTCCCTGTTTCCTGTTCCCTTTCCGCCGCCTCCAGCAACTCCGGTAGATCTTCCCAGAAGAACTCGCGGCGATCGACGATCTTTCCGGCGCGGACGTGGAAGAGATTGACGGCCAGTGAGCCGGCCTCGAAGTGGTAGCCGAAGACGTCGGCGTCGTCGTCCAACTCGGCGGTGGCGGCGCGCTGCTTTTCCTGGAGCTGCTGGACGGTACTGAGCTGGTCGCGGAACTTGGCGGCAGCCTCAAAGAGCTGGGCTTCGGCGGCCTCCATCATGCGGGCGGTCAGCGTGCGCTCGAGTTCGGCGTGGCGGCCTTCGAGGAGCAGTTGAGCATCGCGCACGGCGCCTTTGTAGATCTCCGGCGTGGTCAGCTCCTGGACGCATGGACCCAGGCAGCGATGAATGTAGTACTGCAAACAAGCGCGCTGGTGGTAGCGCGAGAGATCGACCTTGCAACTGGGGATCAGAAAGCAGCGATGGATGAGCTCAACGACGCGCCAGGCCAGGCTGCCGGGAAAGTAAGGGCCGTAGTAAGCCGCGCCGTCTTTGAGCAGCTTGCGGGTGACAAAGACTTTGGGGAAGCGGTCGCGCATCGTCAGCTTGACGTAGGGGTAGCTTTTGTCGTCCTTGAGCAGGATGTTGAAGCGCGGCTTGCGCTCTTTGATGAGGTTGGTTTCAAGAGCCAGCGCCTCGTTCTCGTTTCCGACGAGGATGTATTCGAGATCAACGGCCTCGCGCATCAGCGAGCCGGTTTTGGCGTTGGCCTGCGAGGACTCGAGCAGATAGGAGCGCACGCGGGCGCGCAGGTTCTTGGCCTTGCCCACGTAGATGACCACGCCCTCGGCGTTCTTGTAGAGGTAGACGCCGGGCTGGGTGGGCAGCGTGCGGATTTTCTCGTAAAGGTCCATAAAGCAGGGAACAGGGGTCAGGGGTCAGGGGTCAGGGGTCAGGGGTCAGGGATCGGAAAGGACTGATCCTTGTCTCGCTGTTCCGTCAACAGGCTACCAGCTTTGCAGGCCATCTGATAAATCTTCCTCACAGCCAGTGGCGCATTGGAGTTGGTATACTACTGCGTTGCAAACAGATGCGCTTTTACGGCGAGGGGACGAAATCTTGAAAAACTTGAAGTGTTTTGGGTTGTTGGCTTTAGTGACGATTGCCGGTTGCGGCGGGTCGGGCAGCGGCGGGGGCACGCAAACCAAGCCGGTGATTACCTGGGCAACTCCGGCCTCGGTTCCGGTGGGAACGGCGCTCTCTTCCACGCAGTTGAACGCCACGGCGAATGTGCAAGGCATATTTTCTTACTCGCCCGTGGCCGGGACGATTGAATCGACCGCCGGAACGGTGACGCTTTCAACCACCTTCTACCCCACGGACACCCAGGATTACACCACGGCCACCGCCAGCGTCTCGCTCACCGTAACCCCGGCGGCGCCGGTGATTAGCTGGGCGACTCCGGCACCGGTGGCGGTTGGAACGGCACTCTCTTCCACGCAATTGGATGCAACCGCCAATGTGCCGGGAAAGTTTGTGTATACGCCCGACGCCGGGACGGTTGAATCCACGGCAGGGAATGTGACCTTGAGCGTCACTTTTACGCCCACGGACAGCACGAACTACAGCACGGCGACGGCCAGCGTTACGCTGGATGTTGCAGCCACTTCGACCGGCGCAACAGTGGACTTTGGCACGACGACTCAGGTGATCCGCGGTTTTGGCGGCTCAGAGGCCTGGGCCGGCACCATGCCCAGCGGCCAAATTGCCGCCTTGTTCGGCACCTCCGGCACCGAGGTTGGCTTGAGCCTTCTGCGATTGCGCATTGCGCCCGCCACATGG
>CAZYCV010000234.1:0-2960 GCA_964645305.1 uncultured Occallatibacter sp. | reverse complement strand
CTTCAACAGCGCGCCGAGCGCTATTTTCCGGGCGGCGTAAACTCGCCGGTGCGGGCCTTTGGCGCGGTGGGCGGGGCTCCGCCGTTTGTCGAGCGGGCCGAGGGAGCTTATCTCATCGACGCGGATGGCAACCGCTACGTGGACTACTTTGGCTCGTGGGGGCCGATGATTCTGGGCCATGCCTTTCCGCCGGTGGTTGAGGCGATTCAGCGGGCCGCGCGCGACTCATCGAGCTTTGGGGCTTCCACAGCCGCCGAGGCCGATCTTGCCGAGCAGATCATTGCCTGCTATCCGGCCATCGAGAAGTTGCGCTTTGTCAGCTCAGGGACCGAGGCGACGATGTCCGCGATTCGATTGGCGCGCGCCGCCACCGGGCGCAAGATCATCGTCAAATTTGAGGGTTGCTATCACGGTCATGCCGACGGATTGCTGGTGAAAGCCGGCTCAGGAGTGGCCACCTTCGGGATTCCCGGTTCGGCAGGCGTGCCGGAGGAGGTTGCGGGGCTCACGCTTGCGCTCCCTTACAACGACTTGGCCGCCGTGGAGGAGGCTTTCGCTGCTCATCCGGGCGCGATTGCCGCGGTGATTCTGGAGCCCGTCGTCGGCAATGCGGGCTGCATTCCGCCGGCCGCGGGGTACTTGGCTGGCCTGCGCGCGCTCACCCAGCGTGAGGGTGCGCTGCTGATTGCCGACGAGGTGATGACGGGCTTTCGCGTGGCGCTGGGCGGAGCGCTGGAGCTATACAGCGTGGACGCGGACCTGGTGACGCTGGGCAAGATTGTCGGCGGAGGTTTGCCGGTGGGCGTCTTCGGCGGAAAGCAGCGCTTCATGAATCTTCTTGCGCCGCTTGGACCGGTCTATCAGGCCGGAACCCTCAGCGGCAATCCGCTGGCGATGGCCGCCGGAATCGCTACGCTGAGCTACTTGCGGGATCATGCCGGCGAGGTTTATTCAAGGCTTGAAGCCACATCCAAAGCAATTGCCGAAGGCGTGGCTCAAGAGGCTTTGCGCGCTGGAGTTGCGTTGAGGTTGAATCGCGTTGGATCGATGTGGACCTGGTTCTTTACCGGCGGATCGGTGACCAACTACGGGCAGGCCTCAACGTGCGACACTGCCGCCTTTGGGCGCTTTCATCGCGCCATGCTGGAGCAAGGCGTCTGGCTGCCGCCCTCTCAGTTTGAGGCTGCCTTTCTGAGCACGGCGCACGGCGAAGCCGAGGTTGCCGCGACCATTGCGGCGGCGCGCTCGGCCTTTCAAAAAAATGTTTAATCTCGTCGCGGCTTTTGGTTGATTTGGATTCTCATCAACTTCCCGCTTCTGAGCGAAGGTTTTGCTTGGGGATCGTTGTAGGATGGGCAATAGAGTCAAGTATTTTGGGAGGAATTACATCGTGACACTTATCCGATCGGGAAGGTGGAGGAGCTTCATTGGTACGGCGGTTTTTGCGGCGTTAAGCCTGAACCTGGCTCCGCGCGTAGCTGTAGGACAGTTACTGATCCCGGATGCGAATGCGCAGGCTGCGCCGAATCCACTGAACGACGTGACGTTCAAGCCGGGCAAAGCGTTTCTCTACGACCTTGAGGCGCGTTTTGCCAAGGATGTCTTGGAGCACGGCGGAGCGGGTTTTGCTACCTGGTTTGCCGAGGACGGTGTGGCATTGGGCAATGGAGAAGCGCCGAAGATCGGCAAGGTGGCGATTGCAAAGTCTGCCAATTGGGATCCCAAGGTTTATCAACTGACTTGGACTCCGACCGACGCTGTAATGGGACCATCCGGCGACATGGGCTATACCTGGGGTCATTTTGAGGGTCAAAGCAAAGATGCGAACGGTAATCCGGTGACCATCAAGGGTCGCTATATGACGATCTGGCGCAAAGAACCGAACGGTGAGTGGAAGGTGGTTTTGGATGCCGGGGCAAATGAACCCGTGGGAGCAGGGGACTGCTGCAAGTTGCCGCCGGGCGAGCATTGATAAGAGGCTTTGAGGGCAGATCATTCCAAGAAGTTCTGATAAGCAACAATAAACGAGCGGCCGGAAATAAATTTCCGGCCGCTCGTTCTTTTTGCACTAACGCAACTCGATTCAATCGCCTGAGTTATACAGCGTCCGTATAGATCAGACGTGCAAGAAGATTCTCAATCTGCTCTTGCTTTCCGGAACGCGGTTGAGGATTGATGCCGTTCTTCAAAGCTGCGGCCTCGATCTGATCAAGCGAGACTTTCCCTTCGAGCATCGCAACCGCTTCAGGCGACTTCCAGCCGGCGTAGCGCTCGGCGAGGATTGCATCGTAGCGGCCGTCTTCAATCAGCTTGGCAGCAGTCAGGAAAGCGCGGGCGCAGAGGTCGGCGCCGCCAACATGGGCATGGACCATATCTTCAGCGGTAAAGCTCTGACGGCGAACTTTGGCGTCAAAGTTGCAGCCGCCCTGGGTAAGTCCGCCTGCCTTGATGACGTGATACATACTCATGGTCATCGACCAAAGCTCGTTCGGGAACTGGTCGGTATCCCAGCCGAGCAGCGCGTCGCCGCGGTTGATGTCCAGCGAACCAAGAATACCCAGGCTGCCCGCGGTGGCAATCTCATGCTCGAAGGTGTGGCCGGCGAGCATTGCATGGTTAGCTTCAATGTTGACCCGGACTTCCTTTTCCAGGCCGAAGCGCTTCAGGAAGCTATACACCGTCGCGACATCGAAGTCGTACTGATGCGTGGTTGGCTCCTTGGGCTTGGGTTCAATCAAAATCTGCCCGTCAAAGCCGATCTTGTGCTTGTACTCGACGACCAGAGTCAGGAAGCGGCCCATCTGTTCCAGTTCCTGCTTCATGTTGGTATTCAGCAGCGTCTCATAGCCTTCGCGCCCGCCCCAGAGGACGTAGTTCGAGCCGCCCAGCCGCTTGGTGGCGTCCATGCAATTCTTCACCGTGGCTGCGCACCAGGCGAAGACATCGGGATCGGGATTGGT
>CAZYCV010000233.1:0-3032 GCA_964645305.1 uncultured Occallatibacter sp. | reverse complement strand
ACATATTTTCCTCGACGAAGCCTTAATGCAACCACCCGCAGACTTGACAGAACCCTAATTTTGATCCACCTTATGATAAAAATGTAAAAATATGGAGATATCTTGACATTCCAAAATTTCTTTGGTTAATTGAAAAAAGAACATTATACTTCTCAAGGTGTGACTTGCTCGGAGATCCGTTTGAGGGATCTTTACCCTCAACACCGGGTCAGATAGTTTTCGCATCCGATGAAAAAACAAAAGACCACAATAAAGAAATTAACAATAAAGACTTAGAACGACCACAATCAATACATGACTCTTGGAGAAAGGAGTGCTATATCTGTAGTTTTCATATGAGTGATTACGAATCAGCTGCCCTTTGGTCGATTTATACAAAAGCAAGACAAGGAATAGCAATTCAATCAACATTCAAAAAATTAATTGATTCTTTGGAAAATTATAACATGAATCATGTGTTTATTGGAACCGTAAAATATATCGATTATGAGTCTGGGATTATACCAGTTGAACAAAATTTGTATCTACCAATATTGCATAAAAGAAAAAGCTTTGAATACGAAAGGGAAATAAGGGCAGTGATATCTCAGCCAAGCGAGATTTTTGTGGGGGCAACCCCGCATAAAGAATGTGAAAAACACGGAGGGCTAAATGTTCCAATAAATTTGGATTGTTTGATTGAGAATATTTTTCTTGCACCTACTACAGAGCCGTGGATTAAAGATTTATTGACTTCTATTATGGCTAAACAAGGTGTTAAAAAAGAGTTAAAACAATCGAACCTAGACGCAAGTCCTATATTTTAATAAAAATTTTGAAAAATGGTTCTGATATGTTAGCCGTTTATAGGCATTTTTCCGACATGAAAAATTAGAGACCAACCGTGAACTTATCCACCCGAATTAAGATGTAACATTTCGATGTTTTTTTGTACCAAATTATATTCCATCGGGAACTTTTCAAGGGAATAAACCTTTAGAGCTTCCATACAAGCATCGATAGCTTTATGAGAGTTTTCCGCCGCCGCCTCGACCTCAGCAAGGACCATGTATGCACCTCCCAGATTTTGCTGGGTCTTGGCGTATTCTATCGGAAACTTATCGATATTGTAAACCTTTAGAGCTTCCATACAAGCATCGATAGCTTTGTGAGAGTTTTCAGCCTTTTCCTCGACCTCAGCAAGGATCACATATGCAACCCCTAAGTTAAGCTGGATCATAGCGTATTGCATCGGGAACTTGTCGAGAGAACAAACCTTTAGACCCTCCAAATAGGCGTCGATAGCTTGGTGAGAGTTTTCCGCCCTCCGCTCGACCTCAGCAAGAATTCGATAAGCATTCCCCAAGTTGTATTGGGTCAAAGCGTATTGCATCGGGAACTTGTCGATATTGTAAACCTTTAGGGCTTCCATACAAGCATCGATAGCTTGATGAGAATTTTCTGCCCTCCCCTCGACCTCAGCAAGAGTCCCAAAAACAGCCCCTAAACCAAGCTGGGTCATAGCGTATTCTATCGGGAACTTTTTAATTGTGTAAATCTTCAGAGGTTCCTTATAAGTATCAATAGCTCGTCGGCAGTTTTCAGATTTTTCTTCTACTTCGGCAAGAGTTACATACGCATTTCCCAAGTTGTGCTGGGTCATAGCATATTCTATTGGGAACCTGTTGAAAGTGTAAGTCTTCAGAGATTCATTAAAAGCTTCAATAGCATATCGGCAGTTTTCGGCCTTGTTCTCGGCTTCAGCAAGAGTCGCATATGAAATTCCTCGATTAACTTGGGTCATAGCATATTCCATTGGAAGCCGGTCGAAAGGGTAAATCTTCAGAGCAGCATCACAAGCGTCAATAGCATGTTGGCAATTTTCCGCCTTTTCATCGAATTCGGCAAGAATCCCATACACATTCCCCAGGTTGTGTTGGGTCATGGCATATTGCATCGGAAACTTTTCGAGAGTGTAAATCTTTAGAGCTTCTTTAAAGACCTGAATAGCTCGTCGAGAGTTTTCAATCGCTTCCTCTACCTCGGCAAGAAGCCCATACGCAGTTCCCAAGTGGTTCAGAGTCAGGGCATAATTATTGGAATTTATAACACTTGGATATAGATCCAGAACTTTTCGGTAAAGAATAATTGCATCTTTTTCAAAATCTGCAATATTGAGATCATTTTTTCCAATATCTCGTAGGCGATCACCAATTATTAACAAAACCAGAGGGTCATCTTTGAATATTTTAGCCAATTCGTGACAAAGTATCCTAGGTTCTTTTTCCGGAAATAATGTTATAATTTCTTCAATGTATGCCGGTTCTATCTTTATGCCTTCATTACTTACTTTGATAAATTCTTTTGATTGAAGCTCTTCGGTTGAGTGCTCCCAAACCCTGTCATTTAAGGAAACTATTCTGCGAATTCTATCAATGGGAAAGGTTCCCCTATCTTGGAAAACACCACATATGTATAGTTTTTTTATTGCTCGCAGGATGGCTTTTTCCTCATCAGGAGCACTCGCAAATCGGGTTTTCATCTCCGCTAATTCCATGAAGATTGATCCGATAGTCCCGTTGAAGTTAATCTTGTCCCAATCCTTGTTTACCTTCTCTGCGACTTTTTTTGCATTAACCTCATCAATTTGAGGGATTTCAATCGGATATTCTTCAAATAATGAATTTAGATCGAGGTTTTGTTCAGCAAACTTGTCTTTCACCAATT
The DNA here is from genome assembly GCA_964645305.1 of uncultured Occallatibacter sp. Taxonomy (GTDB): domain Bacteria; phylum Acidobacteriota; class Terriglobia; order Terriglobales; family Acidobacteriaceae; genus Telmatobacter. The sequence continues at coordinate 326 of CAZYCV010000233.1, read as the reverse complement.
GAAACTCTTTTCCCGTTCTTGAAGATGCAATAATGATGTATCCCCGTTTGTAAACTTCTCGGATTAAACGTTCAAATCCTAGTTGTACCACAAACCGTTGAAGATCATCAAGAATAACAACCCCCCTTTTCCAGAATCTAACACGCAAAGGTATTACAAATGTATCATAATTAATTTCACGAGGGATCGGGATGAGAATATCAAATGATTCCGGACTTCTTTTCAGTGTTTCGTAGATCGCGCGTGATTTTCCTGCAAGAGATGGTCCAATAATAAGGATATTTCGGTGATCCCGAAGTACATTTACAAATTGATGATCAAAATTC
>CAZYCV010000232.1:0-3078 GCA_964645305.1 uncultured Occallatibacter sp. | reverse complement strand
AAAGGCTTCTTGATCGCCTTGCCTTCTGCTTGAAATCGGCTTTTTCAGGATCGACGAGATTACTTTCCTCGCCGCCGAGCTTCCGGCATGGATGGATGAAGCGCTGGGGCAGACACCGTACGCGACGGTGAAGCTGCGGGAGTTCTTCGAGCAGGGGAAGCCTCTGCTGGCGGGCGGGAGATAAGCGTCCAAGTCGCAATAGTGAGGCCCTGCGTACCCGTTTTATGTCCCAACCTGCCTTATCCAGTCTCGAATCGATGTGCCTATGCGCTCAATATCTTGCGCCCCGAGTTCGCCGCTGTGCATTATGACATTTCTTGATCGTTCCAGCGTGGTGATAATTTGACGCATCCATTCCTGCGTCTCGTGCAGGTAGTCCTCGAAATGCACCCAGTTCTGGCTTACTATCGAACTGAGATCACCAAATTCTGTGTAATTAATTGGTAGATCACCGCGTTGAGAGTGCCACTTGATCTTGCTTTCCTCCTCCCGACGGCTCTCTGCCTTAACTCTGATCTTCTCTGAGACGCCCTGAATCCACCAATCTGCTCCAAGGCTTTCAAGAAGCCGCTTTGACACAAATTCCCGAACCGTATTCTCAAATGCGGCGATTGCGACATATACTACTGCCATTCTCTTGGCTCTTGAAACGATATCTTCGTCGAGTACATCAATAGGTAATCTCTTGGAGACCTCTGGTTCCAGGTCTCCAAGAGACCGCCTCCTCAAACGAGGAGTTCTATCTAGAGTTTGATCTGTGAGAAGTCCCTTAAATGCGAATGAGTACAATTCGTGGTCCATCGAGCCTCCTCAAATCAAGTGCCTTCTTAGCGCTTGAAAAATCGCGTCGAAAACGGCTGGATCGCGCGATTCCGGCAAATGGATTTGAATGTCGTAGTGGAGCTCAATCCCCTTTCCCAATGGCATAGGCTGTTCAAGAAGGGGTTTGCCAAGTTCCTCCGAAGGGACATTGTCTGGCGCTGAAGGCTGAACCTTAGCCGCAGCGGGGGCATCCCAATCTGCCTGATCCGCGAGTGCCTTGAATGTGTTTGCCATTAGTCCTATTACGTTTTCAGATTTTTGGCCGAGCGTAAGGGTCTTCAGCTTGTTCTTGACCTCTTCAACACTCATCTCTTGGGCCTTAGTATTTACGGCGAAAAGATCCTCATATGCGTCCCTGATCGCGTCTGCCATAACCCTTCCCGATTGAGTCTGGTCGAGAAACTGGTAATAACGCTGGGTTGGCGTACCTGCATCATCGAGGAAGCCAAGGGACTTCAGGACACCAATTAATAGGCGGTCATTGCTACTGTTGAAGTCAAGCTGAGTCAGAAACTTGTTGCTGAATCTCTCAGGCGCTTTTGCAGACCGGAGGGCATTGAGAAAGGACTCCAGATTTTTGGTGGTGACAAGGTAAGCACTCGAAAGAGCCATTTTACTTACCCTCCTTTCAAATGTAGAAACCCTGGAATTTAAGAATTATACTCTCGGTTTCGGTCAGGTGCCCAGGTCTCGGTTTTTCGAGACCTGGGCACCTCGCAGGTGGCTACACGCCCGCCTTCTTTTCGATCTTTGCCCAGGCGTCTTTTAGGGCGAGCGTGCGGTTGAAGACTAAGTTGCCTGGGGTCGAGTCGGGGTCGAGGCAGAAGTATCCTACGCGCTCGAATTGGTATGGTACGCCGAGTTTGGCTTCGGCGAGGGATGGCTCCAGCTTGGCGGTGGTCAGAATCTCCAGCGAGTTGGGATTGAGATTGTCGAGAACGTCTTGGCCTTCTTCGAGATCGTAGGGATCGGGCTTGGCGAAGAGGTGGCCGTAGAGGCGAATCTCGGCGCTGATGGCGTGGGCGGCGGAGACCCAGTGCATGGTGGACTTGACCTTGCGGCCATCGGGCGAGTTACCGCCTCGGCTGGCGGGGTCGTAGGTGCAATGCACTTCGACGATGTTGCCGGCCTCGTCCTTGACCACGCTCTGCGCGGTGACAAAGTAGGCGTTGCGCAGACGCACCTCTTTGCCGGGTGAGAGCCGATAGTACTTGGGCGGAGGAACTTCGCGGAAGTCTTCTTGTTCGATATATATCTCTCTGGAAAAAGGGACCCCACGGGTCCCGGCGCTGGGGTCTTCGGGGTTGTTGGCGGCTTCTACCATCTCTGACTGACCGGCGGGATAGTTATCAATGATGAGCTTGAGAGGATTGAGCACGGCCATGGCGCGGCTGGCGCGGCGGTTCAGGTCGTCGCGCTGGAAGTGCTCGAGCATTTCGATATCCGTCGAGCCGTTGGTGCGCGAGACGCCGCTGGCGGTGACAAAGGCGCGGATGGCCTCCGGGGTAAAGCCGCGGCGGCGGATGCCGCAGAGGGTGGGCATACGCGGATCGTCCCAGCCGCTGACGCGCCCTTCCTTCACCAGTTGCAGCAGCTTGCGCTTGCTCAGCATGGTGTAGGTGATGTTGAGGCGGTCGAACTCAATCTGCTGCGTGGGGAAGATGCCAAGCTGCTCAATGTACCAGCGGTAGATAGGCTGGTGATCGGTAAATTCCAAGGTACACATGGAGTGCGTCACGCGCTCCAGCGAATCCGACTGGCCGTGGGCGTAGTCGTACATTGGATAGATGCACCACGCATCGCCGGTGCGCTGATGCGAGGCGTGCAGGATGCGGTACATGACCGGATCGCGCATATTCAGGTTCGGCGAAGCCATGTCGATTTTGGCGCGCAGAACTCGCGAGCCGTCGGGGAACTCGCCGGCCTTCATGCGAGTGAAGAGGTCGAGATTCTCTTCGATGGAGCGCGTGCGATACGGCGAGTCTTTGCCGGGTTCGGTCAGCGTGCCGCGGTGCTGGCGAATCTCGTCGGCGGAGAGGTCGTCCACATAAGCCTTGCCGGCGCGGATGAGTTGCAAAGCCCACTCGTAAAGCTGGCCGAAGTAGTCGGAGGCATAGCAGAGGCGATCCCACTCAAAGCCCAGCCAGCGCACGTCTTCCATGATGGAATCGACGTACTCCTGCTCTTCCTTTTCCGGATTCGTGTCGTCGAAGCGCAGGTTGGTCTTGCCGCCCACTTCGTCAGCCAGGCCGAAGT
>CAZYCV010000231.1:0-3089 GCA_964645305.1 uncultured Occallatibacter sp. | reverse complement strand
GTATCTTGCACGACTGAACTACAGCCTCAGCCACAGTCATGCCTTCCTTTTGAAGGTGCCCTGCGAAATCTACGATCAGAATGCTGTTGGACACAACGATCCCCGTCATCATGAGCACGCCCATGAGCGACATGATGTTCATCGTGCTATGAGTCAAAAGCAGAATGAGCAGCACTCCGGACAATCCAGGCGGTATGGCCATGAGGATAATGAATGGATCGGTGAAGGACGCGAATTGCGCCATCAGAATGAGATAGACCAGCAGAATCGATAAAACCAGACCGATGGCGAATCTCTTGAACGACTCGTTCATGCTGACCACACTGCCGCGCACCGTCACGCGAACATTTCCCGGCACCTTGATTCCAGCAATCACGTCGTTGACTGAGCTGTTGACTCCTTGCAAAGCCTCAGTAGACGGCATGACGTACACATCGATGACACGACGAAGTTTGTAGTGATCCACTTCCGTCGGAGTGTTGATTTCGGTGATCTCCGCCACGGACCGTAACGGAGTGTAATCTGCCTGACTTGCGCCTCTCAATGGAATCTGCTTGACGTCGTCCATGCTCATGTGCCCGATCTTGTTGTCCGAGTACTGAACCGTGAGCATATAGTTGTTTCCTGTTTTGGGGTCGATCCAATAACTCGGCGCTATCATTCCATTAGAGGTCAATGCGGTAATTACGTTGTCAACCACTTCTCTGGGGGACAGGCCTATCAAGCTGGCGCGTTCTCTGTCAATGTTCAATTCAAGGCCGGGGAAGCGAAGGTTCTGCGGGATCAGAACGTCGCTGACATTCTTGAGTTCCTTCACCTTTGCGGCAATCTGACTCGCAATCGCAAACGACTGGTCCAGATCATTTCCACTCACCTGAATGTCGATCGGCGCGGGCAAGCCTTGATTGATCACCGAATCCACCAGCCCACCTGCCTGGAAGTATGTAGACAGCATGGGCATATCTTCGGAAAGCTTCTGGCGGACCCGCTTCATGTACTCGTAGCTCCCAAGCTTGTTACCCTCCTTCAGGCTGACCTGAACAAACGCTGTGTCCATGGATGAGTTGCTCGTGTAGATTGCGGATAAATCAGGTGTAATGCCGATATTCGAAACGATCATATCGAGATCCCGCGCAGGAATCGTCTGCCGGATTTCATTTTCCACTTGTGCAATGTATTGATTGCTCAACTCAATGCGTGTGCCGCTTGGACATTTGATGTTTATGACAAACTGACCGGGGTCCGTGCGTGGAAAATAGGATCTTCCGAGCAGCGGCAGGAGGGCAAAGCTCAATAACACCATACCGAGAATGCCGAGAGTCGTTGCGACTGGCCGCAGTATCGAACGGTTTACAGCAAATACATATTGTTCCAGCATTCGTTGAAAGCGGCTGTTGAATCCTCTAACAATACGTTGAAAGAAAGAAAGGTCTGTTGGTTTGTGATACTCGATGTGCTTTTCATCGTCAATCTCTTCCTCTTCCGAGGCATCCGCTGCGTGCAGCTTGATGAACCGCGCGCAATACAGTGGAACGACAGTCATTGCCACTATGTAGGAAGCGAAGAGCGAAAAGACAACCGAAAGAGCAAGCGCCGTAAACAGGTATCGGCTTACACCATAGAGAAGCGCAACGGGAAAGAAGACGATAGCAGTAGTGAAAGTTGCGGCTAAGACTGCCATTTGCACTTCTTTGCCACCCGCTTCTGCTGCGACTTCAGGTGGCTCTCCCATTTCAAGATGCCGAAATATGTTTTCAAGCACAACGACCGAGTTATCAATGAGGCGAGAGAATGCCAGCGCCAAACCGGCCAGAACCATGGTGTTGATCGACCCGCCGCCCATGCGAATGCAGATAAAGGCCGCCAGCGCAGACAGCGGGATCGACAGAAGGACCGCGAAGGTGGCGCGTATGCTTCCGAGGAAAAGCAGGATCATGAGTGCAGTCAAAACAAGACCTATTCCGCCCTCGCTGCCAAGGTTTTTCAGAGCAGTCTTTACAAAGACCGATTGATCAAAGACTACGGCTGTCTTGAGCGAAGATGGAATGTCGACAAGATCCTTGATCGCCTCTTTCATGCCGTTCACAATCGTGATCGTGTTGCTGTCTCCGCCTTGCTTCAGTACCGGGACATAAACCGATCGCTGACCGTCGATGCGAACAATGTTCGTCTGGATGGTTCCAGAGTCCTCCGCTTTGCCCACGTCCCCTACGAGCACGGAAGCATTGCCTACGGATTTTAGTGGAAGCTCGTTGATGAGTTCAGGAGTTGGAACCTGGCTGTTTGCGTAGATGTTGTAGTCTTTTGGCCCGATACGCACATCGCCCGCGGGCAGAATCAAGTTCGAATCGTTTACGGATCTCACGACATCCATCAGGCTGAGGTTATGCGCCTCAAGTTTCAATGGATCCACATAGACCATGATCTGCCTGTACCGCCCACCAAACGGTTGTGGCACTGAAGCTCCCGGCACGCTGGCGATTTGATTGCGCACCTGAAACTGCGCCAGATCCTTCAGGTTTGTTTCGTTCAGGCCCTCACCTTTCAACGTGACCAGACAGACAGGCTGGCTCGATGCGTCCATGCCGAGAACTACAGGCGGCAACGTGCCCGGTGGTAGTCGTCGCAAGTCAGCCATGGCCAGATTGGCGATATTGCTTAACGCTGCATTTGCATCTGTTCCTGGCTTGAAGTAAATTTTGATCAGGCTTACGCCGGTCAGGGATCGAGACTCGATGTGATCGATGTTGCTGCCAAGCGTAAAGAATCTCTCAAACGTGTCTGTGATGTCTGCTTCTATCTGCTGCGGGGGCATTCCAGAATAAAATGTCGCTACAACTACGACTGGCATATTAATTTGTGGAAATAGATCCACGGGCATCGATGCGATGCTGACCACGCCCACGACTACAATGACCAGGCAAGCCATGATGATGAAGAAGGGATATTTGAGTGAAAAGTTAGGCATTACTTATCGCCTCCTGACTGCTCTTGGCTTACGTCTGCCGTGGGAAGGTTCTCAAGTTTAGCCCTCACAACTTCACCTGGCTGGTAGTTGGACTGGCCGCCAGTGATGACTTTGTCCCCCT
>CAZYCV010000230.1:0-3116 GCA_964645305.1 uncultured Occallatibacter sp. | reverse complement strand
GACTGATAATCCCAGACAGGACTCTCCGGCGCAATCTTTGTCTCCAGCGTGGAGAAGTAACTTTGCGCGGTGCCGAATTGCATTTTTGGAATAACGGGATCGGGCACGCCGCGCGTGATCCAGTAATAACCTTCGTCAAGAATGGCGCGGGTCGGCCCGCCGCCGTGGTCGCCGATGCCGTATAAGTCCATCATGCTGGGCAAGCCGGTCGCCTGCTTCTGCGCGATGACAAAGTCGCGCGCGAGGCGCACCGGATTCAGGTTATCGTTGGCGTAGTCATGCGGGAAGTAACTCAGCACCTTTGAGCCATCGGGCGACTGCCACCAGAAGAACTTGAAGGGCATCTGATTGGTATCATTCCAGGCCATCTTTTGAGTTACAAAATAATCAATGCCGCTTTTCTTGTAGATCTGCGGTAACTGCCAGGTGTAGCCAAAGCTATCCGGGTTCCAGCCGATGCGCGTGTCGACGCCGTAATTCTGTTTGAACCAGCGCTTGCCGACCAGTATCTGCCGCACCAGCGATTCGCCGTCGGGCATATTCAGGTCCGGCTCGACCCACATTCCGCCGACGATCTCCCAGCGGCCTTCCTGGATGCGCCGCGCGATTTCGGCATTGATCGAGGGGTACTTATCCGCGAGCCATTCGTTATAAGCCGCCGCCGATTGCGTGTAGGAATAGGCAGGGTACTCGTTCATCAGTTGCAGCGCGGTTCCGAAGGTGCGCTTGACCACATCCACCGTCTCGGTCCACGGCCAAAGCCATGCCGCGTCGATGTGCGAGTTACCGGTTAGGTGATAGGTGACCTGCTGCAAGAGCGGCTTGAGGGCGGCCAGCTTTTGGCGCGCCGCGTCGAGGCTGGCATCGACTTTCTTTTGGTCGTTTGCGTCGAGCGCCTTCAGATCCACGGCCTGGATGGCGGCGTTGAGCGTGGCCAGTTGCGCGGGGTCATTGGGCGCGAGCACGGGGACGAGCTGCACGGCCGAGAGGAACTCTTCGCGCAGGTCTTCGGGGTTGGGGCGGCCTTCGGGGAAGTCGATCTTCAACGTGGCGCCGAGGAAGATCTTCGTGTCCACGGTATGCAGCAGCTTGACGGCCACAGTGACCTTGTCGCCGGGCTTGGCGCTCTCGAAGAGCGGCACCGGCTCCAGGTCGTCGCCCATGGCCACGCGGCGGCCATTGAAGTAGAGGATCTCCGGCATGGGGCCGTTGGCGGAGGCGTGGAATTGGAACCAGATGCGCGCGCCGGTCAGGTCGTAGCCGCCAAGCGAGGCGGGGACCTGATAGCTCTGGCGAAACCAGAGGGCGTCGTTGGGCGTTTTCGTCTTGAGCGCGATGGGCTGCCAATCGCTTTCGTCCAGGGTGACGGCCTCGCCATGCGCGAGAGTCCCGGCGTGCATCTTCCAAGGGCCATCGGGCAGCTCGCGCAGCATGGTCAGACGGTCGATGACCGCGCGGGATTCAGCGGGCAGATTGGCGGTGATTCTGGCGGTTTCGGCGGCGTTTTGCGCGGTGGCTTTGGCAACGGAAAACACGGTTGCGAAGAGGAGGCTGAGGCAGGCAAGACGGACGAAACGCAGCGGAAGGACGGAATTCATGGCGAAGAATCCTCCACGCCATGGTAAGCCATTGAGAGGGCTTTTGGCGCGGAGTTTTTCCGCTGAAGAAACAGGCGTGGACCAGGAGGTCCACGCAACAGCCGACCGGGAGGTCGGCGCTACAGTTTTGGATTCAGTCCGATGGAAGAATTGTAACTATTCCTTCTTTTCGGCGTTGCGGGCGCGGACTTTGAACCAGATGGGCGAGCCTTTGAAGCCGAAGGCCTGGCGGATTTGATTCTCCAGGAAGCGCTCGAAGCTGAAGTGGAGCTGGATGTCGCGGTCAGTGAAGAGGACAAAGGTGGGTGGGGCGACGGCGGCTTGCGTCATATAGAAAATGCGCAGACGCTTGGCCATGGGGACGGGGGCGCGCTGGAAGTCGATTTTGTCGAGGAAGCGGTTCATCTGGCCGGTGGTGACGCGCTTGCGGCGCTCGGCGGCCACGGCGACAACCTCATGGAGTGCGCGGAGCATCTTGCGGCCGCCGGACTCGGTGCCTTCGAGAGCGGAGAGGAAGATAACCGGGGCGTAGCTGAGGTACTTGAGGACGGTGCGCAACTGCTGCTCGAAGATTTCGCGGTCGGCGGGGGGCTTGCCGTCAGTGCGGCCGGTGGTCAAGAGATCCCATTTGTTGACGACGATGATGATGCTGCGCCCGCTCTCGTGGGCGTAGCCGCCGATGGTGGCGTCGGCCGCGGTGACGCCATCGACGGCGTCGATGACGAGCAGCGCGACGTCCGCGGCTTCCAGGTGGCGGCGGGCCATCACGACGCTGAGCTTTTCAGCCATCAAATGGGTCTTGCTCTTGCGGCGGATGCCGGCGGTGTCCACAAAGCGGAGCTGCTGGCCTTCGAAGTCGACGACCTCATCAACGGCGTCACGCGTGGTTCCGGCGATGGGCGAGACGATGGCGCGGCTGGTTCCGGTAAGGGCGTTGAGCAGCGTGGATTTGCCAACGTTGGGGCGGCCGATGATGGCGATGGAGGTTTCGTGCTGCTCGAATTCGCCGTGGGTGCGGTGGACGGGAGTTTCATCCTCTTCCGATATGGAGGTTTTCTCAGGGGCTAAAGCCCCTTTTCCTTGCAAGGCTGTTTTGTACGAGCTAAAGCCCGTATCCTTCACCGGAGTTGGAAGTTCTGCAGGCGGTCCGTCAGGAACGGGAATCTCATCCTCGGTCGCAACAGCTTCCGGCGGTGCGGGCAGCGCCTCGGAGATGGCTTCGAGCAGGTCGCCGATGCCCTGGCCGTGTTCGGAGCTGATGAAAAAGATCTTGCGAATGCCCAGTTGGCGGAAGTTCTCTGCGGCCATGGCCATCGCCTCGCCCTCGACCTTATTGACAGCGAGGAAGAGTGGCTTGCCGCCGCGAATCAAGCTTTGCTTCAGGTCGTAATCCGGGCTGGCCAGTTCGGTGCGTGCATCCACAACCATGATGATTGCGTCGGCCTCTTCCAGCGCCACCTGCGCCTGGGCAAAGATCTCGGAGGGGATCAGCTCGGCGTCGTCAGGCACCATGCCGCC
>CAZYCV010000229.1:0-3161 GCA_964645305.1 uncultured Occallatibacter sp. | reverse complement strand
GTATGCATCCGGTAAACCACATATTGTAAAGCAAATATAGCCAATTTATCTTTCGGGCGAAATTTAAAGTATAAAAAAAATGATCAGCCTGAAACAAAAATCTCAAATGTTTGACATGATAAAGCAGTGGCAATCCAGTGGGAAGACACAGACATCTTTCATTTCAGAACATAGCATTAAGCCATGGATCTTCTATGACTGGTTAAAGAAATACCGGAAGGAAAATTCGAGGAATAATTTTTTACCGGTTCACGTTAGGGAGCAGGAACAGGTGCAGGAACAGAAAGCTATCGAGCCTACACCCATAGAGATTCATTATCCTAACAATGTCAAATTGGTAATAAGCAGCCAAACCCCAGTAGAAACAATCAAGCAACTGGCAAACCTTTAAATTTATGTTTGCCCTGACCAATCAAAATATTTTTTACCTGTTCCGATTTCCAACCGATATGCGTAAATCATTTGACAGCCTTTGCGGGGTAATCACAAATGATATGGAAAGGAATCCGGCATCAGGTGAAGTATTTATTTTCATCAATAAATCCCGCAACCGGATCAAGCTGTTGCACTGGGAAAGGGGTGGATATTTATTGTATTATAAACGCCTGGAGACAGGAACCTTTGATTTTCCAGAAATTGATTCAGGGACCAAAGATTTTTGTATCGCCTGGCATCAACTGGTAATGTTGGTTGAAGGTATATCGTTCAAAAATCTGAAAACGAAAAAAAGGATGGGTTTATCAACCATTCATGAACAAATACATGTTAGTAAAATACCTATTTTACAAATGGTTTAGGCTATTTGTTAATGTATATTTACTTCATGAATAACGCACAGGAACATATAATAACAACCGACTACAGCAAAGAAGCATTTGTTCAACTTCAGGCTGAAAATAAGCAGAAGCAAGAAGAAATTGATAGATTAACAGCTGAACTTTTATATGTAAAAAATGAGCTTGTACAGCTCAAGAGAATGATATTCGGAGCAAAAAGCGAACGGTTTATATCAGAAAAAAACTCAGCTCAGTTATTACTGGGATTGTGTTTACCTGAACCGATGGTTGAACCTGTTAAAATGGATACCATCACTTACGAACGTAAAGAAAAGGTTGAAAATAAAAAGGTCATCCCTACACGCCAGGCATTACCGGCAAATCTGCCACGCCAGGAAGAAATCATAGAGCCCAAAGAAAAACCTGAAGGAGCAAAAAAAATCGGTGAAGAGATAACTGAAGTTTTAGAATATACTCCAGGTATGTTGTTCGTTAAAAAATATATCCGTCCAAAATATGTATTACCAAAGCAAGACGAAAAAGATCCGGAAACCATTATAATAACTGGAAACCTTCCATCTTTGCCTATTCCAAAAGGCATTGCAGGAGCAAGTTTATTAGCGCATATTTATGTCAGCAAGTTTGTTTACCACCTCCCGATATATCGAATAGTACAGCAATTAAAACAAATGGGAGTTGTGATTTCTGAATCTACCATAATAGATTGGATGCGGCAATGTTGTAATCTGATGGTTCCATTATATGAAAGATTAAAAGAGAACGCCCTCAGAAGCACCTACAATCAGAGCGATGAATCTCCTATTCCCGTTTTAGACAGGGATAAACCGGGAGCTACACACAGGGGATATATGTGGGTTTTAAGAGCCATAGTAGAGAAATTAGTTCTTTTTGATTATAATAAAACCCGTTCCCGGGAAGGTCCGGAAGAATTATTGAAAGATTTTATTGGAGCACTGCAAACCGATGGATATTCGGCATATGATATATTTGATCAACCGGGAAAAATTACCTTGTTGGCTTGCCTTGCCCATTCCAGAAGGAAATTTGAGCTCGCGTTAAACAATGATAAAGCCAGGGCAGAATATGTCATGACCCAAATGCAGCAACTGTATATGATTGAGCGAATAGCTCGTGAAAATAATTATACATTTGAACAGCGTAAAGCATTCAGAGAAAAAGAAGCCTTGCCCATACTCGCAGAACTTGGAGACTGGATGAAGTTGAACTATACACAGGTGCTGCCCAAAAGTGCTATTGGCAAAGCTCTTGCCTATTCTTTGAGTTTATGGAACAGGATTTGCAGTTATTTGTATGATGGCAGATATGAAATAGACAACAACCTGATCGAGAACAGTATTAGAGTTTTGGCTCTCGGAAGAAAAAATTTCTTATTTGCCGGTTCCCATGAGGCAGCTCAAAGAATAGCCATGTTATATTCCTTTTTTGGCACTTGCAAAATGAATGATGTTGATCCTTATATTTGGCTGAAAGACGTTTTAACCCGCCTTCCGGATCACAAAGCAAATAAGCTCGATGAATTACTTCCTGGTAACTGGCAACCACTTCAATCTTCCACTTTTTAAGAACATCATAAACGTTTATTTTTTCATTCTCACAAACGGCCGTATAAGAGAACGGAATCCGGTGCAATGTCACAGGCGCAATAACAGGTCTTTGCTATTATCAAAATCCATTCTTAAAATATAAATCTCAAAATAAACATATTTATTGAGTTTTGAGAAAATTTAATTATATTTAAGCATGAATATTGGTTATGCACGTATCTCAACTCAAGGTCAAAATCTTGAATTGCAACGCAAAGCCCTTGAAGAAGCAGGTTGCAGTAAAATATATGACGATATAATCTCTGGTATCCAGCAGCAAAGACCCGGATTGACCCTGGCATTGGAAGTGTTGCGTACCGGAGATGCACTTGTCGTTTGGAAGCTGGATCGTTTAGGACGAAGTGTCAAGGGGCTTGTTAGCCTTGTAGGTGAACTGGAAGGGAAAGGCATTCATATTAAAAGCCTGACAGATGGTATTGACACAAGTACACCAGCCGGTAGGTTCTTCTTTCACTTAATGGCAAGCCTGGCACAGATGGAACGGGAACTGATCATTGAGCGCACTAAAGCCGGATTATCGGCAGCTTTGTTACAGGGACGTAAAGGAGGTCGAAAACGAAAAATGACTGACAGTAAAATGGAATCATCTAAAAAATTGCTGATGGGAGGAACCTCTCCAAAAATAGTCGCAAAGAATCTTGGAGTGTCTCTTCTTACACTTTATCGTTGGATACCAGCTGGAGGTTAATTTATGACAGAAAAAATGGGATTTACAAGACGTGGTTCACCGTACGGATAC
>CAZYCV010000228.1:0-3228 GCA_964645305.1 uncultured Occallatibacter sp. | reverse complement strand
TTGAAAGACAAAGTTGGCGGCCAGATCGCCCAGGCCGTATCCGAATTTCTCTCCGTAAGAGAGTTTAGTTGTGCCGCTCATCGGTCTCTACTCGCTTTCGCTGCTGATTTCTGGGAAATGAATACGAATCATTCAATCAAATTTGCGCCGCCGCAATTGTATGCGGCGGCGCTACAAGCATAACTCCCACCGGTTGCAGCGGGGAATGTATTTTTTTACTTCGTCACAGTCAGCGTCAGCTTGGTCAGATCGGCATCTTGCGACGAACTGCCTACCTGGATCTCGAAGTCGCCCGGCTCCACGACGTACTTCATGTTGATGTCGTAGAAGGCAAGCAGATCGGGCGTGATGTCGATCGAGACCGTCGTGCTCTCGCCCGGCTCCAGCCAGACCTTTTTGAAGCCCTTCAACTCCTTCACCGGCCGCGTCACTGAACTGAAGCAATCGCGGATATACATCTGTACCACTTCGCTGCCAGCGCGCTTGCCGGTGTTCTTTACATCCACCAGCAGCTTGGTTGCGCCCTTTACGCCGATCTTCTTTTTGGCCAGCCGCGCATTCTCAAACGCGAAGCTGGTGTAGCTCAATCCAAAGCCGAATGGATAGAGCGGCGTGGTGTCGTCAAAGAGATAGCCGCGGCGCGCCGAGGGCTTGTAGTTATAGAAGGCCGGCAAGTGCCCCACCGAGCGCGGAATGGTGATGGGCAGCTTGCCGCCGGGATTGACGTCGCCAAAGAGCGCGTCGGCCACAGCGCGGCCTGTCTCCTGACCCATGTACCAGCACTCGAAGATCGCCGGAACGCTCTTGCTCAAATCCGTAATGGAGAGCGGACGGCCATTAAAGACCAGCGCCACCACCGGCTTGCCAAGCGCGACCATCGCCTCGACCAGTTCGTTCTGCTGCCCCACCAGATCCAGGCTTGTGCGGTCGCCCATGTGATTGCGAGCCCAGGCCTCGCGCGAGGTCTGCTCGTTGCCGCCGATGGCCAGCACAATGACGTCGGCGTTCTTGGCCACTTCCACAGCCTCGGCGATCTGCTTGCGGTCCTCTTCGGGGTCGCTCGCCACCACCGGGTCGATATTCCAGCTTCCGCCCACGGTGATCTTGCAGCCTTCGCTATAGAGCACTTCAACCTTGTTGCCAACCTTCTGCTTAATGCCGTCCAGCACCGTGACGTTATGCTCCGGCACGCCGCTGTAACCGCCCAGCAAACCGCGGTTGGCGTTGGGGCCGATCACCGCAATTGTCTTGAGCTTCTTCGGGTTCAGCGGCAATACGTTGCCCTCGTTCTTGAGCAGCGTGATAGTCTCATGCGCCGCTTCAAGAGCCAGCTCGCGGTTGGCGTCGGAGCCGACCACTTGCGCCGCAATCTCCGGATCGACATACGGATCGTCGAAGAGGCCCATGACAAACTTCCAATAGAGCATGGGCGACACCAACTCATCCAGCTCTTTTTCCTTGAGCACGCCCTTCTTGACCAGCTCCTCCAGGTGCAGATAGCAGTCGGGATCGGGCAGTTCGATATTCACGCCCGCCTTGACGGCCAGCGCGCAGGCCTTCTTCTTGTCCTCGGCCAGGAAGTGGCCGTGCGTGTCGGGCCGGTAGTTGAGTTCCCAGATCGCATAGTAGTCACTGACCAAGTAGCCCTTGAAGCCCCACTCCTTGCGCAGCACGTCGCGCAGCAGCCACTGGTTGGCGTGCGAGGGAACGCCATCCACCTCGTTATAGGAGGGCATGATGCTGATGGCTCCGGCGTGCTTGAGGACTTCCTTGAAGGTGAAGAGGAAGGTCTCGCGCAGCACGCGCATACTGACGTTGGCCGGCGCGCAGTTCTGGCCGGACTCTGGCTCGGCATGGCCCACAAAGTGCTTCAGCGTGGCGATGACGTGCTTTTTGTCGCGGAATTTTTTGTCGCCCTGGAAGCCGCGGACGCTGGCAATGCCGAGGCGCGAAACCAGGAATGGATCTTCGCCGTAGGTCTCTTCAACGCGACCCCAGCGCGGCTCGCGCGCCACGTCCACCACCGGGGTGAGCGCCTGATGCGTGCCGCGCACGCGGGCCTCTTCGGCAGTCATGGTAAAGAGCCGCTCCACCAGTTCAGGATTGAAGGTTGCGCCCAAACCGATGGGCTGCGAGAAGCTGGTTCCGGCCGGCGCTGCGTGGCCGTGCAGGCACTCTTCGTGGAAGACCACAGGAATACCCAGGCGGGTATTTTCCAGGAAGAACTTCTGAATCTGGTTGGTCAGCACGGCCATCTCGCGGGCGTTCCTGCCGCCGCCGGCATCCGACGGGCGGCCCACCTGGCCGATGCCGCGTCCACCCTTGAAGGCCGCCTTGGCTTTGGCCAAATCAAAGTTGCCCTTGTCGTCCACCAGCTTCTGCGCCTTCTCCAACCACACGCAGCGCATCTGTTCGGCCTTCTCCTGCACCGTCATGCGCTTCAGCAGATCCTGCACGCGCGCGGCTGGAGCCAGTTTGGCATTTTTATAGGCGGGAACGCTTTTGGCCTTGCTCTTGGCAATCGAGGCCGGCTTGGCCTTGCCCTTGGCAGCGGAAACAGCTTTCTTCATTTTCTTGATTCCTCTCGATGATCGGTCGCGCGGATTCGCCACGGATGAGTCAATAGAAGCATCACTGGCGGCTTGCACTATTGGCTATGATACACATCACCAAAGACAATCGGCACAGTTGTCCGCGCAGTAGCGAACAACTGTGCCGAAAATTGGCGGATTGATTGTTGAATCGAACCGTCAGTTGCATCAACCCGCGACAATCACTTGTTGAGGCGTGAGTTGATAATCTGTCCGACGATAGCCAGCACCCCGGTCCCCAGCACCAGTCCACCAGCCTCCGGATGCCCGGTTTCGACCAGCCATGCAAAGACCAGAACGCAACTCATCAGGCCAAGCGTGCCGCAGACCATGGCTAGGCTGGCATACGAGTGTTCTCTTCGGTTGGCATGATCGATGACCTCCAGCGCCTTTGCAGCAGTGGTGTCAGTAAGAACAGATAATTCATCTGTAGAGGGTAGTAGGTAAACGGGTTCTCTGGCCATTGAAATCTTAGCTTACCTTGCATCGATCTCGAATATAAACCTGGGCTTCAACAAGAGAGTAGCTGGTTCCAGCAAACACCGGCGTCTTGCGGCGAAGGCCTTCCAGCCTTTCAACCGCTTGGTCATCATCAACCACGATAACCATTTTCTCTTGAGAGACAGGTGCCTTGGAG
>CAZYCV010000227.1:0-3246 GCA_964645305.1 uncultured Occallatibacter sp. | reverse complement strand
AAGCTGCCCGCCTCAGACACACCCTTCAGGCTCATTCCTGGATTGGAAAAGACTGGACTGGAGCTGCTCGCAACCTTCAAAAAACAGCTCACATTTTTACAAACATGCATTGGCTTCCGACCAGATCGAAGTAGGGCTCGGGCTTGTCGGCAAAAAACTCTTCAAAGGCCTGATTGACCCCGATCGACGTATCGTAATCGTGGCAAACAAGAATCCCTCCTTTGTTCAAGCGAGGGTAAAACCACTCCAAACCGGCTTTGGTCGATTCGTAGATGTCGCCGTCCAGATGAACAAACGCGAATCGGCTGCCAGTCAAATCGCCTGCCGTGTCGGGGAACAAACCTTTGTGAAGAACCACATTACAGTCCTTCAAGTAACTTTGAACCTCCTCAAAGGAATAGCGATACTGCCCCTTCATGAACCTCGAACTGTCTTTTGCCGACGGATCAGGCAGCCCTTCGAAGGTGTCAAAGAGGTGCAGAACCCGCTCCGGGGCGCGGGCAGAGATCATCTTGGCCGAGGCTCCCGCCGCCACTCCCAATTCTGCCATCTCTCCGGGGATATTTTTTACGGCATCCACCAGGCTCATGATCTGGCAGGCCTCGCTGGGCAGCAACAGCATATCCCGCTCTGAACGAATCCTCAAAAGAAGTTTGACCCGCTCACGACGCCTTGCGGAGTCCCAGTATTTTGAGAGCATCATGCCCATGCGGGCAAAGAGCAAGGGTACCGTGCGCAACACTCGCCATTCACTGATTTTCATATAAAGAAATAATAATCGAGAAGCCTCACTCCGCTCCCAGCTCGCGCACAATGGCCACTGAAGCCGAAGCGCCGATGCGGTTGGCGCCGGCCTCCAGCAATGCCTTTACGTCGGCCAGAGTGCGAATGCCGCCTGATGCCTTGACGCCGCAGCGCGCGCCCGCCACGCCGCGCATCAGCGCAACATCCGCAGCGGTCGCCCCGCCTTGGGCAAAGCCGGTCGAAGTCTTGATAAAATCCGCGCCGGCCTGGATGGCAATCTCCGAGGCACGCAACTTCTCCGCCACGCTTAACAGCGAAGTCTCCAGAATCACCTTCAACAGCGCGCCATGATCGTGGGCAATTCCGCACACTGTATGAATGGTATGTTGTACGGCCTGGTGGTTGCCGCTCTTGAGCTGCCCGATGGGAAGCACCATATCCAGTTCGCGCGCCCCCAGCCGGAGCAGCGCGGTGGCCTCCTGGCGCAGCGTCGAGACCAGCGAGGCCCCCAGCGGGAATCCGATCACCACGCCCACGGGAATGCCTGAACCGGCGAGCACGCTCACCGCCGTGGGAACCCAAACCGGATTCACCATGGCGCAGGCAAAGCGGTATTGCATTGCCTCCTCGCAGAGCTTCTTCACCTGCTGCCGCGTGGCCTCCGGCTTCAAAAGTGTGTGATCGATCACTGCCGCCAGCGACTGCCAG
Source organism: uncultured Occallatibacter sp. (assembly GCA_964645305.1). Lineage (GTDB taxonomy): Bacteria > Acidobacteriota > Terriglobia > Terriglobales > Acidobacteriaceae > Telmatobacter. The sequence continues at coordinate 1,794 of CAZYCV010000227.1, read as the reverse complement.
CTTAGGAGGGCCGCAGCGGCGGCGGCAAATGAATCAAAACTTCCGTGATCTAATTCCGGATCAATCTCCTGGATTGGAGGAATTGCAGCCATCGGATCGAACTCCTTGCCGGATAAGCCGCTCGCCAAAGGCGGCTAGTCAGCTCTATTGCCGCAAATGAGTATAGTTCCTGACAGGGGGCAAACCCAAGAAGAAATGTGAATTTTGCATTGATCCGCAGTACCGCTCCTCCATTGTTTAGACTTGAAGAGAAGACCATCTCGCCAAGATGAGTTGCATCCAAAGGTAACGCAAACAATTTACCTCCAAGAGCTATCTGAAGCATCCAGGGTTTCCCATCCATTTTGTGTACTTTACGAAACGAGCGGGAGACCACGAACCTCAACTTGTTCAGTCGATGAAGAAACACAAATCCCGGAGCTGCCTTGACCCAAGAACGCATCATTCGCCCCGCCAAGAACATAACCGGTAGCCTGCGCCTGCCCGGCGACAAATCCATCAGCCACCGCTACGGAATGTTGGCCGCCTTTGCCGAAGGCACATCGCGCTTTACCAACTTCTCCACGGGTGCCGATTGCGCCTCAACCCTTGCCTGCATGGAAGCGTTGGGCGCGAAGGTGCGGCGGCTGGTGGACGGATCGATTGAAATTCAGGGCGTGGGCGGGCGCGTAACGCCATCGGCGGAGGCGCTGGATTGCGGCAACTCCGGCTCGACTATGCGCATGATCTCCGGGCTGCTCGCGCCGCAGCAAGGCCGCTTCACGCTCATCGGCGATGAATCCCTCTCCCGGCGGCCGATGGGGCGCGTTCAGAAGCCGCTGGAGTTGATGGGCGCGCGGCTCACACTGACCGACGGCCATGCGCCGCTGACGATTGAGGGAAGGGAACTGAAGGCCATTGACTTCACCACGCCCGTTCCCAGCGCGCAGGTGAAGACCTGCATCCTGCTGGCCGGCTTGCAAACGGCGGGAACTACCACGGTGCGCGAGGCGGTGCGCACACGCGACCACAGCGAACTGGCCCTCCGAGCCTTCGGCGCCACCATTGAACGCACCCTGGACTCGGTCTCGATCACTGGCCTGCAAACGCTGCACGCCATTGAAGCCGCCGTTCCCGGCGATCTGTCTTCGGCGGCCTTCTTCCTCTGCGCGGCCGCGCTCTTTCCCGGCTCCAACCTGGTGCTGGACGCGTTGGGCATGAACCCTACGCGGGCCGCCCTGCTGGATGTGCTGGCAGCCCTCGGCGCGCGCATCAGCGTGCTGAATCTGGAAGAGAAGAACGCCGAGCTGGTCGGCACAGTGCAAATCAAAGCACCGGCCGAGGGGCTGGGCTCGACCGCCATCCACGGCGCGCTGACCGCGCAACTGATCGACGAACTGCCCGCGCTGGCGGCGATTGGGCCGTTCACCAGCGGCGGCCTCCGCATCCGCGACGCGCGCGAACTGCGCGTCAAGGAGTCCGACCGCATCGCGCTGGTGGTAAAGAATCTGCGCGCCATGGGGGCTGAAGTCGAAGAGTTCGAGGACGGCCTGGACATTCCCGGCGGGCAGCAGTTGCATGGCGCAACCATCGACTCCGGCGGCGATCACCGCATCGCCATGGCCTTCAGTGTGGCCGCCTTGCGCGCGGAAGGCGAGACACTGATCACGGGTGCGGAGTCGGTAGCCATCAGTTTTCCGGAGTTCTTCGATCTGCTGGATTTGGTGGCGGAGCGGTAATTCAGAGAGGTTCCATTCCTGAATCGGCATAGGGGGGAGAGTCACCTCTCCTCCCCTGCCACACCACCGGACAAGC
>CAZYCV010000226.1:0-3267 GCA_964645305.1 uncultured Occallatibacter sp. | reverse complement strand
GAGCTTTCCAACGAACTGACCGCGCTGGCCGGCCCCTCGGCAGGCCCCAACGGCGGCCAGATTTATATTGACGGCTTCAGCGGCGGGCAGCTTCCACCCAAGTCAGCGATCCGCGAGATTCGCATCAATCAGAACCCATTCTCGGCGGAGTTTGACCGCATCGGCTTTGGCCGCATCGAGATTCTCACCAAGCCCGGAACCGACAAGCTGCGCGGCCAGTTCTTTTTGCAGGGTAATGACAAAGCTTTCAATACCGGCAATCCATATTCAACTCAAAACGGGGAGGTGATTCCTCCCTATTACAGCTATCAGTTCAACGGCACACTCAGCGGTTCGCTCTCCAAGACCGCTTCCTTTTTCCTCAGCGCCGAACAGCGCAACACGGAAATCCCCGACGCCTGGTTGATCTATGATGCGATCCTGGATAACGACGAGGGTGCGAACTCAAGTTGCGCCACAGGAACCGGCCCGTACTACTTATGCCCGACCTTCGGCGTCAATCTTCTCAATCGCCGCATCCGCGACAACGCCTCGGCGCGCATCGATCTGCAACTCGGTCCCAAGAACACCTTCACCGCGCGCTATGGTTTCTGGGCAGAATCCGAGCACGGAGATCTGAACTTCGGTTCGCTCTCCAGCGCCTCGACGCATGAGTCCAACACCGATCACACCGTACAGTTGAGCGACGCTTACGTGATCAACGATCACATCGTCAACGAGAGCCGCTTCCAGTTTGAGCGGCAGAATGAAAATCATTATCCCGATTCGGACGCGACGACGATCAATGTTCAAGGCTATTTCAGCGGCGGCGGCTACAGCGGGCAAGAGAGCCGCGACCACTACACGCGCCTTGAATTCCAGAACATGACGACGATGAGCCACGGCGCGCACGCCATCAAATTCGGCACGCGAATGCGTGATTCAGAGGATGCATCCTACACCGACAGCGGCTTCAAAGGCTCCTACACATTCGCCGATACGTTGAACGGCAACTCAACAATCAACGCATATCAGAAGTACTTGGCGATGGCCAATGCGTTGTATACCAGCAAAGTCAAAACAACATTCAATGACCAGGTAACCGATGGAAATGGTCCCTCCTCGGCCGGCTACACCGCTTGCATCAGCGGCTCCAACTGCTATTCATCCGTCGCCAATGTCTTTGACATCGCGCTCTACGTGCAGGATGACTGGAAGTTCAACCCCCGGCTCACTCTCAGCGGCGGCCTGCGCTGGGAGGCGCAGAATCACATCGCCGATCACGATGATTGGGCCCCGCGCGCCGCCCTCGCTTACGCCCTGGATGGAAACGGCAAGGACAAAAAGGCTAAGACCGTGCTGCGGGTCGGCTATGGCTTCTTCTACGACCGCATGGGAACCGGCAATCTGAAAAGCGTTCATTACGCGGGCATCCAGAACCAGTATGTCTTCGTCAATCCAACCTGCACATCATCAGAGACCGCGCTCGATCTGAATCTTCTGGAGTCTGGCAACTGCACCGGTTCATCCGCGCCAGTCTCTTATCAGATTGATCCCACCTATCACGCGCCCTACAACGAGCAGGGCAGCGTGAGCTTGGAGCGGCAGATCAATTCGAGCCTCAGCTCTACGCTCACTTATATGCACACCACTGGTGTTCATCAGACAACGACCATCAATGCCAATCAGCCAGCCGATAGCAATCCGGCAGAGAACACGAACGGATTCAAGAATGAATACTTTCCCGAAGCAGTCTTCAAACAGAATCAGATTATAGCCAGCCTGCGCGGCAACATCACAAAGAAGTTTAATCTCACCGGCTTTTACACCCTCTCGTATGCCAACGGCAACAACAACGGCAGCGCTGTGGATAGAACGGATCTGGACAAAAACTACGGGCGCTCGGGCTTTGTGACGCGCAACAACCTGTTCATGATGGCCAACTACACCGCGCCTTGGGGGATACGCCTCAATCCCTTCCTGGTGGCGCAATCCGGGCGGCCATTCAACATCACGCTGCCCACTGATCCGCTGAATAACTTCTTCAATCAGCGGCCAACGTACGCAACCGATCCGACGGATTGCCAAATAACTGGCGATGTCCAAACCTCTTACGGATGCTTTAACACGGTGGCCGGAAACGGCGGGGCGATGATTCCCGTCAACCTGGGCAACGGTCCGGCGGCAATCGCCGTGAACCTGCGCATCAGCAAGGCCATCGGCCTTGGACCCAAGCTGGTCTCCGCCACTCAAGCAGACAACGGACAGCCCAATGGCCCACCCCCCGGACCGCCTCCGGGTGGCGGCGGCGGACGTGGCGGGCCGGGCGGCGGTGGGCCGGGCGGCGGCTTCGGAGGACCAATGGGCTTGGGCGGCAATGGCAACAGTACAGGCCACAGGTACTCGCTCACCTTCAGCGCCCAGGCGTTGAACCTCTTCAACGACATCGACAAGGGAACGCCGAATGGAACCGTCACCGCGCCGAACTTTGGAAAATCCACCAACCTGGCGGGCGGAATCTTTTCTCAAGGCTCGGCCGCAAGACGCATCTTTGTGCAAGCGGTCTTCTCGTTCTGAGTTCTGGTATTTGAAGAAATATTTGGGTGCCCCAGGTCCCGATTTTGGGACCTGGGATTCCACCCCTTACCGCCCCGCTGTCAACGCAGGCTTCTGCCCATCTCCATCAAACGCATCCGTCAGTGAAATCACTTTCATCTGCGCCTTGATCTGGTCGAGTGTCGCCGTGCCGGTGACGCCAACAATGGCTGAATCTCTGGGCAGAATGTCGAAATAGTTATCGGTGACCTGCGCATCGAGATCTCCGAAGGAAAGATAAACATCCCGCGCCAAAACCTGAGAGCTGATCCTGATCACGTAATGGCCGTTTGAACCTGTCGCCTCCACCTTCAACTGCGCCGGCTTCAGATGCACGCCTTTGGTGGGCGCAAGATAAATCAAGTTGCGGGAGAGCTGCTTAACGCCCGCGCTCAACTCGGCCACCACAAAGACCTGCGAGGTATCCGCAGCACCCGCATCGGTAATCTTCTTCAGCGGCCAGTCCAAATAAACCTTGCTCGTGAGTGGCGCAACATCCACGGCCTTCGTCTCATCCAAAAGCACATTGCCATCAAAGTCCATCAGGCGCACGCGCAGCGTGTCGTGTTCAGTCTTCACATGGTCGCTGACGATGTAGACCTTCAGCGCGCCATCCTCCACGTGCGGCAACGCCAGCACCGGCGCATAGAAGCGGCGCGCATAGTATTGCAGCGCCTTCCAGCGGCCGTAGTA
>CAZYCV010000225.1:0-3325 GCA_964645305.1 uncultured Occallatibacter sp. | reverse complement strand
CTGGTCGCCACCTGGTTGCTGGCAGCAGTATAAATCACCGTGCTGGTGGTGGGCAGGGTGTCGCTGGCTACCTCCCCGGTCTCCAAATGCGAGGGACCAGGGGCAGCCACATTGTTCTCGGGATCGGGGACCCGCCCATACCTCCAAGCTGTCAATCGTACACGACGTACGATAAGCAAACGTGGGCCAGGGGGTCCACGTTACAGATGACCGGGAGGTCGGCGCTGCATGGCGGGATGCCACATTTATATACGGTCACAGACCGAGTAGACTTGAGGGATTTTTTCGCAGAACCGGTGCAAGAACTTGGTGGAGGCAATCCAAGGTAAACAGCTTGTCGGTTACAGCCCTAGCCCGCCATCGACGGCCAGCACCTGCCCTGTGATGAAGTGCGGCCCGGCGGCAAAAAAGAGCACGGCCTGCGCCACGTCTTCCACGCATCCATTGCGCCGCATGGGAGTCTTTCGCGCAAAGTGCTCGGCCTGGCCGGCATCGCTCTCTTCCAGTTCGATCCATCCGGGGGCGACGCAGTTGACGCTGACCTCCGGCGCAAAGGCCTTGGCCATCGACTGGGTGAGCGAGTGCAGCGCGGCCTTGGAGGCGCAGTAGTGAGCGTGGCCGGCCCAGGCGTGGATGCCGCCGAGCGAGCCAAGGTTGATGATTCGCCCATTGTTTGCGCGCAGATGAGGCAGTGCCTCGCGCGCCACCAGGAACGGCCCCCGCGCATTGGTCTCAAAGACCGCATCCCACTGAGCGAGGCTGAGCGCGTCGAGAGGAGCGGAGTCAAAGACGGCGGCGTTGTTGACCACAATGTCGAGACGATTGAAGCGGCCAACGGCGGCGGCGACGGCGGCTTTGACTGAGGCCTCCGAGCGCACATTGCACTCGACGGCCAGAGCTTGTCGGCCTAGAGCTTCGATCTCGCGGACGGCTTCAACGGCTTGAGTTTGGGAGTTGCGATAGGTGATCGCCACATCCGCCCCGGCCTGCGCCAAAGCGAGCGCAATTCCCTTCCCCACGCGCCGCGCGCCGCCGGTGAGGAGGGCAGATTTGCCGAGAAGAGGCTGGCTGGTCATAATCCCGCCTAAAAAAGGGCACGACGGAAGCCGTGCCCTGTATTGAATATTAACTTCGCATCTTCATCACTTGGGCTGCGTTTGACTGGGCTGAGCGGCGGGCTTGTCGGCGGGCGCAGAAGCCGGCGGAGCCGCATCCTTGCCGCCCTCGCTGGCCTCGGGATGCGGCTTGTAGATCGAGTACAGTTCGCCGGGGCGCTTCATGCGAACCTCAATCGTCATCGTATCCTTGTCGATTTTGTAATCGTCTCCGAAGGTCTGAAAGCCTTTGGCGATGATCTGCATGCGCATGAAGCCGCCGATCGGCAGGATATCAATGACCGTCTTGCCGTCATCATTGGTCTTCAGCTCCATGTTGCCCTTGGCGACGCCATCCTCGATGGAGTGAAATACCACCGAGGCATTCACAATGGGCTTGCCGTTGCTATCGCGCAGCACGGTGACCTCAATGCGCGCAGTAGGCGGCGGCATTTTGAATTTGCGTCCGCGCCTGTTGCCGGCGTCTTGAGCTCCGGCGGCAAGGCCGACAGCAAGCGTGGTTGCGATCAGGCCAAAGACGGCCACGGCGACGGTGAGGCGATGAAAAGAGCGGCATTGCATGAAGATATTGTATATGGTTGCGCGGACAGTGGACAGTGGTCAGTGGTCAGTCAACAGAGGTCAGTCGGCAGTCGATAGCCCGCGCCGTAGGCGCAGCGGTGATTAGCCCACCGTTTTAACGGTGGGGATAGGATCAGCCAAAATGCCGCCGGAGTCCCGAAGGGACGGCGCATCATCTTCTCAAAATGCGAGATCCTTTGAATTCAATCATTTGCAACCTCCGCGAAATTTTGTGGACCTGTTTGCAATTTATTTATTAGAAATTTCATAAAATATGAGCATGAACCACTCACATTCTTACGTTTTGCACTTGACAAATTTGGCAGGGCTGGCCTATCGTTAGCAATTGAAGGGCGAGAGTGCTAGCAGCGTGCTGGCTGAAGTGCTTGCCCAGGGATGCCGGCTCGGAGGTCGAGAGCGGCTTCCCGGAGAATCCAAAGTCTTTATTGATCTGGAAGGCAATGAGTGTCTTGGTATCCCACCCATTCCGCAAAGAACGCGGAATGGATGGGGCACGGATCACTGGTACGGATCGCTGACACGGATCACTGGCACGGATCACTGGATTTGTTGGACGGATTATTTTTAACAGAAACACCAATCTCGCGGCGGGGATCAACCCCGACCGCCTGTGAAGGAGAAGCGCAGCAATGGCAGCAGCAACCTCGTTTACACCGCTTCATGACCGTATCCTCGTCCGCCGTTTGGAAGAGGGCGAAACCATCCGCGGGGGCATCATCATCCCCGATAGCGCCAAGGAAAAGCCCCAGGAAGGCGAAGTGATCGCCGTCGGCAAGGGCAAGTCGAATGACAAGGGTGAGACCTTCCCCCTGGACGTGAAGGCGGGCGACAAGATTCTCTTCGGCAAGTACTCCGGCACCGAGATCAAGATCGACGGCGAAGAGTTCCTCATCATGCGCGAAGAGGAAGTTCTGGGAATTGTGAAGAAGTAGCTGAGTAGGGGTCAGGGATCAGAGGTCAGGGTTCAGGCAGGGTTGCCCGACGCCTTTTGACCCACGGAAAAATCGATCTCGCCCCATCCAAGGAAATTGAATCAGCATTTGGGTTGCTGGACCAGGAGCACTGATCCCTGATCCCTGACCCCTGAACCCTATCAAGGAGAATTACAGCAATGGCAAAGCAGATTTTGCACGGTGAGGAATCCCGTCAGGCGATCTTGCGCGGCGTGAACACGCTGGCGGACGCGGTGAAGGCAACACTCGGCCCCAAGGGCCGCAATGTGGTTATCGAAAAGAAGTTCGGTTCGCCGACCATCACCAAGGACGGCGTGACGGTGGCCAAAGAGATTGAGCTGAAGGATCCGGGCGAAAACGTCGGCGCTCAGCTTGTGAAGGAAGTTGCCTCGAAGACTTCCGACGTGGCCGGCGACGGCACCACGACGGCCACGGTTCTGGCACAGTCGATCTTCCGCGAGGGCGTGAAGACGGTGGCGGCCGGCGCGAATCCGACGGCGCTCAAGCGCGGCATCGACAAGGCCGTGGCGGCGATTATCGGCACCCGCGATAAGGATGGCAAGTGGCTGACGACTGGTTCGCTGGGCGCACTCTCGAAGCCGGTTGATCCCAGTTCCGTGGCCCAGGTGGGCGCCATCTCGGCCAACGGCGACCAGGAGATCGGCGACATCATCG
>CAZYCV010000224.1:0-3348 GCA_964645305.1 uncultured Occallatibacter sp. | reverse complement strand
AAGCTGCCCGCCTCAGACACACCCTTCAGGCTCATTCCTGGATTGGAAAAGACTTCGCGCGCCACAGGCAATTACCCGCGCCTTCCATGCAGTCTTCCGCGCCAGATTTACAGTAACCCGCACCTTGTATGCAATCTTCAGCGTTTTGTAGGCTCTCGCCCGCGCCTTAGGCGCAGTATTTGGTAAATATCCCAGGCAGAGCCAGGAGCTTTACTGTTTGTGGCCCCTCATAGGGGCCAACATGAGTGCATTGTTAAAGCGACAGCGCAGACAAAGCCAGCTCGCCCGCGCCGTAGGCGTAGGGTTGATTAGCCCACCGTTTCAACGGTGGGAAAGGATCAACCAAAATGCCGCCGGAGTCCCGTTGGGACGGCGCATTCTGTGCCGGGTGCCTCAGGTCTCGCCTTTGGGATCTTGGATACAACCAACCCCAGTCAAACACGTGCCCGTGAGCAGCCCTATTCTCTGCTAGCATTGCGTCACCAAGGAACTACGCGAACTTGCCAACCAGCGATCACCGCGCTGCGGTGGCCATCCCGCAAAGGACTCCAAGGGGAAGTGATGTGCAGCCTGTTAGAGCGCGCCAACAGCCGCCAAGCCGCCTTCGCCCGCACTCTCAACCTCAGCACCGGCTACCTCTCGCAGTTGGAGCGCGGAACCAAGCAGCCCAAAGGCCCAGCCCTAGCCCTGCTTAATGTCATCCGCCGCAAGGAGCTTGAGGCGATTCTATAGCCGATGGACCTTACCAGCCCAGTTATATGTCAAGTTCAAAAATAGTTGAATGTTTCCCATGGCAGGTTCAGAATGATTAACAGATTCCTTTCATGTGGAGACGGTATGCCTAGAAGTTGCCCTCTTTGTGGACAAGTCCTGCCAGCGGCGATGGACGAACAAGCACTTCACGTAAAGCTAGACAAAATGAAGTCTGCCGCCGTACAGGCTGCAACCAAGGCTGCACGGAGAGAACTTGAAGCTGAGTTTAAGTCACGGCTCACCACCGCAACGGTGAATGCCCAAAAACAGGCCGAAATCAGATTTAGTGGCGACTTGCGCAATATGAAAAAGAAGCTAGAGGCCGTTGAACAAAGCACAGCTAAGCGGGTTGAGGATGCACGGAGGGCGGCAACTGCCGAGGCTGGGCGTCTAGTGAAGGGCCAAGTGGACGACCTCAATAAGAAATTGAGAGAGGCTGAGGCGAAGAGAAATGCTGAGGTCGCCAAAGCCAAACGAGAGGCCGCAGAAGACGCAAGAGAAAAGGAACAGCTAAAACACACCCTAGAGATGAGCCGACTGCAAAGCAAGGTCGATAACCTTAATCGGCAATTGGAGAAAAAGTCAGGTGAGCAATTCGGCGAAGAAGGTGAACTCGACCTCTATGCCGAACTGGTAAAGGCTTTTCCACGCGATGAGATTAAACGCATCGGGCGCGGTGTAAAGGGTGCTGACATTCTCCACAAAGTGATGGACGGCAACAGGGAAGCTGGCTGCATCGTTTACGAAAGCAAAAACGTATCCGCGTGGCAAAACTCATTCATCACTCAAGCGAAGAAGTATCACGCTCAATACGAAACTCCCTATGTCATGATTGTCAGCCGCGTGTTTCCCAAGAAGCAACGCGGAATGTGCGTGGTGGTGGATGTGCCCGTTGTTGAACCCCGCCTAGCAACGACTCTTGCAGCAGTAATGCGCGAGGGGATTGTCGAAATCGCCAAGCACCGTCTCACAAAAGTTGGTGCTGACGAAAAGGCGCGAGAGTTGTTTGCATACGTTGTCGGCAATGAATTCCAGACGAGATTCCGTGACATGGCTGATGCCGTTGAGGGACTCCAGAGCATACAGAAAGCCGAACGCACTTGGCACGAGAACCAATGGTCGAAGCAATCTCGACTGCACGCTCAGATTGAAGGCCGTCATCGTGAGGTCAATGCCAAGCTTCAGTTGATAGCGAAGGCAGGAGGCAGTGGCCGTAAACCGATTACACCGGTATCGTTTACAAAACAGGTCAAACGACAACCTGTTATATCGGGTGGCGTTAAATAGATTGTTAGAAACGCAAATACCTCGGATAAATGAAACGGAGTAAAAATGGACAAAATCGACGTATTCATCAGCCACATTACCGAAGAGAAGGAAACAGCTACTTGCCTCAAAAAGTTTTTGAGAGAATCATTGGGATTGGGACTCCAGGTGTTCGTCTCATCCGATTATGAAAGCATAAGCGGGGGAGAGATTTGGTTCAACAAGATCGTGAGCGCGCTAAAGTCATCGCCCGTCGAAATTGTCCTGCTCTCTCCAGATTCCGTCTCACGGCAATGGATCAACTTCGAAGCGGGTGTCGGCATAGGGGCTGGCGCACTGGTCATCCCGGTTGTAGTGCATGGACTGGAACGCGGCGAAGTCGGTCATCCACTTTCCTCGATTCAGATTAGATCAGTAGTAGATGCCGATAATGTACGAGCCCTGATAAAGGACGTTGAAAAGCGCCTAAACATTACAGCGAGAACCAATCATATGGATCGATTCCTCACAGAGATAAACCAGAACTGTGCACATAGAGTTTCAACCTGGTCAGGCGCTGAATGGCAAGGTGTATTTCTTGCAGTAGACGGCCCCGTGATGAAGCTTGCCGAGCGAAGCAACCAAGCTTATCAAGAATCCATGTCCACAGTACTGAAGGAAGCAGGCTTTACTCCGCGGCTGTCCGGAACCCACAATCTTGGTCCAACGTTGGGCGCTGGCTACAAAATTGTCTACATGACTGATCGAAAGACATATAGAGCGGAGATCCACCAGTACGATGTCATGTTGACTGCTAAGCAGGATTAACCTTTAATCGAATGCTGGCCCATCTCTTTCCGCATCTTGATCGCAGTAAGGGTAGGATACCTCAAATTTCATCGGTATTCTGTCTACAAATCAGGCCCTAGAATTCGACGTAAACTCCATATGCACAAAAGCCATGCCCGAAGGCATGGCTTTTTGCTTAGAAATAATTGCCGGCGATTACCTAATCTCCCACACAGTTACCCGTGCAGTACCATCGGCCCAGCGAGGCTTAACTTCCGTGTTCGAGATGGGAACGGGTGATCCCTCGCAGTATGGTCACCGGCAAACTTGATGGCGCTTGGCGGGTGGTTGCCCGCAGCCTCTTCGCGGCGTCTAGTTTGTCCCGGATGGTTTCTCCCGGGCCGAGTAGGAACGCGAAATGCAATCTGGCGCCAAAAACTTTGCTCGTGTTGAGCTATTTGCAACGAAATTGATTGGTCATACAAGGCTTGCAAGAAGAATGCTCTCGCTTACTGCGCGGAGTTAATTCTATGGACAAGCCGAACGGGCGATTAGTACTGG
>CAZYCV010000223.1:0-3375 GCA_964645305.1 uncultured Occallatibacter sp. | reverse complement strand
GCCCAACGGAGCTGCGCGGAGCTATGCATTCCGAAGCGGCGAAGCAGCCAGCCGCCCAATTCCGTGAAGACCACCCAGACCGCCGCGCCGCTCGCCAGCCCCGCCAGCAGGCATCGGCCCATCTCCGCAAAGTCCAGGCTAACCAGCGAAACCATGCGCCGGCTGTGCAGCAGCACGCCAAGAGTAACGGTCTGGAGCGCAATGCCGAGGTCGGAGGCAATCGCTAATCCCATTGCGCCCTGCCAGTGGTAGAGCGAGGCATAGATGGGGATGGAAACCACTGTCACCGAAGTCGCAGCGATCATCGGAGTGACAGTATTTCCGGCGGCATAAAATGCGCGCGAGTAAATGGACTGAGCGGACCAGAGAAAGAGAGAGATTGAGAAGACGATAAAGTAGTTGGCGCACTCCCGGCAGTCGGTGGCGGAGAAGTGCCCGCCCAGATAGATCAGTTCCACCGTGGGCGCGGCCAGGGCAACCATCGCCGAAGCGGCCAGAAAGCCCAGAGCTGTGACGCGGGCCACGGAGTCGGCAACGCCGGTAGCAAACTCGTAGCGGCGCTGGCTGGACCAGAGATTGGCGAAGAAGGGCATGGAGGCCATGCCTGCGGCTCCGGCGAGAATCGCAATCGGCGCGGCAAAAAGCTGCTTGGCCACGTTCATCAGCGTGATGGCGCCGTCGGAAGATGAGGCAAAGTATGAGATGATCCACGGGTCGACTGAGACGAGGGATTGACCGGCCATCAGCGGCAGCGAAAGGCGAACCCACTCCCGCAAGCCCTTATCGCGCCAATCAAGAACCAGCCGGAAGCGCACCCCGGCGCGCCGCACAAAGTACCAGTTCAGCAAAAGATGACCGAAGAAAGCACCGGCCACTGTACCCACGGCCAACGAAGAGATGCCGAAGTGCTTGACCAGCAAAAAGCCGCCGGCAATCGTGCCCAGGTTATAGATCAGCGGCGCAAACCCCTGCACGGAAAACTGTTTGCGGACAAACTGCACCGCGCCGAAGACGCCGCTGGCGAAGAAGCAAAGCTGAGCGGGCAGTAGAATGCGCGTCAGGCTTACGCAAAGCCGCGCCTTCTCCGGATCAAAGCCGTGAAAGAAGTGGCGAACGTAGAACGGAGCCAGTAACTCGGCCAAAACAATCGCGCCGCCCAGTACCAGGAACATGGTGGTCAAAATCACGGAGAGGGAGCGTTCACCCTCCGCCTCGCGGTCGCTGTCGCGGTAGCGGGTGAGGATAGTGACCAGTGTGGCGGAAAGCGCCCCGCCGACCAGGAAGTACGAGACCATGTCAGGCAGTTGGAAGGCTGCGTAAAAGGCGTCTGTATTGTGGCCGAAGAGGTAGGCAATGTACTTGCTACGGACCAGTCCCATGATGCGCGAGAGAAAGCCGAAGGCCATCATCAGAACGGTGGCGGAAAAAACCGAATGGGCGTGCGAGGGGCGCAGCAGGTTTACGCCGCGTGCCCACTTGGAGCGCGGCGGCGGTGCAATCTGCATGGAAGGCTGTTCTGCCACTGCTTTCGATTCTATCGCTTAGCCGTTCGTTCTAAACTCATCTCATGCCAGACGATCAACCCAAACCGCACGCCACGCAAGCCTGGGAGGCCTTGGCGCAGGTCTACGCCACCAGCCGCCAACTCTCCGCCGACCAGCTCATCGAGTGGCCGGCCCAACTCAAGCTCTGCGGAGACTTCCGGGGCAAACGCATCCTCGATGTCGGATGCGGAACCGGCGACAAGGCCCGCCACTTTGCCGAGCATGGCGCCGCGCAGGTTGTCGGTGTCGATCCCAGCCAAGGCTTTGCGCAAAACTGGCGCAGCCACGCCGACTGCCCGAATCTCTACTTCGCACCGGGCAGTTTCGAAAGCCTCGCCACACTGCCGGAGGTAATGGAGCAGCCCTTCGACCTGATCGTCAGCTTTCAGGCGCTGATGTATGCGGCAGATCTCGTCGAAGCTGTGCGGACCCTGCGCAATCGATTGGCTCCCGGCGGAGTGCTGGTGATCTCCGTGCCGCATCCCTTTCGTTTTGCCATTCTGCGCAATGAGATTGAGGGCTGGGGTCATGGTTTCGCTTACCAGCAGACCGCGCCCTACCGCTATCCATCGCCATGGAAAGAGGATCTTCTGCTGGAGCACGCCATGCCGCGCGTCTCCGATTATCTGAACGCGATCTCGGCCGCCGGCTTGCGCATTGAAGCGGTGGACGAGCCCGCCGTTAGCGAAGAATTCCGGCTGGCTGCGCCGGAGAAGGCAGGCTGGATGGATCGCTACGTCGGTATTCTCATTCTGCGCGCCCGTCTGGATGCGTAGCGGGGCTGCTCGCCTTCAAAGAAGATTTCAGCTCCGGCGAAAAGTGAATCAGCTCAATCGGCGCGCCGTTATCCAGAATCATCGCCACCATAACGCCCTCGCTGGGCGAGTTTGGCGGCGTCAAAACCTCTCGCCCAACCAGCGCCGCGTCCAGGTCATCCACCTCAAAAGCCACGTGCGGCACGGTCATAATGATCTCCGGGTAAGGCGCGTCTGCATCAAAGCGCATCCATTGAATGCCATAAGGGCTGGACTCAAATCCCGCCACATGAATCTTGAGATGCGGTACATGAATCTCGTCCGCGCGCGGCGTCTGGGTTGGAATGCCGAGATGGTGATAGCGCCATCCGTCCACCGCGATTGCCGCTGGCTGCTCGTGGTCTAGCCGTGAAATTGCCGCCGCCGGGTTGGCCGGGTTGTTTCCACTGCTGCTCATATTCTTATCCGTTCATCCAAAATCATTAACCGACGCTCGGAATATTCTACTTCCGCGCCCTCCCATCTGCTACTAATAGATTCATGAATTCGCGCCGTCTCATTGTGATTTCTTGCTTCGCTCTTCTGATCTTTGCTTTACCCGCTCGGTGTCAGAACAGCAAGGATCCGTATGTTGCCCACACCAAGGTGGGGGACAGGATGCCCGACCTAACTGTTGATGGGACCACCGGCACCTTCTCGCTCGCTGCCGAATCAGGGAAGGTTGTCGTGGTGAACTTTTGGGCAACATGGTGCGGCCCCTGCCAAATCGAGATGCCGGAGTTGGAAAAGAAAGTCTGGCAGAAGTATAAAACCTTGCCCGACTTCGCCTTGATCGCCATCGCCCGCGAGCAGGACAAGGAGACTGTCCTCGGCTTTCAGAAGGCCCATCCGAAGTTGACCTTCCCGCTGGCATGGGATCCAAAGCGGGCGGCATACGCGCTCTTTGCTGAAGCCGGAATCCCACGCACCTACGTCGTTGACCGGCACGGAATCATCGTTTATCAGGGCTTCGGCATAGAGCCAGATGCCTTTGGCGAGATTGATCGAGCCATCCAGAAGGCGCTTGCGCAAAAGTA
>CAZYCV010000222.1:0-3379 GCA_964645305.1 uncultured Occallatibacter sp. | reverse complement strand
CAAAGGGATGCAGCTTCGGCTGCGTCCCGAAAGCCCACCATGAGCGATGTTGCCCAGTTGGCGGGCGTGGGCACCATGACTGTCTCCCGCGTGTTGAGCGGAACGGTGAGCGTTTCGGCTGACACCGCCAAGCGCGTGCAAACCGCGATCAAGGAGCTGAATTACCGCCCCAATGCGCTGGCGCGCGCCTTTCGCGGTCAACGCAGCCATTCCATCGGCCTCATACTTCCTTACCTCTTTGATCCATTCTTTGCCAATTGCGCGCATGCGGTTACGGTGGTCGCCAAACAGCACGGCTACTCGGTGATGATTACCACTTCCGATGAGGATCCTGACTCGGAGTTCGCCGGAGCGGAGCAGATGCTGGAGCGCCACGTTGACGGCCTGATCGTCATTCCCACCAAATTCCGCGAGACGCGCCTGACGCTGAACCTCTTTGGTAAAACCCCGGTGGTGGCCTTTGATCGCCCACTTCCCGATCCGGCAATTGATGTGGTTCTGGTGCAGAACACCTCCGGCGCCCGTCGCATCGTGGAGCATTTGATCGAGCATGGGCATCAGCGCATTCTCTTTATGGGGCTCAGCCGGAGTCTGTTTACCATCAACGCGCGCTTCCTGGGCTATCACCGCGCCATGCAGAGTGCCGGCCTCAAAGAGGATGCATTCTTCGGCTGCGGGAATGAGGAAGACACCACCCAGGCCTTGAGTGAAAAGCTGAAAGGGGCGAATGCCCCCACGGCGATCTTTACGTCGAACACCCTGGTCACGCGCTTCGTCTTGAGTTCCATCATGCGCCTGGGGTTGAGGGTTCCCAACGATCTTGCCTTTGCCGGTTTCGATGACTTTGAGGGTGCGGAATTCACCTCGCCGCCGCTGACGGTGGTTCGGCAGCCCGCGCTGGAGATGGGCCGGGTGGCGACCAATCTGCTCTTTGACCGCATAGAGCGCAATGAAACCTCTCATACCGGCAATCGGATTGTCCTGCCCGTGGAAATTGTGCTGCGCCGTTCCTGCGGATGCAAACATCGCACGCCGATGATCATCCGCTGATTGATAGCCAATCAGGAAATATCCAAATCAAACTGTCGTGCTCAATTGTGGCTTGCAAACCAGCCAGCCACACGCCGCTCGAAGTCCTCGGGCTCCGCGCTTGCCGCGCCTCTATTCCACACATCCCATCGCTAATCGCACCAGTCCCGCCAGTCGGCAAATCTGCGCATTCGTCAGCGGCCGATGCCCTGCAACAGGCTCGCCCATGTCGGAGCGATTCACCGTGCAAATGCTGTCAGCTTTGGCTACGCAATCCGCCCGCAGCCCTGTCTCCCCCGCGCTCAAAAACAGTTGAGCCGGACCGGATTTGTGGATGGAGGTGGAAAGTGGAATCACAAGAACAGTGAGCGACCGAGGATGGCAGTTACGCCCATCCGTAGAGACAACGATGACTGGCCGACGGCCCTTGTCAGGCGGATCGGTAGGAAAATGCGTCCACCATATCTCTCCGCGAAGCGGGTAACGCGCCCCCGGCGGAGTCATAGTTCAACTCCAGCCGGTTCTGCGCTGAGCAAAAGGCTGGAACCGGCCATCTCCGCCCATTCTCGCTCTTCCGCCATCTCCTCATCCGTGATCGAGTCATAGTAGGCCGTGATGCCGGCCTCAAGCTCCTGCCGCTTGACTTCCAGCATGGCCTCGCGCAGCAGCAGGTCCAGCGCCTCGGAGTCGGAACCCGCCTGCCGACGCTGCCGCGTATCCGCAACAAACGCCACACACTCTGGAGCGAGAGTGAAGCTCCTCTTTATCTTACGAGCTGTCGCCTGCATAGTCATACTATTCATCGTACTACTGGTCTGTCTTGCAGTCCAGAGTGAATCCACCGCGTTTGAAACTATCCCAACCCACGCAACTGTTATCCTGTTGAAAGCGGTAATCTAACCATGACAGACAACACCACCACGCACCTTCGCCCGCAGGCCGCGCTTTCTACCCGCGCCGTGTGGCTGCTTTTTGCGGCCATCTTTGCCGCCGTTCAGTTTGGCTCCCTTTTTACGCCGCCGCTGATGGACGATGTGGACGCCTCCCACAGCCTGGCCGCGCAGCACTTCTCCGAGAGCACCGATTGGGTATCGGCCAAGATCAACGGCATCCGCTACATTGAAAAGCCGCCGCTGCCTTACTGGATCTCCGGCGCGCTCTACAAAGTCTTCGGGCAGAATGTCTTTGCCTCGCACCTGCCCAACGCGCTGGCCATGCTCGGCCTGGCCTGGCTGGCTTGGCTGTGGGCGCGCCGCGCCTGGGGCGACCGTGCCGGCCTCTACGCCGGCCTGGGTGTGCTCACCTCCATTGGCCCCTTCCTCTTTACTCGCTTCATCATTCCTGAAGCGCAGCTCAGCCTCTTTCTGCTCATCGCCCTCTACTGCCTGCTCACTGGCTTCGAGCCGGGAAGGGCAGCGCGCTTTTATCTGATGTGGGCATCCCTGGGCCTTGCCCTGATGACCAAAGGCCTGATTGCGCCCACCTTCTTTATCGGCGCAGCCGTTCCTTACCTGATCCTCTCCGGCCTCTGGCGTCGCTGGAAGGAAGTGAAACCTGTCACCGGCACGCTGCTCTTTCTGGCCATCGCCGCGCCGTGGCATATTCTCTGCGGCCTCGCCAATCCCGACCAGGGCCACGCCGTCGGCAATCACCCCAGCTTCGGCAACGTCCACGGCTTCTTTTACTTCTACTTTGTCAACGAGCACTACCTGCGCTTCTTCAACCTGCGCTATCCGCACGACTACAACAAGCTGCCCGGGGTTCTTTATTGGCTGCTGCACCTGGTCTGGCTCTTTCCCTGGAGCCTCTTTTTGCCCGCGGTTTTTGTTGTGGCCTGGAAGACCCGTCGCCACTGGCGCCAATATCTGCGCCACGACGCCGGTCAGGCGGTGGATTTTTTCATCGGCGAATCGGCCCGCGCGGATGTTGCCGGTGACATTGTCCAACTCAAATTCCGCGCCCGCACGGTCTGGCTTTTGAGCCTCTTCTCCGGCTGGACGCTCCTGTTCTTTTCCATCTCCACCAATCAGGAGTACTACACATTCCCGGTGTGGACGCCGTTCTTCATCCTCATCGCCGGCGTGGTCGCGGGCATCGAGGAGAATCGTGGAGCGGATTGGACCTTCCTCTCCAATCCTGAGAACAGAAGCTCGCTGCTCTCAACCGCGTGGCTCACCGGCGCGCAGGCCGTCTTCACTGTTGTGGGCGTGCTCTCCGCCGCAGTCCTCGGCTGGGGGCTGTGGGAATCGCGCCATCTGCCCTTCGTGGACGACATCGGCACGCTGCTGGCCCATCGCGGCGTGGGCGATTACACGCTTTCCATGTCCCATCTCTTCGACCTCACCACGGC
>CAZYCV010000221.1:0-3384 GCA_964645305.1 uncultured Occallatibacter sp. | reverse complement strand
CACTTGCCGGGCGGTGTACTCCACTTCCATGGTCAACCTCCGCTTCGTGTTCTTCTCGCAGCCATTAAAAAGACTGGAGAACTTCGGATTCTACAGCATTTGCCCGTCGGATGCACGGTCAATAGCGTGAAAAAAGATTACCAAATGGGTAAAAGGAATGGAATTCAGAATGGAATATCGACAAGAGGCTCTTGCGGCAAGCGATTACCCGCTCCGCTGAAACGACGCGGCAGCAGGTGACCGGCTGAATCCGTTACTATCATGAAGCGGAGAAAGACACCATGGAACGAATGCTGGCAACACCGGCCGATGCAGAGATTATTCTCAGGCTCTATGAACTGCGTACCGAAGCAGTGATGCGCCAGGCGCGCGCGTGGATGACCGGCGAGTTCTGGCCGGCGACGGCGGAGGAGTTTTTTGCCGTGGCGGAAAACCCGGCCGACCCGCATAACGCTTGGCTGCGCCAGGTGCTCACCTATTGGGAGATGGCGGCGGCGATGGTGCTACATGGGGCCGTTTCAGCGGAGTTGTTTGTGGATTGCAATGCCGAGGGGTTCTTTCTGCTGGCCAAATTTGCGCCGATTCTGGAAGGCATCCGCGAGAAAAATCCGGGGTTCTTGTGCAAGACCGCAGAGCTGATCAACCGTTTTTCCGCAGCCGCGCAGCGTTACGAAGCGGTGTTGAAGAATGTGGAAGCGCGGCGCAACAGTCTGCCCGCCCGCCAAGAGGCTCACGGCCAATATTTTTATCCCCCAAAACCATAAAAATTAGTTGCCGAATCCGGGCCTTGGGCGCATCATGGAGATCATGTAAGAATCTCTCTCACCCGGAGGATTTCTATGAGGCGTGCTCTTCCCCTTATGTTGGCCGCTCTGAGCCTGACCGCCCTGACGGCCAGCGCCAGTGGTTCTTCCAAAATCAACGGCTGGATCTCTGACTCCATGTGCGGCGCCAAGCACGCTGGATCGGGCGCGGCCTGCGTTAAAAAGTGCATCCAGGAGATGGGCTCCGCGCCGGTCTTTGTGGATGAAGCCAAGAAGGACGTTTGGACCATCGACAATCCAGAGGCGGTCAAGGATTTCTATGGCGACCATGTGACGGTGACCGCAACCGCCGATGAGTCAAAGAAAAGCGTTCATATCGACTCGATTGCCGAAGTGAAGTAGCGGGTTCTGGCCGCTTCACGCCGCACCTGCTGCTAACGCTGAGGCCTCTGGCCTGGATGTTGCTCTGATTGAACCGGGATTTGGGCCGATAGAGAGAATTACAGATTGGACCGGAAGAGCCCATGGCGCGAGCAGTGTGGAACGGCAAGGTGTTGGCCGAGAGCGAAATGACGGTGAGTTTGGGCGGGAGTGTCTACTTTCCCGATTCCAGCCTCAAGAGGGATTGCTTTCGTCCCAGTTCCACCACCTCGCATTGTCCGACCAAGGGTCAGGCGCGTTACATGACCGTGCTGGTCAACGGGGAGGAAAACATGGACGCGGCCTGGTATTATCCCGACCCAAACCCGGTGGCGCGCAAAATCAAAGGCCACGTTGCCTTTGGGCGGGGCATTGAGGTTGTGGATTAACCTCTCCAAAGAGGATGGAGTTTCAGCCTCTCGTGTGATACATTTACCCCATGGAACTCAAGGGGTTAGCGAAGTTCGTGGTGTTGCTGGCCGTTTTGCTGGCAGTTGGGTCCGTTGCCGCCAAGCCCGTTGATCATCCCGCCACCAAGCCGCAGACCGCGCCGGTCTCGTCCACCTCAGAGCCGCCAAGCACCGCCGTGCCAGCTTCCGTGACGGACACGCAAAACACTCTCCACGATTATCCGGCACAGCACATCACTGTAGCGAATCCGCCTCCCACGCCGGTGGTGTGGACATGGCAGGAAGAAGTCGCCTGGGCCGCCAATCTGGTGCTCGTCGTATTGGGGTACGCCGGCATCCTGATGGCTCTCTCGTTGCTGAGGAAGATTGAGCGCCAGACGGGCTACGCGGAGGCGGTTGTTGAAGCAGCCTCGTCCACCGCTCATGCCGCGCTGTTAAATGCGCAATCCGTCATTCAAGCCGAACGGCCCTGGATTTTGATCACGGTTGAGCCCTCACGAAGCATGGAAAACAGCTTCACCGTGATGGCCACCAACCGCGGCCGGACGCCCGCCCGCATCATTGAAACCATGGAGCGCTACAAGATCGCGGTTGATGAAAAGCGCCTTCCGACCAGCCCGGAATTTCGCAACGAGAAGCGCAACGCTCCGTTTGCGCCGATCATCTTGCTGCCGGGTGAGTTTACGGCGATCAAGCCATTCAGCCGGGATGATGTGAAGGCGCTGTGCGACTCGGAGGAGCGCTTCAAGCGCATTGAGACGTGGGAAGAAAAGGTCTTTCTATATGGAAAGGTGATCTATCGGGATCTGATTTCAGCCTCGGACGGCCCGCCTCATGAGACGAACTGGTGCTGCTGGTATATTCACGGGCGCCAGAATAGCGGCCTGGTGATTGCCGGACCTCAGGAGTACAACTCCCACACTTAGAGTTATTTACATGGTGCAGCGTCTTACAAATTGCGGCGTCTTACAAGTTGTAGCGCTTTACAAATTGCGGCGTCTTACAAGTTGTAGCGCTTTACAAATTGCGGCGTCTTACAAGATGTAGCGCCGGCCTCCTGGCCGGCTGTCGCGTGGACCTCCTGGTCCACGCCTTACTCTTGCAAAGGTCAATGGGATGAGCTAGAAGCGTCAGTGTACGTCGGAACAGGCTGCGGAAAAAAGGAATGAATTTGGGTGAGAGCCCCCCGCAGGGGCTAAAGCCCCGTTGATTTTGTGGGCGTTGTCGGCACGACTAAAGTCGTGCCCTGACGCTTCTGGGCTCTTTATTTGGTTTTGTTGCAGCTTATGGAGCTCATCTTTTATTATCAGTGCCTTGCGGAACGACTGGGAGCTTATCCGTTGACTGAGGAAATTCTCTTTTGGGTTTCAGGCCTGTTTGGATTGGGCGACGGCTCTTGCGTATTTCTGGTTTGTTTAAGAGTCAACGTGGACCAGGAGGTCCACGCCACAGCCGACCGGGAGGTCGGCGCTACAATTTACGGATAAGTTCTAAAGTCGTGCCCTGACGCTTCTGGGCTCTTTATTTAGTTTTGTTGCAGCATATTAAGTCGTGCCCTGACGCTTCTGGACTCGTTATTTAGTTTTTTTGCAGCCTGTGAAGCTCATCTTTTATTATCAGTGTCTTGCGGCACGACTGGGAGCTTATCCGTAGATTGAGGAAAATCTCGTTTTGGTTTCAGGCCTGTTTGGATTGGGCGATGGCTCCAGCGTATTTCTGGTTTGTTTGAGGCTCAACGTGGACCAGGAGGTCCACGTTACAGCCGGTCTGGAGACTGATTACATGACAGC
>CAZYCV010000220.1:1693-3412 GCA_964645305.1 uncultured Occallatibacter sp. | reverse complement strand
CTGCTGCACAGCGTTGGTGAGTTGCTCTGGCCGGTGCGCATCACGCTGCTGCTGGCGGTGGCGCTTCATGTTCTGGCTGCCGTGCAGTTGTGGGCGCTGAACCAGAAGGCCCGTCCGGTCGCCTATGCGCGCAAAGAGCAGATCGCCGCATCGTACGCCTCGCGCACCATGTACTGGAGCGGCCCCATCGTTCTGGCCTTCGTGATCTTTCACCTCTTGCAATTCACCGCGGGCGTCATTCATCCGGGCTCGCAATTCATTGAGGGCGATGTTTATCACAACGTCGTCGCGGGCTTTCAGGTCTGGTGGGTCTCGGCCTGGTACATCTTTGCGGTCAGTTTGCTGGGCGTGCATCTGAGCCACGGCATCTCGGCGATGTTTCAGTCGCTCGGCCTCAGCCATCCGCGCTACACGCCGCTCTTGAACAAAGCCGCCGTAGCCATCGCCGTTGTGCTTGTTCTCGGCTTCATCTCGGTTCCAATCAGTGTCCTGACGGGGGTGGTGCAATGAAACTCGACGCCAAGATTCCTTCCGGCCCTATCGAGCAGAAGTGGGAGAAGGCGCGCTTCGATCTGAAGCTGATCAACCCCGCCAACAAGCGCAGGCATCGGATTATTGTCGTCGGATCCGGACTGGCGGGCGCATCGGCCTCAGCCACGCTGGGCGAGCTGGGCTATAACGTGACCTGCATCTGCTTTCAGGATTCGCCGCGCCGCGCCCACTCCATTGCCGCGCAGGGCGGCATCAACGCCGCCAAAAACTACCAGAACGACGGCGACAGCGTGCATCGCCTCTTCTACGACACGGTCAAGGGCGGCGACTTCCGCGCCCGCGAGGCCAATGTGCACCGGCTGGCCGAGATCAGCAGCCACATCATCGATCAGTGCGTGGCCCAGGGCGTTCCCTTTGCGCGCGAGTACGGCGGAACGCTCTCCAACCGCTCGTTTGGCGGCGCGCAGGTCTCGCGCACCTTTTATGCGCGCGGGCAAACCGGCCAGCAACTGCTGCTGGGAGCGTATCAGGCTCTGGAGCGCCAGGTCCACGCCGGAACGGTGACGATGCTGCCCCGCACGGAGATGCTCGATCTGATTGTGATCGACGGCCAGGCGCGCGGCATCGTAACGCGCAACCTCGTGACCGGCGAAATCGATACGCTGCTGGGCGATGCGGTGGTTCTGGCCACCGGCGGCTACGGCAACGTCTACTTTCTTTCCACCAACGCCAAAGGCTCGAACGCCACGGCCATCTGGCGGGCGCACAAGCGCGGCGCGCTCTTTGCCAACCCTTGCTTCACACAGATTCATCCCACCTGCATTCCCGTCAGCGGCGACTATCAATCGAAGCTGACGCTGATGAGCGAATCGCTGCGCAACGATGGGCGCATCTGGGTTCCCAAAGAGAAGGGCGACCAGCGCTCGCCCGATCAGATTCCCGAGGCCGAGCGCGACTACTATCTGGAGCGCCGCTATCCGAGCTTCGGCAACCTTGTGCCGCGCGACGTGGCCAGCCGCAACGCCAAGGCCATCTGCGACGCTGGGCGCGGCGTGGGCGCGTCCGGCCTGGGCGTCTATCTGGACTTCTCCGAAGCCATCAACCGCCTGGGCGTGGAGACCGTCCGCGAGCGCTACGGCAACCTCTTCGAGATGTATCAGCGCATTACCGATGAAGATCCGTACAAAGTGCCAATGCGCATCTATCCGGCCATCCACTACACCATGG
>CAZYCV010000220.1:0-1593 GCA_964645305.1 uncultured Occallatibacter sp. | reverse complement strand
GAAGATCCGTACAAAGTGCCAATGCGCATCTATCCGGCCATCCACTACACCATGGGCGGCCTATGGGTGGATTACAACCTGCAAAGCACCGTTCCCGGCCTTTTTGTGCTGGGCGAGGCCAACTTCTCCGATCACGGCGCCAATCGCCTGGGCGCGAGCGCGCTGATGCAAGGTCTGGCCGACGGCTACTTTGTGATTCCTTACACGATTGGCAATTACCTGGCCTCGACCAGCCGCGCCAAAGTGGACGATAGCCACGAGGCCGTGCGCGAGGCCGTTGCCGGCGTCCGGCAGACGATCGACAAGCTGCTCACGATCAAGGGCAAGCGCACCGTGGACTCCTTCCATCGAGAGCTAGGCAAGATCATGTGGGAGCACTGCGGAATGGCGCGCACAGCACAAGGGTTGGAGACGGCCATCGGACTGATCCGCGCCCTGCGTCAGCAGTATTGGCAAGAGGTAACCGTCCCCGGCAGCGGAGACGACTTGAATCAGAGCCTGGAGCGCGCAGGGCGCGTGGCCGACTTCATGGAGCTGGCCGAGCTGATGTGCATGGACGCCCGCGAACGCAATGAATCTTGCGGCGGTCACTTCCGCGAGGAGTATCAGACCTCGGAAGGCGAGGCGCAGCGCGACGACGAGCATTACTCCTACGTTGCCGCCTGGGGCTACAACGGCTCCGATGGCCCTCCTGAACTGACCAAAGAGCCGCTCGAATTCAACACCGTTCATCCGAGCCAAAGGAGTTACAAGTAATGAAACTCACTCTGAAGATTTGGCGGCAAAAGAACTGCAAGGATGCGGGCCGATTCGCCACTTACACGGTGAACGACGTCAATCCCGATATGTCGATGCTGGAATGTCTTGACGTGCTGAACGAAGAGCTGACTCTGCGCGGCGAGGAGCCGGTCACCTTTGAGCATGACTGCCGCGAGGGCATCTGCGGCTCCTGCGGCTTTATGATTAACGGCCAGGCCCATGGGCCGCTGCCCGCCACCACCGTCTGCCAGCTCACCATGCGGCACTTCAACGATGGCGAAGAGCTGGTGATTGAACCTTGGCGCGCCGCGGCCTTCCCGCCGGTGAAAGACCTGATGGTGGATCGCCGCGCGCTGGACCGCATCATCACCGCCGGAGGGTATATCACCGCGCCGACCGGCAACGCCGTGGACGGCAACAGCATTCTCATCAGCAAAGAGATTGCGGATAAGTCCATGGACGCCGCCGCCTGCATCGGCTGCGGCGCCTGCGTGGCCGCCTGCCCCAACGCCGCCGCCGCGCTGTTTACCGGAGCCAAAATCACCCACCTCAGCTCGCTGCCCCAAGGCCAGATTGAGCGCGACCGACGCGCCGCAGCCATGGTGGCGCAGCTCAACACCGAGGCCTTCGGCAGTTGCACCAACATGGGCGAGTGCACCGCCGCCTGCCCCAAAGAGATCAAGCTCGACGTGATCGCCAAAATGAACCGCGATTATTTTGTCGCCGCTCTGCATCGCCATGACGTGGAACTGATCCCGTTGACGCCGGAAGCGGGCTGGAGCACGGCGAAGCGTTGTTAGCGGAGTTGGCGGAGTTAGCAAGAGCAACGGACTA
>CAZYCV010000219.1:0-3466 GCA_964645305.1 uncultured Occallatibacter sp. | reverse complement strand
GTTGCAGAACGGGGTCATGGAGCCGCTGAGAGAGGCTGACCTGATTGAGTAGAACAAATGGCGCACCGCACGAGATCATGAGTCCTGACGAAGAGCACGACTGGAAAGCAAATGGCGTGATCTCCTCAGGCGCATTGTCCGTATCAGTCTTGAGACGATGAAGATCGTAAACGCACTGCCCGCCTTGGAAGAGGCGGAGACTGTGGCCAATGCAAAGAAATGAGAGGGCACTCGGTTCTTTGAGAAGAGTTCCGCCGTGCCAACAATAATAGGAGGACACCTTTGAAACCGTCCATAGCCATTGCGATGTTGATGACAAGCCTTGTGGTGGGCGCAGCCCAAGTGCCTGTACCCGAGCCGGAGTTTGCTGAGGTGTTCGTGGCGCTGGATTCCGGCAAGCTGATTCCCCTAGAGCGCCAAACAGCGTCCGTCCAGGGCGGCGGCGGCGGTTTCATAGTGGCCAGCGCGAAAGCCGCGTATGTTGTGTCCGGCAATAAGTCTCCTGTGAGATTCCATTCAGGGAAAGCTCTCGACTTCGTTGTTCGCACTGCGATTGCATCCACAACCGTGGACCCCAGTACCGTGTATATTCTTCGGAAGATGGAGAGCAAGAAGAAGACCCGCGAGATTGTCTTCTCGTCAGGGCACTTCTACCCGGGTGGCGGCTCAATGAATACAAACTTGGCGCAAGGATCACTCCCGGTGACGTTCACCAAATACGGAGCATCATCGATCAAGGTGACGACTGGGGCACTTCCTGCGGGTGAGTACGCCCTCAGCCGGGCATCCGCGCTGGACGTATTCTGTTTTGGTGTTGATTAGTGTCATCCCCAGGCTGGCTTCCCGACGGTCCGACACATGTGAGCACGATTGAGAAAAACTACCCTACTTCTTCTCAATGCCTGCAAGGAAAAGATGCGGTATTCGACGTGTACGGAAACAATGCTGCGGTCCTGTGTCCGTCACGCAAAAAGACATTCGTGTTTTCGGGATTCCTGAAGCGCAAGAAGCGGCAAGCATACAGTAAGTTATTGAATCTAAATGGTAGGCAAGGCTGGATTCGAAGCCGTAACCCCCGGCTTAGAAGGTCCAACCGAGAGCAATTCACCGCCTTGCCGCCATTTCCCGTCATCTACTTTCAGCCAATGTTCTGCAACGAAGGCTATCGTGATACAAAGTCCGGGAGGACTAAATGTGTGAATCCTGTTAGCGCGCATCTAGTCCGCAGTTGGGGCCCGGAAGGTATCGGTCGGCATATGAAGTGGAGCGCCAATGCCGCCGAGCGAGCTGTTTCAGGGGGAGGCAGAAGACGCTATGGCATTTCAAGTTCCAATCACAGTTAAAGAGGCTATCGCCAAAATCCATTCGAAGACATACCTGCTTCCGGCAATTCAGCGCGAAGTGGTGTGGGATACCGCGCAGATAGAACGCCTTTTCGATTCGCTGATGCGTGATTATCCGATCGGTTCGTTCCTGTTCTGGATGGTGAAGCGGAAACAAACAGGAAAATACCAATTCTATGAGTTTGTTCGCGATTATCACGAACGCGATCACAGCCACAACTCTAAGGCTAACGTGACTGGCGAGGAGGACATTACCGGTATTCTCGATGGGCAGCAGCGTTTGACGGCGCTTTACGTCGGTCTGCGAGGATCCTTCGCGTTCAAAGCACCTCGCAAGCGATGGGACAACCCGCAGGCGTTTCCGAAAAGGCATCTCTATCTCAACTTGCGAGGAGCGTCGACGGACGAAAGCCGCGACTTGTTATATGACTTCCGCTTCCTCACGTCGAAAGAAGTTGAAGATGCTGGGGAGGATTGCTACTGGTATCGCGTCGGCAACGTGCTGGACCTCAAGACTGAATATGAGGTCAACAACTACCTGATTGATAAAGGTTTGATGGAGGATCGGAAAACCGGCCAGTTTGCCAACCAGACCCTGTTCAAGCTTTGGACCGTCATTCACAAAACTCAAGTCATCAACTATTTCTTGGAGGAAGACGAGCAACTCGACAAGGTTCTCAACATCTTCATCCGAGTAAACAGCGGCGGAACGATCTTGAGCTACTCGGATCTGCTCCTGTCCATTGCAGCTGCCCAGTGGACAAAATTAGACGCGCGCGAGACGATCACCGCTTTCGTTGACGAGCTAAACGGAATCGGCAACGGTTTCAATTTCAACAAGGACTGGGTACTAAAGAGCTGCCTTGTTCTGGGTGACTTTACGGATATCGCGTTCAAAGTCGACAACTTCAATAAAGCCAACATGCTCAGGATCGAGAAGTCCTGGGAGGAAATCTCTAAGGCTCTTCGGAACGCTACACTCCTGGTCTCGGCTTTCGGTTACAGCCGCGAAACGCTTACTTCAAACAACGCTGTTATCCCGATCGCTTATCACTTGCTCCAGAGGGGGCTCCCCAACAATTTCGATCAGGCCGGCAAGTACTCCACCGACAGGAAGAGAATCCAGCATTGGCTGACTTCGGCGCTGCTAAAACGCGTCTTCGGCGGTCAACCGGACAATGTACTCCGCCCGATCAGGGAGGTTCTGAAGGGAGTGTCTGAAGAATTCCCGATTACGGGTATTCGGAAGAAGTTCAAGGGCACAACGAGATCCTTGACATTCACCCAGGAAGATATTGAATCGCTGCTCGAGTCCCGGTACGGACAGGGCTACGCCTTCTCGGTACTCGCACTGCTCTATCCGACTCTCGATTTCCGGAACACATTTCATATCGATCACATTCACCCGAGGTCACAATTCACAAGGGCACGGCTTACCAAGCGCGGCATCTCCGCGGATGAAGCGCCCTTTTATTTGGACCACGTGGATCTGCTACCGAACCTCCAACTGCTTGAAGGCATTCCCAATCAGGAGAAGAACGACTCCGATTTCGACGACTGGTTGAACGAAACCGTCAAGAACAAACAGGGTCGCCAAGCTTTCATGGATAGGAATTACATCCCTGACGATGTCGATCTCCAGTTCGACAATTTTCCAGAATTCTTTGATGAACGAAGAAAACTAATGTTTGATGCACTATCGAAGCTGCTCAAGCCTGGAGATGAGTAAGCTAGCCTCCGCTGGCAGTGACGCGAGTGTCATGTTTTCTTGCAGCAAAAGTTGACAACTGCATCACTTTCTGGCTGGAACTCGTTCAAAATGAAGACATGAGGTTGCTCTGGGCCAATCCTGTCCGGTAGAACGTCAGGAATGCAAAAGGGGCCTGTGCTCAGGCCCCTCTCGTCGTGTGTCGTTGTCGGCTATGCGACCGCCGTGGTAGGCGTCCGTACATCTTCCGTGGTGGCCCTGAGCGCGAGTAATCCGAAGCGGCCTTCGGCGGTCTTGTAGAACAATGTGCCCTTGCTGGCACGTTTGTAGAGCATCTGATCCAGGGTTTTGGCCGGCTCGATCCCGTAGGTCTTCTTGATGAGCGCGCGGATCTCGTCCGGTGTCTTCTCTTCTC
>CAZYCV010000218.1:0-3488 GCA_964645305.1 uncultured Occallatibacter sp. | reverse complement strand
TGGAGCAGCCGCACACCTCGGCCGGCCGCGTGCCCACCGCCGCCGCCTTCCGCTATTACGTTGAACAGATCACTCAGCCGCAGCGCGCCGCTGCCACGCCGCAAAGGTTGCCCTCCATACCGATGAGCGAGGCGCGCCGCGGGCAGATTGAAGAGAGCTTTACGGGCGTCACCAGCAGCCACGATTACCTGGAGCGCACCTCGCACGTGCTGGCGCTGCTTTCAAGCGGGTTGGGCGTGGCGCTGGCCGCCTCCACCGGCAGCCAAATCCTGGAGCACATTCATTTTTCGCGTCTCTCGGCAGGGCGCGTGCTGGCTGTGCTGGTGACGCAGGCCGGCGCGGTGCAGGATCGCGTGCTGCTGCTGGACCGCGAGTTGAGCCATGTGGAGCTGGAAACCGCCGCGCGTTACCTGAATGAAAACTTTCGCGGCTGGCCCATCGAGCGCATCCGCGCCGAGGTGGCCCGGCGCATCGACGAGGAGCAGGCCGCCTACCACCAGATGCTTTCCTCGGTGGAGGAGCTTTGCCGCAAGGGCGCGCTGGTGGCGAATGATACCGGCCCGGCGATCTTTGTGGACGGCATGGCCAACCTGATTGCCGCCGAGGCCGATCGCGAGCGCCTGCGCCAGATGCTGGTGGCGCTTGAGGCCAAGCAGCGGCTGATCGAGCTGCTCACCGCCTACGTGGATGGCCGCCAGCAGGAGGTGCGCGTGGTGGTCGGCTTGAATCAAGCAGGACAAGAGATGACCGGCCTGGACGAAGCCTCAAAGGCCATGCAAAATCTGGTGCTGATTGGCGCTCCGGCGCGCCTGGGCGGAGCCGATCTGGGAACCGTGGCCGTCATCGCGCCCACCCGCATCCAATACCAGGAGATGATTCAGGCGGTTCGCTACATCGCCCGCCTCTCCGAGCGCCTGCTGGAGCTTCCTGAAAACGAGAACCTGCGCGCGTGAATTCGCGCTGTTGGCGCAGAGGTTATTAGCCCATCGTTTCAATGGTGGGATGGATCTGTTGCACGCGCCGTAGGCGCAATGGCCATTAGCCCACCGTTTCAACGGTGGGGATGGATCAGCCGGCGTGCCGATAAAGCCAGATCATGGACGCGGGGCTTTATTCCCTGCGCTTTTGAGACCCTCCTCAGCCAAAGAATTTATCATGGATGTATGCAACGAATCTTCAGGAGAAATCATAAAAATATGTCAGAACAAGAATCCGAGTTGACATTATCGCCGGAGGCGGCGGCAGCACTGGCCGAAGCCGCCGCGCAGGAAGAGCAAGCCGCGCAGGCAGAGCAGAATGTGTCCCCGGAAGCCGAGCAGGGTGAAAGCGTCAGCCGCGCTGAATTTGACCAGCTCAAAGCCGAGCGCGACCAACTGCTGGACCGCCTGGCCCGCCTGCAAGCCGAGTTCGAGAATGCCCGCAAGCGCACCGAGCGCGAGCAGGCAGCCAATCGCGACTACGCCGTTGGCAGTGTTGTAGAAAAGTTTTTGCCGGTGATGGACCACTTTGAACTGGCGCTCAAGGCCAGCGGATCGGCCGAGCAGTTGCGCTCCGGCGTTGAGCTGATCGTCAAGCAGATGGAAGACGTGCTGCGCCAGTTGAACGTGACGCCCATCCCCACCGAAGGCGAGGAGTTTGATCCGCGCCTGCATGAAGCGCTGGGCAGCGTGGAGCGGCCCGACCTGCCCGATCATCACATTGCCGAAGAGATTCGCCGCGGCTACAAATTGCGTGACCGGCTGCTGCGGCCGTCGCTGGTGCGCATCAGTTCCAACCCCAAGCAGATCAACGAATAGGATTGAATTCAAGAGTGAGCAAAGCAGACTATTACGAAGTTCTCGGCGTCTCGCGCGAGGCCAGCGACCAGGAGCTGAAGAGCGCCTATCGCAAGCAGGCGCTCAAGCATCATCCTGACCGCAACCAAGGCGATCGCGCAGCCGAGGAAAAGTTCAAAGAAGCCAGCGAGGCCTATCAGGTGCTGAGCGACGCCGACAAGCGCGCCGCTTATGATCGCTACGGCCATGCCGGCGTCAGCGGCGGCGGACCGGGCTTTGGCGGCTCTCCCTTTGCCGGCGGGGTAGACATCGGCGACCTCTTCGGCGACCTCTTCGGCGAGATGTTCTCGGTCGGCGGCCAGCAGCGCGGCGGGCGCCAGCAGCAACGCGGAGACGACCTGCGCTTTGACCTGGCCATCGACTTTGAGGCAGCCGTCTTCGGCACGGAGACTGAGGTCAAAATCCGCCGCCGCGAAACTTGCGACACCTGCCACGGAACGGGCAGCGCCTCCGGCAAGGGGCCAAAGGTCTGCGCCCAGTGCCAGGGCCGCGGACAGGTCCGCTTTCAGCAAGGCTTCTTCGCCGTGGCCCGCGCCTGCCCTGCCTGCGGAGGCTCAGGCCACGTCATCGGCGACCCCTGCACCACCTGCCGCGGAGAGACGCGCGTCATTCGCGAAATCAAGCTCAACGTCAAAGTGCCCGCGGGCGTGGAGAGCGGAACCCGCATCCGCTACACAGGCGAAGGCGACGCCGGCCGCAGCGCTGCGCCCAAAGGCGACCTCTACATCGTCCTTGCCGTCCGGCCTCATGAGCTCTTTGAGCGCGAAGGCAACGACCTGCACTGCGTTATTCCCATCAGCTTTCCGCAGGCCGCTCTGGGTGCCGAGATCGAGATCGATGCCCTCGACGGCCCGGTCAAGATCAAGATTCCCGAAGGCACGCAGAGCGGGCGCGAACTGCGCATCCGCGGCCGCGGCGTTCCCATCCTCAACAGCAAGGGCAAAGGCGACCTCATCGTCAAAGTGGTCATCGAGATTCCTAAAAAACTCACTCGCCAGCAGCGCGATCTGATCACCGAACTGGCCGACTCCATGTCCGTCGAAAACAAGCCCGCCTCGTCCAGCCTGCTGGACAAGATGAAGGAGTTTTTCAATTAGGGACTTAGGGACTGAGGGACTGAGGGACTGAAGGACTGAGGGACTGAGGGAGTAGTCTCAACACATTTGGGTGCCCATCCATCCCGCGCTTCCGCCGTCAGTGATTGCGTTTTGCTATCACGTTCATCCATTCCGGGGCACTCATCTGCCCTGCTGTCTTATACTCACAGCTAGCGATGCCCATCGAGACAGAGATCAAATTTCGCGTGGATGACCTGGCCGGGTTGGCGCGGCGGCTGGAGTTGGCTGGCTTTACGCTGCACACGCCGCGCGCCTTTGAGAGCAACGTCCTGTATGACACGCCCGACCGCCGGATGCGGGCGCGCACCGAGATTCTGCGCATTCGCAACTACGGCGGACGGTGGACGGTGACGCACAAGCGCGTTCCTGATTCGGGCGTTGGCGAGGACCGGCACAAGCATCGCGTGGAGACGGAGACCGAGGTCGGCGACGGCGTGGCGATTGAGCAGATCTTTCTTTCGCTGGGCCTCACCCCCGCCTTCCGCTATGAGAAGTGGCGCGCCGAGTGGACCGACGGCGAGGGCCATTGCGTGGT
>CAZYCV010000217.1:0-3499 GCA_964645305.1 uncultured Occallatibacter sp. | reverse complement strand
CGAGATTGTTTTTCTGTTGCGTGTAAGCCTGCTTTTGCCTGT
Organism: uncultured Occallatibacter sp.; assembly: GCA_964645305.1. GTDB lineage: Bacteria > Acidobacteriota > Terriglobia > Terriglobales > Acidobacteriaceae > Telmatobacter. Next base: position 3,457 of record CAZYCV010000217.1, on the reverse strand, counting down.
TCAATACCGCCATAACGGGCTTGACGAGTTCGGGAGGCATGGAGTTATTGCCGAATTTCGCGCTTGACCAGTCATTGAGCTTTGCCGCATAAGACTGACCGCCCGCTTCTTTGGCAAGGTGCGGCGATAACTTCAAAGCTTGCGAGACAATGGCCTGTGCGCTGGCAATCTGCCCTAAATCGCCGGACTGGATCCCTTTTATGCATGAATCCAGGTCATCAATGCTCTTTTGCGCGTCATTGATCGGTTTGTTGTAGCGTCCGGCAATCGTTGCGACCTTGGAATCCTCGCGGGTTCCCTGTTCGTAAGCCAACTGCGCTTCCGCAACCGATTGCTTGACCTTTTCGGGAAGAATCCTGTCGACAATGTCTCTTGGCCCGCTTGCCAGTCCTGCGGGGATATGGAACTGCGTTACAAGGGCTTTCTGGACTTCGGGCGAATAGGGCGCGTTACCGCGCAACTTCTGACCCATCTCAAAATTCTCTTTCGTGTTCCCGCGCAAAAGCTGTTCCGCCTCAATCCCCTGCTTTTGTTTGTTCTGGATCATTTCTTCTGCGGCTTTCATGCCGCCGGGATTTACTTTGCCAAGCGTCCCGCCGGATGCTATCGCGTCACCGATCCCGGCGATTCCAGCCCCGATCTGCGCGGTCTGTCCCTTATCACCTAACATCTTCAAAAATGCGGCCTGCTGCGTCGGATCAAGGCCCATCATTTTAGATGCGCGGTTAGTAAAATCTTGATCGGTCATTTCCGGCGGCGTAGCCCATGACGGAACTGGCCCGGCGGGTTTTGGAGTTGCAGGCGCGGGAATAGGAGTATCAACCTGAACGGGCTTAGTTGCCGGCTCCGGAACTGGCACAAGTGCCGCCGAATCGTTAACGGAAGGCGATAAAACCCCTGCTCCGGCTGGCTGTAACTTAGCCAAAAGGTCATTCATTCCAGAATCAGGCAAGCCTGTATCATCTGGCCCTGCTCCATCAAAGTATCCAGGTATTTCCCCGCCCTTGCTCATAGCCGGAATTTCCTCTTTTTCCTTATCGGCTGCCGCCGCTTCCTCATCCTGTTTGTAGGGGGCAATATGCGGGGGCTTTTCTGGGGATTTAATGCGCCAGTTCTCATCAGGGCGGCTCTCGCGGCCCTTCTTATGCGCCTTCTCTACATATTCGCGCAATTCTTCCGATAAATGCGACGGATCGCGCTTTTCTTCCGTCACCGTACCGCCTGCCGCATATCCGGCGCAACCGCCGTGACAGAAATGATTGGGCTCGCCATGCTCCGGCAACGTATCTTTGAGTTTCATCAGATTGCTCCCGAATGATGTGCGTTCAAAGCCCTTAAAGTGTCAAGAACGGCCCGTGGGTGAACGGTTGTCTTTGGCTGTGGCCGCGGTAACGATTTCAAGAATTGCATGACTCGCGCCGGATCAGGCCGAGGCTGCGTTACGGATCGAGGCAAAACAATTTCACCGGGAGAAAGTTTTGCTAGTTGCGTATCGTTCGCGGGACTATCCCCCGGAACTACCGGGATTCCCGGCACAGGGCCGCCAGCCTTCATATTCTGGACAGGACGGGTAATGTCACCCTTTGGAGTCATTTGACCACCTGTTGATACTGTCGCAGGGGACGAGTTTTTAGAAACATTGGCATTAGGAACTGAATTATTAGCTAAGGCTGTCGCCAATGCCGTATAGGAATTCCCCATTACTTCTGCCGCGCCTACGTCTCCGGCTGCACTGACTAAACTCCCAAGTATTCCGGCGTTCTGTTGGCCTGTCTGCTCTTCCTGATTCGCCAGATCTTCTCCTGCGCCTAATTCGGCTGTCTCTTTTTCCAAAGCATCTTCGTACGCCTCTTGCTGTGCCGCTGGAATACTTTCCTCCTGCGTTTGCGCCGTTTGCGTATTTAGATTAGAAACGTTTTGCGCGTTCGCCAAGTTCGCGGCCTGCGCCTGATTTGATTCCGTGGTATTCAATTCATTCGTCTGCTGATTCTGATTCGCGTTAAATTCAGCAATCGCGTTAGCGGCATTGGCCTGATTTGCGGCCTGCGTATATTGCTGACCTTGGACGTTCCCTCCTAAAGTTCCTTCCGCGCTTAATGCGGCAAGGTTCCGCGCCTCCGCATTTGCCCCTGCACCTAAAGCGTTTGTATTCGCGGCGGTTGCTTCATTCTGATTGCCCGCCAACTTCTCCGCTAACTGAAATCCGCTATTGTCGATTCCCTGCGCGGCAAGGCCACGGTCTATGGCGGCATTCTGCCCAGCTTCCGTTGTTCCCATCGTGTTTAGGATTCCTTGGATATCAGCCTGTTCCTGTGCGTCATTTCCTCCCTGATTGACGATGTTTTGTAACTGTCCAATCGTCGAAAGTTCATCCTGCATACCCGCATTATCGGCGGTGGTGGTATCAAAGGCGTTATTTCCGACGGTAAAAGCCTGCGCCTGTTCGGGCGTTAAGATCCCCGCCTGAACATACGCTTGTAATTGCGGAAGGGTTAAAGATGCTGCCGAAGGCGTGGGAAGCTGATTAACATTATAAAGCTGATCCTCTAAAACGCTCTCCGCGTCAGAATCGTAACCGCTGGAAAAGATGTCTGCTAGGCTCATAATTTTCTCTTTCTATGGCAATGTTTGTACAGGTAATCCTAAATATTCCTGTAAATCTGTAAGGGCCTTGGTGTAGCTTGCAAATCCGGGCAAATCCGGCGCGCCAAACCCGGCGAAGGCCTCTTTACCGCCGGGGTTGTATATTAAGGCAGTGTAAAGCTGATTTGCCAGTTGCGATTGATTTACCGTCGGAGCCCAATTTTCGTTAAATCCTCCAACAGACGATACAGGAGACGCATAACTCCCACCCGAAAGCGTAGCGAGAGCGTTGCCAAGGTCAATATCGCTTTGCGAGGAAACGTCACTGATGCTATTCGGGTTTAGCGGCAAAGCATTTAATGCCCCGGCCCCTTCTCCCGGATTTAAGCCATACACTGTTGGGACAGCGGAATTGAATGATGTGATATTCGCCAAGGCATCAATCAATTTAGGGTCAATACTGCTTCCCGTTAAGGCGGTGATCGGAATGTTTAATAGGGGCTGCTGATAGGGGGATTCTGCCGCAACGTCGGCGGTGTATTTCGCCTGATCGGAGGCCAATTTATCCGCTAATGATTTTGCATAACCCTGCTCCATCGTTGTTAAAGTATTGTTTGCATTCTGATTCGCCGTATCCGCTAAGGCTGGAGCCCCTGCCGCTAAGGCGTTCGCATTAGTTGTCTGAGTGTTCAAATAGTCGGACAAACCCTGCGAAGGCAACCCGGCATTTTCAATCGTCTGCAAGTTCGTGGGATCTTGCGTCAGCAATAGCAAATCAAGGTTATTGATCCCCTGCGTATAATCCGGAGCTTCCGTTGTCTGCAAAAGCGTTTGTATTCCCGTCGGAGTCTGCGCGGTTGTTCCGAGGCTTTGA
>CAZYCV010000216.1:0-3531 GCA_964645305.1 uncultured Occallatibacter sp. | reverse complement strand
GGCGCGGAGGTGGCCACGTACTTTGGCCTGCTGGAGCAGAAGCAAATCTCTAACGCCGTGGACGCAACCAACTTTGCATGGCTCCTGATGGGCCAACCGACGCACGTCTTCGACCTGGACAAGCTGGAAGGCGGCATCGTTGTGCGGCGCGCCAAGAAGGGCGAGCGGCTCAAAACGCTGGACGGCGTGGAGCGCACGCTCGACCCCGAAGACCTGATCATCGCCGACCACGTAAAGCCTCTGGGACTGGCCGGAGTCATGGGCGGCTGGGATTCGATGATTACCGCGGAGACTAAAAATGTTCTTGTCGAAGCGGCGTGGTTTGACCAGGTCGCAGTTCGCCGCACGGCGCGCCGGCACGGCCTGCACACCGACGCCAGCCATCGCTTTGAGCGCGGCGCGGACTACAATGCCGCCGAGGTTGCCTCCGCCATCGTCAGCAGTATTCTCCTCGCCAGCGGCGGCTGGATCGAAGGCGATCTGGTGGATGTGCGCGTGCCCGCCATTGAAGTTCGCACCGCGAAACGCCAGCCCATTCAACTAAAACTGAGCGAGGTGCATCGCATTCTGGGAACAACCCTTGACGCCGAAGGCATCACAGCGGCAACAGTTGAAGGCGTGCTCACCGCATTGGGTTGCAAACTCCAAAATACTCAAGAGTCTGAATGGCTGGTCACGCTGCCCAGTTGGCGGCTCGACATCGACCGCGAGATCGACCTGATCGAGGAAGTTGCCCGCGTCTACGGCTACAACCGATTTGCCAACACGCTGCCTGCCTTCGGCGAGGGCGTACGCGCGCTGCCCTGGGCGGAAAAGCAATCCGAAGTGCGCCGCACGCTGCTCTCGGCTGGCTTCCATGAGGCCATCTCCAGCACCTTCTGCTCGGCTGCCGAGGCCGCATTAACCGCCCCGCAGCCGGGGTTGGCCGTTCCGCTGGGCAATCCGCTCAGTGAGGAAGCCGGCGTACTGCGCCCCTCGCTCGTTCCTGGAATGTTGACCATGATCGCCGGTAATCTGCACCGCGACGTGAGCGATGTGCGCCTCTTTGAACTGGGCACGGTCTTCAGCGGCAGCACGGAAAAGGTTGACGAACGCCCCGCGCTTTCTTTCGGTGCGGTCGGAGCCATGCCGGAGCAAGGTGCATTGCATGCAGCGCGAGCGATTGAGTTTCATGATCTAAAGGGCGTGGTTGAGCAGCTTCTGGCGCGCTTCCAATCGCGGGCCGTTCTCTTCGACCGCTTCCCTTCCGAGGCCGGCATTACGCCGCCCTGGCTGCATCCTTACCGCGCCGCGCGGGTGGTGGTGGATGGCGCAACTGTAGGCTGGTTTGGCCAGCTTCATCCCGCGCAGGCTGCCGAGCGCAAGCTGAAAGACCCCGTGCTAGTTGGCGAAATCTATCTGGACCGCCTCTACAAGCTGCCATTGCGGCAGCCAATTGCGCGGGAGATTTCGCGCTTCCAGCCGGTGCGCCGCGATTTTTCGCTCATTCTAGACGAAAAAATCGTCTGGGAGGCCATCGACCAAGCTGTCGCCGCGCTGCGCATTCCCGAACTCGTCGAGTGGCGCGCGCGCGAGGTCTTCCACGACAAAAAGCTGGCTGCAGGCGAATACGCGCTGTTGCTAGGCGCAACCTTCCAGGCCGCCGACCGCACGCTGCGCGAGGAGGAGTTGCAAGCCTTCCAGACGCGGGTCGTCGAAGCTGTTGGCAAAGTTGGGGCGCGTTTGCGCAGTTAGGCAAAAAAGCGGCTCATTCTGCGCTATACTCGCAGCGTTATGTCCTTATTCCCTGGAGGTGTTTCCATGTCCGAAAGTTTCTGGAAGACAGATGTGTTGGAGGAGGCCACGCCGCTAGAGCCCAAAGCTGAACCGGCGACGGAAGCTGTTGAGCAAGTCGCAGCGGAAGCTCACTCCGAGCCGGTCGCCGAAGCCGCTGCCAAGCCGGCCGCCGATCCAGGCGTGGAGGCAAGCACCGTAACCCTGAGCGTGGATGAATTCTCTGCGCTGGAAGAGCGTGTCCTGCGCACCGTGAACCTGGTCAAGTGGGAGCGGCAGGCCCGCGCCACGGCGGAAGAGCGCGCTCTGAAAGCTGAGATGGAATTGCATGAGCAGGCGCCGCAGGCCGAGAAGCTTCAAAAAGAGATCGCAGCCCTGCGCGAAGAGCGCACCCAGGTGCGCCAGCGCGTCGAGCGCATCCTTTCGCAACTCGACGCACTGGAACTGTGAGGTCCACGATGGCTCAAGAGCAAACCGGCAGCCGCGTCGGCTACGTTTCCGTCGAAATCTACGACCAAACCTATTACCTCTCCGGGCAGGACGCCGAGCACATTCGCGCGTTGGCAGCGCTGGTGGATGCGCGGATGCGCGCCGTCGCCGCCCATGGCACGACGGTGGACTCACTACGCGTGGCCGTACTGGCCGCGCTGAATCTGGCCGACGAGCTGGCGGAGGCCCGCAAAGCTCCAGGCAGCACGCGTCCGACCAGCGCCCGCACCGCCAGCCTGCGCGGGATGCTCGATGAAGTCCTGGACGAAGAACTCAAGACCGGCTCATAAAGCATTATTATTCTTATGATTGGATGCCCAACCCTCGTTGCGTTTTTGTTGTTGCGGCTAGGGTGGGATGCTGATAACCGGGAGGATCGTCGTATGCTCCGCGTTTCCAGTATCATCCGCCTGGGAATCATTGCCCTTATCGTATTGGCGACTCCGGGCTTTACACGCTCGGCTTCCTGCGCCGCCCCGGCAGATGTGCCGAATTTGGGCGCGCCCGCAGCCCCGCCCAGCAACCCCGCTGCCGCTCAGCCGGATCAGCCCAAGCCCGGCGAACCCACCAACCCCAAGGCCGTCAAAGCTTATGCCTCGGCGCGTGACTGGGAGAAGCATCGCGATTACGATGCGGCGCTCGGTGACTATCGCAAAGCCTTCAAACTGGATGCCGGTTGCTGGCAGTGCCTGGAGCGAGGTTATCGCTTGGCGCTTAAGCTGGGCGCCTACAAGGACGCAATCGAACTGGCGCGCCAATGGTTGGCTATCTCCGCAAGCGATGCCCAACGAGTACATGCGCATCTGTTTCTGGCCAGCGCTCTTCAAACCGACGGCATCCAGAACAAGAAGGATAAAAGCCTTCAGGAGAGCGCGGACGAGTTCAAAGCCGCCTTTAATCTTAATCCAAAGCTCATCTCTGCCCACTATCAATATGGCGTTACGCTGGCGCGCCTGCATCAGGACGAAGCAGCGCGGGCTGAGTTCACCGCCTTTCTCGATCAGGATCGGAGTCACGCGATATTTCATCCCCGCGCCGAGCGCTTCCTGGAAAACATCGAGCTGGCGCGGGCCAAGATGGCGCCGCCCTTTGCGCTCACCACGCTTGACGGCCAGCGCATCTCGATGGATGGACTGGCCGGCAAGGTGGTGCTCATTGATTTCTGGGCTACATGGTGCGGCCCATGCCGCGAGGCACTGCCGCACATCCAGTCCATCGCCAAAAAGTTTGACGGCCAGCCCTTCGTCGTCCTCAGTGTCAGTCTGGATG
>CAZYCV010000215.1:0-3546 GCA_964645305.1 uncultured Occallatibacter sp. | reverse complement strand
GGATATTCGGGAGTATTTGTGGGGAAGGAAGGTATCGCTACCGCATCCGCCAGTATTTCGTCAGGTGTTTATACGCGGGATATGAATACAACCGGGGATCGGATTTCATTCCAGATCACCTACTCGTCTTACGCTGCGACTTCTTCAACATTCTCTGCGGCGAATTACGTGCTGAATACGCCAACCATTACAATCAATTCAAACAACTTCATAACGGGTCTACAGGTTCTTTACTCGACTGGAAGCGTGGCGATTTCAGGGCTGACCAATCAAACGACCTATTACATCAGCGTTATCAGTTCTAATACTTTCAAGTTGTCGTCCTCTCTTGCCAACGCTCAGGCAGGGACGGGAATTGTCCTTGCATCAAGTTCCACGACCTCAAACGTTTACACGCTTGCGCCTCTGGCCTTTACGGGTGGCGGGATTCAGTTGCAATGGAGTGACGACGGTAAAACATTCTCAAACGCTACTACGGGAAATTATGGAGCGACGATTTCCAGTGTTTCGTTCGTCGCGGCTGGCGGGACAACAATGTATGACCTTGGCCCAATCCAATACCGCTATTTACGAATGATCGAAACGGCTCCAACGGCTGGCGCGGTAAATTATACCGCCACAGATAACGAACGCTATTCGTACCAACACTAAAGGAGATTTCAATGGTTGACCTCATGGAAGACGAAGATCTTAAGCAATCTGTTATTGATCAAATGATGGGCGAACTTGATGGGGAAACCTCGAAATCTCTGAAAAAGGGCGGTACTCCTTCCGCTGGAGGGATCACGATTGTTATTTCCCCAATGGGGACAGTAGAGGGAGCAGAAGGAAAAGAAACTCCAGAAGAAGAAGCTCAGGAAATAGAGTGCGGGATTGAAGGATGCACTGATCCGGAACATAATCATCCTGAACCGTCTGACGAAACTCCAGTAGGTGAAGATTACATTTCGCGTCTGGTGAAAGCGTTAGGCGCAAATGGCTAATGCTATTCCCAGTCCCTACCAATTAGCTGACGACCTTATAAATTCCGTCTTTCGGAATACCGCGCTCCCTAATTCCCAGATAACATACCAGGCCGCCGATATCTTATCCTTTTTGAACGAAGAACAGGCCATGACCATATCGGCCCTGATCCAGTCTATCCGCGAAAAATATTGGATTCAATATCACGATGTGCCGATAGTGGCAGGCGTTACGACTTACACCGTACCAGAAAGGTGCATCGCGGGAGGACTGGAAGATATTGTTTTAGTCGATGCTTCCGGCAACGAGGTGGAAATAGCTCAGCTCGCCGATGAGCAAAAAAAGGTTTCGCCGTTCTATTCTTTCGTGCCTGTTGCGTCTATGCGCGGGATGTATGCGCGAGATGATACTTTCAATATTTATCCGATCACGTTCCCATATCCGGCAGGATTCATAATCAGATTTAAGTATGCGCGTCGGCCTAGCGTATTAGTCCAGTCAAATTATTGCGGTCAGATTCAATCTTTCAATGCTACCGCTAAAACGGTTGTTGTAAATGTCGTTCCGTCCGGCTGGACAACGGGAACGGTTATAGACATTATCAACAACCTTCCGCAGTTCACTTCACAGTCGGACGGAAACGCGATTATTAATGTAGCCGGGACAATGATTACATTAACGTCGATCCCGTCAACAATGGCTATCGGTCAATGGCTCTGTCCTACTGGATGCACATGCGTACCGCAAATCCCTTTTGAACTTTACCCACTTTTGATTAACTCGGCCTGTTTGCGCGTGTTTACGTCGATGCAGAACGCAAACGGGTTCAATACCATGTCGAAGATCGTTACGGCTCAAATGGACGACGCTAAGACGCTTTTAACGCCGCGGTGGAAGGGGCAGCCGAAGAAGATCGTCAATAAAAATGTTGCATGGCCGTTGAGTAGCTTGTTCCCTAACTTTAGGTGATAATGGGTTATAAATGTATATTGGCAATTTAGGAACCGCAGGATTATTTTCTTTTCCGAACCCTCTGACTTCTTCTGTGCCTCCGGGGGCTTTGGTTCAGGCTGACAATGTAGTCGTTTCAGCCGATGGCGTAGTCCAGTCCCGGCGCGGGATTACTTTTATCGGTAACAGTATCGGCCTCCCAACAAATGTTTATCCCGACAGCCTCTTTGAATATCAAAATGGTTGGATTCTTCACGCCTCGGATAATTCACTCTGGTTTTCTTCGTCTTTGACAAATCCTTCATGGACGGAATACTCACCGTCTGAAACTTTTGCGCCTCCGTCGGGTCAAGTCCGGCTGCATGGCGTGGAAGCTAATAAAAACTGGTATTTGACAACATCAAACGGGGTTTATAAGCAGGATGCTATCAACCATATCCCGATACCGTCGGGCGTGCCTCCCGCTCTCGATGGGTCGGGCTCTTTAACTGGCGGCTCCGGGTTTCTTCTTTATCCCGCGCAGACAGCTTACAGGATTACCTGGAGTTATACGGACGCAAACGGTAATTTAATCGAAGGTGCGCCATCTTACCGTATAACGGTAATAAATAACGGATCGGCAAGCGCAAATGTGTCTTTAACGTTTTCTATTCCGGCGGGGATTACAACCGCTTATTCCTACAATATTTATCGAGCTTTGCAGACCGCTTCCGCAACCGTTCCAGCTACGGATAATATGCAGTTAGCGGTTCAAGGAAATCCATCCTCCGCGCAAATCACGGCTGGAAGCGTTACCGTAACAGACGAAACTCCAGACACTCTATTAGGCGCGACGTTCTACGGCTCGCCTTCTCAGCAGGGCGCAACGCAATACAATTACCCGCCTCCGTTGGCAACGGATTTCTGCACATTTCAGGGTATGACGTTTTACGCTAATGCAACAAGCCAGCAAAACGTTTATCTGACGATGATCACAACTCCGTCGGATGGCGATACTCTTACTATTAACGGAGTGATCTATACCGCTAAAACTTCTGGAAACAATTTTGCTCTGGGATATTTTGGGATTTCTACTGGCGGTACTCCCGCAATCAATATTGATACAACCAGCAAAAACCTTGTGTCTTGCATCAATCAATACCCATCTAATACCGCGATCTATGCTTACTATCCCGTAGGGTACGGCGATCTGCCAGGCTTAATTTATCTACAGGCACGGGATTATACGCAGGCGGCGTTTAGCATCACTTGCTCTAATGGATCAGTTTATCAGCCTGCTATTCCATCGACGGGAAGTACATATATTTCGTCAAATGATACGCTTCCGAATGGCGTTTACATTTCAAAATTGAATGAGCCGGAAGCCGTACCGCTTACGAATCTAATTTATATTGGTGGAGGAGATAAACCGATTTATCGCGTAATCGCTCTCCGTGATTCGGTTGTGGTAATGAAGCAGGATGGAGTTTTCAGGATTACAGGCACAACGCCAGATCAGCTTACCGTTACGCCTTTTGATACCACCATCATTTTGATTGCGCCGGACAGCGCGTATACGCTCAATAACACGATCTTCGCTATCACTTCCCAAATGGTTGTCAGTGTCTCGGAGTCGGGCGTTAATATCGAAAG
>CAZYCV010000214.1:0-3561 GCA_964645305.1 uncultured Occallatibacter sp. | reverse complement strand
AGACCGACGTGGTGCTCGTCGCCGACCGCTACGTTTATATGCTGCACGATCTGGGAACGATCCACCTGGACCCAGCCGCCGGTAAATTCGCCGCCGTGCTCTTTGGCCACACGCACGTGCCCAACTTTTATCGCCGCAAGGGCGTCCTCTACTTCAATCCCGGCTCCTGCGGCCCGCGCCGCTTCGACCTGCCCATCACGGTCGGGATTCTCAAAGTGGACGAGGACGGCGAGTTCAAGGCCAAAATTATCCCCCTCAAGCTGTAACGATTCCCACCACCGCCGCACTATCCAGTGTTGCCGGAGTCGGCTTGGCCCTCCCCCAGTGCTTCCCCATGAAGGCTGACTCCGGCAATGCCATAGATCCACCCGCCATCCCGCGTCAGTCCTTACACCTATTCGACTGATTCGGGATGGCTTACACCACCCTCAATACAGCGTCCGTCACTCAGCCCCAGCCGCGCCCATCAGCACCAGCGAGCGCTGCGCAAAGGGCGAGTAGACCAGCAGCGTCATGCAGGCCAACGCCAAGCCGAAGTTGATGTGATGCAGCAGCAAAAATGGCGAGAGCGCCCAAAATACATCGAGTGGAAGCAGCAGAGGCCACATCTTGAGGAATTTTCCGCGGAAGCGTGGCGCGTGGAAGAGCGTGGCGGAGAGGACAAAAGCGCGCGCCGGAATCAGCAGCGCGGCAGTTACGATGAGCAAATCCACCAGCAGCGCGGCGCGAGGCAGCGGAGCGAGCAGATCTTCGATCTCAGGCAGATTGGCCAGCGCCCCGATGTAAAAGCCCAAATACATGATTTGCAACAGGATAAAGAACATCCTCACCACGCGATAGGATGCTTCTGGAAGCTCTTCCGGCGAAGCCAAAATGTGCCGACGCAGCGGCAGCTCAGGTTCTTGTGGAGCGGGCTCGACGGCAGCCGCCGGCGGATCGTGCGGCTGACCAATTCGCTCAACCGGAGCGACAAAGCGATAGCCTCGCCGGGCCAGCGTCTCGACAAAGCGGGGATGGCCGACCTTGTCGCCCAGCGCCTCGCGGATGCGATTGACCGCCGAGTTTACGCCGTGCTCGTAATCGACAAACGTCCCATCCGGCCACAGCGCGCGGCTGATCTCTTCGCGGGTGAGCACCACGCTTGGCCGCTCCAGCAGCATCAGCAGCACTTGGAATGGCTGCGCATTCAGCTTGACGCGCAATCCCTGGCGGCGCAGCTCTCCGGTGGCCGCGTCCGCCTCAAAAACTCCAAAGCGATAGCGTCGTTCTGGTTGTGCATCTGTCATCACTCCTGCCAGTGTAATGGATGGAGGGCGCACATCCCCAGCCGTCCGGTAATGTACAACTTTCTACAACCCTCGCCGTTGCAATCAGTTGCCCGGTGAGAAACAATCATCTACAGAGGAGCTTCCGTGCATTGCCCCGTGGGCCGCGCCGCTGTAACGTTCTATTCATGATGCAACGAGTGATCGCCGACTTCATCCGATTTACCGCTCTCGTAGGGTTGCTGACTCTGGCAGCTTCAGAACCGGCCAAAGCCGACCCACCGGAGGCGGCGGTAACCGCGTTCAATCGATATATAGGAGGGCTGGAGGCGCGGCTTGCCCGTCAACACAGCGCCTCGCATAACTTTCTAGCTCCTGTAGATGAGGCACGTCGGCGGCGGGGCGAACTGATCGTCGAGAATCTGACTCCGGCCGGAACGGAGCTGCCCGGCGCCATGCTGCATCACTGGCGCGGCACGGCCTTTGTTCCCGGCGCCACGGCGGCGGAGTTCGAGCGGCTGATGAAGGACTTCAATCAATATCCGCAACACTATGCGCCGCAGGTGCTCGCCGCAAGTGTGCTCGCGCAGCAGGGCGATCACTTGCAGGCAACGATGCGCGTCCGCCAGCAGCACATCATCACTGTAGTTATGGACACGAGTTATGACGTGACTTTTGCGCGGTTGGATGCGCAGCATGGTTACTCGATCTCGCGCAGCACGCGCATTGCGGAGATTGACTCGCCGGGCACGCCAAAGGAACGGGCGCTTGGCGCGGGCGAGGAGCATGGCTTCCTTTGGCGGTTGAATACTTACTGGAGTTATGAAGAGCGCGACGGCGGAGTCTATATGCAGATAGAATCCGTCACCTTGACGCGCGGCATTCCACGCGGGCTGGGCTGGGCGGTTGCGCCGTTTGTCGAAAGCGTGCCCCGCGAGTCGCTGGAGTTTACCTTGCGATCCACATGCACGGCGCTGCGACGATGAGTTGATTGCCGCATAAAAAATTACCGAGTTAGTTCATTGGTTGTTGAATATGGGCCTTGGCCCGTATGCAGGAATTCCATGCTCAAAAATCCGATAACAATATCGCGGATAAACCGCGATAGAAAAGGAAAACTCAATGAGTATTTCATGCGTTTCAACCGCAAATCGAGTTACATTTCATCACGCCAGCCGAATCAATCAATCGCTGACTGCCTCCGCGGAAAAGCGCGCGCTCGAATGGATGGCCGCGCGCGCGCCGCGCTGGATGACATCGGACGGGCTAACTCTACTTGGTTTATGCGCGCAGATTGGCGCGGGAGTTTTTTATGCTCTCGCGCGTTATCACCGCATAGCGCTGCTTGCTGTGATTGTGTGCATCGCGCTGAACTGGTTGGGAGACAGCCTGGACGGAACGCTGGCCCGCGTGCGGCGGCATGAGCGCCCGCGTTACGGCTTCTATGTGGATCACATGGTGGATGTATTCGGCGCTACCGCGCTGATGTGCGGCCTCGGCTGCTCCGGCCTGCTGCACTGGCAGACGGCCATCGCCATGCTGATCGCCTTTCTGCTGCTGGCGAGCGAGAGTTATCTGGCCACTTATACATTGTCCTGCTTTCAAATGTCGCAGGGCATCTTCGGGCCTACTGAGATTCGCATCTTTCTTATCATCGGCAATCTGGCGCTGCTGCATAGTCCGTACGCTACAGTCTTCGGCCATAAGATACTGCTCTTCGACTTAGGCGGAGTTATCGGCGCAGTGACTATGTTCGTTATGGCCGTAAGCATAACATTGCGCCACACCGCGCAGCTTTATCGTGAGGAGCCGCTGCCATGAATCCATTGATCCGCTGGTGCAAATTCAATCTGGTTGGCATGGTGGGCATGGTTGTGCAGTTAGGTTTGCTGGCGCTCTTCAATCGCTGGGCGGGTGGCCATTATCTTTATGCCTCGGCCGCGGCGCTGGAAGTTACTTTGCTGCATAACTTCGTCTGGCATTTGCGCTACACCTGGCGCGATAGGCGGAATCACACTGCGCGGCTTGGCCAACTGGCGCGCTTTCATCTCTCCAATGGGATGGTCTCGCTGGTCGGCAATCTGGCGCTGATGCGCGTGCTGGTGGAAGGCGCGCGAATGCCGGTGATTGCGGCCAATGGCATTGCGATACTCTGCTGCTCGCTGGTGAATTTTTGTCTGGGCAATGAGTGGGTCTTTGCGGCGAGTGCTTAGGCTCTATGAAGTGGTATTGAGTTGAAAACAGGCGCGGACGAGGACGTCCGCGCTACAGCCGGTCTGGAGACTGATTACATGAC
>CAZYCV010000213.1:0-3567 GCA_964645305.1 uncultured Occallatibacter sp. | reverse complement strand
CGACCATTCATTGCATTTGGCCCTTTTGAAGATCATATCGAAGGGCTTTCTGTATGTAGGATAAAGACTTACAGCATCAATCGAGCAGTTCAAAAGTGCTTTTTTGAGCAGTTGGGCCTGTTCCGCTGGTTTCTGCGTAAGATACAGAAAATAAGCATTTTGAGCGAGTTCTAAAATCTTTTGCAAATTCAGCAACCGCTCGGTGCCGTGGTTCTCTTCCAGCTCCGATAGAAGCGATTTGATCCGCAGTTCTTCCCTCTGCCAGTCGGCCTGTTTGCGCTGCCAAAAATCCTCCGCGATCTTGCCGTCGAGCTTGTCCATGTACGCCGCGTCCATGCGGTCCTGCACGGCTGCCAGTTCACGCTCCAACCGCGCACGGTCTTGCGAGGCCTGACTGCGCTTCTGCTCGTGCACCCTCTGCAAGGCCGCGCCGATCTGCCGCGCAACCTCTTCCGGAATTTGCACGTCCTGGAGCACGCGGCCCAATCGCTCAGAAATCTGCTCTTCCCGGAAGCGCGGCAGGGCACACTTTCCCCGGTAACCGCTGCAATGGTAGTACACGTACTTGTTCTTCTTTATCTCCGCCGTTACGGTGCAATTGTCATGCGCGCACGTAAGCATTCCCCTGAAAGCCATCATGTGCTTGCTGTACCTGGGCCTATTGTGGCCGCTAAGAACAGCTTGAACTTGCTCGTACACTTCGGGAGAGATGAGCCTGGGCTGAGTGCCCTGGTACGTCTGGCCGCTCCACTTGAATTGCCCGATATAAAACGGGTTCGTCAGCATCTTGTGAAGGTTGGTCTTCGAGATGCACGTGCCGTTTTCGTGCTGGATTTTTTTCGAGAGGGCCAGCAAGGAATACCGTCCAGAAGCATACATCTCGAAGACGTGCCGTGCGATCACTCCCTTTTCCGGATGAACGTCGATGGTGCGTGCCGCCTGATTATTGCGGTATCCGAAGGGCGCACGTCCGGGGTACGTACCCTGCGACGCTTTCTCGCACATACCTTTCTTGACCTCTTCCCGGAGATTCTCGGAGTAATTCCGGGCCATGGCAAGACGAATATCGTGCATAAATTTCACTTGGGAACGAGCGTCTTTGGAGAGAGTCTCGTTCTCCTTTATGAACTGTATATGGAGGTCAAGGTCTTGCAGCGTCAAGGCGTCGCGAAAATTTCGGTACAGCCTGTCCGTTTTTTCGACGAGCAGTGTCCGGCAAGAACGATTGCGTTTGAAGAAGGCAACCATCTCGGAAAACTGCTTGCGCCCGGCAGCCTTGGCAGACTCAACTTCAATGAACTCACGCACAATCTCGAATGCCTCTTTGGCAGCGGCGGCGCACAGCAGCTTGATCTGCGCTTCAATGGAATAGCCCTCTTCCCGCTGTTCGCGGCTGGATACACGTGCATAGAGAACGGCTGTTCGTGGGGTCATTTCGCGCCTTTCTTCGCCTGCCTTTTTATGGAGTCTGTTTTCTCCGCTCGATTCGCCCAGCGAGTCATCGCAGCCGCACGCGCAATTTCGCTGCGTCGTTCCGGTGTAATTACTTCCAAGCGCTTTGCCGCCCCAATCTTCCCTTGCGCCTGGAAGTACGCCCGCACGCTTGCTGGCAACTTTACCATGTCAACCATTATGCTAAGCCCCATTGCACAAGTCAAGCCAATTTTATTTACTCTGCAAGTTGTTTAAAGGTAGTTTGGCAGTAAATATCGAATATGTTTTACACGCCAATCTGCGAATTATCTTCGTTTCCAAAAATCTTTGGTAGCGCTCTATATTCCCTGTCCCAACGGTTGAGTATCTCAAAAAACTCAATGAATGCTGCAATATCCGAATCGTCAAGAGTGGACGTAATGTATGAACCGGCTCCCGCCGACGGACTATAGGAGACTGGCGCTTCGCATCGAGACAGAACGGCGGGGCTCTGCTCCGCATTTCGGCTAGCTATACGCTGTGTGCTGCCTGCTACGCGGGGCTGAATTGAGTCCCTGGAAACTGTTGCTGAATAACTCGAAAATGAGGGTCGAGCCGCTGGCTTTCGGCCAGTCGTCGATGGAGGTGTAGGCCGTCTCAGCCCCGGAACGGACTGGCGAACCATCTCCCCGAATTTTGATCCAACTGCACTTCGCTTGTCCATGGTTGCAGGAAGCGACAAATATCCCTTGCGGTCTTGAACCTCGCTCTTTGGTCGCCTCTGCATGAAGCTGACAATACATCAAAATATTGTTTCTGTTGTGTTTTCCTTGTATATAATTTCTACATCCTTTCTAAATCTAAGGATACAGTGGTATATTTTAAATCATTATGAGGAAACAATTGTATTTGCAAGGAATTTCCGAGGAAGTAAAATCTTTGAGTCAGATTCTGGAACAGCTTTCTGATCTTCGCGCACGAGTCGCAAAACTCGAAATGAAGGTTTTCACGGTCAATTCAGACAACATTGCTTCGCAACCACGAAAACCCAACAAAGGGCGCAAGCCAAGATTGCCTAAAGTAACACTCCTCAATCGCCGCGATAACTTGACCGCATGGCTGGAAAAGAATTGGCCTCGGTTGTCGGTCGCAATGCGTAGAGCGGAGAAATCAGGAAAAACTCCAGAGGCAATTGCCGCATTGGTTGCTATCGAGAAAAACACATCTTACAGTCCGTACCAAACGAAGTTTTACGAGTCGCCCACCGAGTTTGAGATGGCCCTTGCCTCGTTCTTGAAAAGTGGACGCTTTCACGGAAACCCAAAGAATCTCGCAGCAGCAATGGCGGGCTTACCGGAGTTGAGTTGGAAGCGTTCCTTCGACATTTGCATTGCCCACACATCCAATACAGGCGTCGCACTTCCCGCGTATCGGGACTACGTGCGGCGCAAATTTCCCGACCGGTTCAGAGAGTTGGAAAAAGCCAAAACTGAATCGGATGTGAGAATCGCACTTGCGCGTTCAAGGAGCAGCGATCCAGTCTTCCAACGCCTAAAGGCGAATCCCGACAAGGTAAAAGAATGGCTGGAAGCAGGCAGGCCTAAACCCGCTGGCCGTTGATTTGAGCGGCAGTTTCCGGTTGCACCCACTGAGGCCAAATCTGCCAGGCCAGTCAATTATGCTCAGGCTGCGAGTAAAGTGGTTATGGTGTTTCAGTTTACAAATAAAGGGTGGAAAAGACTTTCGGTAATCCTCCTTACCAGTTACCTAATGAAATATCACCCTACGAATGAATTATTTAGCGAGAGTTTTTCTTGAAAATAGAATTTATACCGCTATTTCTTCTGATTATGAAACTCCGATAGTAATCGAAATATATTTTCTGAAGTCTATTGACAAGATGACCACAAGCCATGCTATAAAAATCCTATTACCCACCGGTAACCGTTCTAGAATTACGTTTGCCTAGCATCGAATTGCAATTTGCCTATCCAGCAGCGCATTGCCGAAGAAATTGATACACAAACGGACAAACAGCGGGCAAGGAGCAAATCGCCAAGCAGTCGCAAATCACTGGCGTCGCGCGATTGAACGGTACAGAAATTGAAGGTCTGATCGTTGGCGGTCCGAGTGCTTGGTTCTTGCCGACATTGA
>CAZYCV010000212.1:0-3575 GCA_964645305.1 uncultured Occallatibacter sp. | reverse complement strand
TTGCCACGTCAAATTCTTGCAGCGGCCCCAAAACCCAAAACCCAAAACCATCAAACTCACATCATACATTTTTAGTTGAGCAAAAATAGGCCTATGCAAGATTTTGACGAGGTGGTTTTTCTTGAATTTATTCTTCGTTTCCATTGATAAACAAATGATATTATTGCAACGTCAAGATTTTGATTTTTATTGTCCTTTTCCGGATCGACCTCGTCAAGAATTTGCTTGGTTCATTATTTCAGCAACGGCACATCTGAAAGTTATCAACATTGATAATTTGATTGATCAGTGCCTATGCAAAAATTTGCAGTGGTGGTGATTAGGATTGATGGCAGGATTTGCTTGAAATTTTGCCACAGCAAAATTCTGACGAGGCTCAATTAATGTATATATATCATATATAATCTCAAGCTCAACGATATTAATAAAGATGTTTAATGAGTTTATTTTGGTTAAAAGAGAACTTCAAATTTGCTGATTGCGTTATTTGCCTCTGAGTATCCTTTTCCCAAACAAATAGCACTGATTGCCTTTACTCTGGTCTTGATTTCTTCGATTCTTGGTGCAAACAGTCTATTCATTTCTGCAGTACAAACGAAGGGAGCATTCACTTTTGCCTTGCTGTCTTGTGGCAGTGCTGGTACTTCTCCACAAAATTTCCCACGAAAGCGAAAATGCCAGCCAGTTTTGGTCTTAAAATCACCACACATTTCAGTAATTAATACTTTTGCTCCTTTTGGAATTTCATTACATTTCCTGCAGTTCTTCTTCTTGATTGCGAGGAGTTCTGGATTCCATATGAATCCAACAATGTCTGCATTTGGAACACTGAGCATGCCCAAATCCTGTTTTAGCACTTCGATTTTGGAACCCATATTTTTGGCCTCGGCAGAATTTTGCAGAGGTCTCATCAAATCCCACCCATTCAAGAATTTGACGAGGTCGTACTTTGGAGCAAAATTGCCGTTTGGTTGCTTGATGAAACCATTAACAATCAATGACATAATAGGGACACAATAATTTGGAGCAACGCCATAATATAGCCATTTAGTATTTGTTCCCATCGATTCACCTTGAATAGCTCTTATAGATGTGTGATTGACATATTCGCTGTTGTCTCTGCTGATTGCCCATTTCATGTAGTTGTCAATTTCAAACACATTTCCATCTTCACACAGCATTCTTCCGCAGTAAATATCACTTCCATTCGCCACGTCAAATTTTAGCAACAAACGCAAAGCTTTGACGTGGGTTTTGTAGCACTTGAAGCCTTTTGGTGCACATTTTCCCAGTCCTGGATCGAATAGCCATTCTTCCACTGTTTGCTTTAGAAGAGATTTCGGAAGGCACGCAAATCCTTTGGCTAATTCTTGCAATGGCTTGCGCTTTTTTGCTTGTAATTCTTCGCATTCGATATATTTTTGCAATTTCACTTTCGCTTCCTCGCACACTGGCTGCTTGTTTTCTTCCATCAGCGTTAGTCTTGCCTTCTGCTTTTCTATAGTTAGTGCTTTGATATATTCGTTCTTACTTTGAGCATTTTTGTCCATCGTCAAATTTATGCAGATGGCCAATTCCTTGCAATCTTTAATGCTGTAAAATAATTTGGAATCGACCCATCTAAATTTTGACGAGGTCATAAAATTGATCGGTGTTTTTGATTGCTGGATTGGATTGAGTGGATTCACTGTTCCTCTGATGAATGTTCTTTTGCTTGCACCGACATAAGTATAAACTGGCTCTTTATTGCAAATCTGGCATTTGATCACAGATTCTTGCCTCGTCAAAATCTTGCCGTGGTCGAATTCTATCTCCAGACAGTGCATTGGCAAATCTACAAACGTGAACATGTCCTTGTAATGTTTCTTGAGCTTTTCGTAATTCATTTCTGTGATTCCTGCTTCTCTCGCCTTCCAGCATGTGCCAGTGATTCTTTTGGTTTTCGTGTTAACCCAAAAAGCAGTATATAAGCTCCTGTGGGTTTTGTCGAAGATGCTCATATTGCACTTGAGCGTAGATTCTAGCTGTTGCCATTGAACAGAAGTAGGGACACAATAAAACAGCGGATTGTCATATTCACCCAAATATTCTTCGGAAATTCGCCACGACAAATTCTTGACGTGGTCCGGCTTAAATTCATTAATGCTGTAGAATGATATTTCAACTCTTGTGTATCCAGCTTTGGAGATTTTGTCGTTGAATAAAGTAGTACTCACTCTTGAATTCTCTGTTATCACATCCCTAAGGTGATTCCCAAATTTCTGCTCCACCGATCCACCTTGGGTTAATTGACAAACGAATTTATTGTATATCTTCGCACGGATTGGTATTCCATCTAATGTAATAAAGAACGTGAAACAGTCTTTTCCTACAGAGTCATCGTCGTCCAAATAAGTTTTGTTTATGAATCTAGTTCCTTTAACTTTGCTAAATTCCTTCAATGTCAAGTGGTTGATCAAGTCTTCTTTTGATAATGTTCCTGCACAATCTTGCGCCACGTCAAATCTTTGCAGGTGCGTCAAAAATTTGCAGAGGTCCTCAATTGCAAAAGGAAGTTGTTTGACTAAATTATCCCAAGTATTCTCATTCACATCAACTTTAATTCCTACCCAATACAAATCATCAATTCTTTGGCTATCTTTTTCAGTTGTAATAGATGGTCTCCTGCAAAGTTCTTTCTTTATTTCTTTGCCTTTTTCAGTGTTATTCAAGAAATCCTTCAATTGCACTGTCATGGGTGATTCTGATTGCATTGATATTGGCTTTTGTATATAGTAATTAGCTGTTTTGATCCCACACTTGGTTAAAATAGTACTAACATTATTTGCTATTGATTTTGCCACGTCTAATTTTAGCAGATGCTGCATTTTGCCTTTGCATTCGACTACACACGGCTGCACATATGTGATAAATTGGACTGTATCTACGAACAAATTCGTGACTGGGTCAAGATGCATCTTATTCTGCCTGTAATTTGCTGGTATGTAATCCACATTGCTTACATCTGACACAGCGATCCCAGCATTCTGTAAGAAAAACGACTGAATTAACTTCTCATAGTCTTGTTCTTCAAACAACTTTTCATTCATCTGCCTCGGCAAAACTTTGACGTGGTGAGCTTCTTGCTTTTCATCTTCATTTTTGCCTATGCAAAAATTTGACGAGGTGGGATCTGAGATTAGTTTTGAATTTGGCTGCTGCATTGAGCTGTTTTCTGCATGTGGAGCACTGCTGAGTATGTTTTCAGGGACTTGAGGCTGATTTGGGATTACTACAGCAAGCTCATATTCTTCCTTGTTAAATCCCTCAGGCTCTTGTTCAGCACTTTGATAAATTTCTGCTTCACCATATGCAAATTCTTGCAGTGGTGGTGGCTTATCATAAGGCTTCGTTTTTGGCAACAGAGGCAAAGATTCATGCTTCGGCGGCAATAAATATCTTCGAGTAATTTCAGGTAAGATTTCATATAGAACATATTTGACATTCCCTGGCACAAGACTACCTTCTGGATGTTTCCTCTTTAGTTCATTTTGCGGTGTTTGCACAATACCAGTTTGCAATTCCTTATAGTTCAT
>CAZYCV010000211.1:0-3594 GCA_964645305.1 uncultured Occallatibacter sp. | reverse complement strand
AGCGGTTAGACCGCAAAGGAGTTAGGCATGTTTGAGAAAGAGTTAGAGCAAGAAGAGAAGACGCTGGCCGCGGAGCGAGGGCGTAGCCCGAGCGACGCGGCCAGCGTCTTCGGCGGCCCGGCAGAGCCCACCACCCAAGCCCCCGCCGTGGAGTATCCTCAGGTGGCGTCCCCTGCCGTTGAAGCCGATCCGGCTATCACCGCCACGTCGGGCCCCGAGCAGTCCTCATCCGATGCGTTCGCAGAGACGCAGACGGACGACGCCTTCCTGGACGAAGGGCCCTTCCCTGAAGAGCCTTTCGAGGAGATGCGTAGGCCACGGTTGGTCGGTACGGGCAAGGGCAAGGGACGGCGGCTAGTCAAGCCAGAGGAGTCGCCGCAACCGACGATGACGCCCGAGCAGCGGTTATTGATCCTCGACACCTGGCAACGGAGCGGTCTGCCGGCAGGCGATTTTGCCTCGCTGGTGGGTGTTTCCAAGCATACGCTCTACGGCTGGAAGAAGAAGTTCGATGAGTTGGGTCCGGCTGGGTTGATGGATCAGGTCCGGGGCGGCCCCAAGGGCAGCCGCGTGCACGAGCTGACCAAGCGGACAATCCTCATGCTTAAGCAGTCGAATCCTGCCTGGGGCTGTCAGCGGATTAGCGACATGCTTCTGCGCGGTCCGGCGTTGCCCGCTTCTGCAGCGGCCGTAGCGCGGGTGCTCCACGAGGCGGGCTACCAGATGGAAGAGGTGACTACCCACCCGCATCCCGACAAGGTTCGCCGGTTCGAGCGGGCCACGCCCAATCAGCTCTGGCAGACCGACCTGTTCACATTTGTGCTCAAGCGGCAGAACCGTCGCGTCTACCTGGTGGCTTTCATGGATGACAACAGCCGGTTCATTACAGGCTACGGACTCCATGCCAGCCAATCCACGGCCATGGTGTTGGAAGTCGTTCGGGCGGCGATCGTGGCCTACGGCACGCCCAAGGAGATGCTCACCGACAACGGCAGCCAGTATGTCACCTGGCGGGGTACGAGCGCTTTCCGCCGCGAGATGGACCAGCGGGGTATAAAGCACAACGTGGCCAAACCGCAACGGCCACAGACCCTGGGCAAGATCGAGCGTTTTTGGGGGACGATGTGGCGGGAGTGCATCGAGACGTCGGTGTTCCTCGACCTGGAGGACGCGCGTCGCCGGATCGGGCATTTCATCGACTACTACAACTTCCAGCGGCCGCACCAGGGCATCGATGGCTTGGTACCCGCCGACCGCTTCTTCGGCGCCGCCTCCGAGATGCTCCGGATGCTGCGGAAGCGTGTGGCGGCCAATGCCTTGGAGTTGGCCCGCAATGGCGTGCCCAAGGCACCCTTCTACGTGACCGGACGCATTGGCGACCGGGCCTTTAGCGTGCATGCGGAAGGCGAGCGGATGATCCTCAAGCGCGAGGGGCAGTCGCGGCAGGAGGTCGAACTAACGGCGCCTGATGCGGCCTCAGTACCGCTGGTCTCTCCGGCAAACGAGCGCGCGCCGTCGGAGGTGCCGCTGCCAGTGTGTCCTGATGGTTCGCCCCGCGATCCTTCAGGCATCCCCCTCCCGTCAAAAGAAGACCCGCCTGGCACATCGCCCTTGGACGAGGGGCTGCGTCGCCTGGACCAGGCGATCCCCGGTCTGCAACCGGAGTCACAAGCCGACAAGGAGGGATGCCATGACGAGCAACCATAACGGTGTTGTGCGTGTGCCGTTGTCCCTGCAAGCGATGCCCAACGGTGTTGTCCGGAAAGGGCCTCGGCGAGGGCGGGCTGTGGAACCCAGGGTATCGATCAGCCGCGAAGCCCAACGCTTCGCGGCAGGTATATTGGAGGTGTTGGCCGGTGTGCGTACGCCGACCGATGCCGCAGCTGCAATGGGAATCTCTGTGCCGCAGTACTACCTGTGGGAACGACGCGCCTTAGAGGGGCTCGTAGTGGCTTGTCAGCGACGCGGCGAGGGAAGGATCGTCAGCTCGCGTTGTCAGATCCGGGCCCTGGAAAAGGAGGTGGGCAGGCTGAAACAGGATTGTGCCCGGCAGCAAGCTCTGGTGCGAGCGGCTCAACGGACGATCGGGCTGGCACCGCCGCCTACGCCGAAGTCCGCAACGAAGCCTGACGGTAAGGCCGTGGGCAAGCGGGCACGCAAGCGGCGGCCCACCGTACGGGCGCTGAAAGCGGTGGCGGCACTGCGGACCGCCTCATCTCCTGAAGATGGCGGCGATTTGTCTGGAGTGCCACTGCCGGAAGTGCTACAACGGAGTGCCGTCAGCAACCCATCGCCGCCGACCACACCCGCGTTTATGGACACGGTGGGCGGATAGTTCACGGAGGAGAAAGCCATGACCCGACGAGGACGCAAACCGCTGGGCGCACAACTGGTGGATCGATTGGAAGGTTCCGAGCACGCTAAGATCCGGTTGAAGGTCATTCTGGAAACCTTGGCCGGTCGGCAGAGCATTCCCGAAGCCTGCGACGAATTGGGTATCCAGGAGTCAATGCTTCACCGTGTGCGTTCCGAGGTGCTCCAGACGGCCCTCGACCGTCTGGAGCCGCGTCCTCTCGGTCGGCCTCCCCATGCCCCTTCGCCGGGAGACCAGCGCGTGGCTGAACTGGAAGAAGAGAACCTGCGTCTGCGGGCCGAGGTTCGGGCGGCCGAGATCCGTCGCGAACTGGCCGAGAAGCTCCCCGGATTGAGCAAGCCGGTCGCCGGGCCGGGGAAAAAAACGACCCACAGCACCCGACGATCCAGAAAACGCCGTCCCAAGAGAACCACACCATAGCAGTATCCGAGAAACCGATGAATCCCCGTGTTCAAGAACCTCTGAAACGTGGCTGGCCCGCTCAACGCCAAAGGCGTGAAGCAGATCGCGCCGCGCGCCGGCACGCGGTTGCCTTCGACCGTTGGGCCTGCCACAGCGGGTTGACACACCAGGATGCCGCCGGGTGCCTCGGCATGGCCCGTACCACCTTGGCTCATTGGGAACGGCAATGGCGAGACGAGCATTTGGCTGTACATCCCCGTGGTCGATCCTGTCATCGCGGCGACCCTCAGACTCGCAACACCGCCATCCATCTGATGACCATCCTTGGTCCGCGTACCGGTCTGGAGACCCTGCGGGCAGCCCTCCCCACGCTGGCCCGCGGTGAGATCCAAGACCTGCAACGCCGCTTTCGCCGCCTCTGGCGACGTAACCACCGCCGCTTGCTACGTGTGCTTCACTGGCATCGCCCAGGGACGGTCTGGGCCACGGACCACACCGAGCCGCCCTGCGCGATCGATGGTCGCTGGCGTCACATCCTGGCCGTTCGCGACCTGGCCAGCCGGATGCAACTCGGTTGGCTGCCCGTAGCCGCCGAAGACGCTCCGGAGACCTGCCATGCCCTGGAAGGCCTCTTCCGCCGACACGGCCCACCGCTGATCCTGAAATCCGACAACGGCTCTGCGTTCATCGACGATGGCACCGAGCAACTGCTGGATCGGTGGGGCGTGTCCCCCCTCTTCTCACCGCCCCGCACTCCGCAGTACAATGGCAGTTGCGAGGCAGGAAACGGCGCCATGAAAACCCGCACCGAACATCAA
>CAZYCV010000210.1:0-3610 GCA_964645305.1 uncultured Occallatibacter sp. | reverse complement strand
TGCTGCTGCTATACTTTTTTATATTGATGCGTTTGATTCAAAACGCTCAAACAGCTGCGGACCTGCCCGGCTCCCTGATTATCATGGGGGTGGTAGCTGTGTTGACCTTTCAGATTGCGGTCAACGTGGGCATGGTCATCGGGTTTATGCCCGTCACCGGAATTCCTTTACCGTTAATGAGTTACGGTGGATCTTCGGTGTTGTTCTCGTTCCTGGCGCTGGGTGTGGCGATGAATGTCCGAATGCGCCGGTTCGTCAACTGACGGACTCGCAGTTGCACCTCTTGTGTCACCCCGGAATCGTCCGGCCCGCAAGAGCAGGTTTTTATCATGGTTTACGCCGGCCAGGTCCGATTGGATCGAGCGCCCGGCAGGATTGGGTTTATGAGTACGCAGAGACGGGAAAGCCGTTGGCGGCATATAGATTGTTCGGATAGCGCGGAAGTCTTGGGGATTGCAATCCCCGGCCCCAAGGCGGGGCGCGTCCGGGCAAACGCCAGTGGTGGAACGGCCCCGCCGATATTTCCGACAAGTTTCCACCCCAGCGACGAAGACTTGTCGCCGGGGGTTCTGGAGCGGTTGGCCACAAACTCTCTGCAATCGGGTTACGGTATCGTACGGCTTGTTCAATTTGTTCAGTTTGTCCAATTTGTTCAGCTTGTTTGCCTTGTTCAAATTGTCCAGCTTGTTCAACTTGTTGAGCTTGTTCAGTTTGTCCAGTTTCTCCGGTCAGGTCTTCGCTTCTGTTCGCAGCCCTTTGGGGCGAGAGTTGGCGCAGCCTCCGGTAGACCAGCGAATCACGGTTCCCCCCTTCAGCTCCTCCCCGCTCCTCCCGGTCTTTCTCGTCTCCTTCTGACCTTGCCGTGGGTTCCAGCAGAATAAGGCTGCTGGACGGAAAGGTACGATGGCAAAGGAAATTTGTATCTCCAGCACGCCGCATGAGACGCGGCTGGCAATTTTGGAAGACGATCAACTCGCGGAGATCTATTACGAACGCGAAAATGAATACACCCTGGCCAGTTCCATTTATAACGGCCGCGTAACCCGCGTTCTACCCGGAATGCAGTCGGCATTTGTGGACATCGGCCTGGAGCGCGATGCCTTTCTCTATGTGACTGACTTCATGGAGTTGGAAGACCCGGAAGAGACCGACGAGATTGAGAAGGCAGCGGCCAGCGGCGCCAACCAGCCTCCGCGTGAGGTCCGCCACACGGCTCCGGAAGCTCGGTCCGATGGCCGTAATGGACGCTCCGGCCAGAAGCCCGAATCCAAGCCTGAGCAAAAATCAGAGCCGAAGCCTGAAGCCAGACAGTCCCAGCGCCCCCCGGCAGAAATGCCCCGCGTGTTGACGGTTGAGGAGCTTCCGCAAACTGAGGCAGCAGCTTTGCCCGCCTCCGGTTCCATCTCTTTTAGCGAGCCCGCAGACAGTGATCAGGATTCTACGGAAGCCGGCGCCAAGCGCTGGCGCGGACGCCGCCGTCGTCGTGGCAATCGTGGAGCGGCCCAGAGCGAGGGACAGGCTCAGCCCGCCCAGACGCAGGTCTCCCAAGTGGAAGAGATCGAGGAAGATGAGCAGGAAGTCGCGCCGCAGATTCATGCCGGCGCGGGCGACAGGCCTTCGCCGCAAAAGCGGGAAGCTACCGAGCAAGCGCATCACTTTGACCGTATTCCGGCTTCGGCCCCAGTCCCAGTTCCGTTTGTCATGCCCGGCGAGTCGCTTTCCAAGTACGGCGGCGCTCCAGTGGAGGGTACGGCGAAGCCGTCAACTCAGCCCCCAGCCCGCCCGGCCAGCAGCTTCAAGCCCGCGACGCTGATCGATTCGCCCCTCCAGTGGGACGGCAGCGGCCTGCTGCCCGGCGAATCGCTCTCCCGCCATCGCAACCGTCCCGTCGAGCCAGTTGCGCAGGAGGCGGTTGAGGTCGCAGAAGAACAGCCATCCGAAACGCAGAGCGCCGCACCGGAAGCGAGCGGCTTTACCACGGAAGAAGAAGAGTTTTTTGAAGAGACGATAGAAGCCGGCTTGGATCAGATTGAGGCCGAAGAGGAGCTTGCACCCAGTCCGGAGATTCTGGAAAAGGAATTGGTTTCCAAATGGACCAAGGCGTCGCTGGCAGACGATGATTTAGACGTCGAAGTGACACTAGAAGAGGATGAATTCGAGGAGACGACGGAGACCGTCGCCGAGCCGCTTCAACAAACTATCGATGCCCCTGAAGTCGATGCCCCTGGTCTGGAATCAGAGACCAAGGATGAAGAGATCGAAAGTACGGATGTCGCCGAGCCGGACGCATCGGCCTCTCACGACATAGACCCGCTGCCTCCTGCCGGCTTTAATCTTTTTGGCTTTGGGAAAAAGAAAGCGGAAGAGGCTCCCAAGCCTCCGGCCAAGCCCGTCTCCTCGTATGCTCCGGGCAAAGGACTGGTCGTCGAAGAGACGATTGAGGAGGAGGAGTTTGACGCTCCCCGCCACGCGCACCGCGCCAAGGGCGGCGACCACGACTCCGACGCCTTTGAAGAAGAG
This sequence comes from uncultured Occallatibacter sp., assembly GCA_964645305.1. Lineage (GTDB taxonomy): Bacteria > Acidobacteriota > Terriglobia > Terriglobales > Acidobacteriaceae > Telmatobacter. Next base: position 1,090 of record CAZYCV010000210.1, on the reverse strand, counting down.
ACCCTGCCCAAGCACCTGCGCACCGGCGATCTGGGAGAAATGCTTCAGGAAGCACACCTCGACCATCGCATCCAGTTGAACTTTGACGGCGACACAGACGAGGAGGATGAAGACGAACCTGCCGTTGGTGGCCAGCCCGCCGCATCGGGCTCTCAGGGCCAGCAGCGCCGCGACCGCAACTTGCGCGGTGGACGCCAAGGACGTCCAGGTCAGGGCGCGCCACAGCAGGGCAATCGCGGCCGTGGCGGACCCACTCGCCGCTCCTCGCAACTCTCCGATCTGCCCATCATCAGCGACCTGCTCAAGCCCGGCCAGGAGATTCTGGTGCAGATTGCCAAGGAGCCGATCGCCAAGAAGGGCGCGCGCATCACCTCACACATTGCGTTGCCAGGTCGCTTCCTGGTCTTCATGCCCACCGTGACGCACATCGGCGTCAGCCGCAAGATCGCCTCGGATGAGGAGCGCCAGCGCCTGAAGCGGATTCTGGTTCACGAGCGCGGCGAGGCCAGCGGAGGATTCATTGTGCGCACCGCCGCCGAGGGCGCCAGCGAAGAGGAGTTGCGCTCCGACCTGCGTATGCTGCTCAACCTCTGGGCGGAAATCAAAAAGCGCTCCGACGAATCCAAGTCTCCGGCGCTCATCTATCACGATCTGGGCCTCATCGAGCGCATTTTGCGCGATCAGGTCAGCACCAACTTTTCTTCCATCTGGGTCGATTCGCAGGAGAATTACGAGCGCATCGTCCGCCTGCTCAACCGCTTCTCGCCCCAGCTTGTGCGCCGCGTCAAGCTCTACACCAAGGAGACGCCGCTCTTTGAGCAATTCGGCATTCAGGACGAGATCGCCAAGGCGCTCAACTCCAAAGTCTGGCTCAAGTCGGGCGGCTCCATCGTCATCAATCAGACTGAGGCGCTGGTGGCTATCGACATCAACACCGGCAAGTACGTCGGCAAGTCGGCGCGCCTCGAAGACACCATCGTCAAGACCAACCTCGACGCGGTGCCGGAGATCGTTCGCCAGATTCGCCTCCGCGACCTGGGCGGCATCATCGTCATCGACTTCATCGACATGGACGACCGCAAGAACCGCT
>CAZYCV010000209.1:0-3611 GCA_964645305.1 uncultured Occallatibacter sp. | reverse complement strand
TTTGCTAAAAACTATATTATTTGAATATCATATAATAGAATTAAGATGGAAATGAACTATAAGGAATTGCAAACTGGTATTGTGCAAACACCGCAAAATGAACTAACCAGAAACCCTGTCCATGCCCCATATACCCCCTAAATCCACAGTAATCTATAGCCAATTTTGTACTAATTTCACTATATAGGTTGCCAATTCCTTCGATTTCTAAGGACGAATTGGCTACAGTGAAAATTGAGCAGACTATTGTACTCAAACTCAAAGAAAATGACAAAATCAATCGATGACTCAAACGACTTGCCTCAGCAAAATCTTGACGAGGCTCAACCCTAAAGACAAATACAACCTCTGCAAATTTTTGACGTGTTAAGAGAAATAGCTATTTATTTGTCCTTCTTGCCTTTGTCCTTATCCGAAGAGCCTTTCTTTGCACGATCTGCCTGAATTGCCCTGCTGTTCTGTATCAGCTCTAACAGCCTTTGATACGATGGATCAGCTTTTACACTCTCACTTACGTTTCCAGCTAACATACTCTCGATCACATTTTGGTAATCTGCAAGCTTTTCATCCTTTGTATAGTAGTCCTGATGATACTTTGGCCTCTCGGAATAGGCAAATTTATGCCTCCAGCAGTAAGGGTTTTCTGTCATAGTTGTGCAACCATTATACGGGCAACGATGCGTTATTTTCTCCTTTTCGGCATCTTTACTGGCTTCTGGCTGTTGGTCTTCACCATTTTCGTCTGAATTAGCTGCTTTATCAGCTTCTGGGAGCTTTGTTTTGCTTGGACTTTTTGCAGATGAGGCTTCGCCGCTGCAAATTTCTGCCTGGTCCTCAGCTTCAGGCGAATTCTCGTTTGCTGAATCATCAGATTCGCTCCTGGACTTGGAAGATCGCCTCGTCAAATTTTTGACGAGGTCAGCTTTTGCCTCTGCATTTTCTTGCTGTTTCACTTTGACTATTGGACGATGAGCTAAGCAATGTTTGCCTAATTTGCCGTGCTTTTCTTCCTCTTGTGATAACGGAGACTTTTCCTTTTTGCGTTGTGGAGATTCGGAGGATTTGTTCGAGTCTACTGGAGGACTTTTGTGTGCTTCATTGAATTTTCTTCGGCCTTTATTTCCTTTTTTATTACTATTGCTTTTATATGTTTTGACCGCTTCAGATTTTTGCAGTGGCAGGGTCTTTTCTTTTTCTGATTTCTGCCCTTTTATCTGCTTTTTATCATTTGGCATTGGCTCTTCGGCCACTGCAAAATCTTGACGTGGTGATTGGGTAGCTTCTGTGTGCGTTGCTGTGGCTGAAGTCTTGCTGTAAAAGAACATCAATCCGCCTGTGTTGCCTAATACTTGTCGTTCAGTCAATACTGTCGCTACTTGATCATCAATTTTGCACCACTGCGAATTCTTGACGATGGCATAGAAATGTCCTTCGTCGCCGTTGGGTTGAAATACTATCATCGCAAAAAGAGAGTACTCGCAAGGAGCTTTGCTGCTGGTTGCTGGACCAATGTCCATCTGGATATCGAACTTTACTTTCTTTTCTTCCTTCTGTTGTCGTTTGACAACGATGACTAAAACTTCTGGGGTCGATACTAGCCTGAATTGATGAGATACTTCTACATCTTTATCACAGTCCTCACACTGATAATCGGCAATCGTTCGGGCAAAGTGGGATTTGAATGCCTTGGTGAGATTTTGGCCACTCTTGACGGGAATTTCGAATTCAATTCCTCCTTCTTGTTTGTTGGTTGAGTGCTTGCATGAAGGGCAACGCAACGTCAAAAATTTGCTGTGGTTGTAAATCTGAGCGACATCGTTCAAGTAATCAAGCAGATAAATGAAGAACTCGTGCGAGTCTCCAAAGTCGCCGAAGGCAAACAAATCAGATGTTATGCTTACAGTGCTCATTAAACTCTGGGAATCCATTGCTGTTTGGTTATCTTTCAGTGATTCAATTGCTAATTCCTGTAATTGACATCGAACACACGGCGATTTTTTGCAGTGGCTCTTATGACTATCTGAAGTCAACGCATCAAAAATTTGCCAGGTGTGCAAAATTGCCTGTACAACTGCGTTGGCCCAGCAACAGTTCGAGTTGTTTGTGAGGCCACGTGGTAGCTTTTTGGTAGTCGATTGCATGGACTTCTTTATTTGTCTCTTTTCTTTATTATATTACAATCCAATTCTCAGTCCGGATTTAAATTTTGCTTGAAATTGCCCGCACTTTCTTAATATACAAGCCACAAACCAATATCAAGTTTGCAAGTTGGTTTGTCCACCTCGTCAAGAATTTGCGGTGGCACATCTTGAATATACTCGCTATGAATATATATAATTGAGATCAATATAACAATTGTTCAAATCCATTATCAACTTATTACTCAATATTGGCTTTATGTTTGTTTTGGTTTTAGTGGGTTTTGTTTGGGTTTTGGGTTTTGGCTTTATATTAATCAAAGGATGTTTGGATTTGGGATTGTGATTATCTACAGCAAAATCAGGCAATATTATCAACAGAATATTGGAAGCAACCACAACGACGAAAATTTGACGATGCCAAAAACATAGAACAAAAACTCTGACAATAAGTCTTGCTACCTCGTCGAAATTTTGACGAGGCATTCTATCGCTTATTTATTAATATTGATCATTATTTGCCTTTAGAGCAAGGCCAATTTCGGCCAAGCAAAATTTTGCCGAGGTGCGAACTTATAATTATTTCATATAATGACCTCGTCAAGATTTTGCCGAGGCCCGAATATAACCTGAGCGAGAGGAATGATAGGCTGCCGTCAGTGGTGATTTACAGAAATGACGAGCTCAATATAATATTGTCACTTGTAATATATAGACAGTAAACCATATATAGAAAATCAATTCTCAAAACTAGCAAACCGAGCAAAAATTTGACGAGGTTATATTAATGTGACATCGATTATTATCAATTACTATTACTTATTCTTTGGTTTCTCCTGTTCTTCTTTGTCCTGTTTGGCCTTAATTACTGCTATTTCTCTCAACTCTTTCTCCACTGACTCTTGAACATTCAACAAACACTTTATGATCGTCGATCTCTTTATATTTTGGATTACTTCTTCAATTTTGGTTGTTAATTCAGTCCTATTCACAACTGCAAAATTCTGACGTTACATGTTTTGGCAGCATTGCATTTTGATCCTTCGCTTTATGATGCCAAAGACTCTTTCGATCGGATTGATGTATGGATTATACGGAGCGTTGAACACTACAGTGAATGGCAGTATTTTGTACAGTCGCATTGCAAGACTACTACGGTGAAATGCAGCATTATCCATAAACAAAACTGTGTCTTTCCAAAACTGCCTCTGCAAATTTCTGACGTGGTCAGTGATAGCAATGAGAAATCCAATGAATGCTATTTCGTTGAAAGCTCCGTTGCGAAGCTGGTATGCGATGATTTGATCTTCAGTGATGGCCATAATCATGTTCATTCTCTGTGGATTTGTTCTCTGCAACCTCGAAGGACTTACTCCCATCGGAGCATAACTATATTCTCGGGAAATACCTAGATTGAAGCCAGTTTCGTCCAGAAAAATGACATTTTTCCTTTGTGCAATTTGCCACGTCAAA
>CAZYCV010000208.1:0-3615 GCA_964645305.1 uncultured Occallatibacter sp. | reverse complement strand
TAAAGAGGTTGCCCGCCCCCTTGCTGCTTCCCAGCCACAGCGTATAGCCGGTGGCTCCGCTAACCGGCGTCCAAGAGAAGCTCTGGCTGGAGTTGCTCAAGATTGACCCGGCGGGGGGAGCGTTGAGAACTGCCGCAGTGGCTGTACCAACGCCGCTCAACTGAAGGTTTTGCTGGACATTTGTGCCGTTAAGCGCGTTATCCCGCAGCCACATGACGCCGTAATTGGTCCCTGCCGAGGTGGGCTTGAAGTCGACCGTCATCGAGCATGAACCTGGGAATGGGAGAGTGAGACCGGCTGCACAATCGTCGGAAGAGTATGAAGTGTCCTCTGGGAAGTTGGCAGCGAAGCCTACCGACGCGATATTCAGCACAGCGTTGCCAGTGTTGACCACATTGAGGTGTTGTGGGCCGCCCCCATTGATTGTGCCCACCGTTGTGGCGGCAAAGCTCAGGCCGGGCGCGTCTGCCGTGTCATATTTGTAGGCGTTTCGCGTCGAGTTGGTGCCATCAACAAGATAGAGGTTTCCTTTTTGATCGAGCCCGATGCCTTCAGGACTATTAACGACCGAAGAGGAAAACCATGTATCCTTTTGCCATTCAGTCACCCCGGCGACACTCGTCTGGTGCAAAATGGCCACAAACCCGTTCCCGTTGCCATCATTGTCATCGGCGACAAAGACGGCGCCGGCCGCATCCACCGCAATGCCGTTCGGATCAACCCAGCCGCTGCCCAGCGTGCTCACCGCATATCCGGTGGCAGACGGAGTTAGCAGATAGACATTTCCATCTGCGGCCCCACTGAACGTGGCAGAGTTTCCGGCAACATAGACATTCCCGCTGCCATCCACAGCCACCGCCCAAGGACTCGTCAGTCCGGTGGCGAGAGTGGTTTGCCAATAACTGTTTAAGTAGTACGCCGATAGCTTGTAGATAGATCCGTGGCCGAGATCGGCAACATAGATATTGCCGCTGCCATCCACTGTCAAGCCGGTAGGCATTCCAAAATTGGTGCTGATTGTGCGCTGGATGTAGCTGCCATTCAGAAGGGCTAGTTGGTAGACGCCTGGAGTACCACTGTTCATACCAGAGTCGGCCACATAGATGACCCCAGCTCCATCAATCGCCACGCCCTCCGGCGAGTCGAAGGAGCCCAGCCATGTGCAAACCGCGCTGCCGGCAGGCAGTTTGCAGATCGAGTTGTAATTCGGGTCGGCAATATAAACACTGCCGCTGCCGTCCACGACGATGCTATCGGGATACTCGAATGGAGTGCTGGTCAGCGGAGCCGATAACGTTCCTGGCACATAGTTGATCTGCGGCGCCACGCCGGTTCCGGTCAAATTGACCGCAAGAATTGGTTGACCTTTGGCACCTATCAGCTCTACCGCGCCGGAATAAGTGCCGGGTTGGCTGGGCGTAAACTTCACATTGATGGTGCAGCTTTGGCCGCTGGTATAGGTTTTACCTTTCACGCAGCTACCACCGCCTGCGTCGGCAAAGACATTGCCGCTCACGCCATTGCTCAGCACCGACCAACCGGCCAGCAAGCCGCCCGGTGACGCGGTAAAGGTCATCGGAAAGACCGAGCTTTGGCTGCCGACGGCCACCGTGCCCAGATTCAGAGCGCGGATGGAGATTTCGTACACAGCAGCTTGGGTATAATCGGCGACATAAACGTTGCCGTTGCCGTCTTGGGCAAGGCCATAAGGGCCGCTTGAGTCGCCAAGACCACTGACGAGCGTCATGACCAGGCTGGTCGAGGAAACCGCGCCATTGCTCTGAGAAATCACATTCAAAGTTCCGTTGCCATTGTCGGCAACAAAAACATTGCCTTGGCTGTCCACGATGACGCCGGAGGGGGCAATGAAACCGCTGCCCACTGGATTCACTGCGCTGCTGGAGGTAACCGCGCCGCTCACAGCGACGACCTCGTAAACTGCGCCCGCACCATAGTCAGTGACAAAGACGTCCCCGCTACCATCCGTTGCCACGGCCCAGGGTTGATTCCAGCCGTTCGTCGGAGCCGGCAACGCAACCGGCGTAGTGCTCGCGACAATCGATCCACTGCTGGCGGGAATCTGGTAAACCGCAGCACCGCTGTAGACGGCAACATAGAGATTGCCGCTGGCGTCGAAGGCCAGTCCGCTGGGATAATTGAAGTTGTCGATCGTTACCACTGAGCTTGTGGCCGAAACCGCGCCATTGGTTGCGGTGATTTCGTAGATGTTGCCGCTGCCCGCGTCCGCAACAAAGAGGTTGCCGTTGGCATCCAATTTCACATCGCACGGGTCATTGAAGGAGAAGCTGCTGGCGATCTTGGTAACGGTGCTATTGGCCGTAACCGCGCCGTTGACGGCAAGAATCTCATTGATTGCGTTGCTCCCGAAATCGGCGACAAAGACATCTCCGGCACCGTCCACCGCTACGCCGCAAGGGCCACCGAAGCCGCTGCCCACCGCCTGCTGGTAGGTGAAAAAAGCGCTCGGTCCGGAGGAACTTCCGCCGCCCGCGCCGAGAGCCGAGCCGGTCATCAGTAGGAGAAGAAAAACGGCTAAAAATCCAGACGCTGCGTGCTTTGCCAATCCGCAGCAGTTGCAGGGGATGGAGGCTATCCCCATCCGGCCCAGCTGTGTCTTTGGAGTCTTGAAGTTTGTAGTTCCCTTCATATTGAAACTGAGCATACTAACCTCTTTCTTTGGTTACCGTAATCGAACTTTGATTACGTTCGATTTTGTTATTGAAAATGAATTCGTTGATTTGTCGAACCAACGCCTGCCGCAATTGATCCCGGCTAGGATTAAATGCAGCCATATTGGGGAATTTTCAATTTACCTGCGGTTAAAATGAGCTAGGGACCGCCGCAAATAAGATACTAATTAGAATGTACTTAAGTCAAATGATTCAACTCAATTCTTGAATGGCGACTGGCGGAGTGATTTGTATTTATACCAATATTATCCAAAATAAAAAGTCTTCAAACAATGCATCGTAAGATGTTCGGAATCTTAGTTTTACTACTAAGTTTTGTACCCGGCTTGTGCGCCAGCGCAAAGAGAAGCACTTAGGAGAGGGTCGACCGCAGGGTATAAAGCACTGTTAATATTTTGGCTTTACCGGCATGACTAAACTCGTGACTTGACACTTTAGACTTTAATTGATTTTTTGTAGCATCGATCATCGTGCTCTTATTGAAAAGAAGCTGCCGTACAATTTACAAATAGACTGCGAAAATGAATTGCGGTTGTTATCTCTCAGCCTGCGGAGATATCCGACTGTCTTCTTAGGTTCTTCACCAAGTACATGGCGGCGTCAGCGGCGCTCAACAGGCTGTCTTTGGTGAGACCGTCCGCCGGATAGAGGGCGATTCCAAAGCTGGCCGCGCCGATCAACGAATGTTCCTCAACCATGAAGGATTCATCGAAACAGCGTTCCAGCCGATGAGCTGCCTCTTCCACATCAGCACGGTGATTGACCACCGAAACCAGCGCGGCAAATTCGTCGCCGCCCAGCCGGGCCAGCATATCTCCGCCGCGTAACTGGCGCATCATGCGCAACGCTACCTCTTGCAGGTAAAGATCTCCAATGTGATGACCGTAGCGATCATTGATTGGCT
>CAZYCV010000207.1:0-3712 GCA_964645305.1 uncultured Occallatibacter sp. | reverse complement strand
CTGATGGCATAGCCGTTGTCTTCCACGCAGAAGATCACCGGCAGCTTGCGATTGGAGGCGGTGTTCAGCGCCTCCCAGAACTCGCCCTGCGAGGTGGAACCTTCGCCGAGCGAGGTCCAGACGACCTCATCGCCGTGGAATTTCACCTCGCGGAATGCGCGATAATCGCCAGACGCAGAGGCAGCGGCTTCAGGATGCCGGCTGAAGTAGCGACCGGCCTCGGCGCAGCCGACGGCATGGAGCAACTGCGATGCAGTGGCCGAGGAAGTGCTGACAATGTTGAGATCACGGCTGCTCCAATGTGTAGGCATCTGGCGTCCGCCGCTGGCTGGGTCCGTGGCCGCGCCGACGGCTTGCAGCAGCATCTCCGTGGGCGTAACACCGAGCGTCAGGCAGAGCGCGCGGTCGCGGTAGTAAGGGAAGAACCAGTCGTAGCCGGGGCGAAGGGCCAGCGCCGCGCCCACCAGCAGCGCCTCGTGTCCAGCGCCGGAGATTTGGAAGAAGGTCTTCTGCTGGCGCTTGAGCAGGATTTCGCGGTCGTCCACTCGGCGCGAGAGAACCATCAGCCGATAGACCTCGACCAACTGCTGGGAACTGAAGTGGCTTGAGCCTGCCGACACGGTCTCCCGAGCACTGGAAATTGCTGCTTCCATTCTCTTTACTCCTCGATACTTGTTTGATGCACGGCTGGGGAAATTGGACCTTTTTAGTATTGTATCAATCTTGCCAACTGAGACAGTCTAGTCTATAAACAGGAGTTCGGAATGTATTATCTTCTTTTGCTGGCCATGCGCACGGGTATCTTTGCCGAGGAACGGTTTCTGGGGCGTTTGCTGGACCATTGGTCTGCCGACGGCGAGGAGTTCACCCGCACAAAACTGCCGCACCTGTTTGTGGTGGTGCTGGTCGCCTTTATCCTGATGCGGCTGCTGCGCCTGATTACGTTTCACATGACGCGTGTGGCGGAGCGGCACTCATCCACGCCGGCCCATATTGCCCAGGTAAAGACGGTGGCCGGGGTGGTGCGTACCACCGGGTTGGCAATTATCTGGCTGATTGCCGGATTGCAGTTCCTGGACGCTTTGGGAGTGAACCTGGCGCCGCTGCTGGCCTCAGCCGGAATCGCCGGAATCGCTCTCGGCCTGGCCGCGCAGAACATCGTCAAGGACGTGCTCAACGGCATTCTCATCCTCATCGAGGACCAGTTCAACGTCGGCGATACGGTGCGGCTGGCCGGGCTGAGCGGGGTGGTGACGGCGATGACGCTGCGCAAGACCACGGTGCGCGACGCCGACGGCACGCTCTATATCGTTCCCAACTCGCAGATCACGACCGTCGCCAACCTGAGCGTGGGCTACTCGCTGGCCACGGTGAATGTAAGCGTGGACTTCTCCGCCAACCCCGACCAGGTGCTGGAGCTTCTCAAGGGCATTGCGATGGAGATTCGCTCCAGCGAAGAGTTCCGAGAACTGTTTATTGCCGATCCGCAGATTCTGGGTGTGGATGCCATCAAAGGCTCAGAGCTGATCTTCCCGGTACTCTTCAAGACGCTGCCCACCAAACAGTACGCGCCGGTGCGTGAGTTCCGCCGTCGTGTCCGGCTGGCGTTGGAGGAGCATCATCTGCTCCCCGGCGACCCAAACCGGATCTTCAATACATTCATGGACAAGGCTGCGAATGAGAGAGGCCAGTCCGGCTCCGAGGCTGCATCGGAGCACGACCCCACATTGCTCAAGCCCGTGGATGGGAGTCCATTCAGCGGAGAATAGACAGGTAGGCTTGATTATAGCCATAAATTATGGCTATAATTTCAGCATGGATGTCAGCATCGCGGAAGCTAAAAACCGTTTCACAGATCTGATCCGAATTGTTGCGGACGGTGAGCAGGTGGTTATCACCCGCCACGGGCGCCCAGTCGCCCAGATTGCCCCGCCGCCTCCAGAACGTCGCAAGGTACGCCTGGGTGGCATGAAGGGCAAGATTCGCCTGCTGCCTGGCTGGGATGATCCGATCACCGAAGAAGAACTACTCGGTGAGGAAGAACTTGTCGGCGGAAACGGTTGAACCCATCAGCTCCAGTTCGCGGCTACTTGCTTGACACGCACATAGCGCTCCGGGCGCTTGAAAGTCCTGAGTTGCTCACGGCTGCGGCGCGCAAGGCAGTTCTGACAGGTTGCAATTTCCTTAGCATCCTCTCGTATTGGGAGGTGACGCTGAAGAGCATGAAGGGCAAATTGGATGTAGGCGATCCGCGGGTCTGGTGGTTTGAGGCGCTGGAGCAACTGGCCGCCACACCTCTGCTGCTGCATCCGCGACACGTTGCCGCGCTGCAAGGGCTGCCGCCAATTCACAAAGATCCATTTGACCGAATGTTGATTGCGCAGGCTGAGTCCGAAGGGCTGGCGCTGGTGACTATGGATGCAAAAATCGCGCGCTACGCTGGGCCGGGTTTGCGTCTGATTGGCTGAATCAGCGCAGAGCGCTAGCGAGTTCTTCGGCGCTCGTGATCGGTGGCAAGCAGCTTCGGTTGCGGCAGAGGATGGCCCAGGCTTCTGCGCCGACTGGCTTGGGAATCTGAAGCAAGGTTTCCGCCAGCGCTTCGGGAATTCCGCCCGGAACGAGCCGCTCTGGATCGATGCGGATCACCGATCTGTTGACGGCAAAGCGACCCAGCGCGATAGCTTCAAGACGGTCGGCTGCCACGCTTGAGCCCACCACCACCACCTGCACCGGATCGAGCAGCAACCGTTCCAGCGCCAGCCCGTAGCTGCCGGCGTAGAGACCAAAGTGCTCGACAATGCCGCCAAAGGAAGCTAGTGTCTCGGCAGCAACTTCACGATATTCCTTGCGCCCACTAAGAGCCTCCAGGCGCAACAAGGCCGAGGCAGCGGTCGGATTGCCTGCCGGGGTTGGCGAGTCCTGCAATGGCTTGCGGCGCGCGGCCAAGGCGCCCAGCGGTGCGTTGCCGGGCTGTGCGGATGAATCAAAAAATCCTCCTCCGCTTGGATCGTAGAAACGCTCGATCATCCCATCGGCCAGGCAGACGGCGGCTTGGTAGAATCGCATCTCTCCGCTCGCAGCCCAGGCATCCATGCAGGCAGTCACCGTGAAGGCGTAATCGTCGAGCGTGGCGGGAGCCTTTTCCATCGGCTTCCCGGAACCGGCTTCCCCATAAGCAATCACATGATAGAGCGTCGATTCGCCGTCCCATGCATCGCGCAGCAGGCGGCTGAGCGTGAGCAGGGCAAACTGCCGCGCTTCAGCGGAGTTCAGTACGCGCGCCGCTTCCAGGAAGGCGGTGACAGCCATGGCGTTCCAGCCGGTGAAGAGCGTTCGGTCAATGAATGGAGTCGAGCGGCAGGCGCGGGTATTGAGTAGCGCGGCGCGGGCGGAGTCCAGAAGTAAACGCAACTGATCGGGACTTTGGCCGGTCTTTGCCGCCAATTCTTCAATTGTTTGATCCAAATGCAGAACGTTGCGCGCCGGATCGTGGCGCATATCGCCGATCTCGCGGATGCCCCAGAAACCGAGGGCAATCTCCGCGTCGGCGGGGGAGAGATCCGCCAGAGCAGCGCGGGCCTCGGCCAACGTCCAGGTAAAGTAATCTCCATCGTCGTCGAGGTTGATGTCGGCATCTTGCGAGGCGAAAAAGCCGCCGTGCTCGCGGTCGCTCATCGTCGTCTCCAGCCAGCCAACGATCTCCGAGGCAATC
>CAZYCV010000206.1:0-3817 GCA_964645305.1 uncultured Occallatibacter sp. | reverse complement strand
CGGCACCGAGGTTGGCTTGAGCCTTCTGCGATTGCGCATTGCGCCCGCCACATGGAACACCGCGACGCAGACCGCCGACACCACGCAATGGACCACGGAGTTGAACAACGGATTGGCCGCGCAGACGCTCGGCGCCTCCATCTTTGCTTCACCGTGGAGTCCGCCTCCGAGCATGAAGACCAACGGCAGCGTGAATGAAGGCAGTCTGAGCACATCGAGCTATGCCGACTATGCCGCGTATCTGGAGGCTTACGTCAAATACGCCAACAGCCTGGGCGTGAACCTGTACGCCATCTCGATGCAGAACGAGCCGGATTGGAATCCCTGCCCCGCGAGTGACAATGGCACGGGCACGGGAGCGGGTTGCTATGAGTCCTGCCTATGGACGGCGGCGCAGATGGATACGTGGGTGGCGCAGAACTCCTCGGTGTTGACCACCAAGCTGATGATGCCGGAGTCGTTCGGCTTTTACTCGGCCATGTCCGATCTAGCGCTGGATGATGTGAATGCCGTGAACCACATCGCCATCATCGGCGGTCACATCTATGGCGGCCCAATCTACTACTACAACAATGCCGTGAACAATGGTAAAGACGTGTGGATGACCGAGCACTACCTGAATGCAAGCGGGTCCACCCCGACGATCGGCGATGCCCTGGCGCTGGCCGAGGAAGTCCACAACTCGATGACCGTGGGCCAGTACAACGCCTATGTCTGGTGGGGTACCAGTAACGCTACTACAGCGAGCGTTCCATTGATCGACTCCAGCAACAATACCAACTACTTTGGCTACGCGCTGGCGCAGTTTTCGCGCTTTGTGAGGCCGGGCTATTCTCGCGTCAACGCGACGGCGACTCCCAGCAGCGGCATTTATCTGTCGGCATATTCTGGCGGAGGACACGCGGTGTTTGTGGTGATCAACTCCAACTCCACGGCCACGGCTCAGCCCATCAACCTTCAGAATCAGTCTGTGACTTCGCTGACGCCGTATCAGACCACGGCCAACGGAGGGTTGGCAACATTGAGCCCGATCAGCGTAACGGGCAATGCGTTCACGGTCATCCTACCGGCGCAGAGCATCACCACATTGGTGCAGTGATCAGGGGTCAGACGTCAGGGGTCAGGGATCAGGGATCAGCTGTCACCAACTATGCAGCCATTCCTGATCTCGGCCGATGCGCACCGGCGCGCGGAAGAGCTCGCTGAGGCGGGCTTCGGTGAGCAGTTCCCGGCGCGGTCCATCGGCCACAATGCGACCGTCGCGCATGAGGATGACGCGCTCGATCTCCGGCAGAATGTCGCCCAGATAATGGGTTACCAGCACCAGGCCCGTGCCTTCCTGGGCGAGTCGGCGCAGCGTCTCGCGCAACTCGCGCTGGGCGGCCAGGTCGAGGGCGTTGGAGGGCTCGTCGAGGAGCAGTTGGCGAGGGCGATGTACGAGCGCGCGGGCGATCAGGATGCGGCGTTTTTCGCCGGCCGACATCTGACCCACCAGCCGCTCGGCCAGATGCAGCGCCTCGATGCGCTGGAGAGCCTCAACGGCTCGCGCGCGCATCTCCTCGGTCACGTGCAGATTGGGCCAGAGCGTGGAGGCGGAAAAGAAGCCGGCGATGACCGCATCCAGGCCGGTGGTGCTGGCTGTCCGCTCGCCCGGAAGCTCACCGACCAGGCCTGCCGCCACCACGCCAAAGTGCTTGCGCAGCTCGGTCAGATCCCAGCGCTCGCGGCCAAAGATGCGCGCTTGCATTCCCGGCTCGGCGATGGGGTAAAGTTGGCAGCTCATGGCGAGGATCAACGTGGATTTTCCGCAGCCGTTGGGGCCGAGAATGGCCACGTGTTCGCCGGCGCGGATGGTCAGGTTGATGTTGTGCAGCACCACGCGGTCGCCACGGGCGACGTTGACTTGGCGCAGCTCAAGAAATTCGCTCTGGCTTTCGGACATTCCACCCCTCACCTGTTAGATTAAATGGGTTGAACCCTGTGGCTGAAAAGTAACAAGCGTGGACCTGGAGGTCCTCGCCACAGCCGACCGGGAGGTCGGCGCTACATTTTCATTCGCTTCGAATCGGTGAACAACGATGACCTATATGAGCACAACCAATATGAGCGAGGCATCTGAATTCGTACTTCCGCGCGGCTTCCGCTTTGGCGCCGCCAAGGCCGGACTGAAGGCCAGCGGCCGCACCGACTTTGCGCTGATTCTGGCCGATGCGCCGGCCAGCGCCGCCGCGGCCTTCACCGCCAACCGCGTCACCGCCGCGCCGCTGATTGTGGATAAAATCCATTTGAAGATGACCGGCGGCCGGGTGCGCGCCGTGGCCATCAACGCGGGCAACGCCAACTGCGCCGCCGGCGAGGCCGGCATGGACGCCGCGCGCCGCACCTGCTTCGCCATTGCCGAGCAGTTTGGCTGCCCGCCGCAAGAGGTCTTTCCCTCTTCGACCGGAGTGATCGGGATTCCGCTGGCGGCGGAAAAAATTGTTGCGATTCTGCCCGAAATTTCTGCCGGTTTGGGCGCTGACTTTGACCACTTTCATCAGGCCGCGCAAGCAATTATGACGACGGACACGGTGGAGAAGACGGCCTTTGCGCGGCTGGAGATTGAAGACAGTGAGGTGCGCATCGCCGCATTCTGCAAGGGCGCGGGGATGATTCATCCGCAGCTTGTGCCGCACGCCACGATGCTGGTCTATATTTTGACGGACGCCGAAGTTGAGCCAGCGGTGCTGGACGGCTGCTTGCGCCCGGCCATCGAGACAAGCTTTAACCGCATCTCGGTGGACGGCGATACTTCGACCAACGACACGGTGCTGCTGATGGCTTCGGGCGCGAGCGGAGCGCGGGTGGGCGCGGGCAACGCGGCCTTCGGCGCGGCGATCCAGCAGGTTTGCACCTCGCTGGCGCGCCAGGTGGTGAACGACGGCGAGGGCATCTCGCACGTGGTCGAGCTGCACATTGAGGGCGCGGCGACCGATGCCGATGCGCTGAAGGTGGCCAAGGCGATTGCCCATTCACCGCTGGTGAAGACGGCCTGGTCGGGCGGCGATCCGAACTGGGGAAGGCTGGCGGCGGCGCTGGGCTACTCCGGCGCGAAGATTGACCCGGAGCGCTTCGAGATTCGCTTTGGCGAGCTTTGGATCTGCCGCAACGGCGGACGGGCGGCTGAGTTCGACGAGAAGGCCGCGCACGATTACATTGCGCAGCGCGAGTTCGCGATCACGATTGACCTGCGCGTGGGCAGCGGCTCGTGCATCTTTTGGACGACCGACCTGACGCATGAGTACGTCAGCATCAACGCGGATTATTCGACGTAAAATTCACGGAAGAAAAAGACGGCGGGTTCGGCTTTGTGGTTCCCAGGTCTCAAGATCGAGACCTGGGACACTCGGCAATCCGTAGATCGGTTCCGGCGCGGAGAGATCGCGCGGAAACACCTTCATGGCGCGGCATCAAAGCCAACTTCAGGGATCAAGACCGCGTCGGGAGCGACGTCTTCTATCCGCCCCCGAATGCGGAGGATCGCATAGCAGCCAAGCAGGATCAGTAATGGGTCCAGTGGTCGCATATGGTAGGGTTCGGGGTGGGCAAAGTAATACATGATTGGAAAGAGAAAGAGGACGCCGGCATAGCGGAGGGCCTCGAAGGGGCGTTGCCGCCAGGCGAAAAACAATCCTCCCAGGCCGAGCAGCGTCATGGAAGAAGCAAAGAAAATATTGGGCGGGTCGGTAGGCTCCATGGCCAGATAGCGCGGATCAAAGCTCCAGTAGCCCGTCCATAGATAAACAGCGCGGCGCACGCACATCCATGCATACCAGCC
>CAZYCV010000205.1:0-3866 GCA_964645305.1 uncultured Occallatibacter sp. | reverse complement strand
TGGTCTAACGTCCGTCTGCCTCGAAGCTGAGGTTTTTGCTGAAGAACGGCATCACATGATTCTGAAAGCGATCCGCCACGGCGCTGGTATGGGTGCCCGAGTAGATCTCAAATCCATTCACGATTCCGTAGGAGTCAAGAATGCCGTGCAGCTTAATGGCGTCGAAGCGCAAGCCGTCCTGATCGCCCACGTCCATCGAGATGGCGCGATACTGCTTGAGATTTCCGATGTACTGATCGACAAAGGCCAGCGGCGAATTGGCAGTCATCTTCGCCTGAATCTCCGGCACTGGATTGCCGTCCTTGGTCGGCAGATCGAGATAGAGCGGCGGGTTCTTGGGGTTGGGCGCCCAGGCAGCAGCGGTGGCTAGCTGCGCAATGCCGAAGCCCGGCAGAGCCGCGGCGGCATCGGCAGGCGACTTTATTGCGGCGATCTTCTTTTCGTTTTCAATCGCCATCTCTTTCATCTTTTCAGGCGGCCCAAAGCCGCCGCCGGTCATCGGCGAAAGACAGCATGGGCTCATGATGTAAAGCGCGCCGAAGACGTCCGAGTGCTTCATGCCGATGCGGGATGCGCCGTAGCCGCCCATCGAGTGGCCCACCAGTCCGCGGCTGGCGCGCTGCGGAATCGTCCGGTAGTGCGCATCAATGTAGGCCACGACATCGTGCGCGACGAAGTTCTCAAAGTCGCCGGTTGTCGCAGAGCTCGAGTACATTGAACCGTTGTAGATGGTCTTGGAGTCAGGCAGCACGACAATCATCTCGCGCGCGCCTTGCGCAATTGCGCCTTCGATGGTCTGCGGGACATGAATCTCATGGGTCCACTGTTCGGCGCCGATGAAGAAGCCATGCAACGCATAGACGACGGGATAGCGGCGCTGCGTTTCTTTCTGGTAGCTGGGCGGCAGGAAGACAATCACGTCGCGGTCCACGGCATCGCCCTCCAGATTGCCTTCGAGCGCCGCGCCGTGAATCTTGATGTGTTCAACCGCAACCGGCTTTGCGTCCGGAATCACCGGCGGGACGATGGTTTGCACCTGGGCGGAAAGAACGGCACCCATGGAAACGCTGACAGAAAGTATTCCCAAACAACACAATTTCGTGTATTTCATCATGAACCTCATTCCAATTTTGTTGCTTTCAAGCGAATCACTGCGCCGGTCAGGCCGGCGCAGGCATAAAAATTACTGGAAGAGCCGGGGAGCAAAGTCGTTCAGATCGCGCCGCCAGGTGAGCCATTCGTGCGCCGTGCCGGGAGAGGAGAAGTAGACATAGTTGACTCCAGCCTTGTCCAACATGGTGCGGAATGCGCCGATGGACTTGTGAAAGAAGACCGGCTCCTCGGTTCCCATACCAAGCCAAAGCAGCTTCACCTTCTGGTTGAAGGCCGCGCCGTCTTTGAAGATGCCGTTGAAGGATGTTGCAGGATCAAGCGGATCGCCGCTCAAACCGTTCATGGTTCCGCTGAAACCGGCCATATACGCAAAGGTGTCCAGATGGCCTGTTGCGATGTGCA
Organism: uncultured Occallatibacter sp.; assembly: GCA_964645305.1. Classification (GTDB taxonomy): domain Bacteria; phylum Acidobacteriota; class Terriglobia; order Terriglobales; family Acidobacteriaceae; genus Telmatobacter. The sequence goes on along the minus strand of CAZYCV010000205.1, from coordinate 2,351 downwards.
ATGCCTGGTTGGCTCCCATCGAGAGGCCGGCCATCGCGCGGTGCTCGCGGTCGGGAATGGTGCGGAAGCTCGCGTCAATCATGGGGATGACGTCTTTCATCATCACCTCATCGAAGGCAGTGAAGTCACCGCCCGCCGCCGGAGGTGGTCCAAAGGGACCGAAGGGCCGCGAGGCATAGCCGTTGTCCATCACGATCAGCATGGGCACGGCCTTTTTCTGGGCGATCAGGTTGTCCAGAATCAGGTTGGCGTGGCCCTGGAAGATCCAGCCGGTTTCATCCTCGCCCGATCCGTGCTGGAGGTAGAGAACCGGATAGCGGGCGCTTGGATTGCTGTCGTAATCCGGCGGGGTATAGACAAAACAGCGCCGCCACTCGCCGGTAACCTTCGAGTGATAAGTGCGGATGCGCACATCGCCGTGCGGCACATCCTTGGCCAGAGAGTAGCTGACGCCGTCTTCGGGAATCTCGATGCCGCTGGCATCGATCCCCATGCCGAAGAAGGTGTGACTGCCGGGATCGTTCATGCGAACCCCGTCGGCATCAAGCGCGTAGTAGTGGAAGCCTTCCACCAGTGGCGGCGTGGTTACCGTCCAGACGCCGTCGTCGCTGCGGGTCATGGGAAATTTCTTTCCGGTGATGTCCACATCCATTGATTTGGCCGCGGGCGCCTTGATCTGGAAGGCGACGCTGTGATCGGCCAGAATGCGCGGATACTGCGCGCCGAGCACGTTGGTCGCGGCAGGTTTGGCGTCTTCCACCGCCGAGGCGCGGATACCCTCCGGCGAGCGCCGCCATGCAAAGTACGCATCAAGCGCCTTCAGCCCCTCCTCATTATCCACCGGTCCGGCGTGCGGAGTTCCTGCCAGAATCATCGCCTGCGGATGCTCGCTGCTGAAGGCCGGCCACTCGGCAATGCCCTTGCCGTTGGGGTTGCCATACTTGGCAAAGTTGGTCCAGTAGGTTCCCATCGCATCCGAGATCACGCGGTCCGATGCGCTGGCCGTTTCGTTGTGAATCATGTCCATGTGGCCAAAGGCGTAAACCACCTCGCGGCCATGCCACGCGCCAAAACCCTCATGCTCCGAGCCCACGGGGAAATCAGGATGCTGGTCAAAGTAGTACAAATAGGCCTTGGATGTGCCACGCTCGGATTGCAGTCGTGCCCAGGTCCAGGTTCCCCAGCCGAAGGCCGCATCGCGGGCCAGGTCGCGAGCTGTCTTGGGGACGGATTTTTCGCCCGCTGGATAGGCCTTGAGCAGGCTGTCGGCAAATGCGCCGTAGCGCTTGCGCACGCCATCCACATAAGCTTTCGGCGAGCTTTCATGCGAGAAACTGGCGCCCTCATCGGAGTTATAGCCGATCAGGACCGGAATGTCGTTGAACTTCTTGGCATCGTAGAGCTTGTACTGATCGTCGGGAATTACCCAGCCGTCGACGTTGGGCCAGGCCATTCCGCGCGTGGCGGCCAGAATCTTCTCGGCCGGCAGCTTGCGCAGTTCTGCCAGGTTGTTGGCTCCAGCATTGATCTGGAAGGCCAATCCGTCCTTCTCGGCATTCATCAGAGGCCGCATATTCTCTCCCGGCGCGCCGGAGGGGCGCGGAGGTCCAAACGAGCTGCCGCTTTCACTGATTGCTCCGGAGATGAGGCCTTTGGTCAGAGGCGAAGCGCACAACTGGCTGACCGCGATGCCGCCGGCCGACTCGCCAAAGATTGTCACCCGATTGGGATCGCCGCCAAAGGCCGCAATGTTCTTCTTGATCCAACTCAACGCGGCAATCATGTCGAGCAAGCCATAGTTGCCGGAGACGTGATTGGGCGACTCGGCGCTCAGCTCTGGATGGGCCAAAAACCCGAGCGTTCCCACGCGGTACGCAATACTGACCAGTACCACGCCCTTTTTGGCCAGCACTTCGCCACGATAATCGGGAATCGACGTAGCCCCACCGGCAAAGCCGCCGCCGTAGATCCAGACCAGCACGAGAACCTTGGCCGAAGGCGACTTGGCGGGAGTCCAGACATTCAGATAGAGACAGTCCTCGCTCATGGCAGGAGCGGGGCTGCCCCAACTGCCCTGCACACATTCCGGCCCGAAGTTGTCCGCCGGCCGCACGCCCTCCCACTTGGCAGCGGGTTGGGGCGCGCGCCAGCGCAGATCGCCCACCGGCGGAGCGGCAAAGGGAATCCCCTTGTACACCGCAAGCCCATCTTGCACTGTGCCCTGCAAGACGCCCTGTTCAACCTTGGCGGTGGCGCTTGCGGCCAAACAACTCAGCGGCGCTGCCGCAATGGCGATTGCCAACAATACCGTTCTCATCTCGGATTTCCTCTCAAAGTTCTTTCTATGGCGG
>CAZYCV010000204.1:0-3927 GCA_964645305.1 uncultured Occallatibacter sp. | reverse complement strand
CCTTTCCGTCAGGACACCAACTCCCTGTACGTGACGGAGAAGCTCAACCTGCTGGGAGTCACGGTAGCCTTCAAGACCATCGTTGGCGACCGTCTGCGCGATCTGGTCAGCGCCCTGCGCGTGGCTTTTGGGCGCACGGACATTGTGGTGGTCATGGGGGGGCTGGGGCCCACGGAAGATGACCTGACCCGCGAAGCTGTCGCCGAAGCGCTCTCCATCGCACTGCGCCGCGACAACGATCAGGTCGTCGTGCTGGCCGCCCGCGCCGCCACATGGCGCATCCCCATGCCGGAAAACAACCTCAAGCAGGCCGACGTGCTGGACGGCGCGACCGTTCTGCCCAACCCCAACGGCAGCGCGCCCGGCCAATGGCTGGACGTCACATTTGAGGGTTATCGCAAGCTGCTCATGCTCCTGCCTGGTCCGCCCAACGAGTGCCGCCCGCTCTTCGACGCCGAGTGCGCCCCTCGTCTGCGCGCGTTGATTCCCCCGCGCGGCATCGCCAAGCGCACGTTGCGCGCCGCCATGATCCCCGAATCACAGGCCGACAAGCTGCTGGCTCCCATCTACACCGAGTACAAGGATGTGGAAACCACCATTCTGGCCCACGCCGGAGACATTCAACTTACGCTGCTCTGCTCCAAACCCAAGCTTGAAGCCGCTCAGAAGCGCGTGGATGAACTGGCTGGCCGCATGGAAGAGGCTCTGGAAGATTGGCTCTACTCCTCAGGAGGCGAGTCGTCCGACTCGCTGGAACAGATCGTTCTCTATCATCTCGGCCTGCATCAGGCCACGCTGGCCGTTGCTGAAAGCTGCACCGGCGGCATGATCGCCCAGCGCATCACCAGCGTTGCGGGCAGCTCGCGCTCTTTTCTCGGCGGCGCAATTGCATATTCCAACGAGCTGAAGACCGCCTTCGCCGGCGTCCCTCCAGAGCTGATCGCACGCCAAGGCGCGGTTTCGGCGGATGTGGCTGAGGCCCTTGCCTACGGCATCCGCCGCTACACCGGCGCAACCCTCGGCCTGGGCGTTACCGGGATTGCCGGACCTAGCGGCGGCACGGAAGCCAAGCCGGTCGGCCTGGTTTACATTGCCCTCAGCGACGCGCAGAAGACAGATTCCATTGAGCGAACCTTCCGCGGCGACCGCGACCGCATCCGCCAATGGGCTACACAGCAGGCGCTGGACTTGGTGCGTAGAAGGCTCCGGTAGTGCGGAAAGGTGGTATAGCAATCGAGTTCAATTGAATTAGATTGAGCTGGACGGTTTGAATATTCATTCATAAAAAACTGCGGGACTGGAGTCAGAGAAGGCTCATGGCAGATAGAATCAACGCGGCAAAGGCTTCATTCTTGCCGCGGCTGTGGCTTTCAATTGAAGCCTCAACCATCTGCGTGCGCGTGACGCGGCCCCAGTTGATGCGGTAGCCGACACCGGTCGCCAGTTGCCGGATGAACTCGCGCTGGGTCCGTCCGTTGCCGTCCCGGAAGGGATGGATGGCGTTCAATTCGCCAAGGTAGTAGGCCGCGCGGCTGGCAAATGCATCTGCATCCAAACCCTTCAGACAATCTTCAGCAGCCAGCTTCGCAAAAGTGGCATCGAGGCTCGCGTCGATGAACTGAACCGCCGCAAAGAAATAGGATTCTGACCGGCGGATATTGACGCGGCGAAACTCGCCTGCCCATGGATAGATGGTTTGGAAGATGCGCGCATGAATCGCCCTGAGATGGGTAATATCGAAACGCCCCTTCACTGGATCGCTTTCAAGATTGAGGATGTTTTTTATAGCTTGAATGCGCTCGAAATCATCGAGCAACTTTTTATCGATTAACCCCGGAATATTCTTGAGAATATTGTGCTCATAGTCAAAGTGCGGGTCCGGGAAATGGGGATCGCTCTTTGCCATGTCTGTCAAATGATAGAGTTGCTCAAAGCATCCAAGAGGCGGTTTGTCTCAGGAAGCTCAATCTCACCATCTGCATAGCGGTCGAGGATTCTCTTGGTTGTCTCGTCGGGTTCGAGATCTTCGATCCGCATTGTGCCAATCGCGCTCTCGACGGCCAGACGGCGGTCATCCAACTCCATTGGAGTAAGGGTGATGACGGGTGCGGTTGCTGCGGCCATAGTGCTCCCCCTCCATCTATCTTAGCAGTTTTGCGGAATCCCTACGAGGCGGATTAAACCGCCAGCGGCTTCTTCAGCAGCACATGATTGCCCAGTTCATCCGCCCAGATGGAGATGGTCTCCCAGCCATCCGATCCCATCCGATTGAGTAAATCAATGAAATGAGAAACCGACTCATCCTTATGCACGAAGATCGTCCTTCTCTTGTACTTCATTTTCATTTTGGGTTTCCTTTCTCTCTTCTCTTTTGTTCACTCATCCATCAGAACGCGGGCCGAACCGGCTTCTTCTGTTCGGGATCAACGGCGGTGGCGTGCTGGTCACTTTGCTGGTCCATCCACTCGTCCAGGCGGGAGCGTTTGAAGCGCCAACGGTTGCCCAGCTTGAAGGCGGGCACAAAGCCCTCCGAGGCGTACTTGTAAAGCGTGTCGCTGGAGATGCCCAGATAGTCGGAAGCCTGGCGAATGTCCAGAACCTCGCGCACTTCGGGAACCAGCAGGTTGGAACGAACGGCGTTGCTGCGCATAGTTGCCTCCTGAAGCGGAAATCGCCTCAGACCAGATTCCGACATTCCTGCCGGTACTCTTGTATATAGCGCGAAATCACCGGGCATTTCAAGGGTTTTCCGAGAGTTACAGGATTTTAACCGTGTCTGATTCTTTCTTGGAACGGAATATTCCCGATATAATCCGGTTGCAAATACCATCCGTGGGGCCAGCAACGGCACTCCACCCCAAGGATTGTATTGTTGCGGCAGATGGTGCAGATTCAGGCTGTCTCATGCAGTGGCGGGGCAAAGCGCGCCCCGGCGCGGAGGATGATGCCAGAGATGACTAGCGCAACGAGAGTGGCACCCAGGGCCAGTGAGAGGCTGTGCAGCCGGTCGGAGAAGAAGCCGATGATCTGCGGCGAGAATGTGTCTCCGAAGCAATGAATGATAAATAGGTTGATGGCGATGGCCGTGGCGCGGATGGGGCCGTTGACCGCGTTGACAATGGCGGCGTTGAGCGGGCCGGTGTTGAGGAAGAGGAAGAACTCAGCGGCAAAGAGCGACGGCACAGCCCAGGCGGCGGGGCCAAAGAAGAGCATCAGGCCGCAGGGCAGCGTGAGCGCGACGCTCCAGAACGAGAGCAAATAAAGCGCGCGGTGATTGGTGCGCAGCCATCGCTGGGCAATCCAGCCGCCGATGAGCGTTCCCGCAATGCCATCAATGACCGTGGTAGCGCCGACGATCAGGCTAGCATTGCCGACCGAGAAGCCCGCGTTGCGTTGCAAGAATTCCGGAACCCAGTTGGAGATTCCGCCCATGGCAAAGGTCAGAGCGGCCAAACCAAAGCTGGCCGTCAGGTAGGCCGGGTTGGTGAACAGCCCCCAAAAAGTGGAGCGGCTGAGTGTGGGGCGCACCTGATCGCTGGAGCCGCGCACCGGTTCGCTGGCCCAGAGTCCATAAAACAATGCAATAACCAGGCCGGGCAGCGCACAGACAAAGAAGGGCGCGCGCCAGCCCCAAACTGAGCCGATCTGCCCGCCAGCAAGATAGCCGAGCGCCGCGCCGACCGGAATGGCCAGATAAAAGACGCTGAGGATGCGGTTGCGGTCGCGCTCTGGGTAAAAGTCGGCCAAGACGGCTGGGGCAAAGATGCCAAAGGTGGCCTCGCCTATGCCAACAAAGGCCTGGCGGATGTAGAAGGTCCAGTAGCCGTGAACCCAAACGGTGGCTAGCGTGGCCAGACTCCAGAGAACCGCACCGCAGATAATCATCGGCTTGCGCCGGAAGCGGTCGCCCAGCCAGCCAGTTGCGGG
>CAZYCV010000203.1:0-3935 GCA_964645305.1 uncultured Occallatibacter sp. | reverse complement strand
CCTGATCGATTCTCATAACTGGCATGTTCAACCTAATTGTCAAAGATCCTTGAGAAACATCCGCCTGAGCGGTGTCCTTTGGGATCGAGGCCCAGCCTTTCGGCCAGGTTGTCCTCGAACTTGTTGCGCTTCGCCGAGAGTGTTAACCGCACATCAATCGGCGTTTTTGCGCGAACCTTTTAAACATATCGAACTTCGTTTCCATTGTCAAGCTTAATCTTTTTCTTCGCCGAGGCCGTCCAACTCACTGTTGGCGGTCTGTCCTCGCTTGCGAATTTCGATCTGCCTGACACGGTAAAATTCCCGTTCAAAAGCCTCGCACTGCGCAAAATATCAAACATCGACCAGCAAACCACACCTGAGCCACTAGTGGCTCACAGGAGTTTCCTCCTGGGTCTTGCAATCGCTTGTTCTCTGTGGGATTCCCTACAGGGGTTTCAGGGGCTTTTGCCTCACCTGACCCAACGAACCAGCATCACAACTCGCTTCCCACTTCCCTCTTAGGGCAGGCCATCAGGCCACCGGGAGGCTTTCTCTCAACTGCAACTTTTTAAGAGTAGCACAGACCACTCTCGTTTGCAAGCGGCCGGGCAAACCAACTCGCTATCGCCCTCTTGCAACTTTCTGAGAATAGCAACCTTCCAGCGAAAGTGCAAGCCCGCCCCTGTGGAAAGCGTCCGTTTTTGTGGGAAACAACAAAATTCTTATTTGATATCAATAAGTTACGATATCAAGATTCTTTTCTACCGCGCAAGAAATCGTAGACATACCCCGCCTCCGGTACTGAAATACGCGCCCCCAGGCCAGCGAGATCGTCAGCAATAAAAGCGCTGGAGACGAAATCAATGCCCAATGGATCTTCGACGCGCACCGTATTCCAGCCCAGCAGCAATCTTCCGCCGGGCTTCAAGATCACGGCCATTGCACGCAAGGCCGCCAATTGGGATTCTCGCGTATTCACGCCAAATCCAAAGACGCCATTACAGAGCACGCAGTCGAAGGAACTTGGGGCGAGCAGTTGATCGATGCGCAGCAGATCCCAGGTCAGATGGCGTCCGGCCGCACCCCACCGAGCGTGAGTGATTTCGATATCGGTGGTCCAGCACTGGCCGCCATGGCGCTCCAGCAGCGAAGGATATTCCTTTGTATAAAGGCGGCAACCAACCCACAGAATGTGCCCGCCCAAGGCCGCATACGCCGGCAGTATCTCATTCACCAGCAGGATGCGGCCTGGATTTTTCCGGACGCGACGAGCATTCAATATCTCTTTCACCCGCCCACGCAGCGCGGGAGTCAGAAGTTTTCTGGCTACCGGAATGACAATGGACCGCACTAGGTTCTTAAGATCTTCAGTCGGCAACCTGGTCTTCCACATGAGACCCATCCTTCAGCACCGCGCGATCGCTTCCAAATGCATCCTTCCGCGGATAAATCTACAGATGCGACGCAAGGAACGTTATCCTCTGGCAAGATTGCAGACCCGTCTATTGGGAACGACAGTTTTCTAGGGAAACCATTTCAACCTGCGGATTCCAAAGTCATTGCGGGTTTCCGGCTCGCATCCACGCTCAATTCCGTCCCCACTCCCAGCCCCTCAAATCCCGGATCACCCATCTCATACAACGCATTGATCGTGAAAAGAATAGTTGAAATCACTCCGCTACCGGCCAGCAGAATGCGCACCGCCTCAGGCAGCGGCGCATTGGTCAAATGGTCGCAAAAGACCGTGCCGATGAAAAATGTGCACAGTGTCAGCAACAACAGATGCGTTTTGCTCCGCTTGCGTCTGAGCGCGTCGCTCCAGCAGAGCGCGAAGGGAATGATCGCTATCGTATAGGCATGGCGCCAACTGACCGGCGAGACGCAGAGAGTGACCAGTGAGATCAAGGCCAGCGCCGTTGCACGACCTACAGGATCAGATCGTCTGGCCCTAAAGACCAGAACCAGACAGACCAGATAAAACACACCGCACACGGCCTTGGTCATCCAATTCAGCCAGGGAAGATGAAGGGCAAGGCTGTCGGCCGCGCCTTGATAGCTGAGCAAATGGCCTTGAAAGATCCAAGCCACCAGCGAAGCGATGCATTTGTTGTTAAATGCGGGAAATCCGCCCCCCATTGAGGAGATGGTGGCCCAGAATTGCCCAAGGGACTGAACTCCATTCCAACCCCACATCAGGGCGAACAAACCCGTCAACGAGCCAAGATAACCCAGCATCCAGCGCCGCTCCCGCCAGATTAAAAACAACGGAATCACAAGCACCGGCGTCACCTTCAACGCCGTGGCCAGCGCCAGGGCAAAGGCCGATAGCAAGACGCGCCCGTCCATGTACGCGCAAACGCCCACCGCCCACAACGCCAACAGAATCAGTGTAATCTGGCCAAAAGACAAGGCTTCATGAACCGGTTGCATACAATAGGCGCCCATCGTGAGAACAGCAAACTCAAAGCTGATCAGCGAAATGCGCAACGGACGCGCCAATAAAATTAGCGCCAGCAAAAGCGCCGCCAGGTTGCACACCCGCCAAAGCGCCGACGCCTGTTCCAGGTGCAGCCGTGCCATCGGTACCATCAGATCCGCCAGCAGCGGCGGATACACGTACTCCTGCACTTCACCCAAGCCCGCCGCGTGAGCCTGCTGCGCAATGGGGCTTGCCTCATCGGCATTCAGCGTCTGCGCATTACGCTCCGCATCCCCCTCATAGAGGTTTGCGTGCGGCGTCCCGGCCACCACACGCGCGGCACAATAGTAGACGTTGAAATCATCGTCACTGCGCTCGCTCCGATTGAAGTAACGCACCGCCAGAAAACTCAGAAATAACGAGGCAATCGTCAACCCAAAGAGCAACCGTGGCTGCGGAAAACGGCACTGTAGACGCAAATTACAACTCCTCTGTCCGCACTATCGGAGGCCATCTACCTCCGCGCAATCATTCCCAAGTCCATCATTCCATTCACAAAATACTGCATGGCCAACGCCACCAGCAAGAGTCCCATCACGCGCACCAGTACGCGAATCCCCGTTTCGCCCAGTCCCTGCCGCACCCGGCTCGCCGCCGCCAGCACCCAATAACTGGCCAGGCTGGTCAGCGTAATCGCCCCAAGAATTGCGCCCATCTCCCAATGCCACAACTGCGGCGCCTGGCCCACCAGCACCATCACCGTCGATATCGATCCCGGCCCGGCCAACATCGGAATGCCCAGAGGCACAATCCCTGCGTCTTCCTTGGCCGCGCCTTCCTCCGTGTCGCCCGATGCCTCCTGCGTTGCCGATCGCCGCGCCTGCAACATATCCAGGCCAATCAGCAGCAGAATCACCCCGCCGGCAATCTCGAAGGCAGGTAGCGTAATCCCGAAGAGCCGGAAGATCAACTGCCCGGCAATGGCAAAGGTTGTCAATACAATAAAGCAGGTCAACGCTCCTTTGCGCGCCATACGCTTGCGCCGCGCCGCATCCGCCCCCTCGGTAATCGCCAGAAATGACGGAATCGCCGCCAGCGGATCCACCAGAAAGAAGATCGAACTCAGCGCCAGCACAGAGAAGCGCACCACCGGCGCGGTGCTCAACTCGTTCAACGCCTCTACAGGATTCGTACCCAGCATCCCAACAGCCTAGTCGATTCCCCCTATTCGCCGCCAGAGGCCGAAAAACTTTGTTTGCCGTGAAATGCAAATTGCCTCTCTATCGCGCCAGCAAATCCCTCCGGGCGATCCTTCCCGGATCTCATCAACGTCCCACCTCGGTTGACAGGCTGATTTTTGATGAACTGAACAGCCTGCTGAAAAACTGAATAATGAGCCCAGAAGCGTCAGGGCACAACTTCACAGTCGACGGAAAAACTTAATTTTTTGGGGGGTGTAACAAGGGCACGACTTCAGCACTTATCCGTAAATTGTAGCGCCGTGTATGACAGCGTCGGCTTTGTCAAGGCTTTT
>CAZYCV010000202.1:0-3950 GCA_964645305.1 uncultured Occallatibacter sp. | reverse complement strand
GACGAGGACATCTCCGACGAGCGCCGCTTCGCCCAACGCTACACGCTCAGCCACATGGCGCACGACATCAAGAATCAGACCGGTTACGGCATCCCGGAGCGCGACTGGTTCCCCATCAGTTTTATGAGCACCTTCTCGGATTGGGCCGATCTGGTTCACGGACCCAACGCTGACTGGGGCGCGCTCAGTTGCGGATGCCATCCCAACTGCGGCATCGGCATGGCCTTGATGATCGACAAGGAAACCAAGGAAGCCGCGCCGGTCACGGCCTTCCTCGATATGGGCCAGGTGGCCAAGGATGTAGCCAAAGTCAACGACGCCGCGCGCGGCAAGTTCCTTTCCGTATTTGGCATCGCCTTGTCGCTGCTGCGCAACTACGATCCCTTCCAGGCGCCCACCCACTTCAAAATCACCGACATGATGAAGAAGATGGACAAGACCTTCAACGCTACCGGCAAGGACTACGGCAAGGTTTCCGGCGACCGCACCATGGAAGACATCCAGAAGCGCCGCGCCGACCGTTGGAACTTCCTCTTCATCGCCGGAATGTGGTTCCAGGATCTGTTCAACTACGACTTCCGCCGCACCGAGCAGTGCATCATTCCCTACGCCACGCAAGAGGGCGAGATCAGCTTCTGCGCCTATAACACCGGCATCGGCTGGCGCAACATCATCGAGAAGATGCACATGACGGCGACGCTGACCAAGTGGTATGAGGAGCATGGGCGGCATGAGATCTTTGCCGGCGGGCACAAGGTGAAGATGGAGGTGGTTGGCCACGACCTGGCCCTCCGCACTGAGCACGTCAACGCCGACCGCAACCACACGCTGGACGATCTGGGCATCGCCAAGACCGCCCGCGAAGAGCACATCCGCGCCCGCGACGCCAAGCAGCAGCTCAGCGCCGCCGACAACGCCCGCATGGCCAAGCTCTATCGCGAGCACGTGCTCGGCGAAAAGCCCGTCGAGGGCCTGGTTTCGCTTGGTTCCATCGCCCCCGCCAAGCCCGCCGAAAATAAAGAAGCTGAGCTGGTTTCCGGGGACTAATGCTTCAGGCAAAGCAGTTAACTTCAAAGGCCGTTCCCACGTGGGAGCGGCTTTTGTGCATAGGTTCCTCGGTGATTTTTCTCTTGGTGTGGAGTTCGTCGATGCTTGTAATTTTTGCGAACGCGACGGCTGGAGCCTCTAAGATAGAAGCATCATGATTGCTCACCTGCGCGGAATGCTACTCTTCAAACAGCCCGGCCAGGCCATCGTCGAGGCGGCCGGGGTGGGCTACGACGTCACCATCTCCGTTCCAACCTTCACGGCGTTGCCTTCCGTAGGCGCGGAGGCGGCGCTGCACATTCACACCCAGGTCAGCGAGGATCAGATCGCTCTTTTCGGCTTTCTGGATGCGCAGGAAAAACGCCTCTTCTTGCGACTGATTACGGTGGGCGGAGTTGGGCCCAAGCTGGCCATCAAGATGCTCAGCGGACTTTCGCCGGAGCGCACCGTGCAGGCCATCCGCGGCCAGGACCACGCGCAACTGACGCGTATCCCCGGCGTCGGTAAAAAGCTGGCCGAGCGGCTGGTGGTCGAACTCAAAGACAAGCTGGATGACTTTGCCGTTGCGCCGGTGCAATCTGCCGTGCGCGGAGCCGCCGTGGATGATGTGCTCTCCGCGCTGGTCAATCTGGGCTACCAGCGCTTGGCTGCTGAGAAGGCGATAGAGCAGGCCGTCACCAAGGAGGCCGGGCTGGTCGGTGACTTTGACGGACTCTTCCGCGGGGCTCTGAAAGTGATTCGCTAGAGCCTTTTTATTCCCGAATCTGCGCGCGGTCCAGCAGAGGGAAAAGCACGGCGGCAATGGCCGCGTTGCCCACAGCCTTCATTCCTTCCGCCAGCCAGCTCCACTCCAGATCCAGGCCCAGCAGAATGCGGTAGATAAAGACGTAAATCGCGCTGCACAAAATGGAAAGCAGGAAGGTGAGCAGCAATCGGATGGTGTGGTTTTCCACATCGATGCGCAATCCGACCGAGCCCGCCAGAAAGCCGGCCACCGTCTTGGCGACGCCGTTGACGCCGATTGCGTTTTTGGTGAGCGCATCCTCGAAAAGGCCCAGCCCCGCGCCCATCAGTGTTCCCTGAATGGGATTGCGGCGAACCAGAGCAAAGTAAATGGTCACCAGCAGCGGCAGATCAAACCATGTGTACCCGCGCAGAAAGCGCGGCAGCAGGGCTTGCAGCACCAGCGCCACAATCGGCGTCATGGCGTAGATCAGAAAGGGATAATGGCGAATCCCAAAATCGCGGCGATGATCGGGGCCAAGGATACTCATGGCGTTGGATTCCTCCGCGGCTGGGGCGATTTCTCAGGCTTCTGCGCAGGCGGCGCATCCGGCTTGCTTTGCTCGGCAGCGCCCTCTGACGTGGATGGAGCGGCTCCCGGCGTAAAGCGGTCCGGATGGCGGGCGGGCAGCAACTTGGGCGCGGGCGGGGCAACAGGCGCAGCCAGCGTCTGTCCTGGCTGAGTTACAGTTGTCGGAGCCGGCGGAGCATTGGGGTCGGTGAGTCCCGGCAGGCGCTCGGCCATGATTTGCGAGGCCTTCTGCTGCTCCTTGATGGCCTCTACCTCCGCGCCCTTCAAAGTCTCGCTGGTGGTTAGATCCTGCTGTTGCTCCGGCGAGAAGCGCGGCTCGGTCGCGGTAATCACCAGCACTTCATCGAGCCGGTCCAGAGCTGCGGCTGGCTTTACAATCACGTCAATAAAAGAGTCGAGCTCCGGGTCTGGGACCACTTTCTCCACCGCCCCTACTGGAAGCCCGCGCGGAAAGATCAGGTCGCCGCCAGCCGTCAGCACCTTCTCTCCGGGCTGAATGCGCTGATCCTGAAGGATGCCCACAATCTGCAAGCGTCCATTGGCGTTGCCGCGCAAAATACCGCGGATGCGTGTTGTTTCCAGAATCACGCCCGCGCCGCTGGTCTGGTCGTTGATGGCCAGCACCTGCGCCGAGTGTGGATAGACCTCGCGCACTTTGCCCACAATGCCGTCCGCGGTCATCACCGCCATATCGCGCCCCAGCCCCTCGGCCGACCCCTTGTCGATGTAGAAGACTCGCGAAGAATCGCTGCCGCTAGAGCCGATGACCTGCGCTGCAACAGTCTTATAGATGTACTTCTCCTGAAAGCCGAGCACCGACTGCAGCCGCTGGCCCTGCTTGGCGTCTTCCAGCAGTGCGGCTTGCTCCAAACGGAGCCGGTCAATGGTCTTCTGCAAGTCCTTGTTCTGCTCACGAACCTGGCGCAAATCCAGGTAGTCCATCCAAAGACTCTGAAGGCCCATCTTGGCGGCGTGCGTGAGCTGCTCAGGAGGCGTAACCACCGCATCGGCCCACAGCCGAATCAGCCGCACACTGGGTTCATCCGGCACATCCAGCGTATTGCGCCCGCCTGCCGTGCGCCGCACCTGCACAGCCAGCCCGATGATCTGCGCCAACAAGATGGCCAGCAGCACCAGAAGATTTCGATAACGGACGAAGAGCGATTCCATGGCCAGGCTCGGGCGGAAGAGAGAATCTCTTGAAAACAAGAGCAATTCCAGTATACTTACCTGGCGTTAGCGGTGCGGCCAACTGCCCTTTTTCCCGATTCAAACTAACGGGCGGGTGGCTCACATCTCAATCTACCATTAAAGGTGGGTGCCCCAGGTCTCGACTTTGAGACCTGGGAATCTTTGAAACTCTAAGTTCCAAAACAAAATGCGGCTGATTGAGATTCGTGGTTCCCAGGTCCGAAAATCCGGACCTGGGGCACCCAATCATTTTTGGTTAGTCAGACCTGGGCTACCCGCCGTCTGAAAGTCTCCCAAAGAAAACATTGATTTGTAATTACATTTATGTAATTATATTCTCGTGGCGGACGGAATTCGTTTCGAATGGGATGAGGCCAAGAACCTCGCCAATCAGCGC
>CAZYCV010000201.1:0-3971 GCA_964645305.1 uncultured Occallatibacter sp. | reverse complement strand
TCCTGTAACGGACAAGCTCTTTATACCACAAATCTATCTAAAGGTAAACACTCTCAATTTTTTATTGATCTGGTTCCAAAGAAATGTAACACTCCCTCCCACTCATTCCGCAAAATACGCGGAATGAACGGGGCACGGCATTTCAAAACTTTTGGGCCGGATCAATAGAATTCGGAATCATTATGAAATTCTTGATTCGGCAAAATCCTCGATTCGGCAACCACTTATATTTACTATTGATCAAAGGAGAACCCCCGGCTTTGCCGGGGTGGCATTAGAAGTTTGACTTTTGCGGGAGTCGCTCCCGGTTTGTCTTTTTTACGTTCTTCCCACAGAATCGTTTGCAAAAAAGAGCCTGAGCGCCGTCCCTAACGGGACTCCGAGATGTGTTTATCGGCATTTTCCCAGCGCTGAATCGCTGGGCTAATCAACATTGCGCCTATGGCGCGGGTGTTCAGTTGGCATGGAGTGTGTACTCCATTTTCATGCATCTCAACCTGGCCCCTTTGAGGGGCCACAATCCCAAAATCCTCTGGTTTTGCCGGAGGATATTTATTTGGTAAACAAACATTCCTTGATTGCTTGGCGGGGGATCTGGATGTTACAGCCGTCGCAGCCGCGCGCAGGCCTCGTCCAACTCGTGATCTTTTTTGGCGAAGCAGAAGCGCAGTAACTCTTCGCCGTGGCCGGGGCGGAAGAAGGCTGAACCCGCCACAGCAGCGACTCCCGTGGCGGCGAGCAGATGGCGCGCCTTTTCTGCGGCGGTTTGGCCGGGCAGGTGCGCCGCCTGGGCCAGCACATAGTAAGCTCCGGCGGGCGGGCTTGCCTGGAAGCCTGCATCCGTGAGCGCAGAGAGAATGCGGGCGCGCTTGGATTGATGGTCGCTGGCCAACTGCGCATAGAAGCTGGGCGGAAGCTGTTCGAGCCCGGCGGCCGCGCCGTGCTGCAAGGCCGAAGGCGCGCAGACATAGGTCAGATCGTGGAAGTAACTGATCGCGCCCATCCAGCGTGCGTCGGCGGTGACGTAGCCGAGCCGCCAGCCGGTGACGCTGAAGGTCTTGGAGAAGCCGGAGAGCGTGATCGTCCGCTCACGCATTCCCGGCAGCGTGGCCGGCGCAATGTGGCGCGCGCCATCGTAGACAAAGTATTCGTAGATCTCATCGGTGATGAGAAAGAGGTCGTGCTCCAACACGAACTCGGCAATCGCCTCGGTCTCGGCGCGGCTGAAGACTTTGCCGCTTGGATTGGCGGGGGTGTTCAACAGCAGGGCGCGGGTGCGGGGCGAGACGGCGGCGCGCAGGGCGTCCAGGTCGAGGGCGAAATCCGGTTCGGTGAGCTGGACAAAGACCGGAACAACGCGCAGCGACTTCAGCGTGGCCACGTGGTAGCCGTAGAAAGGCTCGAAGATCAGCACCTCATCGCCGGGATTGAGCAGCGCCATGGCGGCGGCGTGCAGGCCGCCGGTGGCGCCGGATGAGACCAGCACCTCGCCCTCCGGGTTGTAAGTGAGGCCGTAGTCGCGCTGCTGCTTTTGGGCGATGGCGGTGCGCAGGCGGCCGATGCCGTCAAGGCGGGTGTAGATATTCTCTCCATTGCGGATGGCCTGGATGGCGCCCTCTTCCACCGCATCGGGGACCGGCGTGTCACAGATGCCTTGGGCAAGATTGATGCCGCCGATGCGGTCGCACTCCAGGGTCATGGCGCGAATCTCGGATTGGATGGTGGCGGGTGCGAGCTGGCTGAGAGCCAGACGGGAGGCGGCGGGGGTTGTAGCCATCGGCGAAGAATCCTTTTCTGGCCAGTTTACACCAG
Source organism: uncultured Occallatibacter sp. (assembly GCA_964645305.1). GTDB lineage: Bacteria > Acidobacteriota > Terriglobia > Terriglobales > Acidobacteriaceae > Telmatobacter. The sequence goes on along the minus strand of CAZYCV010000201.1, from coordinate 2,159 downwards.
CGACGCTCGCTGCAATCCGCCCCAACTTCGCTCGACTGCCGCTACTTCGCTTTCTGATATACGCAAGGCCCATAAGCCCGCGTGATCGAAATCCGGTCCTTGCTCACGAACTCAAACAGCGACCCGCCCGACCCCCATCCTGCCGTAATCACCCACACTTTTCCCTTGGTCTCCGTGTTATAAGTCACCCCGACAGGCCCGCCCGTCTTCCCCTGCGAAAACTGGTTGATGTCCGTCGAGGTGAACACCAACTTGTCGTAGTAACAGCGGTCTCCTTGCACCAGGTTCCATGTCCCAAGAATTGGATTTGAAGCGCCATGGCAAGCGGTAACGCCGACCACAAGCACAACCAACAGCGCGACAACATTCCTCCAGAACCTCTTCATTTTGAGCCTCCACTAACCCTCACCCATTTGATTTCGATTGCCGGACAAGGATGCGAAATCTCTACCACCCAGCCTTCACTTCGATTGAAGAACAGTTTCAAGAAGGCGTAAAATCTAGTCTTTATGCATGAACTTTCGCTTGTAACCAGCATTGTTGAAACCGTGACTGAGACGCTGGCCGATCATCCCGGCGCGCGGGTGAAGGAGGTGCGGCTGCGGGTGGGGGCGCTGGCCTCGGTGATTCCCGAGTCGCTGGAGTTTTGCTGGGGGATTGTGAGCGAAGGGACTGCGCTGGAGGGCGCGCGCCTGGTGGTGGATGTGCTGCCGGTGGTGGTGTATTGCGAGCGGTGCGCCGAGGAGGCGACGCTCGACGGCGTGCAGAGCTTTCGCTGTCCGCGCTGCGGGGAACAGTGCGGCGAGATTCGCCAGGGACGCGAGTTGGAGATTGATTCGATTGAGATTGACGAGCCGGAGGAGGGCGCGTGACTAGAATCGTAGAGCTGCGGCAAGGAATTTTGAAGAAGAATGATGAGTTGGCGGCGGGGCTCAGGGCGAGTTACGCGGCGGCCGGCGTGCTGGTGCTGAACCTGGTTTCCAGTCCTGGGACGGGCAAGACGGCCTTTCTGGAGCGGACACTTTTTGAATTGCGAAAGCGAGGCGCACGAGTGGCGGCGCTGGTGGGCGACTTGGAGACTGACAACGATGCGCGGCGGTTGGCGGCGAGCGGCGCTCCAGTGCGGCAAATTAACACGCATGGAATCTGCCACCTGGACGCGGAGATGATCGGCAAGCATCTGGACGGTTGGGAGGACGTGTCGCTGGGCGGAGTGGCGCTGGGCGGGCTGGATTATCTGTTCATTGAGAATGTCGGCAACCTGGTTTGCCCGTCGAGCTACGACCTGGGCGAGCGGATTCGCGTGGCGTTGCTGAGCGTGACCGAGGGCGAGGACAAGCCGCTCAAGTATCCTACGCTCTTCAACTCCGCTGACGCCGCAGTGATTACCAAGATCGACCTGGCCGCGCCGTGCGAGTTTGACCGCGGGCTGGCGCTCAAGAATATCAACGAGATACGGCCGGGGATACGCATCTTCGAGACATCGGCCAAGACCGGCGCGGGGATGGAGGAGTGGCTGGGGTATCTGGCGGAGCAGCGGAAAAAGCAGTAAGTTTATAGAAGAGGTATCCATGACCATACCCGCGATCCATCCCGGAGAACACCTGGCGGAGGAGTTGAATGAACTGGGCATGAGCGCGTCGGAACTGGCGCGTAGGCTGGATGTGCCGCCCAACCGCATTACCGCGATCTTGAACGGGCAGCGCGGCCTCACCGGCGACACGGCCCTGCGTCTGGCTCACTTCTTCGGAACCAGCGCCCAGTTCTGGCTTAACTTGCAAAATATCTATGAGTTGCGCCTCGCCGAGCAGAAGGCTGGGAAGGCGATTCGCGCGCTGCCCCAGCTCAAGCAGCTCGAACCCAGCGCCGCCTGACCAACTGTTCCCTGTTCCCTGATCCCTAATCCCTGTTTTTCGGTTGACCCGGGCGCGTAAAGCTCCTATCTTTAAGGGTGATGAAGAACACTTCCCCCAATACCGTTCGCATCGGAATCGCGGTTGCCGTGATCGTGGGCACCATTGTGTGGCTGGCCTGGTCCGGCTACGGCGCCAACAAGAGCTATTATGTGACCATCGCCGAACTGGGCGGAATGGGCGACAAGGCCTATCACAGCAATCTGCGCGTGGAGGGCTTTGTGGTTCCCGGTTCCATCGAGCAGA
>CAZYCV010000200.1:0-3990 GCA_964645305.1 uncultured Occallatibacter sp. | reverse complement strand
GGTGGCGTTCGCGCGCTGGACAACGTGAGTCTGACCATTCCGCATGGAATGTTTGGATTGCTGGGGCCAAACGGGGCCGGAAAATCAACGCTGATGCGGACCATTGCGACGCTGCAAGAGCCTGACGCCGGTTCCATCCACTTGGGCGATCTTGACGTACTCAAGGCAAAAACCGAGGTGCGCAAGATTCTGGGCTATCTGCCGCAGGATTTCGGCGTCTATCCCCGCGTCAATGCCGAAGAGATGCTGGATTATATCGCTCTTCTCAAGGGAATCGACAACCGCAAACAGCGCAAGGAAGTGGTGCATGGGTTGCTTCATCGGGTCAATTTGTGGGAACATCGGCGCAAAAACTTGACCGGATTTTCGGGCGGAATGCGTCAGCGCTTCGGCGTTGCGCAGGCGCTGATCGGCAATCCTCAACTGCTGATCGTGGATGAGCCGACGGCGGGCCTTGACCCCGGCGAGCGCAATCGCTTCTACAATCTGCTGGCCGAAATCGGGCAGAACGTCATCGTCATCCTATCCACGCACATCGTCCAGGATGTGATGGAATTGTGCGCCAATATGGCCATCATTCATCAGGGAAAGCTGCTGTTTTCTGGCGTTCCAGACACAGCGGTGCGAGGCCTTGAGGGCAAGATATGGCGCAAGACAATTGAGCGCGACGAGGTAAAGGAGTACAGCAGCCGCCTGCACGTCATCTCCAACAAACTCGCCGCTGGGCGGACGCAAATTCATGTGTACTGCGAGGAGTTGCCGGAGGCGGGTTTTTCGCCTGTCGCTGCCGACCTTGAAGATGTCTTCTTCACCAGCATTGCCGGACTCAACTAGGAGTGATATGCGTTCTTTCTTCTTCTTCGAAATTCGCTACTGGCTGCGCTCGACCATGCTATGGGTCTTCACGGGTATTATTTCCCTGCTGGTGATGCTGGCCATGAGCAGCGATCAGGTCCAGATTGGCGGGTCCATCGGCAACACTCTTCGCAATGCCCCGTTTGTCGTTGAGCAGTATTACTCCATCATGTGGATCATCACCTTGCTGATGGTGACGGCCTTTGTGAACTCGGCCGCCACGCGCGAGTTTGCCTGCAATATGCACCAGATCCTTTTCACCAAGCCCATTCGCAAGCTGGATTTTCTGTTGGGAAGATTTCTCGGCGCGGTGGTCATCTCCACCATCCCCATGCTGGGCATTTCCATCGGCGCAATGCTGGCGCGTTTCATGCCATGGGCGGATGCGGAGCGCTTCGGACCCATTGTGTGGGCGGCGCATTGGCAGGGCATTCTGGTCTTCGCGCTACCCAACACCTTTTTTATCGCGGCTGTCATCTTTACCATTGCCGTGCTCACGCGCAGCACCATGCTTTCGTTTCTGGGAGGCTTGCTGCTGATGGTGGCCAGCGGTGTGGCGGGCGTCTTCAGAAGGGATCTACAGAACGAAAAGCTATCGGCCATGCTTGATCCCTTCGGCAGCGATGGCTTCCAATTGCTTACCAAGTATTGGACGGTTGCCGAGCGCAACAGCCAAGCCCTTGGCCTCTCCGGGCTGCTGATGTGGAACAGGCTGCTGTGGCTGGCCGTTGGCGCGTTGATCTTCGCCCTCGCCTGCTGGCGCTTCAGCTTCACTGAGCGGTCGGCCCGTGCTTCGAAGAAGAATCCGCGGGAAGAGGCTGACGCGCAGATTGAATCGTCGCCGCTTGTCCTCGCTGAGGTTACCCTCAGCTATGGAGCAGCCGCGCGCTGGCGCCAGTTGCTGGCTTCCATTCGCATCGAGTACCGCCGCCTGCTCAAGACGGTCACTTTCATTGTCGTCGGTTGCGCGGCGCTGCTCAATTGCTCTCTCTCGCTGATCTTCTCAGCCACTGAAGGCTATGGGCTCAGCTCCCGCCCAGTTACCTATCGCATGATCGAGTTGATCGCCGGCTCCTTGTATCTATTCCTGGTAGCCTTGATCACTTTCTTTGCCGGAATGTTGGTGTGGGAGGAGCGGGATGCGCGCGCCGATGAGGTCAACGATGCCTTGCCGGTGCCTGAGTGGCCGGCCTATCTATCCAAATTCTTGGCGCTGATGACGGCCATCTTCTCCATTCAAGTGCTGGGGCTGCTGACCGCCCTTTGCGTGCAGGCGGCCCATGGCTACACGCGCTTTCAGATGGGCCTCTATGTCGAGAAACTTCTGGGCCAGGATATGCTCTCCTTTGCCCTTCTTGCAGCGGCGGCTTTCCTGATTCACGTGCTCTCTCCCAATAAATATATCGGATATTTTGCCTTTATCGGATTCCTGGTTGTGGATTCGTTCCTCTGGATTCCCCTGCATATCGCCACTCTGATGGTGCAGTTCGGTTCGCTTCCCTCCATGACCTATTCAGACTTCTTCGGCTATCGGCCCTACATGGAAAGCTGGAGCTGGTTTGCCGTCTATTGGAGCTTTTTCTCCATTCTTCTGGCGCTCGCCAGCATTCTCTTTTGGCAGCGCGGATGCGATACGCGTTGGAAGGCGCGCTGGATGAATGCGCAACTGCGCTTCCGGGGCACGCTCAGAGTCTGCGTTGCTGCGGCCGCCGTTGGCTTTGTCCTGACCGGCGGATGGATCTACTACAACACCGAAGTACTGAACCACGTGGAGAGCGACCACGACGGGCAGGCACGTCAGGCCGACTACGAGAAAAACTACAAGCGATACGAGCATCTTGCGCAGCCGCGCGTCACCGATGTGAAATACGACATCGCGCTTTATCCCGCCACGCGCGAACTGGTAATGCGCGGAGTGGAGCTAATCAAAAACGAAACCAGCCAGCCGATGGACACGGTTCATTTCACCCTCGACCACAACTTCAAGGCAACCATCAATCTGCCCGGCGCGCAACTTGAGCAGGAGGACAAGCGCCTGGATTACCGCATCTACAAGCTCACCACGCCGCTTGCGCCCGGCGAGTCGCGCTCTCTGCAATTTGATGTCGAGTCCCATCCGCGCGGCTTTGAAAACTCGCCCTCCATCACCGGCATTGCTGAGAACGGAAGCTTTCTCAATTCTGGAATTGTGCCGCAGATTGGCTATCAGCCCAACAACGAAATCACCGATCCCAACGACCGCAAGAAATTTGGCCTGAAGGATAAGGAACTGATGCCGGCACTTGAGCGCAACTGCGCCGCCAATTGCATGAACACCTACATCAGCAATAACTCTGACTGGGTCAATGTGGACACGGTCATCAGCACCAGCGGAGATCAAATCGCCATTGCGCCGGGCTCCCTCGTTCGTGAGTGGCAGCAGGGTGGCCGCAACTTCTACGAATACAAGCTGGACCATCAAGCGCTGAACTTCTACTCGTTTCTCTCGGCGCGCTACCAGGTCGAGCGGCGCAAGTGGAATGGCATCGACATCGAGGTCTATTACCTCAAAGAACATCCATGGAATGTCGAAAAAATGGTGAACTCGGTGGAGAAGTCCTTCGCCTACTACACCGCCAACTACGGACCTTATCCGAACAAGCAGGCGCGCATCATCGAGTTTCCGCGCGTCGCATCCTTTGCCCAGGCCTTTCCCGGAACCATGCCTTATTCCGAATCGATCGGATTCATCGCCAGCATTGAAAAGCCGGATGACATCGACATGGTCTTTTACGTGGTGGCGCATGAGATGGCCCATCAGTGGTGGGCGCATCAAGTGATCGGCGCCAACATGGAAGGCGCAACCTCGCTCTCTGAAACCCTCGCTCAGTACTCGGCTCTGATGGTCATGGAGAAAGAGTACGGGCGCGACGCCATGCGCAAATTCATGAAGTATGAGATGGACAACTATCTGCGATCGCGCGGCACAGAGCGCATCAAAGAGATGCCGCTGATGCGGGTCGAATCCAGCCAGGGATACATTCACTATCGCAAAGGCAGCGTGGTGATGTACTCCCTGCGCGAGAGGATCGGCGAAGAGGCCATCAACCGCGCTTTGCGCAAACTGCTGGCGCGCTACGCATACGCCCAGCCGCC
>CAZYCV010000199.1:0-4015 GCA_964645305.1 uncultured Occallatibacter sp. | reverse complement strand
ATGGCCTGCTCGATGGGGACAGGCACTTGCAGCACGATGCGCAGAAGGATAAAAGCCGTCAGCATGAGCGGCAGAACCAGCGTGGGGACAAAGATGCCGGCCAGATAAGCGCGCAAATAGGGATGGGTGTTCATCAAATTTTCCTTTCTTGTGGGCAAACGTTCGCAGGCTACAGGTAGTAAAGAAGCAGTGGAATGGAAGCCGGAAAGATGGCGAAGAGCGCAACCAGGCCGGCGAGCAAAGCTCCGTCGAAGACAGCCCAACCGGAAAAGGTTGGAACGGTGGGTTGCTCGGCCTGCACATTAAGCCGCCGCTGCATCATCGGCCACAGATCGCGCGGCGGCACTTCGTCATTCACGGGCGGTAAAGATTTCCGCAATTGTTCCTTCAAGCCGTTTTCATCGTGATTCTTCATGGTTTGATTCCTTGTTTTTCCAAATCTTTTCTGAGCAGTCGAAGGGCGCGAAAGACGCGCACTTTGACTGCCGTAACCGAGATGCCCAGCGCCTGGGCTACTTCTTTGTGCGGCAGCTCCTCGATCACCGCCAGCGTTGTGGCGATGCGCAGTTTGGGCGGCAGACGTCCAAAGGCCAGCGCGGTCTTTGAGCGTATCTCCGCGCTGATCGCTGGATCGCTCATCGCCGGAGCGGCGGGTTCGGCGCAGAGTTCCAGCGAGAGAGCAGCTTCTCGCTTTGCCGACCGCAGCCAATCGAGCGCCGCGCGGGTGGCAATGCGCCGAGCCCAGCCCTCAAAGCCCAACATGGGATCAAAGCGAGTGCGAGCCTGATGGATGCGCCAAAAGCTCTCGACGACAAGTTCCTCGGCTGCCGCCGGGTTGCGCGTGATGCGCAGAATCCAGCCGTAGACCGCGCGCTGATGTGCTTGGAAGAGCGTCTTGAAGGCGGCTTCAAAGCGATCCGCGCTGCCGTGCCGGAAGTCATGCAGCACATCTCTGACTTCGTTCCCCATCCGCTCTTCCCCTTTCTATCTGCACTTACGATCCGCGCACGGAAAAGGTTACACGCCATGAGGACTCAGTGCGCGAAGAGTTCCAGCGGAACGGCGTCGCCCATGGCCTTGTATCCCGCGACTGAGGGATGCAGATGGTCACCGCAATCGAAGGCGGGCAGCAGGTGGCCGGGCTGCTGTGGGTCGCGGACCACGGCGTCAAAATCAATGACTGCGTCGAAGTGGCCGGTGGCGCGAATCCACTGATTGACGGCCTGACGGTCGGCCTCGTTCAAAGGGCCGGGATGGTAGTAACCCGACCCCACATACGGAGTGATCGTCGCGCCGTAGACGCGCAGCCCATGTGTGTGCGCGCGCTCAATCATCTGCTGGTAGGCGGCGATCATGCGCGCCACCAACTGCGCATGATCAGCGGGCGTCACTTCGCCGCTGATCGTCAGCCCGCCCAGATCGTTGACGCCCTCAAAAAGAATCAGCCAGCGCACGCCGGCCTGCGCCAGCACATCCGGATCGAAGCGGGCCAGCGCGTTGGGTCCGAGGCCGTCGGTCAGCAGGTGATTGCCGCCGATGCCCTGGTTGGAGACGCCAATCGAGCGAGTCTCCACCGCGCTTTGCAAGCGGCGCGCCAGTTCATCGGGCCAGCGGTCGTTTCCATTGGTGGTGGCGGCGTGGCCGTCGGTGATGGAGTCTCCCAGAATCACCACGGAAGCGCCGTCAGGCACGGCTTGCACATCAATTCCCGCAAACTGATACCAGTGGTCGATCTTCTTTGCGTTCAGCAGGTTGACGGCGCTGACCAAGTCTCCATGAAGGTAATAGGAGGTGGAGCGGGAGCCGGGATGGCCGGTCTCTCTGGCCGGAGGAGCATCCAGGTGAAAGCTGACCGCCACATCGGTCAAAGGGGCGGCGGGAAAGTCGATGGGGTCGGAGATGAACTCGGCTCCCGGCGGCACGGAAACCTCGATGGCGCCGGCAAAGGTCAGCGGACGGTCGCTTGCAGGGTCGATCTGCGGCGCGGCGGGCGAGAGCGGACGGGCAATGTGAACCGAGGTAAAGCGCAGCGCCTCCGTTCCGAATTCGTTCGACAAGTGTACGCGCAGAACCGAGCCGCCCACGGAGAGATGAACGATCTGGCGCACGGTTGCGTCGCGCAGATCATCTGCGGGCAATGCATTCTGAGGCTCGGGAATCTGCTGCGAAGCTGCCCACGAGGCAACCCACACCGGCGCTTTGACGGCAGGCTTGTCTTTGGCCCAAGCGCAGCTTGCCAGCAAGAGAAGTAAAACGAGCGCCTGAGTTTTTGGTGTATCTTTCATAGGAAGCGGTTTTCCATTCACGGTTGAAGATTGCGGATTTTGAAAGCCGCGGCAAGAATATCACCAGGGAGCATTCTCATGCCTTTTTCCTTTCGATTCATACTGCTTTGTGCCTGTCTATCCTGTCTGCCAGCGGCTTTTGCGGCGGCACAAACCTCCGCCACTCCGTCTCCGGCTACGTTGACCGCCGACGAGGATCAGCAGAAGATGCTGAATCTATTAGGCATTAAGGCATTGCGCCCTGGTCCGAGCGGCAATGAGAAGGCGCCCAATCACGCCAACTACGACGAATCGCTAGCCAATCCATTTCCAGCGATTCCCGATCCGCTGACGCTGAACGACGGACGGAAGGTGACTACGGAGAAGATGTGGCGGGTAGAGCGCCGGCCGGAGCTGGTGGAGATGTTTTCCAAGTACATCTATGGGCGCGTGCCTACGGGCGTGCCGAAGGTGACCTGGACGGTGACTGCGGTGGACCACGAGATGATCGGCTTTACGCCGGTGATTGCCAAGGATCTGATTGGCACTGTGGACAATTCCAGCTATCCCGCGATCAGCGTCCATATTCACATGACGCTGGTGACACCGGCCTTTGCCAAAGGGCCAGTGCCCGTTCTGATGATGTTTGGCCGCGCCGGATTTCCTGCTCCCAACGAGCCGCGCGGTGAGGAACTCGACCGCATCAACCATGCCTGGAAGGCCGTGCTCCTGCAGCAGGACCCCTCGCTTAAAGATGTTTTTGCTCAGCATCCGGCCTGGGAGCCGCTCAAAGAGAGCCCCTTCTTTCAGCGCCCCGAACTGAACGAAGACGGCGACCTGCCCAACACCTGGCAGTTGATTGGCGCGGGTTGGGGCTTTGTGCTGATTGACCCGGCGAGCGTTCAGGAAGACAACGGCGCGGGGCTTACGCGCGGCATCATCGGCCTGGTAAACAAAGGCCAACCACGCACGCCGGAGGATTGGGGCGCGCTGCGGGCCTGGGCGTGGGGCGCGGGCCGAGGGTTGGATTTCTTGGAGACCGATCCGGCGGTCGATGCCAAGCACGTGGGGATCGAGGGCGTTTCACGCTACGGCAAGGCGGCGCTGGTGACGATGGCTTTTGATGAGCGCTTTGCGATGGTGCTGGTCGGCTCCTCCGGCAAGGGCGGCGCCACGCTGCTGCGACGCAACTTTGGCGAGGCCGTCGAGAGCCTGACCGGCGGCGAGTACTACTGGATGGCCGGCAACTTTATGAAGTACGGCGCGGCGGAGGCCAGTTTTGGAAGCGGCAATCCGGGCCAGATTCCAGTGGATTCCAACGAGCTGATCGCCTTGTGCGCCCCGCGGCTCACCTTCATCAGCTATGGCATTCCGGAAAAGGGTGATGCCAAATGGCTGGACCACGAAGGGAGCTTTATGGCCACCGTGGATGCGGGGCGCGTCTTCAGGCTGCTGGGAGCCAAAGATATTGGGGTGGAAGGCGATGCTCACAGCGCCAAGATGCCGCCAGTCAACACCGGGCTTCTGGATGGGCAACTGGCATGGCGTCAGCACGACGGCGGACACACCGACGCGCCGAATATGAAGTGGTTCCTCCAGTGGGCAGACAAGTTCATCGGCCACACGCCTCCGCAATAGTGGCCTGGGAGCAGTCAAACGCCGCATCGTTTCCCATCTATTCGCGCAAAGAACACGCGAATGGATGGAGGACCCGGCAGGCAAAAGCGCGACGCCACGGGGCAATCGTGGAT
>CAZYCV010000198.1:0-4029 GCA_964645305.1 uncultured Occallatibacter sp. | reverse complement strand
GCGCTGGGCGGGGCGAGTTACTTGAAGGCGCTCAAAGGCCCGCTGCCGCAGATCGAATTGATCCCCACCGGCGGCGTTTCGCTGGCCACGGCGGCGGAGTTTTTGGCCGCTGGGGCATTTGCTCTGGGCGTGGGCAGCGACCTGGTCAATCTCAAGGCCATCGCCGACGGCAAACCGGAGTTGATCACACTCGCCGCGCGGGAGTACATGACGATTATCCGCAGCTTCCGCGCTTAAATCGACAAATTGCACTTCTATCGAGTAGCATTACTCTTCGATCTTTAGCAAGGCGGCAAATGGTGGCAGGGATGCGCGCATCGCTTTTTATCACCTGTTATAACGACACGCTCTACCCGGAGACCGGCAGGGCCGTAGTGAGACTGCTGGAGCGGCTCGGCGTCGAACTGGACTTCCATCCCCAGCAGACTTGTTGCGGCCAGATGCACGCCAACACCGGCTTTCGCGGCGAAGCCTTTTCGCAGGCCAAGCGCTTTATTCGCCTCTATCAGGACACCGAAACCGTAGTCGTCCCCTCTTCCTCCTGCGTGGCCATGATGCGCGATCAGTACCCTGGGTTGATTGAGGAACTGGGAAGCGCCGAGTTGCGACGGGAGTTCGAGGCGCTGCTGCCGAGGGTCTTTGAGCTAAGCGAATTCCTGATCGACAAACTGGACGTTGAAGATGTGGGCGCATACTTTCCGCATCGCGTCACATATCACGCCAGTTGCCATGGCGTGCGCGCGCTGCGCTTGGGTGAGCGGCCATACCGGCTGCTGGCCAAGGTACGCGGAATGACGCTGCTGCCGCTTGACAATGTGGACCGTTGCTGCGGCTTTGGCGGAACTTTTTCGGTAAAAAATGCAGAGGTTTCCTCGGCGATGCTGGCCGTCAAGCTACAGGATGTAATGGCCTCCGGCGCGGAGTTTTGCACGGCGCTCGACAATAGCTGCCTGATGCATTTGGGCGGCGCCATGCACCGGCAGTACGCGGGCATGAAGACGATTCATCTGGCGCAGATTTTGGCCAGCACTGAAGAGGCCCCGGCGGAGGCGACGCTATGAGCCAGTCCGCCAGCGCCCACCCTGAGCTAGATCCGCGCAAGGCGCTTCCCTTCCCCAAGGCTGTTCTGCCTGTCCTGCGCAATCCGCAACTGCGCAAGAATGTGGCCCACGCCATTGACGTGATCCAGGCCAAGCGCGCCCGGTTGGTGGCCGAAAAATCCGACTGGCAGGCGCTGCGCGAAGCCGCCTCGGCGATCCGCACACACGCGCTGGAAAATCTCGGCGCATACCTGGAACAGTTTGAAGAGCGCTGCACCGCCGCCGGAGGCACGGTTCATTGGGCCGCCGACGCCGATGAGGCGCGCCGGATCATCCTCGATATTCTGCGCGAAGAGAAGGCCAGCGAAGTTATCAAGATCAAGACCATGACCTCGGCCGAAATTCAGTTGAATCCCTATCTGGAAGCCAACGGAGTCGCCCCCTTCGAGACCGATCTGGCCGAGATCATTCTGCAACTGGGCGAGCTGGAACCATCGCACATTGTCGTCCCGGCGCTGCACGTCAATCGCAGCCAGGTGCGCGAGATCTTTGCGCGGCGCATGGGCCTGAAAGAGCTCTCCGACGACCCCAAAGAGCTGACCAATGCCGCCCGCGCCTTTCTGCGGCAAAAGTTTCTTTCCATTCCAACCGCCATCAGCGGGGCCAATTTCCTGATTGCCGAGACCGGCGCAGTCTCCGTCGTCGAATCCGAAGGCAACGGGCGTATGTGCCTGACTTTGCCGCGGACGATGATTACCATCGCCGGCATTGAAAAAGTGCTGCCGCGCTTCCAGGATTTGGAAGTGATGCTGCAACTGCTGGCCCGCTCGGCCACCGGCGAGCGCATGAACCCCTACACCTCGCTCTGGACGGGCGTCACACACGGCGACGGCCCCGAGCGCTTCCATGTGATTCTGCTGGACAATGGCCGCTCGTCGATCCTGAACAAGAGCAAGGAGCGGCAGACGCTCAAGTGCATTCGTTGCGCGGCCTGCATGAACACCTGCCCGGTCTACCGGCAGACCGGCGGCCACGCCTACGGCTCGGTCTATCCAGGGCCGATTGGGGCCATCCTGACGCCGCAATTGATGCAGATGCAGCACGCGCAATCGCTGCCCTTTGCCTCATCGCTCTGCGGCGCCTGCTACGAAGTCTGCCCGGTGAAGATCAACATTCCTGAAGTGCTGCTGGATCTGCGCGGTCAAGTCGTCAACCAGGAGCGTAAACAAAAACTCCGCTTTTTTGATCCCATGTATATCGGCCTGCGCGTTGCCAATTGGCTCTTTGCCGAGGCATGGCGCTTTCACGCCGCGCAATGGTGGGGGCGCATCGGCCTCAAGCTCTTCACCGCCAAAGACGGATGGATTCACTCTCTGCCCAGTGTGGGCGGAAAGTGGACCCAGACCCGCGACCTGCGCGGCCTGCCCAAAGAGAGCTTCCACGAGTGGTGGTCCAAACGCGCGCCCAACAAGGAGGCCCAATGAGCGCACTTGTCTCCTCTCGGCAACACATTCTGGACAACATTCGCTCAGCCACTGAAGGTGTCTCTGCGGGCCCTGACCGAACGGCTGCGTACGCCGCCCTGCCGCGCGACTACACCCACCAAGGACAACTGCGCCCCAAGGCCTGCGTCAAGCTGATCATCGAGCGGCTGCGTGAGTACGATGCGGAGGTGACGGAAGCCACTCCGACGGAGCTGCCCGCAGCCGTTCAGGCGCGGCTCGCCGCCAGCGGGCGCCACAGTTTTGTCGTTCCGCCGGGAGTGCCGGACGAATGGCTGGCCGCGGGCGTGGATTGGAAGATTGATCGCGGCCTTGCAACTGCCGAGATCGAAGAGGCCGAAGGCGTGCTCACCGCCTGCTCCTGCGCCATCGCCGATTCGGGAACCATTGTGTTGCATCACTCCGAGAGCGAGGGTCGCCGCGTGCTCTCCCTGCTGCCCGACTGGCACTTGATCGTGCTGCGCGCTTCCCAGGTGGTCGAAACGCTGCCCGAATACTTCAACCGCTTTCAAGAGCCGCCCGAACTCATCACCTGGATCTCCGGCCCCAGCGCCACGGCGGACATTGAAATGACCCGCATCAAAGGCGTGCATGGACCACGCTTTCTCAACGTGATTCTGGTCCATGATGAACCCGCTTCCACCAAAGAATCGGAGCCCAAACCGGCAAAGACCCGCTCCGCCAAGCCGAGGTAATACCATCATGTCCTCTTCGGAATCCGCAGTTCTCGACCAGGCCGCCCAAGCCCTGGATGCCTTCCAGATCGAAATTCCCTCCTGGGGTTTTGCCAACACAGGCACGCGCTTTGGCAAATTCAATCAGCCCGCCGCAGCTTCCACCCTCGAAGAAAAATTCGCCGACGCGGCCGAGGTCAATCGCCTCACCGGCGTCACGCCCTCGATGGCGCTGCACGTCCTTTGGGATCTGCCCAACGGCCTCGGCGATGTGCCCGAAGTGCAAACTCTGGCAAGCAAATTCGGCGTCCGCGCGGGCTCCATCAATCCCAACCTCTTCCAGGATCAGCAGTACAAATTCGGTTCGCTTTGCAATCCATCGGCTGGCATTCGTGAGCAGGCTCTCCAACATGTGCTGGATTCCATCGAGATCGCCAAGGCCCTCGGCTCGCGCGAGCTCTCGCTCTGGCTGCCCGACGGCTCAAATTATCCCGGCACGCAAAGCATCCGCCGGCGCATCGGCTGGCTGGAAGAGGCTCTCCGCGCCGCCCATAGCCAACTATCGCCGGAGCAGATATTGCTGATCGAATACAAGCCCTTTGAGCCGGCCTTTTATCACACCGACATCGCAGACTGGGGAATGAGCTCGCACCTGGCGCGCACTGCCGGACCGCAGGCCCGCGTGCTGGTCGATACCGGCCATCATCTGCCCGCGCAAAACATCGAGCAGATCGTCGCATGGCTGCTGCACACCGATCTGCTGGGCGGCTTCCACTTCAACGACCGCCGCTATGCCGACGACGACCTCACCCT
>CAZYCV010000197.1:0-4118 GCA_964645305.1 uncultured Occallatibacter sp. | reverse complement strand
CACGAAACGATTGAACCATTTGCTCTCCGTCCTCCAATACTTATCAACCTGTCAAATTGTGAACCTGTCAACTTGTCAACCTGTCAACCTGTCAACCTGTCAACTTGTCAACCTGTCAACTTGTCAACTTGTCAACCTGTCAACCCTCTCTCCGCAGCGCCTCAATCGGATCGAGGGCGGCGGCTTTGCTGGCCGGATAAAGTCCCGCGACAACACCGCTCAACGTCAGCGACCCCAGCGCTAACGCCGCCGACCATGGAACCAACTGCGGCGGATCCCAGCCGGGCATCTTGCCGGTGAGAAAATGCTGCAGCAGCCCCATGAAGCCCCAGGAGACCAAGATTCCAATGCAGCCGCTGATGCCGGTCAGCAGTAGCCCCTCCCAGAAGAACTGCGCCAGAATGCTGCGCTTGGTGGCGCCGATGGCCTTCAGCAGGCCGATCTCGCGGGTCCGCTCGGTGACTGAAACCAGCATGATGTTGATGATCCCAACCGCGCCCAGCCCCAGCGTAACAATGCCCACTCCGCCCAAAAAGACATCCATCGCATTGAAGATGGCTGAGATCATCTGCTCTTCCTTGATGGTGTCCCACTCCTGATAGGCGTCATTGAGCGAAGGATCGAAGCCATGATTCTGAGCGACGATCTTGTGGACCGCGGCCTTGGCCGCAGCCGCTTCGCCCTTGATCGTCGGCTGGTACTGAATCGAGGAGACCGCGTCCCGGGCAACATTGTCGCCTTTCATGGCGAACAGTTCCATTTGGGTGGTCAATGGAACGTATATCTTCTGATTTTCACTGTCGTTGTTGCCGTGGCTGATGGATTCGACGCGCCCGATGACGGTGAAGCGAATATCGTTGATGGTGATGGCTTCGCCCAGCATGGGATGGCCCAGCGAAAGCAATGTGGTGGCCTTGGAACCAAGAACAACAACGCGCCGGCGATCTGCTAAATCAGCATAATCGATGAATCGGCCCTCGGCGATAGGCATGGTGCGCACCTGGGCATAATTCGGCTCCACGCCGATCACGCCGCCCGATGTGTTGGCCCACGCACTGACCTCGTATAAATCGTAGCGGCTGAGGATAGCGGTGACCGTGCGCAACTGGGGTAGCGCGCGCATATCGACCTCGTCGCGCAAAGTCATCTGATAAGGGCGCATACCGGTGTGCTGGTTGGGCAACGCGGGGATGGTGCCGTTCCACATCATGATGACATCGTTGCCGTAGGTGGAGAGCTGCTTATGCTGCCCCGACCGGAAGCCTTCGCCCAGACCCACCAGCACCAGCAGCGAGCCGACGCCCCAGGCGATGCCGAACATGGTCAGAAAGGAGCGCAGCTTGTTGGCCATGATGGCGCGATAGACCTGGCCGAGAGTGTCCGCAAAGCTCTGCATAGGTTTTGGACGCCGAGGGAGGGCGCTTAGGTATAGATACGTTTCAGCGGGGTTGGCGGTTCCATCTTTCCAATTGATTCTTTACCGGATTGCAATGATTGCGAGCGGTTCAGGAAGTTATCCGCTTTGCGAACTGTCTGGGAATCACATTTTCTTGTTGATGTGCGACAATCCTGATTAGACAGCTTTCTCTAAT
Source organism: uncultured Occallatibacter sp. (assembly GCA_964645305.1). GTDB lineage: Bacteria > Acidobacteriota > Terriglobia > Terriglobales > Acidobacteriaceae > Telmatobacter. Next base: position 2,526 of record CAZYCV010000197.1, on the reverse strand, counting down.
GAGACTCTCACGTGACCTCGTATCCATCGCTTTAGGGCTGGTTCTGGCTGTGCAGGCGGCTGGGGCGCGGGCGCAGTCGTCCTTTGCGCCCAAGCTCTCGCCCTCGGCGCCTCTGGCGCTGGTGGGCGGCACGGTGGTGGACGTGAGCGAGTGGGGCGGCTCGGCCAAAGATCTGAGCGATGCGGTGGTTGTGCTGCGCGACGGCCGCATTCTTGAGGTCGGCTCACGCATGGCTGTGACCATTCCCAAAGGTGCGCGGGTCATCGACTGCCGAGGTAAATTCATCCTTCCCGGCCTGGTGGATGGCTTTGCCGGTATGAACTCGCAAGGGCAGGCCAACGCTTATCTTGCAATGGGCGTAACCACAATTGTCGCGGTCAACGACATGAAGCGCGGCGCGGTCGATTTTTCCGCCTCGCCCGCGCCGCACCTTTACCCGTTGGATTCGGTGGGCTCAACGGATAATTGGAGCCTGCTGGCCAAGCGTCCGGAGTGGGCGCTCAAGCTCCGGGAGGTGGACCGTCCAAAGGAATTAAGCCCTGAAGAGACGCTGCGCCAGCTCAATGACACCGCGCGGCTGGGAACGCGCGCCGTCTGGCTGGGCCGCAACATCACCGCCGCCAATGCCCAATGGGTGATTGCGCGCGCGCATCAGATGGGCCTGGCTACCTATGGCGAGTTCATTTCAACTCCATATCGCGTTGGCATTGAGGCCGGAGTGGACGCCTTGCCGCACATGGGGCGTTATGAGTTGGGAGTGATTCCCGATGAACTGCAGCAACCGCTGGCCGAGGACGCCTCCGGGCCATCCGCGCTCACCGCTTACGATTATGCCGAGCATCTGCCTCCCACGCACATGCAAGTGCGGGAATACGCCGGCTTTTTGGCCAGTCATCATGCCGCTTTGATGCCCACCTTCAGCATCTCCTTCCCACTTCTGCCGGAGCATCGCAATGTATGGCAGGAGCCGGCGGCCGCGCTGCTGGATCCGGCGCGCGTCTATGAGTCTGCCAATCGCGCCACCGGCGAGATGGATTACCCGCTTGCACCCTGGACGCGCCGTTTGCCGGGCATGGGACAACGCTATCTTGAAGAGGGCCTGCGCAAGAAGGCCGAGCAGTCCACGCTGCGGCTTTGGCACATCAACGAGACGCTCTTTGCCGCTTATCCGCATTATCTGGCAGCCTCCGGCGCGCCGGTGCGGGGCGCGCTGCCGGGCATAGGGATGCATACCGAACTGGAGTTGCTGGTGCGGCTGGGCCTGAGCCCGCGCGAAGCCCTGGCCGCCGCCACCAACAACTACAGCATGCAATTCGGATGGAATGAACTCGGACTGATCGCCCCCGGCCGCCGCGCCGACATCCTGATCATCGACGGCGATCCAACCGTCAATATCTGGAACGTCCGCCGCATCTCAGGACTCATCCTGGACGGCAACATCGTTGATCGCGAACGGCTCTTGAACCAGCACCGCTAATGGAATTCCGCACCATCGGCGCGCGGAACCGGTGTGTATCGGTTAACGTAAAAGAAGCAGGCGGTTTTAGCAGGCCCCCCAAAAGCCATGACCGATTCTTCAGCCCCGTCGATCTCCAAGCCGAAGCATAATCAATGGCTGATTCTCATTGCCGCCTTCAAGCTCTTCCAGGCGCTGCTCTTTGCGGCCCTCGGCGTGGGTGCCATGAGGCTGCTCCATAAAGATGTTGGCGATGTGCTGACCCGCTTTGTCGAGCATCTGCGCTTTTCGCCGGAGTCGCGCTTTGTCAACTTCATTCTGAGAAATGCGCCGCTGGTCAACGATCAATTGCTGCGCCGCATCGGCGTGGTGGTCTTTATCTACGCAGGCCTGGACGTGATTGAAGGCACGGGCCTCTATCTGGAAAAGGCCTGGGCAGAGTTCCTTACCCTGGCCATCACTGCCTCCTTCCTGCCGCTGGAATTGTACGAGGTCTTTCACCGGGTCACGGTTATCCGTGTCAGTCTGCTGGTGCTCAATGCGCTGATCTTCATTTATCTGCTGAAATTGGTACTCAAACGGCAGCGATGCAAAGATAACTGATCGGTTGCGGAAGATAGACCACTTCGCTTTTTGTTCGCTTATAACACAAGCACAGTGGCAGAGTGTGGTGATTCGATACAAAAATATTTTATGGAACCATGATAGTAAACTTTTACCATTACTTGTGGTTCATTAAACTAAAGTCGCAATTAGTAGTAGTTTTTTTTGTACTTCCCCACTATTCAATCCAATCCGGCAATCCTTCTGCACAGGCGAACCTGTTTTCCACCTATCGCGTGGCGGAAAGATATGAGATTCTTACCTCATCGCGGGTCCAAATGGGAGCGCGTGGGACATTTTGTTAGGCCGCCTCAAAGATGCGGCCTGAATTGAGAAGCAAATGGCAGAGATTCCAGAAAACCCGATCCACCAGCCGGAGACCTCAATAGAGGCCGCAGGCAGTTTCACGGGTGAATGGGATGATCTGCAAATCGGCTTCAGCGGCAGCCCGAAAGCCAAGCTGGACG
>CAZYCV010000196.1:0-4170 GCA_964645305.1 uncultured Occallatibacter sp. | reverse complement strand
CAGGAATATCATCATACAGGATCATAAATGTGAAAATATTACAGACGATAACTAGAAGAATCCAAACAATGCAACGCTATTCGCTACGCGAGTGAGGAAAGTGGAGGAAAATAAGACACAAGAAAAGCGGCATAAGACTGATCATTTTTGTGTAATGTGGCGGTTGTTAATTGCCGCTGCTCGTCGAGGACGAGCACAAAAAGTTGATTTTGATCCTTCTTCGACTTGCATTTCATGAGTTTGATTGACCATAAGAGCAGTTGTTGTTGCTGATGCAGGTGGCAGAGAAGAAGGAGCGAGAGCTGTTGTTGTTGCTGCTGCAGGCGGTGAAGCGAAAGGGAGAGCTGATGTTGTTGCAGGTGGTGCAACAGAAGCGAGATATGATGCAAGAGAAGCGAGAGCAGTTGTTGCTACAGGTGGCGAAGCGAAAGGGAGAGCTGATGTCGTTGTTGCTGTAGGTGGCAAAGAAGAAGGGAGAGTTGTTGTTGCTGCTGCAGGTGGCGAAGCAGAAGCGAGAGTAGATTTCTTTAATGGAGTTTTTTTCTTTTGCGTTTTGGTTGTTTTCTTTTTGCTTGTGCTTTTTTGCTTTTTTGGTTTTGGCTCTTCTTCATCCTCACCTTGATCTTGATCTTGATCTTGACTTTTTCTTTTTCTTTTTGATTTGCCTGCTTTTTCTTCCACTTCTTTGGCTTTCTCTGCCAATGCTTGTTCAATTGCTTCCTTCATCATCAAAATTTTGCCATTGATGCCCAACGCTTTGTTCACCTGCGTCGACTTCACTCCTTTTTCTGCCACTGATTGAGGAGGCGAAAGAAGTAGATGTTGGATAGTCTTTTTTTGAGCTTGAAGTTGAGTACTTTGTTCGTTTAGACGATTCGTGAGTTCGTTTATTTTGTTCAGAAGTTGCGCTTGAGTAGCATTGTGAGGAAGAAGCATTGGAAATGACTCCGTCGGAGAGATTGTAGCAGGTGCAGAGGCTGAGATGGCAACGGGATCAGAAGCAGCATTGGGCGGAGATGTAGAAGCAGGGGCAGTTGCGGGCACAAGAGAAGTGCCAGCAGCGGGAACAGGAGCAATTGCAGGTCGAATTGCTGAACAAGAAGACAATAACACGAACCAAACACATAAAGATAATGCAGCGACACAATCAAGACAATTCAATACATTCAAGTGCGACGTAATGGTTCCTGCTGACACGACCGACTGTAATAACTTGCTGCGAGGGTGATGGAGCCGGAATGTCAGAGCTGTACTCGTTGCTCCACGCCAAAATGCGAAAACCTTAATGCAAAAGAAACAAAGAGAAATTTCATTTATGACAGGGGGACAAAAAGCACGAAGGACAAAGAAAATAGTGTAACACACCAACACCAAGAGCTTTGGAGAGAACATGAAACGCGAGATCCATTGTTTCAGTGTTCCAGCTTCCATTTGTGCCGACTTCCTTGACCAGTTCATGTCGCTTCTCCGAACTCAAGTCCGATGGAAACAAGTGGGAGTAATCATCCCAACGAGAAGAAAATGCGTCTTGAAGAATTGTTCTCAGCTCATCGATAGACTGAGCTCGATTTCGAACATGAGGAAGAATGGAGTGCAACATGCAATCGCCGTCCCTGACATCGACAGAGATCCTCAGTCCATGCTGCGCAAAAATGCGAGCTACATGAAGCAAAAGGCAGAGCAAAAAAAGAGAGAAACAAACAATTGGAATTGACAAGATCATGTTGACTTCGCGTGAAAAGAGACAAAAATGAAAAGAAAATAACCAGCCAAATCGTGAGAGGATTCAGGCAACGCAAGAACGGGAGGGGATGAAGCAGGCAAAGCTGAAGAATGAGCACGAAGAGCTTTGAATTTGTCGTCAAATATGTGTGCATTAAATGGCCAAAGACCGGTGTGGATGAAAGCGGCAGTGCGATTGGCAGGAGTATCGATTTTGTTGAAAGAGGCAGTTCCACACTTGACAATATCGCGCTTCTGGAGCTTATACAATTGACCAGAAGCGCCATTCTTATAAATCAAAGCATTTTTTTCAATTTCCAAGTCGCGCTTCCAGGGACCAAAATGAACCTTGTCGAGTGGCTGTGTTTCAGCAGTCGAATTTTTAATAAGAGCAACCAAATGAATGTTATATTTTGCAGCCATTTCGATATCTTCCAAAGCAAGATGGACCGAGCTACATGTGTCTAAGATGAGGATGACATTCTTGTCTTGGTAGCCCAATCTTTGCAAATGCTTGCCAAATTCCTCTAATATCTGTGCAAAAGCCTACAAAGGAAGTGAAGAAAGCAAGAAAAAAGAAAGAAACAACACATGAATAGACAGCGAGAAAGTAACAAAAAAATCAAATAATAAACCGGTGAAAATACCGCTTGAGTATTGGAGCCCTTTTTGGTGCCTATTCCAACTGAACCCGGCTGAGCATCAATGAGATAATTGTTCATAAATTTTGAACAAGCAAAGATCCACGAGTGAAAAGAAGGTTTGCCAGGATCTGCACAGATGAAAGGGAAAAAGGTAATATGACCCGCATTGTTCGGAGGACGAGGAGTGACAGCTTTCTTCCCTTTCTCGCCTGCAACATGAACTGATGATTTCTCTTCGTTTGCCGATGACTAGAAGAAGAAAATGAATCAAAAAAAAACACAGGACAAAAACAGAAATTAAAGCAACAAAATATGAACAACCAAACAGAAAAAACGAGGGAGAGCGCTGATAGACAGAGACTGCGAAAGCGAGGTCAATGGTCGATGTTCTTGATGCAAGAGACAAACCTCATCGGCATTCCAAACTTGATCAGCCGAAGTGATACCGAGATCTGACAGGAGCTGCTTGTATTGATTGAACCATTCTTTCACATTGGTTTCATTAAAAGCAAAAGCACGATTTGCATTGGTGTAATAGCCTTTCTTCATAACAAGTTGCGGAAACTGAACAAAGCAAAGTGAAGATAAAGGCAAATACTGAATGATTCGAAGAATGATACAATGTTAGTCAAATTCAAAACAGAAAAATAAAAGTGATTAACCTCTTTGAAAAAATCATGCCAGAAATGCTTTCCAGGTGGATTGTTCAAATCGTGTCCATTCAGCGCAGCCAATTGCATGACTTTCGCATTCAGTAATTGCTTGGTTAAACACATATGCATACGTGAATGAGTAAGAACCCAATCCGCGAACTCTTGACGCTGATCAGGCGTGAGATAAGGAGAACCTCGAGGAGCAATCACTGTTTTGGAATGATAGCGAAGAGTGGTACGAGGCACATGAATGTGATGTTCTTGAAAATACCGAGTAGAAGCAGCTCTTGTACCAATTTTGAAATCATGCATCAGCTTGATGCAAGCATCAACATCTGCTTGGGTATATCCTTGACCATAGCTTGACGGACGAGGAGAAGAAGAAGAAGAAGGTTCTGTGTTGGAGGAAGTTGTGGATGAAGAACTTGAAGCAGCAGTGGAAGGAAGAGGTGCAGCCACGTCACGACCCAATGTTAAGAGACTCGCACAAAGTTCAATTTCTTGTTGAGTGACTGTGAAAGTAGTGGGAGGACTAGAAGAAGCATCTGCCATGATAACATCTTGAGAAGACATTGTCTTTTCTGTCAAAATGAACATAATAAAAGATGAACAAAGAAAAGAAACCGGATATGAAAAGAACTGCACAAAAAGAAGAAACAACCAAGCATACCAAAACAAGAAAAGGAATTTTTTTCTCGTTGCGATTGAAATGAGCGAAACCAACAAAAATGAATGTCAACTAAGTAACAAAACAATACAAAGAAGCTTCAAAATGAGAACAAGTCAAAATAACAGAAGATGCAATTGTGATTCAAAAACAAAAGAAGACAAAAATTTTTGAAACTTAAACAATTGCAAAAAACACAAAAAGAATGAAAATCCAAGCACAAAAAAACTGGCCTACAAAAGAAAGCAAGTTAGCAACCAAGCGGGCCAACTTCGGAACCACAATAGGGCCAAATTAGGGACCTAGCGAAAAATATCTTTACTGATTTTGCAAAAACGAGAAAGCTTGAAATAATGAATCTGTAAGTATTGGAAAGAGCAGCGTCTCAGCCTTCAGGTGAAACTAAAAACAAGGTTATAATCATTCGAGAAATCGTGAAAATACGCAATGAAAAAAGCGGGTCAATTTAGGGCACTTGATGGTA
>CAZYCV010000195.1:0-4195 GCA_964645305.1 uncultured Occallatibacter sp. | reverse complement strand
TTTGCGGCAACCCACAGATCGTGGTCCATCTGCAATCCAAGCCAGAAATCGGCAGAGTTTCCGAAATAGATAGAGAGGCGCAAGGCAGTATCAGCGGATATGGATCGTTTGCCAAGAACAATATCGTTCACACGCGGCGCGGAGACGTGCAGATCTTTGGCCAACTGGTAACTTGAGAGTCCCAGCGGTTCCATAAATTCCGTCTTGAGTATCTCGCCGGGATGAATCGAGTAGGCAAAGGGAATCTTGTTCATTACGCCGCCTGCGCCCTGGGCTTGATCTTGGCTAAAGTCTTATCTTTGGCAGCAACCCAAATATCATGTTTGTTTTGCAAATTCAACCAGAATTGAGTGGAGCAGCCAAAGTAAGCACTGAGGCGCATCGCGGTATTTGCAGTGATCGCCCGCTTGCCGCGCACAAGGTCGTTCACGCGTGGTGCGGAGACGTGCAGTTCCTTAGCTAGCCGGTATGCCGAAAGCCCCAGCGGCTCCATGAACTCCGTCTTAAGTATCTCGCCGGGATGGATCGAGTATCCAAAGGGAATCTTTTCCATGAAGTCTCCTGCTCTGATTGTATTTCCAAGTAACTTGGAAGGAAAAACTTGCCACGCAGGCGGTCTGACTATCCAGGTTGCAAATTAACACGAAACAATATAACAGTTATACATGAGCTTTCAACTCGATCCGCGAAAAAGCCAACGGCTTTGGAAATCAACCCGCGAAGAAGAGGAACTCTATGCCGAAAACTCTTGAGCCCCACAAAATGCTATCCGCCGACAAGATCGCGGAGCTTGCCGACAGCGGCGAAAGTATCTCCGGCTTCTTCACCGGAAAGGGCAAGATGATGCCGCCAATTCAGCGCGTGAATGTGGATTTTGCGCTGCCCATGCTGCAAGAACTCGATCAGGCGGCGATGGAGTTGAATATCAGCCGCCAAGCGGTCATCAAGACGCTGCTGCGCCATGCGCTGGATCAGCAGCATCTGGCGCGCAGAGCGCGGTGAATGATGAGGATTGATAGGATTTTTGTGCAGAGTGCAGCGTGGACCAGGAGGTCCACGCGACAGCCGACCAGGAGGTCGGCGCTACACGATGCTGATCCAGCTATTCCACCGACAGCTCTTCCCCAGCCTGTTCGCTCTCAGCGGCCACCTTGCGAAAACTGACGTTCTCGAATTGCGCCCAGACGAGTCCTACCGGCACAATGCCCAGAAAGCTGATGAGCAGCAGCGTGGCGGCGCAGGCCGTGGCCGGCTCGGCAGCCACGCCAAAGAAGCCGGTCAGTGCCGCGGCCACAAAGCCGATCTGCGTGAACCAGCCCACCACCGGCAGTTGAAAGGCACTGGCCAACATTCCCCAGGCCATCACCAGCATGCACTTGGAGAGCGTCAGATCGGCCAGTTGCGGGCTGGCCACAAAGGCGCGCATGATCTCAAAGTAGGCCAGCACAATCAGCCCCCACATCAGCAGCGAAAGCCCGCCCACCGCGGCAAAATCAGAGAAGCTGCGCATGGTGTCCAGACCGGCGCGAAAGGTGCGGATCTTGTGTCCGACGGCCAGCCCCAGCTTCTGAGAGGCCATGCCAAAAATCCGCTCCGCATACGCGGCCACCACGCCCCCGGCCACACGCACTGCCAGCAGAAAAATCGCGCCCAGCACGGTGGTGGTCAACCCGCCGTACGCCACCTTTTTGATGACCTCAGGATGGGGCAGCGCGCCCGCCGGAGCCAGCAGAATCACAGAGCAAAAGATCAGCGCCATCGCGCCCATGTCCAGCAGCCGTTCAACAATATAAACCGCCACCTGGTTGCTCAGCGCCAGGCCGGTTTTTTTGGCCACCAGATAAGGCCGCACCGGGTCGGCGATCCGCCCCAGCAGAGCGACGCCCGTGAAGCCAATCACCTGCGTGCCCAGCAGAGACAGCGGACCCACCTTCTTGATATGCCGCAGCAGCAGCGCCCAGCGCATGGAACGGATCAGGTAGCAACAGTAAATGATGCCCAGGGCAAAGGCGATCTTGCGCCAATCGGCCAGCGCCAACTGCGCTCCGAAGACGTGAAAGTCAAAGTGAATCCGGTCGCGTCCCCAATACACCAATCCGGCCAGCGCCGCCAGCACCACCAACCCAAGAATCCACTGATTCTTCTTCAAGCCGTCTCCGTTCCGCCGCAATCTCTCTTCCATTCTATCGGGCAATGGTGGAGGAAAGGCGGTAAAAGCACTTTGGATCGTGAATCTTGAGAGAATCCAATGAATGCCTCCCAAGGTTACTATGGTTAGAAAAAATCAATCATCAAACTCCAGTCAGCGACGATGAGCAGGGCAGAGGCCAGCAGCGTGAGAACGGAGCAGTGTAGCGCCGGTCTCCTGACCGGCTGTCGCGCGGACGTCCTCGTCCGCGCTTTTCCATGGCTCAAACCCAACTCAATCGGTCAAAACTCTAGCCTTTGAGGTGGACGGCCAATTCAGGGATGCTGCGCGGCCCGCCTGGTTTGCGCCTCGCGGGCCAATACGCGCCGGTTGAACTCGTGAATCACCCGCGCCACGTAAGCCTGCGTCTCGTGATAGGGCGGAATGCCGTGGTAGCGATCCACCGCCTCCGGCCCCGCGTTATACGCGGCCAGCGCCAGCGCCAGATTGTCGTGATAGCGGGTCAGCAGCCAGTCCAAGTAACTGGCCCCGCCGCGCACATTCTCCTCCGGCTTGAAGCTGTCCGTAACGCCCTGTTCTTTGGCCGTCGCGGGCATCAATTGCATCAGCCCCTGCGCTCCGGCATGGCTCACGGCGCGCGCATTGCCGTTGCTCTCGGCCTTGACCAAGCTGGCCAGCAGGTCCACGTCCAGGTTGTGCGCCTGGCCGACTTTGGCGAGCATCTCCCGCAGGTCGGCTTCGGAGAGCTTGGCGTCTGGCGGTGAAACGCCATTCGGTGAATCTCCCTTTGGTGAATCTCCCTTTGGTGAATCTCCGTGCCCCGTCCTATTCCGCGCACTTTGCGGAATTGGGCGGGAATCCAGCGTTGGAGTTTCCGCAGCCTTTGGCTCGGGCGGTGGATCGGGCAGCGTTTCCACAGCCAAAACCTCCTCCGTGCGGAACTCGATGTAACTGTCCTCGCCTGCGCTCAAGTAGAGCCGGGTGCGCCCCTCCACTTCGGCGTGATGATCGCAGCGTATCTCAAAGCCATTGCGCAGCGTCACGCGCTCGGCAGCGCGGGCGAACGGAGCCATAGCCGCACAGGCAACCATGATTCCTGTCGTGATGAAGAGAAATCCGCGCATCGATTGAAAATGCTCAAGAGGTTGCTGAATGAGGAAAGGCATTGAGATGCCGGCCACCATGCCGCGCTTCACCTCAGCTCTTATGGACGACTTCGAATGAATACCCATCCGGATCAAACACATCGGCGGCGTAGTATCCAGGATAGTATTCAACTCGCGATCGCGGCGAGATATTGTCTTTGGCGCCCGCGGCTAATGCTGCGACATAGAATTCGTCGACTTTTTCATTGCTTTCGGCCTTGAAGCCCCAGTGAATAGCCGCCGGATCAGGCTTTCCTTGCTGGAGCCAAAAGAACGCCTGCTTTCCATCGCCCAATCCCCATTGGTCTGGATGACCGTTTTTGCCCTTGTAAGGCAGAAAGAATTTAATCTCCAGAGGCTTCAAGGCTGCTTCATAGAATGCCAGGGAACGTTCAATATTACTGACGGTCAGAATCATGAATCCAAGCATTGTTCTCTCCTTCAGATTGCCAGTGTTTCAAATGCCTTTTCGCCATTGGGAGTCGCATCATCAGAATTTGGTTTATCGCTACTCCACCACGCTCATGTTTACCAGTATTTTCTTGATTCAATTTCGCAGAATCTCGATTCAATTTTGGAGGCTTGCTACCTGCCATCCTATCAACTCAATCAGTATCAGCTCTGGCGCGCCGGGTAACCGCCGCCTCCAGCACCACAGCCACGCCGTCCTGGTCGTTGGGCGGAGCCTGCTTCCAGCCGCGCATCTTGGCCAGCGTGCGCAGCTCCTGCGCCGCGTTGCCCATCACCACAGCCTGCCCGGCCCACTCCAGCATCTCCACATCGTTCCAGTTATCGCCGATGGCCATCGCTTCCCTGCCCTCGACGCCCAGCCGGAGAGCCAGTTTTTCCAGCGCCGACCGTTTCGAGACGCCCATCGGCAGCAGATCCAGGATCGAAAAGC
>CAZYCV010000194.1:0-4234 GCA_964645305.1 uncultured Occallatibacter sp. | reverse complement strand
GTAACCTGCGCAACATGCACACCGCTGGCGTTCGCGAGGATCTCGTGCTGGAGGCTCTTGCTAACCTGAAGACGGATCGCGTACTTCCGTTTCGTTTTCTGGCGGCTGTGCGCTCCGCTCCGCAGTGGGAGCAGGCGCTCGAAGCGGCGATGTTTCGCTCACTCGAAGGCCGAGCCTCCAAGCTTCGGGGTCACACAGTTCTGCTGGTCGATGTCTCAGGCTCGATGAACTGTACCTTGTCGCAGCGCTCGGAGATGCATCGCACCGACGCGGCCTACGGTCTTGCAATCCTGCTTCGTGAGATTGCAGAGAAGGTGTCGATCTTCACCTTCTCGAACAAGACCGTGCGCGTGCCGGATCGTCGCGGTATGGCGTTGCGCGATGCGATGGAAGCAAGCCAGCCGCATGGCGGAACCTATCTCGGCGCTGCGGTGACGCACGTAGAGGCGGAGTGCCGTGATAAGTATGACCGCATCATCGTCATTACCGATGAGCAATCGCATGACCGAGTCCAGGCACCGCGCGGCAAGGGCTATGTGGTGAACGTCGCCTCCAACCGCAACGGCGTTGGATACGGAGAGTGGTCGCACATCGACGGCTGGAGCGAAGCCATCATCGACTACATTGCAGAGCTTGAGGCTGGCTCGATCGTGTGCTTGAAATAAATCCCTCATCATTCGCTGCCCAGAGGGCTTATTGCATTGCCTTCTGGGTTTGCGAATGAAGAAAAGCACAATCAATTAGGGCTTGTTCGCGAGCTGTACCACGACCTTGCTGATTCCTTCCACGGCTCTCGCGGTCCTATCGAAGTTGATTTTGTCTACGGTATCGTTTGGAGTGTGGTAAAAGGGGTAGCGAAAGTAAGCGGTATCCGTGACCATGACGCCGGGATAACCCTCCTGCCAGAATGACCATTGATCCGACCATCCAATGCCAGGCCAGTCGGCGGGAGCCGCGATGCCCTCTGAGGGAAAGCGAGTGGACTCGCGAAAGTCGCGAATGGATTCCCGGACCAATCCTCGCGATTCAGTATTCCCAACAAACGTGATGAAATTCCCCTTGCTTGGATAAAAGAGATTCAACACAGGTGGATACTTTTGACTGCCGGGTTCATCGGAATAGAATCCAATCGTCTCCAGTGAGAGCATGACCGATATGGGCACGCCTTCCTGGTGAAGTTGATGAGCGTACACGCGGCTTCCCATTACTGGAGTTTAAAAGTAGGGCGGCTCCTCGTTGACAAAAAAGACGAAGCGAACAGTCCGCCTGAATTTCATTTGCCACATGAGCCTTGCAAGTTCGAGAACGGCTGCCACGCCAGTGCCATTGTCATTGGCGGCAACGGTGCCGGCGACGCTGTCGTAGTGCGCCCCTACGATCACCTGTCCCAACGTACTGTCGGTCCCAGGCCGGATCACTTCGAGATTGGACACCTTTTCGCCATCAACTGAATAGGGATGTTCAACCACCGCGTAACCCTGCTCGCGAAGAGAATTGGAAAGATAATCCTTGGCGGCCTGCAACGACTGCGGACGCGGGAGGCTTCGGTCGCCGATGGTGACAGAGAGGTAGCTGACCTCTGCCGAAAGATGATCGCGCACTTCCGACTCTTCGGCGGTCAACGGAGGAAGAGCGCCCGCATAGGATCGAAGCGGCATCTGCGTCATCCAAAGAAACCGGCCGAGAACCCCGACGATGGTCAGGGCCAGCAGCACCAGGAGAATACGTATTCTCCACTTCGAATTGGGTTCTACAGTTGTTTCAAACATTGGATACAGAGTTATTCATAAGATTAACCGATTAGGATCAGACTTGCGCCGAATCATGGATATAGCGATAATGCATTGTGGGTTGTAGGCACCCAATCGCCTGCATTCCAGAGACTCAACGAAGCAGCGGAGGAAATTATGTCGCCTATTGCGCAGAACCCGATGACGTTGAGCCCCCTCGCCGCCGTCTAATCCAGCCGGTCGGCTGGGCAGGCTCTCATCTTTCAACTCATCAGTTGAAGCCGCATTCGCATTCTTGCGTTTGCAGGCTCTGCGCGCTTGCGCGCAACAGGAGAGCTTTGTTTTGAAACGGCAAAATCGTCGAGGAAAAAGGGTGGAGTTCCCAGATTCGCATTTGGAAGCGGACTTCGCAGAGATTCTCTATGGAGAGAAAGACAATAACCGGTCGGCCAATCGCCAGGCGCAGCGGAAGACCCAACAGTTCTGCAGACAAGTGCAACGGGCGCTGAACCTCGCACTCGCGGATACGAGCGTGGCCGACATCGGCTGCGATCTGTTCGTCGATGAGGTTTCGCCTGGGCCGGATTGTGGTCACCTGTTGGTCCATTTCGTTGTGCAGGATGGCTATTCTGTCGCTGATGCATTGAGCGCGCTGCGTCGCGAATCGCCACGGCTTCGCTCGGAGGTGGCGATGGCAATTACGCGCAAAAGAGCGCCGGAACTGGCGTTTGTGCCGGTCTCGGTGCAAGGAGGCTGCGATGAGTGATTCAACAAAATCTCCGTTGCGGAGTTGGCTGGCAGCGCCACTGGATTCTGACGTGTCGGAGGCGCTTGAGCGTCTCCGACGCGCCCCGGACGTTCAACAGATCGCCGTGATGCCCGATGTACATCTTGCTGCTGAGGTGTGCATCGGTGTTGTCGTCGCGACCTCTCAAATGATTTATCCGCAGGCCGTGGGAGGAGACATTGGATGCGGGATGTTGGCTGTCGCGGTCAATGCTGAGGCTACGGAGCTGAAGAATCCGAGGGTTGCAGCTCCGTTGCTGAAGGAACTTGGGCGAGCAATACCGGCGCGAAGACGCAACCGAGACGCTGTTCTCGCGCAGCTAGCGGAATTGGTAAACGAGCCGCTGAGTCATGCGAGCCTGGAGACGATGCGCCGAAAGGAAGGCGAGATCGAGTTTGCGACTCTTGGCAGCGGAAACCATTTCCTTGAGTTGCAGGCGGACGAGGAAGATCGACTCTGGTTGATGGTGCATAGCGGATCACGAGCGCTCGGGCAGGCGATTCGCGATCATCATCTGGCGCGTGCGATGCCAGTTGATGGCCGGTTGCGCGCACTCGATGCCGGATCGGATGCAGGCAAGGAGTATCTTCACGATGCCTTGTGGGCCAGGCAATTTGCTGCTGCTTCTCGCAAGGCAATGGCAGAGGAGGCGGGCAAGGTGTTGTCTGAAACGCTGAAATGTAGCCTTAATTGGGAGACGATGATCGCAACCGATCATAACCATGTCACGCTCGAACGGCATGGCAAGCGTGAGTTGTGGGTTCATCGCAAGGGCGCAATGTCTGCCCAACAAGGTGAGCCTGGAGTCCTGCCTGGATCGATGGGCACTCTCAGCTTCCATGTGGAGGGGCGTGGCTGCGAAGAGGCGCTTTGTTCAAGCGCTCATGGCGCAGGCCGAGCTTTGAGTCGGGGCGCAGCGAGGAGCAAGTTCACTGACCGTGATCTTCAACGTCAAATGGAAGGCGTCTGGTACGACTACCGCCTGACAGGTAAACTCCGGGATGAGGCTCCCGCTGCGTACAAGGACATTCGTGCAGTCCTGAAAGCGCAACGGGAACTCGTGAAGGTCGTCCGCACTCTGCGACCGGTGCTCAACTACAAAGGCATCTGAAACCGTGGGGGACGGTTCATTACCTTCCCCCGTGCCTTTAATCTCTTCGCTGACATATAAATCTGGCTGGTGAAGATCAAACTCTCACAGTAGCGAAGAACGAATTCGCGCATCCAGGAAAACTCCGGCGGCTATGGCGATCCAGTACGCAAGAATGTCCCAAGCGGAGAAGAAGCGTCCGAGCAGAAGGATGCCAGGAAGCGTTAGGCGGAAGGCGTCAAATGCAGGCGCGTGATACAACTTGAAGAACTCCACGGCAGTAGTGATCCCAGCAGCGAGCAAAGCTACAGCAGATAATCGCAGCGAGGGCAAAAGAGTAGAGATGATCCAGTAGATCATCAAGGCCCACAGCATCGATCCCCCGAACTTCACCGCAACTGGCAGTAGGCCGAAGGGGACAAAGCGAATCACCAGACCGCCGATCATTGTGACGACCATGAGAACAAGCGAGAGTGCCTGAGACCGAGGACGCATTCTTTCTAACCTTGCAGTGGGCGATTTGGTGCACAGTACTTGTGCGAGGCACATTGAAGAAACGAAGAAAGGTCGAATCAATCTTGCAGACGTTCAAGCGCATGGATGGATCGCCTGCAGATCAAGAGTGGC
>CAZYCV010000193.1:0-4337 GCA_964645305.1 uncultured Occallatibacter sp. | reverse complement strand
CCCTACGGCCCCGGCATCATCTTTGTCTTCCGGCCCTTCCAGCAGATGGTGCGCATCAGCCTGCGCCAGGACGTGCTGGAGGTTCCAGCGCAGGATGTGATCACCCGCGACAACGTCACCATCAAGGTGAACGCGGTGGTCACGCTCTATGTGGTCAGCCCCAACGACGCGGCCATCAAGGTGGCCAACTACGTCTACCAGACCTCGCAGTTGGCGCAGACCACGCTGCGCACGGTGCTGGGCGAGGTGGAATTGGACGAACTGCTCAGCCATCGCGACAAACTCAATGTGCGCATCCAGTCCATCATGGACCAGCGGACGGAGCCGTTTGGCGTCAAGGTCATCTCGGTTGAGGTCAAGCAGGTGGACCTGCCCGACCAGATGCAGCGCGCCATGGCCAAGCAGGCCGAGGCCGAGCGCGAAAAGCGCGCCAAGGTCATTCATGCCACGGGCGAGTTCGACGCCGCGCAAAAGCTGGTGGACGCCGCGCACCTGCTGGCCTCCGAGCCGATGACGCTGCAATTGCGCTATCTGCAAACCCTTACCGAAATCGGCGTGGAGAAGAACACCACCATCGTCTTCCCGCTGCCCATGGAGCTGATGACGCTGCTCAACAAGATGAACGTGACCCTCCCGCCCAAGCTGGAAGGGAAGTAGTTCGCCGGAGAGATTAGGTCCAAATTTACCGTGACTTGGGCCGAACCTCGCCTGCCGTGGAAGGCTGCGGCGGCCGGGTGGCTTTGCATCAAGACGCAACTATAGAGGCTGCAAAAACAATAGACTAAAAAGCCTGGAGGCATCAGGGCGCGACTTCCGTTGCGCCCTGTTACAAAACAAGCAAAGGATCAACTTCCATCCGAGCGTCTGCGCGGGTGATCCGCAAGCGTCGCTTCAGCACCCCGCATCCCTATTGAGAATTCTCTTTGGGGTTGACTGTTTTCCAGTTACAATGAAGAATCGGGGACTGACGCGATGCTGACAAGTTCGATGACGCAGGAGACGGCCAACGCCCAGAAAGACATTAGAGGCAAAGACCAGGCCGCCCAGCTACAGCAACTGACCACTGAGAGCCAAAACGAGGCATCTCAAGGCTTTGACACCAAATCCGCGCTGGAGATTGCCCGCATCATCAACCATGAAGATGCGAAGGTGGCTGCCGCGGTGAAGAAGGCGATCCCGGAGATTGCGCAGATCATCGACCAGGTGGCGCGCAGCTTGCGGGAGGGCGGGCGTCTGATTTATGTGGGCGCGGGCTCAAGTGGGCGCGTGGCGGCGCTGGACGCCTCCGAGTGCCCGCCGACGTATTCGACGGCTCCCGGACAAGTGCAATACATCATGGCCGGTGGTCCGAAGGCGCTGGCCTCGGCCGTCGAGGTGAACGAGGACTCGGAAGAGCTGGGGCAGCGGGACATTGCGCGCCGCCGTCCGACGCGCAAGGATGTGGTGGTGGGCGTCTCGGCCTCCGGGCGCACGCCGTATGTGGTGGCCGCCGTGGCTTATGCACGGGCGCGCGGAGCGCACACCGCAGCCGTCACCTGCAACCACGAAACGCCGCTGGCCGGGGCTGCGGATATTACGGTTGTTGCCGACGTGGGCGCCGAGGTGATCTCCGGCTCCACGCGCATGAAGGCCGGCAGCGCGCAAAAGATGATCCTGAATATGATTACCACCGGCGCCATGACCCGGCTGGGTTATGTTTACGATAATTTGATGGTTAACGTGCACATGCAGAACACCAAATTGGTGGAGCGGGGCATTCATATCCTGATGGCCGCCTGCAAGATCGATCACAACGCCGCGGTGCAGATCATCAAAAGCGCCGGGCGCAGCGTTCCGGTGGCGCTGGTGATGCTGAAGGCCGGGGTGGACAAGCCGGAGGCCGTGCGGCGACTGGCCAAGAGCGACGGCAATGTGCGGCTGGCGATTGAAGATAACGCGATGGAACTGTGAGCTTCAGTTTTCAGTGATCAGTTTTCAGTGATCAGAAAAGACCTTCGGGTTGAGGTTTGTGGTCTCCCACTCATCCGTCCTGAGCGCAGTTGAAAGATCTGCATTTTTCATGACGGATGAATGGGGCACGGCGGTTGTTGTTTGTTCTATTACCGGGCCACCTGGCTTGGACGATACAAGCACGGACGAGGACGTCCGTGCTACAGCCGGTCTGGAGACCGGCGCTACACTCCGGCGCTACACTCCTTAGACCGGCGCTACACTCCTTAAACCGGGGCTACACTCCGGTCATGATACTAATACGTGGTCAGTTGGACGCGCAGGACGGCGCTTTCGTCGGCCTTGAAATTCAGGCCGTAGTCGGTCTGGTCGCCGTTAAAGATGCGCGTCATCTTCCAGTTGCCAGTCTTATCGTATTTGCCCTCCTCGACTTTGAGCCAGAGGCGCTTTTTGCCCGGCGCGTAGGTGGGAGTAAAGTCCACCCTGGCATGGTGGGCAGCGACCAGGAACTCATCGGGGCCGAACTGCGCAATGACCGCGCCGCCATCGGCGGGCGTGTTTCCCTTGGGCGGAATCCAGTTGCCAAAGGCGGGCAGGCCGTAGCTGACGGTGGCTGTCCAGCGATCGAAGGTGAGGGTCTGGGTGTGCTGGGCCGGGTCTTCACTGGCGCCGCGCAGCTTGCCTTCAAAGTTGGCCTTGGCTAACTGGCGGGCGATGGGCGCCAGCAGTTCATATTGGCGCGCAAAGGGCTTGAGGGCGTCGGCCTCCATTGCCTCCGGGCCTTCGGTTAGATTGGTATAGCGGGTGAGGTCGAGTCCGAAGGGTGCCCAGCCGATGGCGCCCTGGCCGATGGCGGCAAAGACATAATGCGCGTAGTCGGCGGAGTTGCCGGTTTCGGGAATCAGCAGCGGATTGTTGGGGCGCTTGTAAAGCTCCATCGACTTCATGTACTTGGCGTACTCCGGCATATAAATGTCAGGAGCGATCACGTCAATCGTCGGGGCGGCAATCTTCCAAAGATCGATGTTGTTGTCAGTGGGCGCGCCGGATTCATAGTTTGGCGCATGGCCGGGATTGAAGGGATCGCGCAGCGCGGCGTTGACGTAAAGCGGCAGCGCATGGACGGCTTTGCCGGCCTGAGCCACCTGCTCGATGTAGGTGGCGATGCACCAGGCCTGGAAGGTTTCGTCGGCCTCGTCGCCAAAGACCTGCCGCCACGTTCCGGGCTGCTTGCCCAGGCCTTTGACGAGATTGTCGGGAACCGGTCCGGCAAAGGCCTTTTCCGCCTCGGGGCTGTAATCGCGCACGCCGCCCCAGACGCCGGCTTCATTTTCAACCTGGACCATGATGACGGTGTGTTGCGAATCGTTCTGCTCCAGGTGTTGCATGAGCGCGCGGAAGGCGGCTTTGTCGGCCTCCAGGCGCGCGGGGGAAAAGGTGGAAGGCGAATCCACGGTCTGCCCGTCTTTGCCCACGAGGAAGGGATACTTGGCCTGATCGAGCTTGATCCAGGCGGGGGTGTAATGAGAGCTTCCGTTCTTCCAGGTTCCAAACCAGAGAAGAACGAGCCGAACATGCTGGGAGCGCGCCATGCTCAGGATCTGATCGACGATGGAGAAATCAAACTTGCCTTGCGTGGCTTCAAGTTGCTCCCAATAGATGGGCAGCTCGACGGTGTTGGCGTGCAGCGTGTCGACGGCCGGCCAGATCTTTCCCATGGGCTCGGGAGCCGGCCAGACTTTGCCCAACAACTCCGGCCATGCGCTGGAGTTATTCACCTGGACGCCCAAGATGAGATAGGGCGCGCCGTCGACCATGAGCGCATAGTGGCCATCTTTCACCTGGATGTTAGGCGTCAAAAGATTGTTAGGCGTCTGCGCGCTCCCGGCAGATATTGACGTAAAAACTACCAAAGCACATAAGATAATTCCCAAAAGCCCGCTCCGGCGCGGCGTCACTGCTGCTTGCATCGGTTTCTCCTTGTCGAACGCCGTCTGCGCGGCGAGTTCTCCCGGCATAAGTATATCCGTTTCCGAGGCTTGCATTTGGAGTGGGCCGATCATTGGCGGGAAAGCTTGAGGGGATTGAGGTCGAGGGGGTGGGGGAAGAACAGATTAGGGCGGTGGTTCCTGGTCTCCCACCCATTGTGCAAAGGATGCGCAATGGATGGGGCTCCGACTTGGAGAAGCGCGGGCGAGGACGCCCGCGCGACAGCCGGTCTAGAGACCGGCGCTACATCTCATGACTTGGAGAAGCGCGGGCGGGGATGCCCGCGCAACAGCCGGTCTGGAGACCGGCGCTACATTTCATGACCTTGGAGAAGCGCGGGCGGGGACGCCCGCGCGACAGCCGGTCTGGAGACTGATTACATGACAGCGCCGGCTCCC
>CAZYCV010000192.1:0-4361 GCA_964645305.1 uncultured Occallatibacter sp. | reverse complement strand
TAGGCGAGCATGTTTACAGCAAACCCTGGTGCGAATGCTCCGGGGTTTGCTATTTTGGTATATAGATGAAAAAGATGGTCCTCATGATCGATGGCGGGTACCTTCGCGTGGCCTCCAGGAAAGCCGGAATCCACTTTAGCCCCGATTTCATTGAGGCTTTTTCCAAGATTTGTTCCATTACGGATGAAGAGCTTTTTAGATCTCTCTATTATGACTGCGCGCCTTACCAAGGGCGCAAAAAGCTTCCGGTTTCTGGTACAACACAGACTTTTTCCGACTCGGACCAATGGCTGACTGATCTCGCCAAGAAAGATTTGATGGCCGTCAGACTCGGCATTCTTAAATTTCGTGGATACAAACTGAAGAAAACTCGAATCACAGGAATTGCAGCCCTGACCGACGCCGATTTTGTTCCAGTTTTCGAGCAAAAAGGCGTCGATATGCGTATCGGCTTGGATATCGCGTCCTATTCGGTATCGAAATGTGTGGATAGAATAGGTTTGGTAACAGCGGATACTGACTGCGTACCTGCCATGAAGATGGCGCGAAAAAGCGGTGTTCAGGTTGTTCTCGTTTCATTGCCTGGAACCGTCGTCCCAAGCGAACTGGCCCAACATTCAGATTTTGTTCGAACAGTTGCATGGCCGTCCTCACAAGCTTCCGTTGCTCCATTTCATGTTTCAAGTTAATCTCCTACAACACTTCCTGGAGTTCTGCCATGCCCACATTTGAAGAATCGCTGAAAAAGCTCGAAGCCATCGTCGATCAACTGGAGAAGGGCGACCTCGCTCTCGAAGACTCGCTCAAGCTCTTTGAGGAGGGCGTGGGCCTTTCTGCCGCCTGCAAGACTGAGCTGGATGCCGCCGAGGGCAAGGTGCAGATGCTCGTCCGCCAGCGCGACGGCTCCCTGAAGCCGGAACCATTCCTGAGCGAGAAGCCGTTCTAAAGGCAGGGAACAGGGAACAGGGAACAGGGAACAGGGAACAGGGATCAGAGAACAGGGATCAGAGAACAGGGATCAGGGATCAGGGAACAAGGATCAGGGATCAGGGATCAGCCGACTCGATTCATCTCAGCAGATCCCGGTAATCCGCGCCGTAGGCGCAAAGGTGATTAGCCCACCGTTTCAACGGTGGGATCGAGCATCCTATCATTCAGCAGGAGTCCCGTAGGGACGGCGCATACCCGTCAATAGAGCCGGAAGTTGATCTCGATATTGATCGGCACGGCCACCGGCTTGCCTTCTTTCATCGCAGGGTGGAACTTGTACTTCAGCACCGCCTCGATGGCTTTTTCGTCCAGCCCCATGCCCAGCGCTCGCACCACGCGCGGGTTCTGCGGATTGCCATTTTTGTCCACAATCAGATAGACAAGCACCACTCCCTGATACTTGGCGCGGCGCGCTTCGTCGGAAAACTCGGCGTCCGGCGCAATGTAGGGTACAGGCACGGTCACTTTTGGGCCGACGTGCTCCAGCCCGCCGCCAAAGTTTCCGCCGGTTCCATCTCCGTATCCTAAACCATGACCATTTCCCACTCCGCCGCCAGTGCCGTTGCCGCCGGAGCCCAGCTTGACGGTAGAGTTTGTCATGCCGAAATTCTGCAGGTTGGGATTGTCAGGAACTACATCGATTACATCAACCGTCGGCGGAGGCGGCTCTACCAACTGCGGAGTCACTCTGGGCGCCTGCATCTTCGGCGGGACTTTGCCTTGCACGGGAGGAGATTTCTCCTGGCTTCCGCCGCCGCCGCGAGGGCCTTCCAGCTTGATATCAACAGGCGTTTCAACCACCACCGGCTTCTTCGCTTCAATCATCGGCTTGACGACGGTGATGAGCAAAACCGCAAGAATTCCGCCATTGAGCAAAGCAGAGGCGCCCACCGCCCACGGATTGCGTTTGACCGCCATACGGTCAGGAACTGGAATCGGCTTCGAGGTCAGAACCAGCGGCGGAAGCTTGGGCGGGAAAAAGACATCGCGGAAGGTCTCAAAAAGCTCGGCAAAGATATTTTTGTCTTCAACCGGAAAGCCAAAGTTCAGATCGAGTTCCACGGAGTCGGACGAGGCCGCCACGGCGGGCAGTTCAAGATCGGGCTGTGTGGGCAGATGGTTTGACATAATTGGTGCTGTATTGGTCGCTCCAGGACGTTTATCTAGCTGCCCAGGCGGGATACACTCCATTTCCGGTTCCACTGTAATCATTATGCCTGACTCCACCCCTTCAGGGATACTACTACACTTATAGTAGCAATTACTACATACGCGTTTTTCTTTCCATCCAACGCGCAAAAAACCGAGGAGAAGCATTCCCTTGCCGGCGACAATCTTCCGCCAACTTCAGCGCAAACTTGCCTGAAATCCGTTTTGAATCTCTTCGGGCAGCGGTGAACTGCCAGAATTCTACCATTTCAGCGCTGGCAAACTCATCCAATTAGTAGACGGATCAGGATAGCAGTTTGTTACCCGGAAAAATTTTCTCCAGGCATTTACACTAGAAGATGGACTGAAACCGACGAACCAAGGGAGTAACGATGTCTCCAGCACCGGAGTTGAAGGCGACGCTGACTCTGCCGCAAACCGCCTTCCCTATGAAGGCGAATCTGCCGCAGAATGAACCGCTCAGGCTGGCCCGTTGGGCTGAACTTGATCTCTACGCCGAACTGCGCAAAGCTGGCGCTGGCCGCCCCGCGTACCTGTTGCACGACGGGCCGCCCTACGCCAACGGACCTATTCATCTGGGCCACGCGCTGAACAAGGGGCTCAAGGACTTTGTGGTCAAGTCGAAGACCATGGCCGGCTTTGATGCGCCGTACGTTCCCGGCTACGATTGCCACGGACTGCCCATCGAGATCAAGGTAGAAGAGCAGCTTGGCCGCAAACGGCTGGAGCTGCCCGCCTCGGCGATTCTCTCCGCCTGCCGCACGTACGCGCAAAAATACGTGGACTTGCAGACCTCGCAATTCGAGCGCATTGGCATCTTTGGCCGCTGGAGCGATCCGTACAAGACGATGGCGCGCGGTTATGAAGCGCGCACGCTCGAGGCCTTTTACGGCTTCCTGGAGAAGGGTTTTGTCTATCGCGGCCTGAAGCCGGTCTACTGGTGCATCCACGACCGCACCACGCTGGCCGAGGCCGAGGTCGAGTACGCGCAGCACACCAGCCCGTCGATCTATGTGCGCTACCGGCTCACCTCGGACCCGGCCGCCATTGACCCCGCGCTCGCCGGCAAGCAAGTTTCCACCATCATCTGGACGACCACGCCGTGGACCTTGCCCGCGTCGCTCGCCGTGGCTTTTCATCCCGGCTTTGAGTATGTGGCGCTGCAAGTTGAGAGTGGCGAAGTCTACATCGTCGCCGCCGAACTGGCCGAGGCCGTCCGCGCCGCCTGCAACCTGGGCACAACCACGGAACTCGCGCGCTTCAAAGGCAGTGCGCTCGACCGCACCACCTACCAGCATCCCTTCCTGGAACGCTCGATCCTTGGCGTCAACGCCCTTTACGTCACCGGCGACACAGGCACCGGCGCCGTGCATACCGCTCCGGCCCACGGCGCGGATGACTACAACACCGGCCTGCGCTATGGCCTGGACCCCGTCTGCCGCGTAGACGAGGTGGGCCGCCTCACCGTGGACACAGAGGCATGGCCGCAAGCCGCGCCGCCGCCCTTCGAGGGCCTGAAGGTTTGGGCTGCCAATCCGGTCATCATCGCCCTGCTCGAAGAGCGTGGCGCTCTGCTCGGAAGCCGCGACCTGGAACACTCCTACCCGCACTGCTGGCGCTGCCACAAGCCGGTCATCTATCGCGCCACCGAGCAGTGGTTCATCGGCATGGAGACGCCGGTCAAGCGCGCCGACGGCTCGGAGACGACCTTCCGCCAGTTGGCCATCGAAGAGATCGACAAGGTGGTTTGGGACCCGGCCTGGGGCAAGGAGCGCATCACCAACATGATCGCCACGCGCCCCGATTGGTGCATCAGCCGCCAAAAGATTTGGGACGTGCCCATCGCCGTCTTCCTCTGCGAACAATGCAACCGGCCCCTCGTCTCTGCCGATCTGAACCGCTCGGTGGTTGAACTGATTGCGCGCGAGGGCATCGAGGCCTGGCGCACGCCCGCCGCCGATGCTCTGCTGCCGGCTGGCGCCAAGTGCGCCCACTGCGGCGGCGCGGAGTTCCGTAAGGAGAAGGATATTCTCGACGTCTGGGTGGACTCCGGCACAAGCTGGCTGGCGGTCTGCGAATCGGACCCGGAGTTGAAGCCCGCTTACACCTCCTTCCAGAAGAATGAAGGCACGCAGGTGCTTTATCTGGAGGGCGGCGATCAGCATCGCGGCTGGTTCCACTCGTCGCTGCTGACCTCGGTC
>CAZYCV010000191.1:0-4366 GCA_964645305.1 uncultured Occallatibacter sp. | reverse complement strand
CGGTGCTGGGCATCTGCTACGGGCTGCACTTCATCGTCCATCACCTGGGCGGCAAGGTCCTCGGCGCGCCCCGCCGCGAGTACGGCCACGCTGAAGTGACCATAGAAGACGGCAACTCGCAGCTCTTCGCCGGGCTGCCCG
The DNA here is from genome assembly GCA_964645305.1 of uncultured Occallatibacter sp. Lineage (GTDB taxonomy): Bacteria > Acidobacteriota > Terriglobia > Terriglobales > Acidobacteriaceae > Telmatobacter. Next base: position 4,225 of record CAZYCV010000191.1, on the reverse strand, counting down.
CGACGATAGCCGTCTGGATGAGCCACGGCGACGAGGCCGCTCAGTTACCAGCGGACTTCCATCGGACCGCCGTTTCTGCCAATGCTCTCGCCGGGTTCGAGAGTGCTGCCCGCCGCATCTGGGCCGTGCAGTTCCATCCCGAAGTGCATCACACGCCGCTCGGCGCGCAGCTCATTAAAAACTTTGTCTTCTCGATCTGCGGCGCGGCGGGCGACTGGACCCCGGCGCACTTCATCGAGTCCACTGTCACCGCCATTCGCGAGAAAGTGGGCAGCGGCCACGTCATCTGCGGTCTCTCCGGCGGCGTGGATTCGTCGGTGGCCGCCGTGCTGGTTCATCGCGCCATCGGCAGCCAGCTCACCTGCATCTTCGTCAACAACGGCGTGCTGCGCAAAAACGAGTTCGCCAGCGTGCAAAAGAATCTGCGCGACAAGCTCGGTCTGAAGATCGTCGCCGTAGACGCCAGCGAGCGCTTCCTCACCAAACTCGCCGGAGTCACCGAGCCGGAAAAGAAGCGCAAGATCATCGGCGCGGAGTTCATTGCGGTCTTTGACGACGAGGCCACGCGCATCGCCAAGGAAACCGGAGGCGTTGACTGGCTCGTCCAAGGCACGCTCTACCCCGACGTCATCGAATCCAGCAGCGTGAAGGGGCCGAGTCAAACAATTAAGAGCCACCACAACGTCGGCGGCCTGCCTTTGGGCATGAAGCTCAAGCTGATCGAACCGCTGCGCGACCTCTTCAAAGACGAAGTCCGGCGCATCGGCCGCGACCTGCAAATGCCCGACGACGTTTTGGGCCGCCAGCCCTTCCCCGGCCCCGGCCTTGCCGTCCGCATTCTGGGCGAAGTGACGCCGGAGCGCGTCGCTCTGCTGCAAGAGGCCGACGAGATCGTCGTCGCCGAGATCAAGGCCGCCGGACTCTACTCGAAGATTTGGCAGAGCTTTGCCGTGCTGCTGCCGGTGATGAGCGTGGGCGTCATGGGCGACCAGCGGACTTACGCCTACACCTGCGCCGTCCGCGCCGTCCATTCGGAAGACGGCATGACCGCCGACTGGACCCCCCTGCCCTACGACGTCCTCAAGCGCATCAGCAGCCGCATCGTCAACGAAGTCCGCGGCATCAACCGCGTCGTCTACGACATCACCAGCAAGCCGCCCGGAACCATCGAGTGGGAATGAGGACTGGTCGTACAGGCGGATGCCTTCGGCTCTAGTGCATTCGGCGTACTTTCCAAGTCCCAAAGCGGGACAAAGGGACACCTGTTTTTAGAAATGCTCCAATGTGAGGAACCCGTCTGTCTATCAAAGCCTTCTAAGAACTGTTCGCTTCAGAAACGCGGTATGATGACTTTATGTATCCATTTGTAGATGTGTTAATGGATATCATCAATGATTGCGAGTGACATGGAAACTCTATTTGCAAATCAGACTCAAAAGCATCACATACCAACTAGTACGGTTGGGCGCGGACGTGCAGTAAAAGAAATTGCCGCTGCTGACGTTGATATGACGGCATGGGCTGATGAATTTGTGTCAGTACAACTCGGAGACAGCCTTCAATGTTACGAGCGGTGGGATACGCCAACCGTAATTGTTTCTGACGGAGGCTATGGAGTTCTCGGCTTTGAAGGCGACACGTCCGATCATTTCGGTTTGCCGCAGTGGTATGAACCCCATATCGCAGCATGGTCTCAATACGCTACGCCTTCCACTACCCTTTGGTTTTGGAACTCGGAGATAGGCTGGGCAGCAGTGCATCCCATACTTGAAAAGTATGGCTGGCGTTATATGAATGCGAACGTCTGGAATAAAGGCAAAGGGCACATTGCAGGAAACGTGAATACCGCCAAGATCAGACGGTTCCCAGTTGTTTCTGAAATGTGCGTTCAATATGTCTTTGAAGCTCGCGTCAACGGGCTACAACTTAAAACATGGCTGCTTCAAGAGTGGAAGCGTAGCGGCTTGCCAATGCGTAAAGCTAATGAGGCTTGCGATGTTGCGGACGTTGCTACACGCAAGTATTTCGATCAGGGGCATCTCTGGTATTATCCGCCACCGGAAATGTTTGTGAAATTACAGCAGTATGCCAATGAGCACGGCGACCCAGCGGGGCGGCCTTATTTCTCAGTTGACGGTAAACGCCCCGGCACCCTTGAGCAATGGGCAGCTATGCGGTCGAAGTTTAATTGTCCTCATGGCTTCACCAATGTATGGGACAGAAACGCACTGCGCGGCGCAGAGCGTTTCAAATTAAATGGCGATAGCGGAAAGGCCATTCATCTGAATCAAAAACCTCTCGACTTAACTACGATGATTATTGAGGCTTCTTCAGATGCCGGTGATGTTGTGTGGGAGCCGTTCGGCGGATTGTTCACGTCTTGTATCGCTGCTCGTGAGATTGAGCGGCGGGCTTTCGGAGCCGAAATCGACCCAACTTATTTTCATTACGCATTGAAGCGCGTTACAGAATCGACTCGTTTGCTGCTTCTTGGATGTTGAGGCGTTCGCTCAGAGCTTGTCCGATCTCTGCGTCGGCATGACTGAGCAAGCGGCTCCACTGGTTGATTGTCTGGCCGTGAATGGTCGTCTGCAAAACCCGGCGCTTGAAATCTTCGATTCCGGTGTGAACTATGCGGTCCATCTTTGCAAAGTTCGTGTCGAGGCGATATGAATAACGATTTAATAATTGTCGTAGCAATGTCTGATATTCGACCGTTGGCTTGTATGAGCGCCCCTCGGCTCCCCAACTTGCTACCAATGCGTGTGCCTCGTCAACTTCGGCCTGTGACGTTCCTTGCCACTTGTACCCATTTGTGTTCGTCTGCTGGAGGTTTCTCGTTCTTGCTGTAGTGTCTTCTGGCTCCAGAACAAGATAGTCGGGCGGATTGTGGTAGTGATTGTCTCGTGCTTCAGCTACAGATCGACCTGATATAACGCACACGTCCAGAATCTTTGGTCTGCCAAAGATCACGCTTTCGGGAAGCCATGCAAGCATACAAACATTCGTCTGATCCTCATTGAAATGATTCTGGCTATCCTTAAAGCGAGCCGTTATTTCTGTCGCCAGTGGAAACCAAGCTTTGATCTCAAAGCCGGGTGTAGGCGTGACGGTTGGACCCTTGAATATAGTGTCAGGAAATCCGGGGTCTTGGCGCTTCCACTTGCCAAGAGTGGCATACTCTGGCTGTTGATTCAGAAATTCAACCGTGTTGAACTCAATAAGGTTTCCGAGAAGCGGCGATAACTTGGAAATGATCTTCGATAAATTCACAGCCGCAGCCGTGGTGGTAGGCTTGGAAATCGTTAGCACATCGAATATGTGGCCAGAAAGGTTTTGCAGATGAACCGATGCTGTTTCGAGAATCTCGCGTCCGTCAGGCATTGAAAAGTTCTCCCACGTTCACTCGCAATGCCTCTGCGATCTTGTAGATATTAAGCAGACTGATATTCCGCTCGCCCCTTTCGACACCGCCTATATAAGTACGGTCAAGGTCACAGGCAAGTGCCAGAGCTTCTTGAGAAAGCCCCTGCTGTTTTCGGAGTTCTCGAACACGCTCTCCGAACTGTTTTTGAATCTGAGCTTCGCGTGATTCCATTGTTGACAATCAGAGCATCATGGACGACGATAGGTCCACGGACTTTAAGTACCTTTTGGGGACCGGGGTCACCCTCAACTTGGCGGGTGGCCCCGGTCTCAACTCTGAGACCGGGGAATGGATCAGGGCCTATGCCCCCAGGATCAGAACCTGTTGGGCGTGCTCTCCGGCAAGATGGCTTATGCGTTTGTCGAAGGTCACGAGGATCAGATCGTCTTCAATCGCCATGCCGAGCAGGTACGCGTCTGTAACTTGCTTGTGACCGTGCAGACGCCGGAAAAAGGGCTTGGTCAGCGTGCGCCAGTTGTCTGCGCAGGTGTGGTAGTGGTAGCCCGGATGAAGTTCCATCTGCTCCAGCAGCCCCGTGGCTTCGCTCATGCTGAGCCTGCCGGAGTTGGGCCACCCATTCATCCATGCTAATGCGCCAACTCGTCAACAGAAATCTCCACGTCGCGCAGGATAGCTCGCAACAGACCAGGTCCAATGGTTTCGCCGGAATGGATGGGAACGGCAGTGGCCCTGCCGTCGGCATGTTTCAGGAAGAGATGACTACCGCGGGTTCGGTCCACAGCAAAGCCCGCGCTTTCGAGGGCGCGGACCAATTCTCTTCCCTTAAGCCGTGGAAGG
>CAZYCV010000190.1:0-4399 GCA_964645305.1 uncultured Occallatibacter sp. | reverse complement strand
CGCCAGCACCTCAAGCTGGTGCGTCTGCCAATTTCGCCACCTCCGCACACGGGTGGAACTTAACAAGTATAGCAAAACTACAAGCCGGAAGGAACAGCACTCGATCAATTTCTCAAAACGCACTCTTCGGCAAGATTGCCGGACCGGCTAACCCAAGATATCAATATGGTGTTAAGATTGGAAGTCAAGGAGCTGGCTGCCCCCTTCAAGATTGGCCGGATCGCCCCCTTATGAACCTCTATCTGATGCGTCACGCCAGTGCCGGATTGCGGCGCGGCAATCCTCTGATCGACGACAAGCGCGCCCTTATCAAAGAAGGCAAGGAACAATGTGTGCTGATGGCGCGGGTGCTGGCATCGCTCAAGGTTCAGGTGGATGTGATCGTCTCCAGCCCCTTGAAGCGCGCCCTGCAAACCGCGCAGTTTGTGGGCACGGAACTGGGCTATGACCAGCGAGTAGAGATCAGCCAGTCGCTTGCGCCCGACGCCGACTACGCCGACTTCCAGCAGATGCTGGCTCACTACTCAGGCTTCGAGGGCGTGCTGGCCGTGGGCCACAACCCCAACGTCTTCCAATTCCTGGGGCGCTTGATCGCCAGCAACGACGGCGCGGCCATCCGAATGCGCAAAGGCTCCATCGCGCGCGTCGATCTGGACCGCCATCCGCCGCTGTTGCACTGGCTGATTGATCCGCGCTCGGCCCGCGCCATCTACGGCAGCATACAAAAGAGCTCGCGCCCGAAGAGCTCCAAGAACCCGAAGAGCTCCAAGAAGTAGCCAGCCACTTAACGCTGCGAGCTTGGCTCGTGTGCAGCGCCTGCCTGCGGATTCAAGCCTCCAGCGCCGCCAGAATCTGCGGCCCCAACTGGCTCACATTTCCGGCGCCCAGGGTCAAAATCAAGTCGCCGGTTTCGGCTTGCGCGGCCACGGCTGCCACAGCGGCGGGGAAATCCGCAGCGTACTGCACTTGAGGGCCTTCGATCTTCTCGGCCAACTTCTCCGCCGTCACACCTGGAATCGGCTCCTCGCTGGCTGCATAGATGGGCAGCACAATCACTGAATCCGCATCGGCGAAAGCACCCGTGAACTGCTCCAGCAGATCGAGCGTGCGCGAGTACCGGTGAGGCTGGAAGACGACGTGAATTTTCTCGTAGCCGCACTCGCGCGCCGCCGCCAGAGTGGCGCGAATCTCCGTGGGATGATGCCCATAATCGTCCACAACGGTAACCCCGCGCGCCGCGCCGCGATGCTGAAAGCGCCGGTCCACGCCGCGAAAGTGGCTCAGTCCCAGGGCAATCTTTGCCGCGTCCATGCCGAGTTGGTGGGCAATGGCCACGGCGGCCGTGGCGTTCAGCACATTGTGCCGCCCTGGCACATTCAATTCAAAGGGGCCAAGCACGCCCAGCGCGGTGACCACCTGGAAGCGCGCGAAACTTCCCTTCCCTTCTTCAATGAACTCCAGTCGATAGTCGGCGTTCGGCGTGATTCCATAGGTGAAAACCCGCCGCCGCGCGCGCGGCAGAATAGCCGCCAACTGCGGATTGTCCACGCAGGCCGTCACCGCGCCGTAAAAGGGAAGTTTGTTGATAAAGCTCAGGAAGGCCTCTTCAACGTCAACCATGTCGCGATAGCAATCCATGTGCTCTCGGTCGAGATTGGTGACCACGGCCAGAATCGGCGAGAGCTTGAGGAAGGAGCGGTCGCTCTCGTCGGCCTCGGCAACCAGGTACTGCGAACTGCCCAGCCGAGCATTTGATCCCATCGCGTCCACGCGCCCGCCGACCACCACTGTGGGGTCCAGGCCACCGGCCGCCAACACCGCCGCCACCATGGAAGTTGTCGTCGTTTTGCCGTGCATTCCGGCGATGGCGATACCGTATTTGAGCCGCATCAGCTCGGCCAGCATCTCGGCGCGCTGAATTACGGGAATCTTGCGGGCGTGGGCCTCCATCACTTCTGGATTTGCAGCGCTCACTGCCGAGCTGGTCACAACCACGGTAGCGCCGGCCACATTGCGCGCATCGTGGCCCTCGTAAATTGCCGCGCCCATGCGGGCTAGCCGGTCCGTCACCGGCCCTCGGCGCAGATCAGAGCCCGAAACCTCCATTCCGAGGTTGAGCAATATTTCCGCAATGCCGCTCATGCCGATGCCGCCGATGCCGATGAAGTGCGCGTGCTGCGAGGTAGCAAACATAGTTCTTTAACCTAAACTTTATCATTGCACAGAACCTCTGCCTCTTGCCTTGGCCATGAGCGCCTCCACGGCGCTATACTGCGAAGGTCTGAAATCGTTTTCTGCAAGCATTCCAAAACAACATCGCAAAGAGAGAAATGCCGTGACCAATTATTCCCGCCGCAATTTTCTGAAGACCAGCACAGCCGCCGCTGTTGGTATGACGCTCATTGGTTCGCTGACGCCCAAGGAAGTTTTTGGCGCCCTTGCGCCCGCTGATGGAAGCCCGAGAATCGTTCCCTTCCCGCTGACTTCGGTTCGCCTTTCGCCAAGCATCTTCAAGGAGCAGGCGGAGATCAATGCGCGCTATTTGGACTCGCTCACCGTTGACCGATTGCTGCATTCCTTCCGGCTGACGGCGGGCATTAGTTCGAGCGCGACGCCCTATAAGGGATGGGAAGAGCCAACCTGTGAGTTGCGTGGCCACTTCAACGGCGGGCATTTTCTGTCGGCTGTGGCGCTGGCATCAGCTACCTCCGGGAATGAGGTTCTCAAGAAGAAGGGCGATGCGGTGGTGGCCGGGCTGGCGCAGTGCCAAAAGAAGATCGGGACGAGGTATTTGAGCGCTTATCCGACCGATCTTTTCGATCATCTGGCGCAGGGCAAACAGGTCTGGGCGCCTTTTTACACCTATCACAAGATCATGGCCGGGCTGCTGGATATGCATCAGTTGACGGGCAACACAGACGCCCTTGAGGTCTGCGAAGGAATGGGCCAGTGGGCGCACGAATACTTCTGGGGCATCAGCGCCGATCAGCGGCAGAGGATGCTGAAGACCGAGTATGGAGGCATGAACGAGGTGCTGGCGAATCTGGCCGCCGTGACGGGGAAAGACCGCTACATTGATGCCGCGCATTCCTTTGAGCAGCCCGGCTTTCTTGATCCTCTGGCCGAGCGCCGAGATGAACTGCAGGGGCTGCACGCCAATACCCACGTTCCCAAGATCATTGGCGCGGCGCGGATGTATGAAGTCACCGGCGACCGCCGCTACCGGCAGATTGCCGAATACTTCCTGGAGGAGGTGCTCACGAGGCGCAGTTACGCCATCGCCAACACCAGCTTGGACGAAAACTGGAAGACACTGCCTGGGCATTTGGAAGGAACTCTGGCCTGGAAGAATGCCGAGTGCTGCGTGGCTTACAACCTGATGAAGCTGGAGCGGCTGGTCTTTGGCTGGACCGGAGACGCGCGCTGGATGGATGCCTACGAACGCTCGCTCTTCAACTGCCGGCTGGGAACGCAAAATGCAGATGGCTTGAAGCAGTACTTCTTCCCGCTGGCCGCAGGATACTGGCGCGCTTATAACTCGCCGGAGGAGTCTTTCTGGTGCTGCACGGGAACGGGCGCCGAGGAGTTTGCCAAATTTACAGACACCATCTTCTTCCGCCGAGGCAGCGATCTTTTTGTGAATCAGTTCATCGCCTCCACCCTCGAGTGGAAGGAAGAAGGCCTGGTCATCGAACAAGTGACGCAGTTCCCGCAGGAGCAGGGGACGACGCTCAAAATCAAGGCCACGGCTCCTGTTGCGCGCACCATTCATGTGCGGGTTCCCGGCTGGACCGCGGGCTTTGCCGACGTGAAGATCAATGGCCGCAGCTTGGAAGCCGCCGCGGATGCCGGCTCCTACCTGGCGATTCATCGGCTCTGGCAGGACGGCGACACGGTCAGCGTCAGCCTTCCGATGGAGTTGCGGCAGGAGGGGCTGGCCGGTGACGACTCCTTGACGGCTGCGCTTTACGGACCGCTCGTGCTGGCTGCTGATCTCGGCGCCGGTCCGACGGATGAAACGGCCAGGATTATCCACAGCGGCGAAACAGTTCCCAAGAACCTGCCCGCCGCCGCACCGCTGCCCAAGGCGTCCGCCGCGCCGGAGACAAGCACCCAGCAATGGATTCGGGTTGACTCAGCGCCGGAGTTGCGCTTCACCGCCAATGGAGAGGACGGGAAATACCCGTTGCATCCCATGTACCGGATCGGCGATCAGCGCTACTCCGTCTATTGGCAGTTGCAAGGGACCAAGAGCTGAATCCGGTGCGCGAGCCGCTCGTGTCTACCCTGATGACGGCCCTTGAACTCGACTTTTCAGGGAGGATTCAACGGAGTGTGAACTGGAGATCGGCATAGGGGGGAGAGTCACCTCTCCTCCCCTGCCACACCACCGGACAAG
>CAZYCV010000189.1:0-4439 GCA_964645305.1 uncultured Occallatibacter sp. | reverse complement strand
CCAACTCCTCCCGTTTGCGGAGAAGCTCCTCTTCCTCTGGAGTCAGTTTCTTGACAATCTCATGAGACATTTTTCCCGTCCACTGTGATGCGATTATTCTAAGACACTAGGCACGCGCACCCTCTGCGCGGCGGGAGGACTATATCTGATTATTCCAGAATGATTGGGTGCCTCAGGTCTCGATTTTGAGACTTGGGAATCTGCAATCCCTACACCAGTTCGATCGAAACCCGGCGGCCAACCATGGCCGCAGCGCGCTGCAAGCTCCCAAGCGTAATGTCGTTCTTCGGATCGAGAAGACGGTCCACCTGTGTGCGACTGGTCTTGAGCAGCGTGGCCATCTTGTTTTTGGAAATCTTCTGCTGCTTCATCGCCTCGGCCAATTGCCACGCAACCACTTCCTTGATCGCCTCGGCTTGCGCCTCCTCGAAGATTCCCTCCGCCTTGAGAAAATCATCGATACTCGAACCCATATTCTTTTTGCTCATCGCTCCAACTCCCTTTGACGCTTGCGCGCCAATGCCAGATCGCTGTCTGGCGTTGTCCGTGTCTTCTTGATGAATCCGTGCAGCGCAACCAAATGTCCACGATAAAGGCAAATCAACACCCGCGCCTGACGTTTCGTCGGCAGATCAGTCCGAATCTCCCACAGACCGTCACTCATCGGGCGACAGAGCGGCATCCCTACAGGCCAACGCCATTGCGCCTTCAGCAAATCTTTTCCAATCGCTTGGCGTTCAACTTCTGGCAACTCCAAAAGCCACTCCCGCACCGGCTCATTTCCTGATTCCGGGCGAAAGAAGATCAGCGGAATTTTCTGCGGCTGCGGATTCTCTTTCATCCTGCACCCTATCAAACACAACTGTACCTTATAATGTGCATCCGCGCAAGCTCCATTCCCACCCTAGCCGCAAAAACAAGTACGCGGCGAGGGTGGGGCACCCAGTTTCAATACTGTTTGAATCTATTGCGGCTTGGGCGGATGCAGGGGCTGGGGCTGCGGGCGGGATTCGCGGGGCGGGACGCCGACTTCAATCGCTTCGCCTGCGCTGAGCGGAAGCTCTTGCTGCTGGCTCTTGACGGATTCATAGGCGCGGACGATTCTTTGCACCAGGGCGTGACGGACGACGTCGCAGTCCTCGAAGTGGCAGAAGTGGATGCCTTCGACGCCGTCGAGAATGTTGATCGCGTCCAGCAGGCCGGATTTGCGCGGGTTGGGCAGATCGATCTGGGTGATGTCGCCGGTGATGACCGCCTTGGAGCCGTTGCCCATGCGGGTGAGGAACATCTTCATCTGCTCGATGGTGGTGTTCTGCGCCTCGTCCATGATGATGAAGGCGTCGTTGAGCGTGCGGCCGCGCATGAAGGCCAGCGGGGCGACCTCGATGATGTTCTTTTCCAGCATTTTGTCGACCTTTTCCGGGTCGAGCAGGTCGTAGAGAGCGTCGTAGAGCGGGCGCAGGTAGGGGTCCACTTTGTCTTGAAGGGTGCCGGGAAGGAAGCCGAGGCGCTCGCCGGCTTCGACTGCCGGGCGCACGAGGACGATGCGGCTGACTTTTTTGGCGTTCATGGCGGCGACAGCCATGGCGACGGCGAGGTAGGTTTTGCCGGTTCCGGCGGGTCCGACGCCGAAGACCATGTCGTTCTGCTCGATGGCCTCGACGTACTTGCGCTGATTGATGGAGCGGGGCTGGACGGTGCGCTTGACGCCGGCCGAGCGCTGCTTGCCGCTGTCGGCCAGGCCGCGCAAAGTGGTGGCGGGGTCGGTGACGACGAGGCGCAGAAGGCCGTTGAATTCGCCGTTGTGGGGATTGACGCCCTGCTTGCGGAGGGCCTCGAAGTCGAAGAAGATCTGCCGGACGCGCTCGACGGCGGCGGGCGGTCCCTCGACGTGGACGGCGTCGGAGCGGAGATCGATGCGCACGCCGAGCGAGTCTTCCATGAGCCTGAGGTTTTCATCGCGAGTCCCGAAGAGGGGCTCCAGATTGGGCGTGATCTCCAAAGCGATCTTCAATGTTTTCAATGGCCTCCGATAGGACGCAGGGTTGAGGTGAATGGGAGTTTTGTGGGATTAGCCTTGGGAACTGAAGCTTGCTTCCGCCTGGTGGAAGGCGCTGTGTGGGCCGGGAGGTCCACGCGACAGCCGACCAACCACCCCGACGAGCCGAAACCGCTCGATGGGGACTCCGGCAGGAGGTCGGCGATCCCTGCTGAGGGACGAAACCGCGGGTTGGATAGGGCTGCCAAATTTGGTGGTAAAAGTCGTTCTGGGGTAGAGATTAGCGCGGTGAGAGGCGAGAGTCAATGTGGGAAGCATGGAATTCTGATGAAAAGGCGTACCTGAAAGGGTACGGATGCTTGAAGGTTTTCCTCTGTGGACCGGTCCGGCGCCAAATGGCTTTGTTGTTTTTTACCTTGGGTTCGCTATGCTAAAAGCATCATGTGTGGTCGCTACGCCCGAAAATCCGCGCAAGAGCTTTTGGCCGAGTGGTTTGAGATGGACCTCGAACAGATGCGCTGGGCGCCCACCTGGAACGCCGCGCCGCAGAGTTTTCAGCCGGTGGTGCGCCTGCAACCTGGGAGCGGTGTCCGCGAGGCGTCTCTGATGCGCTGGGGATTGGTTCCCTCCTGGGCCAAAGATGCGCGCATCGGGCTTAATACAATCAACGCTCGCGCTGAAGATGTGGAGACCAAGCCGGCCTTCCGCGCCGCGCTCAAGAAGCGCCGCTGCCTGGTTCCGGCGGACGCCTACTATGAGTGGCAGAAGTCCGGCTCCAAAGCGAAGCAGCCTTATGCCATCGGGCTCACCAGCGGCGAACCCATCGCCTTTGCCGGCCTGTGGGAGAACTGGCAAGAAGCCAGCGGCCATCTGTTGGAGAGCTTTACCATCCTCACCACTTGCGCCAATGAGAAGCTGGCCGCGATTCATGACCGCATGCCCGTGATCGTTGAGCGCAATCATTACGACCGCTGGCTGAATGCGGACGAACGAGTTGCGCCGCCTTTCGACCTTTTGCGTCCCTATGCTCCTGAAGAAGTGCTGGCATGGCCGGTGAGCGAGCGCGTTGGCAACGTCAGGAACAATGACGCGTCCCTGCTCAACCCTGTCAGTTTAACTTCAGAGCCCGCGCAGCAGATGTTGTTTTGAGGGTAATTGTGATGCGTAGCCGACATTTGTGTGTTTCAAGTGTAGAGACGTGCCCGGTTTTCCACTGATCGCCAAGAAAAATCAGTGCCATAAAGTATTCATTCTTGGTATTTTCTGAAACTTCTGTCTTAAAATAAAATTAACAAATTGTTCGAAATGTGATTTGTTGAGCAGCGATCTGCGTTCATTGAACTGCGAATTGCACATATTGGCAGTTTTCAGCAAGATCGGCCGACAATCATTGTTCTTCCGCTTTTCAGATGCGGAAGACGATTGATTTGTTTTGATTTACTTTGCTTTGGTTTCTCGTCGCGCCTCCCCTTCACGCGCCCGTTCAGTCCTGTATGCGAGGTTCAGGCATGAGCAGTCTGGCGATTCACCCGCAACCCGATATTCTCTTCGCCGAGGAGTGTGAGCGACCCGCTAATCGCGAGGAGAGCCCGGTTTCTGTGCTCCATGTCCGTCTTGCGCTGGGAGATCTGCTGCTGGTTGCTGATGGCGGCACGAGCAGTCCAGAATGCTCCTTTGCGTCGCGCCTGGTGGCCGAACATTTTTACGCGCATCTGTCTGCGCTACCGCCCGACTATCCGGCTGAAAACGCAATTCGCGAGGCTGCTGAGCGCGCCAATGCCGGGATTCTAGCGGTTTCCTCCGCGCCCGGTTCGTCCTTGCGCGGCGCGCGCTCCACTGTGGTGGCCGCCCTATTGCAGCAGGATGGCGAAATCACTCACGCCCGGATTGCTCACATCGGAGACAGCCGCGCTTACCTGCTGCGCGCCGGACGCCTGCACCAGTTGACCACCGATCACACCATGGTTCAGGAGATGCTCGACCGCAAGATGATCTCCACTTTTGAGGCGCAACATCATCCAGAAGCTGCGGTGCTGACACGCAGCCTGGGCCAACGGCTGGCCGTCGAGATTGAGATTGAGCAGGTTCCGCTGGCTGTGGGCGATACGCTGCTGCTCTGCTCCGGTGGCCTGTGGAGGCGCGTTCCTGAACTGGAGATTCAAGCTGCGGCAGACAGCGCGACGGCTGATTCCGCTGGCCGTAATCTGCTTTCACTGGCGCTTGCCGCCGGCGGAAAGGATGGCGTTGGGATTGAGATTGCGCGGATCATTCTGCCTCCCGCCGCACGCCAACGCCACAGTGAGCATCCGCCCATCGCACTGGGCTTGGTTCTGACTGTCTTTTTACTGGCCGTTGCAGGAGTCGTCGCACTGATCTGGTATCTGATTTAGTCGATCCTGAAAAAGCCGATTTCAAGCAGAAGGCAAGGCGATCAAGAAGC
>CAZYCV010000188.1:0-4463 GCA_964645305.1 uncultured Occallatibacter sp. | reverse complement strand
ACAGCCTGGAATTTATGGCACGTTGTTATCGCCTGACCCCTTGAATATTCCTGGAGGCCGTGTAAACGGCGCAAGCTGGACCGACAAAAACGGCAACCTGTGGCTCTTTGGCGGCTGGGGATACGATGCAAATGGGCATTATGGCGGGCTTAATGATCTGTGGGAGTTCAATCCTCTGCTCGGCACCTACGGCGAATGGACATGGATGGGTGGAAGCAGCACCTTGCAGAGCAGTGGCTTGGGGCAGCCGGGAGTCTATGGCTCGCTGGGAAAGACAACCGCAGGCAGTATTCCCGGCGGTCGCGGAGGAGCAACCACCTGGACGGATAAGAATGGCAACTTCTGGCTCTTTGGCGGCAGCGGCTATGATGCCTCCAGTAATTTGGGTTTCCTGAATGATTTGTGGGAGTTCATTCCTTCAGCGAACCAGTGGATTTGGATGGGCGGAAGCAGCTCCAGCAATCAACCGACTGTCTATGGAAAAGTTGGAGACGCTACATCCGGCAATTCCCTGGGCGGCCGTGATTCAAGCGCCGGCTGGATCGACAATAAGGGCAATTTCTGGCTCTACGGAGGCCAGGATTCGAATTACACGCACGATGATTTATGGGAGTACAACTCCTCCACGGGCGCATGGAATTGGATAGGTGGAGATAACACACCCATTGCCAACCCGGTCTTCGGAACCTTGGGAACGCCCGCCGCGGGAAATACTCCCGGCAGCATCAGCAGCGCTTCCAGTTGGACCGATCAAAGTGGCAACTTCTGGCTCTTTGGAGGCAACGAAAACGGCTATCTGGGAGCCTTGTGGGAGCTGAATCCCACGACCACCGAATGGACCTGGATGGGGGGAAGCCAGAGTAACTACTCGCCCGGCGTCTACGGCACGATGGGTACGCCTGCGATAGAAAACTCACCCGCCGCCCGTTTTCAGGCTTCCAACTGGACGGGGACCGATGGAAAATTCTGGCTCTTTGGTGGGTGGGACCAGGGCTGGATCAATGACCTGTGGGTCTATCAGCCATCCGCAACTCCCTCATTTAGCGATACGGCAACGCCGCAGATCAAGCCCGGTACTGGAACCTATACGGCCTTTCAAACGGTCACCATCACGGATTCCACGCCGGGAGCGATCATCTACTACACCACCGACGGCACCACGCCGACGACGAGTTCGCCGGTATACTCAAGCGCCATCACCGTGCTTTCCGCCAGCGAGACTATCAAAGCCATCGCTATGGCAGAGAATTACTTGAATAGCCAACCGGCTTCAGCAACCTACACCCTCAATCTGCCAACGGCGGATACGCCAACCATCTCTCCCGCTGCCGGCACCTACTCCACGCCGCAGTCGATTACCTTCACAGACACGACCCCCGGCACATCATTCTTTTACACAACCGACGGGAGTACGCCTACGGTTTCCAATGCAGACCTCTATACACACGAGGTCATCGTATCTTCCTCGGCAACTGTCCGAGTGATGGCCGCGGGTCCAAACCTTTTTAATAGTCCCATCGCTTCGGCCAGCTATGTCATCACGCCAACCTTTACCGTGCCGTCTACCCTGCCCCCGCTGACGCTTTCAACGGGAACCAGCGCCTTTGAGACCATCAACGTAACGGCGCTTTACGGTTTCAATAGCACGGTTTACTTCAGTTGCTCCGGCCTGCCTACAGAGGCGGTGTGCAGCTTTTCTCCGCCAGCCATAACGGGAGGCGGATCGACGAAGATTACCGTGATTGCGACGGCGCCCAACACGGCGGTTCTGCATCGCGAGCCCAACCCGCTGATGCCCGTGTCAGCGCTGGCCGCTTTGCTCTGCTGCTTCGGTTTGCGCAAGCATCGTCGCCTGTTGATGCTTCTGCTGGTTGGGGTTAGCATGGCAGGCCTGAGTCTTCTTACCAGTTGCGGCGGCGGAAGCAGCGGCAGTTCCGGTCCTCCTCCATACACCCCTCTACCGAATACAGAGACTGTGACCGTAACCGCTCAGTCGGGGTCGATCACTCAAACCACACTCTTTGTCTTGACGGTGAACGACTGACGGCGGGCAATGGCAATCATTTGAGCCCAATTCATGGGGGTTAACAACAAACGAGCGTGGACCGGGAGGTCCACGCTACAGCCGACCGGGAGGTCGGCGCTACAGATTGGTGCTCGGTGGGTCAGCTTCCTGAGTGGCAGGTGAACCGTGTCGGTAAAGGACACAATACTATTGGCGGGCGCTCTTCCATTCCGCAATTAGAGCCAGCACCTCTTCGGCGTGGCCGGCGGGGGTCACTTTGGGAAAGATGTGCAGCAGGCTCTGGTCAGGGCCGATAACGAATGTCGTCCGCACGATACCAATGACCTTCTTGCCATACATATTTTTCTCTTTCAACACGCCAAATTGATTACAGACTTTCTCGTCCACATCGGCCAGAAGTGTGTAAGGGAGTTGGTATTTGGCGCGGAATTTGGCCTGAGCCTTGGGCGTATCGCGGCTGATGCCCAGCACCACAACTCCGGCCGCCTGAAGCTTGGTGAAGGCATCGCGGAAGCCGCAGGCCTCGATAGTGCAGCCGGGCGTGTCCGCTTTGGGATAAAAGAAGAGAATGACTGGCTTGCCGGCATAGCTGGAGAGAGTTACGGTCTTGTCTTCGTCGGTTTGCAGGGTGAAATCGGCAACTTTTTGATGGACTTCCATGGAGGAACACCTCGTATGCTGATTGGAGGGGCTCAGGCAGCCTACAGTTGCGAATTTTTTGCGAGGATCAGCGGCATCAAACCGGTGTGGCGAAGTTGCCGACACAGCAGCCGGTCTGGAGACCGCGCTACAGTTTGGGTTTTTTGAGGTAATGAAGCGATATGGGGAAGCAAATGTCTATCTGGTAGAGTGAGATTGCGGCAAACGGCTGCAGAAACACCGGATCAGCAAGGAGTATTGTATGGAGAATTCATCACCGTCCGCCTCGATCACTTGGGCACCCTTCCGTATCGCGCCCTTTTTCTCCAAGAGAGTGTGGGGCATTGGCGATCTTCATCCCTGGTATGACCAGGTGGCGGAAGGTGATCCGCTGGGCGAGGCCTGGCTCACCGGCGACCAATGCCTGGTGGCCAGCGGCCCGCACCAAGGCAAGACGCTGGGCGCGCTCTTTGCCGAGAGCGCCGAATCTCTTTTAGGAAAGGCCGCTCCATGCTGTGGGTCGCCGCTGCTGGTCAAGGTGCTTTTTGTGCGGGAGAAATTGAGCGTTCAAGTGCATCCGGATGACCAGATGGCGCAGAAATATGGCGAGCCGCGCGGCAAGACCGAGTGCTGGTATATATTGGCGGCCGAGCCGGGCGCTCAGGTCGCCTGCGGGTTGAAGCCGGGGGTCACGCTGCAAGAGGTCAAGGCGGGGATTGAAGGCGGAACGTTGGAAGCCAGTTTGAATCTTCTGGATGTAGCTGCTGGAGAGATGGTCTTTGTGGATGCGGGGACGGTTCACGCCATCTGGCCGGGATTGACCATCATGGAGACCCAGCAGAACTGCGACCTCACCTACCGGATGTACGATTATGGCCGGGGACGCGAGTTGCACATTGAAAAGTCGCTGGAAGCCACGCGCTTTGAGACGCGCGCCGGCAAGATTGCCCCCCAGGCGCTCAGCGATCGAACTCTTCTCATGGACGGAGAGTATTTTCGGGTCGAGCGGATTCCCGTGGATGGTCGCCGCCACAGTTCGACGCTGGTTGAAGGGAGCCAACCCGCGGGACTCCAATACTTGTTTGCCGCCGCCGGCGCGGGCAGAATCACAAGTGCCGAGTGTGAATCGTTGGAGTTTCCCATGGGAGGCGTCGTAGCCGTTCCCGCCGCATCCGGTGAGTTTTTGATCGAGGATGCCGGTGGGCTGGAGTTGATGCGCATTACGCCCCGCTGGCCGAAGGGAAGCCGTTGATGGAAGTCAATTGGAGAGACTCGGTTGTGGCATACATCCGTGCCGAAGCCCTGCCCGTGGACAAGTTTGGGCATCAGCCCCGGCTCTACGCGCTGGCGGTTCGGCTGGCGGAAGGAAGGGAGTTCGACGACGATATTCTCTTTGCCGCTGCCTGGATGCACGATCTGGGTGTCTTCTTGAGGCACAGGCCTCAGGATCCAGCCGAGCTGGCCCGATGGGATCACATTCCCTACACAATTGCGCGGAGCCGGGAGCTGCTGGCGGAATGGGGCTTTCCGGAAGCCAAGCTGGAGGCCGTTGCGGAGGCCATCCGAACCCATCAGCCGATGGAAGAACCTGTGCATTTTGAAGCAGTTCTGCTGCATGATGCGGATATTCTGGAGCAGTTGGGCGCCATCGGAGCCGTACGCGCATTTGCCAAAATTGGCCGGGACTCCCGCTTTCCTACCTTTACCTCGGTTCTGCCCGTGCTGCGTAAGGCCGTCGAGCATTTGCCTGCGAATCTGCGCCTTGAGAGCGCAAAGAGACTGGCCAATCCTCGCCTCC
>CAZYCV010000187.1:0-4533 GCA_964645305.1 uncultured Occallatibacter sp. | reverse complement strand
GGACGGGGATGGGGTGGGGTTCGTCCGCCGCCTCTCTCTCTCTTTATGGTATTGATGGCGGTCAGTCAATCAATCAGTCACGCACGCGGTTGACCCTAACCCACTCACGCCCGCGCTGAATATCGTTCTCTTTTAGCAACCGCTCCATATCACGCAAGGACAAGTCCCGATTGTCGGCAAGTAACCGGAGTGCAAATGGGTCGCGCCCGTCAGCGTTTGGCCGCGCACCGCCTTGGTGTCGAGTTTCCCCGCACATCCAACGCCTTTTGTTTATCCAACGCGCCGGACGAAATACCTCAGACTTGTCCTGAGACGCTGTGACCTCTGAAAGATCTGGCGCGGACAAGTGCGGGTTGGCCGCCATAAGCAACCACGGATAGACCGCACAGTGGGTAAACGCCCGAATGTCGATAATCTGATTTACAAGCCGCGTCACCGGACGCCCGACACCGTCTCGGAATTCGAGAGTCTCCGTTTCTTGATTCATCGATTCATCTTCCTCAGCGTCCCCTCAAAGTGTTTCTGGAGTACGGCAGAATTCTTTTCAAGCACGCGGTCCATCCCTTCCGAATCGAGTGCATGAATCGTGGGCGAGTGGTGAATGTGAACGTGCGTGACTTGTGTTGTACCGCCGCTCAACCCGCCGGACTTCGCAAGGTTGCTCAACCCCTCCATGACCCCCTTCGGGACCACGCCTTCACCCGGCGTCAGCATGGCCGGGACAATATCCCCCGTGCCGGTGCCGGGAACAATGCCGCCATTTTCAAACGCCATAGCAGCGGCAAAAGTGGCGGCGGCGGCAACGGCCCCAAGAGCCGGGCCAACAACAGGAATCCCGGCCATAGCGTGAAATGCGGCAGCGGCGGCGGACTCAGCGTGTGCCATTTGCGCCGTCTTCTCATGGGCCACTTCCATCAGTGCCGCTTGCAATGATGCGCTCACCATTTTTTCAAATGCCGCCTGTGCCGCCTTTGCCATTGATTGATGGCCCTGGGCAACCTGGAGCATAGACTGCCCGAAAGCGTTTGCAGTCTCCATTGCGGCAACTTTTCCCGCTTGGGCTTGTTCCTTATCAAGTTCTTGCAACTGATTTAAGTGCTTTCTATCCAGCGCCTCTATTTCATCGTTGACTTTGTGCGCCGCCGCAACCTTGGCTTTGCCCATTTTCTCTGTGTCGGCAAGCTCTTTCATCAGCTCTTCACGGTTGGCATTGTATTCCTTGTCAAGTTCCGCTTTCTTGGCTCCAAAGTCATTCACACCCTTTGGTTTTTCGATCTTGCTCATAGCGGCGGAATGACGTGTCTCCTCTTCGGCTGCTTTCGCTTTTGCCGCTATTCCTTGCTTTATTGCCTCGTCATTCAGCCGGGCCTTTTCCTCGTTTGCTTGCCGGACGGCCTCCACCTGCTGAATCTGTAGCTGTCGGTAATAGGCAGTGTCTTGAAGCCCCTTTGACTCCTCTTCTTTGATAGCCGCTTCAATAGCTGCAAGCCGGGTAGCGGACCCTGTTTCAGCGGCGTCAATCTTTTCCCGCTCCGCTTGCTCTAAAAGCCGGAGGTCACGGGCGGCGGCCTCTGTTGCGGCCTTCGCTGTCAGCTCCGAGACTTTAGCCTCATACTGTGCGTTAATCTCAAGAGCCTTGTCTTTAAGCGCCTTGAGCTGGTTTTGATAGTCCTTCCCGCTTTTATCCAGCGCGGCAATTTCCTCTTGGTTGGCCGCCATGTGGAGGGCTTGCTCCCGGCCCTCAAAATCAATATCGGACTTCAAACGCTCTTCAATGGAGGCGCGGTGAATGTCCAATTGTGACTTGGCAACAGCGCGGTCCGAAGAGATAGCCATTTCACCCATACGCTGTTGGTGCTCCGCCGCCTCCCGCTGTGCCGCCGCCTGGACTCCGGCTTGAGCATTGCCCGCCGCGTGCTTGGTGTTGTCGCCTTCGATCTGTTTGAGTTGGGCTATCCGCTGTTCTATGCCCACTTGCGCGTTGAGGGCGTCCACTAATTGCTGTTGTGAAGCTATCTCTTTCTGGATACCCGCGTCCACGCCGGAGACATTGACACCCATCTTTTTCAGCCCGGCGGCGGCCTCTTCAAACTTTGCGTAGTCCCCGCCCGCGCCGTCACGCGACTGACTCGCAGTGTATTGCTTTTGCAACTCCAAAATTGTTTGGGCCTGTTTTAGTGTTCCGGTAAGCAGCCCGGACGCCTCCGAGTTCTTGCCCTGAGCCAAGAGGCTTTCGTACTGTGTTTTGAATTGCTCCAATGCGTGATTCGCGCCTTCAGACCCCGCGCCGAATTGATACCAGCTCGTTTTCAACCCCTTGAAAACAACGTCTGCCGCCTTCTCCACTTCCTCAAAGGCATGGACCAACTCGCCCATGCTTTGCTTGTCGATTAGCTCAAGCTGGAGCCGGAGTGCCCCAAGGTGGTCATTCTTTAACTCATCCGAGCGTATCTGAGCCTGTATGAGTTTGGTGTCAAGCGTGTTGAAGGCGTTTTGTACCGCCGTGCCAAAGTGTACTTGGTCGTCTGTCAGCTTTGCCCCGGCTTCGCGCATCTTGTTGAGGTGCTCAATCAGGAGGGTTGCGCCTACAGCGATAGCCAAGAAGGGGAAAGCGGCTTCCATTGCCGCGCCAATCGGCCCGATACTGGCAATGAACGTGGTCAAGGCGCGTGGAAGATGGACACCGAACTCTTCGCCCAAAAGCATGACGCCATGCCGGGCTTCGCTCATTGAGCCGCCCACGTCACGGCCCATCTCACCCGCGCCACTTCTGATTTGCGTAAAGGCACCACGGGCCGATTTAGCCGCGTCAGATAGCCCACTCTGAAAAGTGGCCGTCTTCGTCTGCAAGTCAACGGAAAGTACCCATACAGGCTGCATAGAATCCTCGAATCTTGAAAAGTATCCGGCTCCCTATGTTCTCCCCAAAACATCGGAAGCCGGATGAAGGACCGCGCACGGTTGAAAAGGGGCACAAGACCCTTGCGGGGCCGTGCGCGGGTTATGCAATAGACCCCCCGCAATGCTGATTACGAATGGCTGATGGTAATGGCTTGCAATGCTTCCGAGCGCCGGACGCGCCCGTCAACACGCTTGTATCCAAGCAGGATGGTTTGGCCCGCCGTAGCAAGCGGCTGGTCAAGGATTTTGACGAACGTGCCCGCGCCGCCACGGTCACCAATGACGTAGCCGTCCTGGAAGGACCCGAAGAGAATCGGCACAACGCCCGCGCTCGTTGCCGTGGGAATTGCGGGCATGGCCGCGCTGTAGCTCACCGGGAAGCCGTGCAGGAAGTCCCGTCCGCCCTCGCGGGTCCATGAGGCCGCGAAGAGATTGGCTTGCCGCTGTGCCTTCCGAATCGCTACAGCAGTTGCACGGGACATAAGCCAAGCCGCGCCGGGGAAGTAACTTCCCTTGAGCGTGCCGAGCACATCGTCTGTGGCGTTGAGTAAATAAGAGCCGGTGCTCTCCCACACATACGGCGTTCCCGTCCCGGTGCCGGTGTTGCCTACCAAGCCTTGCGGTTGGCCGGTGCCTGTGCCGGTGACGAAGAAGCCGTCCTCTGCGATGGATACTGCATTGATGAGGTCACGGACGCCAAACTCCTGGAAGAGGCTCACGTCCTGCAACAGTTCCCAAGAGACGGTATGCGTCAGGCCCATCATGAACGCGGAGAGCGTCAACTGCGATAGCGTTGGATTGCTCTCTGAGAGCGTATTGGTTGACGCGCCGCTTTCGGCCTTGACTCCGGCGGTCCCAAACGTGGATTGGCTTGGGATTTTAATGTCCGTAGCTGTTGGAATCACCTTCGCCACACTGCGAACACCCAAGTCCGGCACAGCTAACGGGACAATTTGCCCGTCTGTGGGGACATTGACGGCATAACCGCCCGCGCCGTTGGAACTGCCAAGAGTGCCCTCATACATCGCGGCGGACACACCCGGCAAAGACGGTAAGCAAAACCCGCCAAACAGGGGGTCGAAGCCTTCACTGAGTACCTCAGATGCTTGCTTGCCGCCAGAGCGGAGAAAGGCCACAAAAGCGTTTGTGTAGTCTTCGCTCATGGGTTTCTGGTTGCGGTTGCCGGGGCTTGCCAAGCCGCCGTTCATAAGCAACTTCCCGTCACGGTCGAAAAACTGTGACATCGTGTTGACCTCTTGCATTGCGTCAATCTTTGCAGTAAGTGCTTTTTGGGCTGAAAGGGCCATATCGAATCGTTGCGATTCCTCAGCCGTCAATTCCTTGCGGCCCTGAGCTTCAGCGGCGTCCAATATCCGTGTGGATTCGGCCTTTGCGAATTCACGTTGTTTCTTCAAGTCAAACAGTTTCATTTTTGATGCTCCGATCTTGGGTTGGGCACGTTCTCCCCTCCGTGCAATCGCCTCCGCCGCTTCCGAACTGGAGCGGCCCCGGCGTCAGCCCCGGCCCTTTCTAACCGGAGGTGGTTGAACTCTACGGCCTCCCGCTCCAGCGTTGGGGCGTCACCGCCGCGTCTACCGTCCACGCGCTGTGGCAGCTAACGCGAATGACCCG
>CAZYCV010000186.1:0-4563 GCA_964645305.1 uncultured Occallatibacter sp. | reverse complement strand
AAAAAGCCTTGACAAAGCCGACGCTGTCATACACGGCGCTACAAATTACGGATAAATTCTAAAGTCTTGACCTGACGCTTCTTCACCATAGAAAGGGAGTTGTGCAATAGACTCGTACTGCAGGCAAAAATACATCCAATCCAGAGAAATTCGCGTCTGGATGGAGAAGGCAATAATGAAGCCAAACAACGAATCCCTTGGCCGGATGCTCTACGGCATCTCTGACCAAGGGATTCGTATGCTTCAACTTACTTATTGCGCGGGCGCGGCCGAGGCTGCGGGCTGCGGAGCTGCCGGCGCCGGGGCGGAAGGCGGCTTTGGAGCTTCGTAGCGTTGCAGCTTGTAGGAGATCGGCGTCAACTCCAGCGGCATCTTGTCGCGGGGATTCATGTAGCTGTAGAACTTGGCGTTGATCTTGTGGACTCGGTCGTCCCAAGGGTCAGTCTTCAGCCAACTGTTCAGCGGAAGGGCGGGAATCTGGGTGAGATCGTCCCAGTTCAGCTTGGTAGCCATCTTCTGCAGATCAACCATCCAAGGCGTTCCATCGGACTTCAGCAGCGAGTCGCCGAGTTTAGGCGTATTCAGGGCCTTCAGCTCATTCTCCCGTTGAACAAGTTGCGCGTAGTACAGGCCAGCCGAGGCCAGACGGTCCTTGTACATGGAGTTCTGCAAATACTCCATCGCCTTTTTGGCGGCCTCGGCATTGTCATGATCCGAATGGTTCATGTCAATCCGCTGGAAGGTTGCTTCGTCCGGGAAGAGGAGGCGGTCGTTAAAGGCGTAACGAGTATCAATGTGATGGCCCATCACGATATGCGCCAGTTCCATGGCCACCACCGAAGCGAGCGATTCCTCGTTCGGCAATGTGTCGATGAGTCCCTTGCTGATCAGGATGGTGTTGCCCACCGTTGTGGCTTCAATGGTGGTGGTGAGCAGGATGCGGGTATGCACCTGATCGGTAAATGAGAGATTGTTTGGAACTTGCAGGTTGATGACAAGCTGATCGAGAATGGTATTCTCATATCCGCCCGGAGTCAGCGGTGCCACCAGGCCAGCCTCGACCAAGCGGTCGATGACGTTGTTCTCGGCCTCCGTCACCCAGGCGCGCGAGGCCTGCAACGGGCTCACGTCCTGCGAGTCGTCGCTCTTGTCAACGGCGTCGTCCACCTTGACGCTCACATTCTCGCTCTCGCGGGTGGGCAATTTGAGCGAATAGCCCCAGAAGTGCGTCTGCGCTCTCAGCCCGGTCAACTTTGCGCCCGGCGTGTGCGTCTCTTCCACGTAAACGGCAACGGGAAGCCATAGATCCGGCTGCACATTCAAGCGCCAACTATCGAAGTGGAAGTAATAGCTGGTGTCATCCTGGCCCTTGGGAGCGGAATACGTGCCATTGAAACGCACGATGTTGCCATCCTGATCCTCAATCCAGATGCGCCCCACAAAGCGGCCTCGGCCGGAGACTTTGGGGTGCACGTCATAGACCCAGGTGCGCACCGAGCCCAGAAACTCCCGCCGCACATAACTGAAGACATAGTGCTGATTGTCAAAGCTGGAAGAATCCAGGAACATCATCGACATGAAGCCGCCGGGCAAATAGGTCAACTGACCGTGGCCGAGAGCCTTGCTTAATCCCGATACGGCACCGGAAGATCCTTTGAAATACCCGTGCTTGGGTGCGGCACTGGGCGTATAGCCCTTGTCGAAGAAGACCTTCCCAAAGTCGATCCGGCTCAGCATATACTGA
Organism: uncultured Occallatibacter sp.; assembly: GCA_964645305.1. Classification (GTDB taxonomy): domain Bacteria; phylum Acidobacteriota; class Terriglobia; order Terriglobales; family Acidobacteriaceae; genus Telmatobacter. The sequence goes on along the minus strand of CAZYCV010000186.1, from coordinate 2,819 downwards.
TCCGAGATCGGCACCTGGTAGAGCTTGATCTCTGGCCGGGTGTTCTGAATGTAGGTCTCCACCAGCGGCGTACGCTGCTGGATGTTCTTGATCAGAACCTTCTCTCGGCCAATGGCCTTTTCCACCAGCGCCGCCTGTTCGGGCGTGAGCTGGTGAATCTGCGAGTACTTCGGTTCCTTCTTACTTGCGTTTGCACAGGCGACGCTCAGAGTAACGAGCAGGAGGGAGAGGAAGATCTTCCGAAACGTCATGTCAGGCTCCTAAAGATGAGGCATTTACCACTTCCGGCCGTGTGCGCCGCTTGCCAATTGCGCGGCCCGCGCGGCCATTGTTCTTGCAAAAAAACTTGCCGAAAATCCAAAATACTACGCCAACTGAAATGTGATGACGATATTAGTAGTGATGTCTACCGGCTGGCCGTTGCGGGTGGGTGGATGAAAACGAATCTGCTGCGCCACCCGGCGCGCCTCTTCGTCCAAGCCATGGCCCAAGCCATGCACAACTCCCTGCACAATCACATGACCGTCGGCTGCAAAAGTCACGCGCAGGATTACATCCCCCTGCACACGGAGCTGCTTGGCCTCGCTGGTGTACTGTGGCTGAGGTTTGTAGACCACCACCAAATCCGTTGGAGGCGGCCCGATGGTGGCGTGAGAGGGCTGCGCCACGGCTGTCGGAGCGGTTGATATGCCCACTGAGGCCACTTTGCCCGTGCTTGCCGTGGAAGAAGCAACCGCGTTGGTTTTCACCCCAGCCGAGGCCACTTTGCCCACTGGGCCAGAATCGGAGCCGACTCTGCTTCCGCCGCCGAAGCCGGAGGAACCCACCTTTCCGTGGGGCGCAATGGCCGGTCCCTGCATATTGCCATAAGGATTGCCAATCGACGCAACCGTGGCCGGCCCTTTGGCATTAGGATTGGGGGTCACCCCAAACGTATCCCCTAGATGGACCGGCTTGGTGGAGAACTTGACTTTGTTATCTTGCGCGGGCATGGCCGCCGCCATCGCGCTCTTGGTCTGCTGCGGGGCAACCACGGTCTTTTGGGTGTCCACATTCATCACGGACTTGGGCTGGGGAGCCTCGATCACCTTCGGCTTGGCCGTAGTAATCACCGGTGTGGGCAGCTTGACATCAAGCTGAACAGGCTTGGGCTCCGGCTTGGGTTCCGGCTTGGGCATATCAATCTTGGGCGCCTCCAGCTTCACATCCGGCGGACGCGGCATATCCACAATCTTTGGCGGAGGGGGCAGTTTCACCTTCGGCTCCGGCGGAGTCGGCTTGGAGGGCAACACCAGTAGAGTCTCTTCGTACCTGTGCTGATCGATCACCTTCTTGGCCGTCGCGCCAAAGAAAAGCAACAAAGCCAGAATGATTCCATTGACTACAATACTGGTGATAAATGAGCCCGGGCTGCGCTCCGGCTCAGGAAGTAATCCGAATGAGGCTTGCTCTGGAAACGGTTTTACCGGCATACTTTCAACCCCCGCTTATCGCTGTAGTGGTCGGACCGAATAGCATCCGGGAGAGACAAATTCACAGAAAGCTCCATCCGCGGTGCATTCGCGGTTGAAAAGCTCCCGTTCCCCTTGGGAAGATCGCCCAAAACCCCTGCAGACATTTTGACAGAATAGTATGAATTTGCAACACCTGTTGCGTACTGCGTTTGATTGCGCATCGGCGGCGATGACAGGAACTGAGCCATCGAGGAGAAGCACGTCATGCGTTGAGTGAGTGAGTGGTTTGGGGTTTGCCCTGCGACGGGATCACTTTGAGGATTTTGAAGCAGAGAAAGAGGGACGCGAGGATACACACCTGCCAAGGACACATCTGTCCATTGCGCCAATCCTGCTCCCGATCTTCCTGGGCCGGTGCCCGCAGCTCTAAAAACCTCTGCGCAAACCTGGCACTTGCCCGCTTGAACCTCGAACATACAAGTACCCCAAACCGTCCAAGGCATCAAGCAGATGTGCAATGAATCATCTTATAAATCTATATCTTATAGCTTACCAGCGCAATCTGAACCCAGCTTCGTGGCGCGGTCATCCATAAATAGTATCAAGAATCAGCCTGACAAGCCGCCTATCCAGCGGTCTGATGGTTTGCAGCCAAGCCAACCCCCTCTTGAAATTTATAATACACTCAAGACGGCGTCAAAGCGATTCATACCGGAGAATTTTTATGAAAATTTTAGTGACAGGCGGCGCCGGGTACATCGGCGGAACGGTTGCAGGGCTGTTAACTCAAAATGGACATCAGGCTGTTGTCTACGACAATCTGAGCCACGGACGGCTGGATCTGCTGCCTCCGGGCGTCGATTTTGTTCAAGGCGAGGTGGCCGACCGAGCGGCCCTCGAAGAGCTCTTCAAGGCGGCCAAGGCGCAGGGCGCGCCCTTTGACGGCGTCATTCACTTTGCCGCGCTGATTGAGGCCGGCGAGTCGATGGTCCACCCCGAGGAGTTCTTCCGCAATAACACCGCCGCGACGCTCTCGCTGCTCGAAGCCATGTTGGCTCACGGACCGCGCCGCTTGGTTTTTTCTTCCACCGCCGCCGTCTATGGCGAGCCGGAAGTTGTTCCCATTCAAGAAGATGCGCGTTTGCTTCCGACCAATGCATACGGCGAATCCAAGCTGCTGGTGGAGCAGATGCTGGGCTGGATGAACCGTATTCACGGGCTGCGCTCGGCCAGCTTGCGCTACTTTAATGTTGCCGGCGCGCCGGAAGGTCCGCAAGGCATCACGCGCGGCGAGGCGCATGATCCCGAGTCGCATCTGATTCCGCTGGTTCTGGATGTGGCGCTGGGACGCCGCAAGTCGATCAA
>CAZYCV010000185.1:0-4595 GCA_964645305.1 uncultured Occallatibacter sp. | reverse complement strand
CGTGTGCGGAGGTGGCGAAATTGGCAGACGCACCAGCTTGAGGTGCTGGCGCCCACAAGGCATAGGGGTTCAAGTCCCCTCTTCCGCACCAAATCTCTCTCGTCCGGGTCACCGGACTGACCTGGAAAGCAGCTTAAAGATGCAGATTGCTCTGGTTCTTGTCACCATCTTGCACGTAATTGTGTGCGGCGTCCTGATTTTTGTTGTTCTTTTGCAGCAAGGCCGCTCGGCGGATCTGGCTGGCGCCTTTGGCGGACAGGGCTCACAGACAGCCTTCGGACCGCGTGCCGCAGCCAACGTGCTCACCCGGATCACTACCTGGGCGGCGATTCTGTTCATGTGCACCTCAATTGCCCTGACGGTTTTGATGTCACATTCCGGTGGCGGCACGCACTCGGTGCTGGATAACGTCAAGACTGCTCCCGCATCTGCGCCGGCCAAACCCGGCAAATAAGCCTTTCCAACCATGCAGATCGAAGTGCAAACGGCAGCCCTCAGGGGCTGCCGTTTTTTCGTTGAGAAAAATCTTTACTGCTTCCAAAAATAATTCTTGACAATAATATCTGACAGATATATCTTGTAGCTATATGAAGAACAGCCGCACCGCTTACGTCATCCTCGGAATGCTCTCCTTTGCGCCTAAAGGTTCTGGCTACGAGCTGCACAAGGCGATTGAAGAGAACTTCGGCAGCTTTTGGGGAGAGAGCTATGGGCAGATCTATCCATCTTTGAAGCAACTGGCCGCCGAGGGCCTGATTGAGGCCTGCCAGCCGGCAGCCGCAACCAAAAAACGCCGACAGGAGTATGCGCTCACCGATGCCGGGCGCGTCGCCTTGCGCCATTGGCTGGCGCAGCCGTTTCAAAATGATCCGCCGCGTAATGAGTTCATGCTGAAGCTGTTTTTTGGCCGCCAGGCGGAGCCGGGGGTGGCGTTGGCTCACGTGCTTGAAGTAAATCGCCGCAACCGGCAGATGTTGGCCCAGTTGGAGGGAATTGAAAAAATGGCGCGCGCCTACCAATCGAAAGATCCGAATCTGCCCTACTGGATGCTCACTCTGGGCCTGGGGATCGCGATGACACGGGCCGCGCTGGAGTGGGGCGAAGCGGCGCTCAAGGAACTGGCTGCTTTGGATGAGCCCACATCAACCGCAGTAGCCGCGAGTCTTGAATAGGGCCAGCAAAGCCCACAACCAGCGTATGCAAGGCTGTACACGCAAGCGAAGGAGAACGCAAATGACTACTGAAGTAAAATCCAGCCGCTCGGCACAAATCATGGCATGGATCACCATTGGAATTTTTCTCTCCGGCTGGTTTCTGCAGCAGACGGGGAGCTGGACCGGGCCAATTATGGGCGCGTGGTTTGTGGGCACGCAGCGGCTGCGGCGCGGCTTTCTGTGGATGCTGGCCATCAATGTGATTCCTGGACTGATCTTCGGCTGGCGCAAGATTCCGTTCACCAGTCCTGAACAAGCGCTCCATTATCTTGGTTGGTTTCTGCTCGTCTCGGTTCTCGGCATTCTTCCATTTACCTATCATCGGTTTGTCAGCCCGCGGCTTTCCGGCTGGCTGGCTACGCTGCCGCTACCGGTTGGAGCTGTGGCGCTCTCCGGCGTCCAGCGCACATTTCATATTGAAGGCGTTCCCACTGCCGGCCTGCACACTTTCATCATTCTCTGGTTTGCGGCAACCATTGTCTGGTTTTGGAACCGTGAATCGAAGGCCACCTCCATCGTCTTTGGCGTGGGTTGTCTTCTTGCCGGCCTCCTGGAACTCTCGCGCTCCTTTCACATTGCCATTCTGCAATCAACCCCATTCTTCCATGCGATCTTGGTCGATGTATGTGGCAGCGCCGCGCTGATCCTGGCTTTCTGGGCGCTTATCCATCCGATCAGAGAGCGCAGTTGGGCCAGCCGTCCAGAGACAATTGACCTCTTGCGCAGCCCGTTTACCGGCGAGCCGCTCACCGTTGCCGTCGAAGGGAACAGGGAAGCGCTCGTCAGCAAATCCGGAGAGAGCTTTCCGGTGCGTGATGGGATTCCAACCTTCCTCAAGCCGGAGGATCTAACCGGCGACAACGGCAAATACAACAAGCTGTATGAAAACATTGGCGGCTTTTATGACGATACACAGCGCTTTTTTGCAGCCTTTCGTGGCTTGAATGTTGATTCATATTTCGAAAATTACATGAACCTGCTGGAGGTAAAGCCGGGCGATTCGGTGCTGGAAACATCGGTCGGAACAGGACTGAACTTCAAGTATCTGCCGCGCGGGGTAAAGCTCTCCGGGCTTGATCTCTCGGCCGAGATGCTGGCCAATTGCCAACGCAATCTGCGCCGTTGGCAGATGGAGGCCGACCTATACCTATGCAACGCCGAGAGCCTGCCCTTTGCCGATGCAAGCTTTGACGTGGTTTACACTTGCGGCGGCTTCAACTTCTTCAACGATCGCCCCAAGGCGCTGCGCGAGATGATCCGCATTACCAAGCCGGGCGGCCACCTGATGGTCGAGGATGAGACCGAGGAGTATGTAAAGAGCACCTACCAAAACATCCCGTATACCAGCAGCTTTTACAATGACCGCAAGGAAGCCGTCACCGTGCCCATTGATCTGGTGCCGCCGGAGATGGAAGATATTCGCGTGGAAATGTTGAAGAATGGAAAGTTCTACGCCATCACCTTCCGAAAACCGCTTGCCCTGGCGGTGAATGATCCGGGAGAATCAAAGATTCGGTGAAACATTTTCCAGGTTCTCATGGACCCGCCTGACCGCCTCATGAGCGCGATTGCCGAAGCGCGCGCATGAGGCGGAAGACGGACAGACCACATGGAAGCGGATGCAGACGGCGTTCGCGGAAGAAGCGCGGGGTCCATCCTCCCTCCGTTATGACTTCGCTAAGCCGATCTTGGTAGTTAGTCCGCGTTCTCGATCTCCTCAGCCCCTGCCGCCAGCGCCAGTCCCGATTGCGACCACTCCGGCGACTCCATCTCGCGCAGGTCGGGTTGCAGCTTTTTTACTTCGGCTAACTCGCCGCTGGAGTGGGCCAGCTCGCCTAACTGGCGGCCATAGGTGAAAACGCCGCCTTTGCCTTCGATAGTGCCGATGAATTTGTTATAAGTATCGACGCTCGTGCCCAGCGCATTGCCCAGCCTCGTCAGATGACCTTGCGCGGTTACCAGCTTGTCATAAATCTTTTGGCCGATCTCGTGAATGGCTTTGGCGTTTTGCGTGATCTCCGACTGCTGCCAGCCAAATTCAACGGCGCGCAAGAGGGCAATCAGCGTGGTTGGCGTGGCCATCACCACATGATTCTTGGCGCTGAATTCAATCAACGAGGGATCAGCTTCAAGCGCCGCGCTGAAGAGCGCTTCGCTCGGCAAAAAACAAACCACAAAATCCGGCGCTTTATCAAACTGCTTCCAATACTCCTTGCTCGAAAGATCCTTCAAGTGCGCCTTGACGCGTGCCGCATGAGCCGCAAAGTCAGCCGCGCCGCTGGCATCCAGAAAGGCATCCAGTGGCGTCTTGGCATCGACCACGATCTCGCGGCCATTGGGTAGTTGAATGGTCATATCCGGCCGCAGCATCTTGTCGTCTTCGTCGCGCGCAGTCACCTGCTCGCTGAACGAGCAGTACTGCACCATGCCTGCATATTCGACGCAGCGCTTCAGTTGCAGTTCGCCCCAGTTGCCGCGCGTCTTGGGAGCGCGCAGGGCGGTAATCAACTGCGCGGTCTCGTTTGTCAATGCGGCGAGCGAGGCGGGGATGGAGTTCTGCATACTTTCGACGAGGGTCTCGACTTTGGCGTATGCGCCGGAGCGTTTGCTCTCCATCTCGCGGGCCTGGGCGTCGAGAGCTGTAAGGGCTGCACCGAGCGGATCGATGAGATTTTTGATTGCCTTTTCTTTGGCTTCGAGGGAGAGCTCGGCCTCGCGCGTCTGACCGCCGAGCTGCTGCTTTGCCAGGGTCAGAAAGGACTCAGTGTTGGCGCGCAGGGCGTCGGCGGCGGCTCCCTTGAAGGCGGCATCGAGGCCGGCCATGAGCTGGGCATTCTTCTCCTCCTCTTTTTTGAGGATGAGTTGCAGACTGGAACGGCCATGGCGATAGCCCAGCCAGAGGCCAAGGAGGAAGACGTCAACGAGCGCAACGACGATGGCGGTGATACCCATGCGAAAAATCCTCTTCGCCTAATGTACGCCTTCAAGCGGCGGATTTCGCGACAATATGAAGCTGTTTTCTCTTCGCTCTGCGATTTTTTCTTTTCCCTGCTCCCCGTCGCTTTACACCTCTCCGGCTGGCCCGGTAGACTTGAAGATTCAGGGCACTGAAGATAATTTTTGTCTGCGGTGGTTGTATTGCTGTGCCGCGAGCCGGTATGGTAGACAAGCGGCGCCTGAATGGGCGCACCTGGAGCGATTTCAAGGTTTTTAATTCATGAGGAGAAATATGCATGGCCGTTGAAGAGAAAGTCAAATCAATCATCGTCGAACAGTTGCAGGTGGACGAGGCGGAAGTCACCCCCGGCGCGAGCTTCCAGGAAGATCTGGGCGCGGATTCGCTGGATGTCGTCGAGCTGGTAATGCAGTTCGAAGAGGCCT
>CAZYCV010000184.1:0-4633 GCA_964645305.1 uncultured Occallatibacter sp. | reverse complement strand
ATCTTGACCTTGGTGCGGTTGCCGGTGACGGCGTCTCCGTCCTTGATGGCGGCGATGCGGCGGATGTCCACGCGGACTGAGGAGTAGAACTTCAGCGCGCGGCCGCCGGTGGTGGTCTCCGGGTTACCAAACATGACGCCAATCTTCTCGCGGATCTGGTTGATGAAGATGAGTGAGGTGCGGGATTTCGAGACTGTGCCGGTGAGCTTGCGCAGCGCCTGAGACATGAGGCGGGCTTGCAGGCCGACGTGGCTGTCGCCCATCTCGCCATCCAGCTCGGCTTTGGGAACCAGCGCGGCCACGGAATCGACCACCAGCACGTCGATGGCGCCGGAGCGGACCAGGGCTTCGGTGATCTCGAGTGCCTGCTCGCCGCTGTCGGGCTGCGAGACGAGCAGGTTGTCGATGTCCACGCCCAGCTTGCGCGCGTAGGCGGGGTCGAGGGCGTGCTCGGCGTCGACGAAGGCCGCCAGACCGCCGGCCTTTTGCGCCTCGGCGATCACTTGCAGGCAGATGGTCGTCTTGCCGGAGGATTCAGGGCCGAAGACCTCAATGACGCGGCCGCGCGGGAAGCCGCCGACGCCGAGGGCGGCGTCAAAGCTGATGGAGCCGGTGGAGATGACGGCGATCGGGACGAGCGCCTCTTTGGAGCCGAGCCGGACAATCGACCCTTTGCCAAACTGTTTTTCGATCTGCGCGAGGGCGAGTTCTACGGCTTTGCTGCGGTCATCGGCGATTGCCATGGGGGTCTCCTGAAGATGGGACGCGGCTCGGCTTCTGTTTTCTTCACAGGAAACGACGCGGCGGCCTGGATTCGATTTCGTAGGAATTGTAGCAGGGCTGAGAGGACATTGGAAGAAAATAATAGCGAAGAGATGGCGAAGCTGTCGGTTTGTCTTACAAATGATTGGATTCAGACAGTGTACGCGCCGATGCGGCTCTCGCTGCTGGTCAGCGGGTCGCAGGCGCGGTCCAGGGCTTCGTACTCGGCATCGTGCTCTTTGCGGAAGGCGCGGAAGGCCTCTTCGCTCGTCCAGCGGTCGATGGTGAGGTAAGCGCCGGGAACGTAGGCGTCGCGCAGCAGTTCGGTGCCCAAATAGTCAGAAGAAGCGGCAAAGAGTTTTGCCCATGCGCCTTCGGACGTATATGCTGCCTCAAAGGCAGCTTGCTTTTCTTCGGCAATCTCGAACTGCCAGATGATGATGAACATACGCAACCCCTATCCTGTTCTTATGGTATCGCAGTCGGGAGTTTGGGAAGCGAAAAAGCGAAAAGGAGGCCGCACTCCGGAGCAGGATGCAGGCTCTTTTCGGCTAGGATTGAGGTCACAAATGTAGCTTTACGGTTGGTGTGAAAAGCGTGAATGCGCCGGAACAAATTCAAAGCTTGCAAGTAAAAGTGGAAACATCTTGGGAAAAAGATGTGTAAAAGATTGCATATACCAAACTTTGACGGCCTGTAAGCTATTGATTTTTATGGACAAGTTTTGGCGTTTAACGTGCATAATAAATGGGCAAGTCGAATTGGAGCGCTACGGCTGGCTGATCTGAGTGTGTTCCCCAAACATGACTCGGGGTCGCTAGATCTTTCCGATAAGACGGTTTGCTTCGCGGGATGGGCGTAGAGATCCTGATGCGCCTTTTGGCGTTCAGGTTTACTTTGCGATCAGACGCAAGATTTTTTTGAAGATCAGATGCCCGCGAGGGCCAACTTTGGAGGGAATATGAAGAAGATCAATTTAGTAGTACTCGCATTGGCAACAGCTCTTGCGACTGCGCCGGCTGCCATGGCGACGACCCAAACCTTTTATTTTAACTTTACCGGTGCTGCCACCGGCAGCGGCACACCTGGCGTGGGACTCACCAGCGGTTCGGGCTACCTCTACGGTACCTTGGTAGGCACCAACGAGTATGAGATCACCGGGGGAACTGGCATTGTAATCGATGGTCAGGCTGCCACGGTTCTCCTTGACAATGCTACTCCCAGCTTTGGCGGGGTTGATTATGGTGTTGACACTGTTGATAGCCCTGGATTTAACTACGACAACCTTATTTTTACGACAACGCCGGGTTTTGTAGATACCACCGGTCTGGTCTTCAATATCACTTCGACTCCCGATCAGCTTGAGCTCTTCCTGCAGGGCAGCACAGTTCTCTCTGAGGAATACAATAGTTCGACGGAAGTCTACTCCCCGGTTTACATCGACGGGAATCCGGCAACGGCTGGCTATGACACAACCTTTGGTTTAAGTCCGGCAAGTGCGACACCGGAGCCGTCCTCGCTGCTGCTGATGGGCACAGGCCTGCTTCTTATGGCGGGCTTCCTCTTCTGGCGCAAGGCGCAACAAGACGTACTCTAAATAGCTTGCATCAAGACGGCGAAGGGCTTGCAGTCAAGCCCTTCGCCGTTTTCTGTTTGTGCGATGAAAACTAAACCTTCCTCAAGTTGGCGAACTTTTCCATCAGCTTTTTCATGCCATGCTGGGAAAAGAGGACAGTCAGCTTGGCATCCTCGCCCTCCCCCTCGCGCAGAAGAATGGTTCCTTCGCCGTACTTGGCATGACGAACGCGCTGGCCTTTCTTGAGGTTAAAGGCGCTGTTGGATGCAGGCAACTCCGTGGCAGGGCTTGCTGATCCAGAATCCGAAAACTGGGTCACCGGTTGAGGAAGCGCGCCGGGCTTGCCGTGGCCGGATTTGCCGCCAAAGAAGCGGGCAATGTTGTCGATCGACTGCGGCGGGGCTGCGCTTTCCGGGGCCGAATTCCCCGGTCTCAAAGTCGAGACCGGGGGCACCCCGCTCTCTTGGCTGAATGAGGCAGGCTTGGCCTTGGGCGTCATCCACGGGGCAACAAAGGGTTTGTTCGCGGTAGCTTTGATACTGTTTCCTGTCTTTCCGTTGGGTAGTACGTTCATGCCGAGTGAGCGTGGGGCGTCCTGATTCTCATCCTCATAATTGAAATGCTTTCCGTCGAAGTCGTGGGCGGCATCGGGCTTGCGGCCGTAACTCTTTGCATAGCTGGGAGTAGACCAAGCCAGCGATTGCGCCGGTGCCCGTCCGCCGAGATTCTCGATCAATGAGTTGGGAACCTCTTCCAGGAAGCGCGAGGGAACGCTCATCTCCGGGGCGTCGTTGCCGTACCTTCTCCGATAATGAGCGCGGGTGAGGATCAGCGTGTTCATGGCGCGGGTCATGCCGACGTAGCAGAGGCGGCGCTCTTCTTCCAGTTCGTCCGGGTTGTTCAGCGTACGCGAGTGGGGGAAGAGGCCCTCTTCCAGGCCGGCCAGAAAGACCAGCGAAAACTCCAGGCCCTTGGCGGCGTGCAGCGTCATCAGCGTCACGCGGGCCTCGGGGTCAAATTGGTCGGAGTCCGAGGCCAAAGCCGCGTTGTCGAGGAAATCGGCCAGAGTTTCGCCGCGTGCCTCGGCGTCATGGGCGGCATTGGCCAGTTCCTTCAGGTTTTCAATGCGGCTGAAGGACTCCGGCGAGCCTTCGGTCTCCAAAGCTTTGATGTAGCCGGTGCGGTCGATAATAAAGCGGATCAGCTCGGGGAGAGTGGCGGCGTCGCCGGGCGCGCGGAAGGAGCTTTCGCCTTCTTTTTTGTCCCCCGCCACTTCTTCTGCGTCAGATTCAAAGTCGGGGTTGGGTACTGTTGGAATCCCTGGTCTCAAAATCGAGACCGAGGGCACCCGGAGTTTTGGTTGCTCGGCAAACGGTGAAAAGCTGGCCGCGTCCATAAGTGGAATTTGCGTCTCACTGCCAAAGTCGAAGCTGGTGGCTGATTCCGCACAGGCTGCGTCAGCATCCGCGGCGCCGAAGTCAAAGCCGGTATCCGCCTCGTCTTCTGATTCCGCGCTGGCGGCCACGTCGGCTGAGAGCTTGCCGGCAAAGTCGGGGTCCATCATCGCCTGCGCATCCAACATCAACTGACGAAAGGAATCGAGAGCCATCAGGGCGCGGGTGGGAATCAGGCGATTTTTGATCGCCGCGCCGATGGCCTCCCAAGTAGACGAACCGGTCTCCAGCGCCATCCGCTCCAGCGTCTCCAGCGAAGTTTTGCCGATGCCGCGCGCCGGAGTGTTGATGACGCGCTGCAAGGCCATGGAATCGTGCGGGTTGCGCACCAGGCGCAGGTAAGCCAGCAGATCCTTGATCTCCGCCCGCTCGTAGAAGCTGAAACCACCCACCATGGTGTAGCGAATGTTGTAGCGGCGCAGCGATTCTTCCACCAGCCGGGACTGGGCGTTGGTGCGATAGAGGACCGCGCAGTTGGCCGCATCGGAATTCTCGCTGGTCGCGGCTTCCCGCAAAAACTTCTGAATGCGGTCGGCGATGAAGAGCGCTTCGTTCTCGCCGTCCGGAGCCTCATAGTAGCCCACCAGCGAGCCGCCTTGGCGATCGGTCCACAGCTTTTTGCCTTTGCGCTTCAGGTTGTTGGCGACAACCGCGCCGGCCGCCTCCAGAATCACCTGCGTCGAGCGGTAGTTCTGTTCCAGCCGAACGATGCGCGCGTTCGGGAAGTCCTTCTCGAACTCCAGAATGTTGCGGATGTCGGCGCCGCGCCAGGAGTAGATGCTCTGATCCTCGTCGCCCACCGCGCAGACGTTCTTGCGCTCGCCGGCCAGCAGCTTCATCA
>CAZYCV010000183.1:0-4672 GCA_964645305.1 uncultured Occallatibacter sp. | reverse complement strand
CGGTAGTAGGTCTGAACTGGTTCGCCCAATGAAATGAGGCGGTCCAGAAAGATCGCTATCTCCGTCAAACTCAAGCCTGAAGCGAGGCGATGCTCGGCGGTCGTACATTTTGCCTCGTACTCCAACGCCAGCGGCACATTGAGCAGCATACTGGCTCGCCCAAGCCGTATCCGCCGCAGAAGCTCTGCTGACCCGCCACGTGGGCTGCGCAAGGCCGCCACAATGACATCGGTATCGAGCACTAGTCTCACATCGCATATGATATCACATCACATAAAATGTAATGAATTGAGTGGCCATTCGCCCTGAGTTTTTGGAATTCTATCCTTCCCTCAAATCCGGGAGACCACAACCCTCACTCCGGCAGCGTCGCGTCCAGCACTTCCTGAGCGCGCGCCGCACGCCATGCGGCCAGCCGTTCGTAGAGCGCCTCGTCCGTCAAAGCCAGAATCTCGGCGGCAAAGAGCGCGGCATTCGCGGCTCCCGGCTTGCCGATGGCCAGCGTGGCGACGGGAATCCCTTTGGGCATCTGCACCATGGAAAGCAGCGAATCCAGGCCGTTGAGCGGCGTGGCGGCAATCGGCACGGCCAGAACGGGCATCAGCGTCTTGGCGGCAATCACGCCGGCCAGGTGCGCCGCGCCGCCGGCTCCGGCAATCATCACGCGCATTCCGCGACCGCGCGCGGCAGCCACATATTCAAAAAGTTGATCGGGGGTGCGATGCGCGCTCAGAACCCGCGCCTCGTGGGGAATCTCCAGCACCCGCAGAATCTCGATAGCCGGCAGGAGCACTTCATAGTCGCTCTTGCTGCCCATCACGATACCAACCAAAGGATGTTCGCTCATGAATGTGATTATAGTAAAGACTGGCTTGCGGCAGAAGAGCGGCAACAGCTTCCCCCAAAGATTCTCAGGCAGAGCCGATCACATCAAGCGTCCTTCTGCAATACGGTTCCCATGGAAGCGCAGGAGAAAGCGGTAGCCATTCTGCGTCAGGCTGCTCTATAATGAGGGCGTTAATTTTACTGAATCATACGGATTTCTGTCAGAGAAAGGAAGGCTGAACGCCTGATCTTTCTTTGTTGATCCAACGAAGCAGAGTCGATAGGGTTGCCAGGCAGCTAAAAGAAAGAGACGCCAGATTCATGAAGACGTGTCCACTGTGCGATTCAGCTTATCCGAATCAACACACCAACTGTCCCACGGACGGCGCCATTCTGATTGAGACGCGGGAGTTCGCGCAGGGCATGGTGATCCGCGACAAGTACCGCATTCTGCGCCAGATTGGGCGCGGCGGAATGGGGACGGTGTACCTGGCCGAGCACATCATGCTGGGCCGTGTTCGGGCGCTCAAGTTCATCTCCAGCGAACTCAGTCAGGATTCGGTTTTTTTGCGCCGCTTTCGCCGCGAGGCGCAGGCCGCCATCGAGTTGCGCCACCCCAATATTGTTGAAGTGGTTGATCTTGATCAAGCCGAAGATGGCACCCCGTACATCGCCATGGAGTATGTGGAAGGCCCCGGCCTGCGCAGCGTACTTTCTATCGGCGCATTGCCGGTGGAGCGCGCGCTGGGCATTACTTGGGGCATCGCGCAGGGTCTGGCTGCCGCTCATGCCAAGGGCATTGTCCATCGTGATGTGAAGCCGGAGAATATTCTGCTGGCTGGAGGCAATGGCGTTCCAGAGATTCCCAAACTTCTTGATTTCGGCATAGCCGCCATGAAGGAGACGGCAACGGTTTCCGGCCGCACTGTCGGCCTGATGCTCACCCCGCCGTATGCCGCCCCAGAGCAATGGAAAGGTATGCCCGCCGAAGAGTTGGATGGCCGCGCTGACATTTACGCGCTGGGCGGCGTGCTCTTTGAGATGTTGACCGGCACCACTCCCTTCCATGCCCACAATACCGAAGGCTGGCTCTACCAGCATCTGTATGCGGATTTGCAGGCACCGAGCCAATTGCGCCCTGAGTTGCAGAATTATCCTGGGTTGGATGAACTGGTGTTGCAGATGCTGGAGCGGGATCGTGAGCAGAGATTCTCTTCGGCTGCGGCCCTGCTGGAGGCCCTGGCGCCCCAACTGCCGGAACAATTTGCGTCGGCATATTACGATACCCCGCGCAACCTGAGTTCCAACATCCCCTCCCAGCGGCTGTCGGTGCCCGTGCCAGAAATGCGTACTACCGGTCGGCGAGAAGTACGCACTACAGGCAGGCCGGTTGCGCATACTACGGGTAGGCCTGAGGCATATTCCACGGGTAGAAGCGACTCACAGAGCACGAATAGTAGCGACTCACTCATCTTTGCCCAGCCGCAGGAGCAATCGTCAAAGCTGAAGTGGATCGTGGCGGCGGTCGTAGTTGTTCTCGGCGTTGGAATCTGGTTAGTCGGCAGCTCGCTTGGAGGGTGGATTGCCACATTCACGGGCTCCAAGCCGGCCACGGAGGCTCCGGTATTTACGCTTGCGGGGGGCACCTATCCTGATATGCGTGCGGTGGGAATCACAGACCAAACTCCGAGTGCCGAAATCCACTACACCGTGGACGGCAGTCAGCCTACCGAGAACTCGCAGACTTATGTTCTGCCCATCTATCCTGTGCCGAGCGGCGCAACGGTCCGCGCCATCGCTACCGCAGAGGGACACGCGCCCAGCAGCGAAGTCTCCAGTACGTATATTTGGTCCTCGGCCCCTCGCGCTGCGTCGAAGCCCGCTGGGAGTGCAACTCAGGCAGTTAGCGCGACTTCAACGGTCTCCAATTTTTATGACCAGGCCAAATCCGCCTACGACAACAAGCAATTTGTTCTGGCGCGCGCTCTCTTCAAGCAAGCCTGCGACGCGGGCGATATGAAGGCCTGCAACTACCTCGGCTACCTTTACGCGCAAGGCATCGGTGGCGTGAAGAGTGTTCAATTGGCGCGTGGTGCTTACGGGATTGCCTGCGATCAGGGGACATGGTCCGGTTGCGCCAGCCTCGGCTCCATCTATCAGGAAGCGGGAGATACCGCAGACGCCCGCAAGTACTTCCAGAAGGCCTGCAGTGGCGGATCGGCGGATGGTTGCACTCTGTTGCGCGATGCGCAGTGATTTTTTATCCAAGGGCCGACCCGGGACCAATGTTTCATAGCCGTGGAATTCGATAGAATAGTGTTTTGGATGTACGAGGACGAACCCAATGGCAGCTTCGATCATGGCCGGCATTCCGGCTCTCAAGGAACTCAACACCGACCTCCGCCGCCGCATGGACGGCGCCGTGGCCACCTTTCAGGCCAATCTTGCCTCCACCCGCACCGGCCGCGCCAGCGTTCATATGCTCGACCAGGTCAAGGTGGACTACTACGGCACGCCCACCCCCATCAGCCAACTGGCGCAGGTCTCTTCGCCTGAAGCGCAACTGATTCTGATCGCCCCCTGGGATCCCACGGTCGTAAAGGAGATCGAGAAGGCCGTCCGCACCGCTGATCTCGGCTTCAACCCCATCTCCGACGGCAAGGTCATTCGCGTCCCCGTTCCGCCCATGACCGAGGAGCGCCGCCGTGACGTCTGCAAGCACCTCAACCGCGAACTCGAAGAGCAGCGCACCTCGGTCCGCAACGTCCGCCGCGACGGCAACGATGCCCTTAAAAAGCTCGCCAAGGAAAAGAAGATCAGCGAGGACGAAGAAAAGCGCGCCCTGGAAGAAGTCCAAAAGATGACTGACGAAGAGATTCGCCGTATGGAAGAGCTTTGCCGCAAAAAAGAAGCCGAAGTCATGCAGGTCTGAAATGGCGCACTACGCCGAGCACTCAACAGAGTAGCGCCGGCCTCCTGGCCGGCTGTAGCGTGGACCTCCCGGTCCACGCCGCGCTCAGCGCAAATAGAGGATGCTCTGCATAGCAAATTTCATCTTCCGTGGCCTTTCGCAAGCAAGCAGGCCGCGCCTTTCGATATAATCCATGGAGCGAAGGGCGGCCAAGGCCCTCGCCAATGGAGCCACCGAATGACCTTTGATATCCAGGAGATCCTGGGACTGCTTCCCCACCGCTACCCTTTTCTTTTGATTGACCGTGTCGTCGAGTTCGAGCGCGGCAAGCGCCTGGTCGCCATCAAGAATGTGACCATGAACGAGCCTTTCTTTCAGGGACACTTTCCCGGCCACCCGCTGATGCCCGGCGTGCTGATTGTTGAAGCAATGGCCCAGGCCGGCGCCATCATCATGCTCAACGAAATTCCCGACCGCGACAAGAAGCTGGCTGTCTTCACCGGCATTGAAAAGGCCAAATTCCGCCGCCCGGTGACACCGGGAGACCAGTTGCGCATTGAGGTCGATGTGCTGGCCTTCAAGAGCCGCCTGGGACGCATGGAGGCCAAGGCCTTTGTGGAGGGCAAGTTGGCCTGCCAGGCAACGCTGACCTGCTCGATCGTCAACCGCACGCCTGACTCCGAGCCAGCTTCAGCCGCGCCAGAGGCAGCCGAGTGAGCATTCATCCCAATGCCGTCATCGCCGCGAACGCAGTGATCGCACCTGGCGCGGTGGTTCCCGCCTCCTGCCGCATAGGGCCGTTCTGCACCATCGGCCCCGACGTGGTGCTGGGTGAGGAGTGCAACCTGATCTCCCATGTGGTGCTTGACGGGCGCACCCGTATCGGCGCGCGCAACACTTTTTATTCCTTCTGCGCCGTCGGTGTACCGCCGCAGG
>CAZYCV010000182.1:0-4790 GCA_964645305.1 uncultured Occallatibacter sp. | reverse complement strand
ACCGACCTCCATCGCGCGATGTGCCGGTCATCGCCCTGGCCGAAGACTCCATTCAACAGACCCGCCGTACACAACAACCCCACATGACCTCCATGCAGCGGTGTGATCGGACGCCCCGTGGCCACGTCTTCGCGCGGCATCAGAAACGGCATCGTCTGCTTCCATGCGCCCGACAGCGGCAGCAAGTCTTCTAGCAGGTCATACGGCAGGCCGCGATAACTCAGCGCCGCCTCTCCTGCTGGAGGCACGGGGTACGGTTCACACGCGCCCGGCATCAACTCAGGCAACGCCTGAAAACTGCCGTACGGGCTGATGCGCTGAAGTTGCCGCCGCGCCTCCTCGACGGCCACGCCCCGGACATTGCGGCGCACTCCGAGGATAGCGATCTGCCGGAAGCGGACCGACTCTTCATCGGTCATGCGAAAGATATTCAGCCGGGCGAAGTGTGAGCTGAGCACCCCGGCGCACTCATGCAGGCGTTCGAACGGAATAACCAGCACTAGCACGCCCTCCATCACCAGCCAGCGAAAGGTGTGTTCGAGAAACAGGCGCTCCATGCGGCTGTTTCCAACCGAGCCAATCTCGGAATCGTAGGGAGGATTCAAGTACAGAAACGAGAAAGACTCCGGCTTGGCCACTGCGTCAAACGTATTTCCCTGGATCGTTTCGATCCCCGTGGAGCTTGCGGCCAGCGCCCGCTCGGCATCGAGTTCCACGCCATAGCGGCGCACATCGGCGCCGTGGGTAATCAGATTGAGAGCCACACCTTGCCCCACGCATGGATCGACCACCGATGCCGGTCCTTTATAGCTGAGAAGCTGACGAAGTTTGGCGCCTTCGCTCACTGGGAGCGGGTAGAAGCCCATCTTAAGTTTCGCGACACTCCTGGCCATCGAGCCTCCTTTCTGTAGGGTTTTGATTGAAATGATTGGTAAATGCGAAGCGCCCGATGACACCGCATGGCAAGGTTAGGTGCCAACCAGTCGGTCCATCGCTTATCCTGCTTGGGGAGGTGCTGACCGCACCATGACGAAATCCATTCTTTTCGAGATCGATGCCCAGATTGCTCTTCTCAGGCAAGCCAAGGCACTTTTGAGTTCCGCTGGAACGACCGCAATCAAGCGCAAGCCGGGCAGACCGTCGAAGACAGCAGCCATCGTCGTTCCGGTTGTCCAAAAGGCGAAGAAGCGCAAGAAGATGAGCGCAGAAGGGCGCGAACGCGTCCGTCAAGCGCAGATCAAACGCTGGGCGGCAGTGAAGGGCGCTTCCAAGGCGAACTTGAACGCTACCGTTGCTCCACTGCCAAAGGCGAAGAAGAATGCCGCAAAGGCTGCTTGACGGGCCACGTTTTCGATTCCCGACCGGCTGCTATCTGAACAGAAAAATGCAGATGGCTACTGCAACTTGATCTTGCCAGCAATCTCTTTGGCGGATTTTTGCGATACCTCTGCTTGTTCGGCATAGCGGTGCCAGTTAGCTACGGCTGCTTTGACCTTTGCTAGAATCTCCGGCGCGCTTTTAATTCCATGCTGTTTTCCCAATGCCAGAAGTTGGGCGGCGCCGGGATTCTTCCCCTCTCCCATGACGAGCATGCTTTGCTCTCCGCCCGGACCATAAGAAAAAGTAAGGTCATAGGCAGGCGCAAAGATCCACTCATTTCTTGCATTCAGCAGGAACGAAAAATTCTTCACATGATCGTCGCGGTTATGAGCGAGAACGTTGAAGCAAGCCAGCGCATAGACCTTTTCCGCTTCCTGAATATTTCTGGTCAACGCCATCGTCACGCGTAGAACCATGTCGTAGTCAAGGCTGGGAGTACGGTGATCGGCATGGATCAGGCCGCCAAGACTATGCATGTGGATGCGGGCATCAATGTCCCGGTCAAATCGCTTCGTGCCGAAGTATTTGTTCCTGTTCGTACGGAAAAGATGCGTCTCAGGCATCTCCACTCCGGCCGCCTTTGCCATCAGGCTATAGGCGTATTCGATAGCTCCCGCGTCCCGCGCGTCCTGAGAAGACGGAAACTTGATCATCCAGTGCGCGAAGCCCGGTTGCAACTCCTGCTGGCCGTGAATGATCCTTTTCTTGTCGGCGCTCACCTGCGCCACGATCTTGGGCCGCGCACCTGAAGAAGAGCCATTGAGCCGCAGCAAATCTTCGAAGACTTCTTCATTCTCTCCAGCCAGAACGGTGGCTGACTCCTCAGCAAGTTTGTCGAGCGCCAGCGGAGCATGGTCGGCGATTAGCTGGCTCAACTCCGGCTCATAGCTGAGAGCGCCCATGCCGTGCCTGCCCACATAGGCCAACCGGTCGAGCGGATTCAGTTGGCCGCGATGCACACCGTATTTCTCCACCGTGCGGTCGAGCAGAAGGCGGCCCCATCCATCCGGCAGGCTGTCATTGAATACGCCAAACAGACCGTCGAAGATCGCGGTGTCGGCAATGGATACGCCGGGCTTGAGCGGAAGTTTGATCGGCGAAATCTCAATGCCCGAAGCAAGGAAGGAGGCGTCATACTCGAAAAGGATCTGCCTGTCCTTGAACGCGAGGCGGCCAACTTTGCGGCGTTCCATGTTGCCGCTCGGGCCGCGTGCGTCCAAATAAACGGTCAGCAACTCTGTCGGACTATATGCCATGGCTGTGTCCTTTTCTGCCCGTCGCTCTCTTCCGCCGCTCCGGCGTGGCCAGCAGGGCGTCGAGCGATTGAGTGGCTGAGATGGGCGTATTTTCCGCGGCCAGCTTGTCGAAATCGTCGAGGCAATTGAGTACCAAGGCCAAATTCAGAAGTGAGTCCAGCGCGATCAACCCTTCGCGCTCAAATCGTTTCAGCGAACTGAAGGTCACGCCCGAGCGCGCCGCCAGTTCGCTTTGTGTCAGGTTCATGGCCAGACGCCGGGCCTTGAACCGCCCGGCAATTCCGGTCTGAACCTCTTGCACCGTTTTGAGATATACAGCCAAAAAGTTGCCTCTTTGTCTCTATTATACTGCGTAAATGACAATATATTAACCATATAATTCAAAGAAGATTACCCGCCTACTTGTCGCCGAGGAATGCTCTGACAGCGCTCAGGATGGCTGGCGCCACCGCATCTGTCTCGTTCTCGCGCATCAGGCGCAGCGGCACACGGTCGTCCAATTCTGGATTCACGCCCGTCAGCCAGGCCTGCACGACGGCAGGCGAATCGTGCTCGCTCAAGGTGCGCACTACTTGGAAAGCAAACCGCAACCGGCTCTCAGCGTCGCCGTAGATTTCTCCGCCGGCAATCCAGCGATCGACTGCGCGCACATCTTTGACGCCGCCGATATACGCGGTCAGTTTCCGCCCGACGATCTGAACCAGCTTCTCGACCACCTTTGACGCGGGAAGCCGAAGCGCTTCTCGGTGGGCGAACAGGTCGGGCCTGGAAAGTTCTGATGTGTCCATGGCGGACCTCCTGATTGAGCTTTCTCGGAATTGCAATGGGTGACGTATCCTATCGGGTCACTACGCCGCTCTGGCCAATTCAATTCGCACTGTGGGCGCGCAACGTCGAGCGGATACTGAACCAGGGTGTGGTCCCATCGGCGGCTGCGGCACCAACTCGGCCAGCGGCCAAACGGAGATATTGCCACACAAGGCGCAACATTCCCCGCTGGAGTTCGAGACCGAGGCGCAACTCTCGCAGTAGACGGCTTCGACAATTGGAATACTGACAAGGCTGCGCCGTGAACGCAGAATGCTGATCTCTCCCATGATTTCCTCCCGGCACTCAACTGCTCACTAGGCGACCTGCTGGTTGGCGAGGGATTCGAGTTCGTCGACCAGTTGCTTCAACGCCGCCAAGTTCGACAACTCTGTGACCAATGCGATCTTGAAGCGCTCCGCCGCAGCGAAGAACTGCGCATCGCCAGCCATCTCAGCCAGTTGGCGCAACCTCTCGAAACCGCGCGCCGCGGCCTGCATCTTTTCGATGGTCTGCTTTTGCCGCTCCGCATTGGGGATGGTCCGCGCGGTGGCACTGTGCCCGGACCGGCGCAGAATCTCCGCATAGATCGGCTCGCCCAGCGTGCTGCGGAAATTTTCGATCTCAGCTGTCAGCTTGTGATCGACAGGGCCGCGCACATCGACGGCTTGGCTATTGGTTGACTGCATGGTCACACCCGGCGGCAATGCCCATGCTGGCAATACCGGAACAGCAGCCGGTTCACCACGCTGATTCAGATGTACCCAAGTCTCCTCGAAACGATAGAGATACCGCCCCAGTCCAAAGCAACTGCAAGCGCGCTTGAATGCCTGCGCGTCTGCCGCTGTCACGGCGTTTTCCTTATCGGCCCACTCTTCTCCGGTTCCGGTATGGCTGCCCAATCGAGTGATGGTGACGGCGGTTGCAACCAGCACCTTGCTGGTGACAATCACT
This sequence comes from uncultured Occallatibacter sp., assembly GCA_964645305.1. Taxonomy (GTDB): domain Bacteria; phylum Acidobacteriota; class Terriglobia; order Terriglobales; family Acidobacteriaceae; genus Telmatobacter. Next base: position 393 of record CAZYCV010000182.1, on the reverse strand, counting down.
TTTCCTCTGTCCACGCGAGTCAGCGATGGCACCGTGGAGATAGTGTACTCGCGCGTCCAGCCCGACGGCGTGAAGAGATCGTTGAGCCGGTCCGTGTAGGCGCGCGGATCGGCAAAAGGCAGGATGACGCCGCTCCGCCCATCCGCAGAGGTGCGCATTACCCGCCACTTGATCTGCGTTGGATCGAATGGTATTTCGAGCTGCGCGAAGAGCTTCTCGCGCTCGGTTTCTGTGAATTTTGTTGCAGCCATACTTCACCTCCACTGGCTGGGGGCTCGCGTCTCCAGGCTCAGAAATCTGAGAGCGCCTCAGTGGGCGATCACGACAATTGCAAATTAAATCGGATATTGAAGAGTTTGTCCGTACTTCGCGGCGTTCGGCCATACATCTTGC
>CAZYCV010000181.1:0-4802 GCA_964645305.1 uncultured Occallatibacter sp. | reverse complement strand
TGGTGATTGGCTAGGCACCAAGCGCGTAGAGGCCAGCGCGGGCGGCTGCGTCAGCGAATTTCCCAGCTTGCCCTACGGCGACGCCCTGCCCTCCGCCCCCATCGGCAACTGCTATGCAGACGCCACCGAACACCACTTCACCGGCAAAGAACGCGACTCCGAATCAGGCAACGATTACTTTGGGGCGCGCTACTACGTGAGCAGCATGGGGCGTTGGCAGAATCCAGACCCTTCTGGCTTATCTTATTCAAATCCAAGTGACCCACAGTCACTGAACCTTTATTCCTATGTCGGTAATCATGCATCGCAATATGTGGACCCCTATGGTCTGTCTTGGTTCGACCGTCCTCCATGTGGTGGTGCACCCTATGCAGCCCAAACATTAGGGGGTAAAATTATTTCTTTTTTCAATCATCTCTTTGCAAATTGCGGAGGTGGTGGAAACAGCGACGGTGATGGTTGGGGATTTCCAAATACGGGTAGGCCAATTACTACACGGCCCTTCCGTCAGCCGCTTACTCAAATGGACGTTGCAGAGCGCATATATGATGTCAAACAAAATCTGAGCAAGCCATGTAAGCGAGCATATTCAGGTGTCGGAAAACATTTGGGAATTCCATTTTCAATGAGTACGTTTGCGCGCTCACTTGAAAACGGCGAATTAGATCAACATCCGAATGAAGAACCGCAAGACAGTAGTGCGGATGCCTCGACAGATTCTTCAGGAGCCAGAAATATCCACACTTGGGCCAATTTTTATGGAAATTCTTCCAATACCCAAGGATATATTTTATGGCATGAACTCACACACAAAAATTTCAAAATTGGCGATGATGAGTCGAATGCACCTGAGCCGGGCCTCGATTTCAATAATCAGTTTGCACCATACGGATATAAGGGCGATTACGGCAGCGGCGGAACAGCAGATTTTACGGATTGGCTTGAAGGAGGGTGTCCAATACAATGAAAATGCAAATTTTGATACCTATTGTTCTCCTGAGTTCGCTCTTCGGCGGTGTTGTTGGTGCCGTTTTGAGCTATGAAATTTGTTTCCATCGGACACTGGATGTAGTTCGTGCACACCAGATTCAGATCGAAGATACCCATGGTGCCATAAAAGCAACGTTGGCTGCTGAACAGGATGGAAGCGTTTATTTGCGCTTTCTTGCGCCTGACAATCAGGGGGGAATTCGATTGGGCGAGCAAAGCCAAGACGCAAAAGGAAATGCAGGGGCAGGCACGGCTCCGATTCTTGAGTTCAATACAAAGGATGGGCTAACAGCTTTGCGTATGTCGGCTGACATTGAAGACAATGGGTTCATCGCCTTCAATGATCGAAAGAGAGAGAATACGATGCTAATTGGCCATTTTCCTCTTCAAACAGATTTTGCTCAAGGTGATCCTAAGCACGAGTGGGGATTACATATCAGGCGCGAGCACGGCGAAACTGGAATTGGGATTATCGATACTCCCGGACTGCCTGTGGACTACATTTCCCCGGTTCCTCACACAAACCGTATCCAACCATGAGAAGACTTTTTGAGGGGCAGGTGACCCGATCATCAAATAACCAAGAACCGCTGTGGGCAGGTGGCCCGATCATGATTAACCAAGAACCGCTGTGCCCCATTCAACCACAGTTTTATCGTGGTTGAGTGGGAGGCCACGAACTTCAACCGGCTGACCAGCGGCACGGATGGCGCCTCTTCCGCGTCGGGAGCGTTGAACTACTTCTCCGGCGCGACGATGGGCTGGAGCTACGACTCCTTTGGCAACCGCACAGCCCAAAGCGTCACCGATACCGTCCCCAACACGCCGCCTGCCCACCCCATGCCCACCACCAGCACGGTGATTTATACTGCTGCCAGCAACCAGGTGGCGACCAGCAATGGCACGGCCTTCACCTACGACGCGGCGGGCGATGTGACCAACGACGGCATCAACTCGTACCTTTATGACGCCGAGGGGCGGCTCTGCGCGGTCAAAAACTCCAACGCCAGCCTCACCGGATACATCTACGACGCGGCGGGCACGCGCGTGGCCAAAGGCTCGCTCAGCAGCTTCAGTTGCAACTTCTCGTCCAACGGCTTTCTGGCCAACACCAGTTGGGTTCTCGGCCCCGGCGGCGAGCAGGTCACCGAGTACGCCGTCAGCGGCCCGGCCACCAGCTACACAAGCTCCTGGACCCACACCAACGCCTTCAGCAGCGGCAAGATCACGGCCACTTATCACGACACCGGCACGTACTTCTATCTTGGCGACTGGCTGGGCACCAAGCGCGCCGAAGTGGGCCAGATGCTTAGCTCGACGAATACGGCACAACTCTGCGCCGCCACCTTCGCCAGCCTGCCCTACGGCGACGGCCTGACTTCAGCGCAAAGCGTCCCCGGTTACCAAACCTGCCCCGACGCCACCGAACACCATTTCACCGGCAAAGAACGGGACGCCGAATCCGGCAATGACTACTTCGGGGCTAGGTACTACGCAAGCAGCATGGGCCGATTTATGAGTCCTGATTGGTCGGCCAAAATCATGCCGGTTCCGTATGCGAGCTTGGGTGATCCGCAGAGCCTGAATCTCTACAGCTACGTCTTGAACAATCCACTCATCAAGGTCGATCCTAACGGCCATGATTGGTTTTACGTTGACAAGAAGTGGCAATGGCAAAAGGGTAGTACTTTTCACAACGCGGACGGCTCTGCATCAGACGCGAAGGGGTACGGAGCACTTCTTGTTGCTACGAAAACGGGCATCGACAAAAAGACCGGGGCTACACGTTTTTCTCTAACCCTCTATGACCAGAATGAAGTTGTAGCAACGGGATCGGGTTTTTCAGGCGGGGGACCGAGAAATTATGGTCCAGCGAATGGGAACTTTGAAATGCATCTCGGTCTGCGAGACCCGAAAGGCCCAAGTCATCTGAATGCTGCTGGGGACAATCTACCTCATTACGATGGCATACAGAAAATCTATGATTTTCTTCATGGTACAGGCAATCCAGGGCCTACGGATGCATATGGGACTGTCCGAGCATTTCTCGATCCATTGGAGAATCAGAAAGGTAGCCGGTATTTTCATGGCCAAGAGGATGGATATGGTTGGACTCACGGATGCCTATCGTATGGAATGGATAAAGACCATTCCATGCGTAATGCCCTTTGGAATCTCCCTGCGGTGGAATCTGCTGCTGCCGTGAACCGTACAGTTGAGGCACCTCAATGAAACGACTAATGATCATGTTTCTTATTTCCGTCGGCTGTTGTTTCGGACAACAGAAGGCGCAAGAAATTTCGGGCGCTTGGGTTATTACCAACCCCGATTGGCAGAATTCTGAGTTCCATGCGAATCAAAAGTGGGCATCAGCCAAGGTTCTTTGCTTCTTTCGTGACGGGAGGTTTGGAATCGTCGGAGGTACACTCCATCAAACCGATGATCAATTGGAAATCAGCTATGGGGATTCGCAGACCGTCTATTTCGGAAGCTGGAAGCGGACGGGGAACGAGATCACGATTACCTATAGGGTGATTTACAGGGACATTCAAACTAGCGGGAGTGAGAATGAAAGCACCATGCTGCGGGAGCAACTTGTAGTTAACGAAGAAGGGGAGATACTCTTTCAGAGCCAGCGATTCAAGAAGGAACCTAGGCTAGACAAAAGCGCAGAGTTTACCATTTCTGAAAAGCTGCCTCATAGAAAGTCCCAGGCTCGGCACTAACGCCGATCCGCTTCTGCCATGTCCGCGAGCCGTCCCTATGGGGGCGGCTTGCTTGCTGTTGGGGCTTCCATCGGCAGCATGGGCGCGGGGAGTGAAAAGCGCCATGCCTCCGGCATGGGCATGGGTAGGACACACCACTCCAGAGTGGGAGCTGAATAGCAACCTTGGGTTGCCATATGGCAACCGTTGAAAAGACAGCGGCTAAGGAAAAAGCGGGTTAGCGCGGTTGCTCATCGGCAACCGCGTTTTCGTCTTCGGGCTTTTTGGTTGGCGGGTGGCGCACCCTTTGATCTATCCATACATTTTGGGTACCCCATCCTTCCACGTTCTTTGTGGAAGGGTGGGAACCACGAACCTCGGCGGGTTACTTCTCCGGCGCGACGATGGGCTGGAGCTACGACTCCTTTGGCAACCGCACAGCCCAAAGCGTCACCGATACCGTCCCCAACACGCCGCCTGCCCACCCCATGCCCACCACCAGCACGGTGATTTATACTGCTGCCAGCAACCAGGTGGCGACCAGCAATGGCACGGCCTTCACCTACGACGCGGCGGGCGATGTGACCAACGACGGCATCAACTCGTACCTTTATGACGCCGAGGGGCGGCTCTGCGCGGTCAAAAACTCCAACGCCAGCCTCACCGGATACATCTACGACGCGGCGGGCACGCGCGTGGCCAAAGGCTCGCTCAGCAGCTTCAGTTGCAACTTCTCGTCCAACGGCTTTCTGGCCAACACCAGTTGGGTTCTCGGCCCCGGCGGCGAGCAGGTCACCGAGTACGCCGTCAGCGGCCCGGCCACCAGCTACACAAGCTCCTGGACCCACACCAACGCCTTCAGCGGCGGCAAAATCACGGCCACTTATGCCTGGTCCAACAGCGCGCACACGGCCACGGACACCTACTTTTATCTCGGCGATTGGCTAGGCACCAAGCGCGTAGAGGCCAGCGCGGGCGGCTGCGTCAGCAATTTTCTCAGCCTGCCCTACGGCGACGCCCTGCCCCCCGCACCCATCGGCAACTGCTATGTAGACGCCACCGAACACCACTTCACCGGCAAAGAACGGGACACAGAATCAGGGAATG
>CAZYCV010000180.1:0-4841 GCA_964645305.1 uncultured Occallatibacter sp. | reverse complement strand
GAAATTGAAGGTCTGATCGTTGGCGGTCCGAGTGCTTGGTTCTTGCCGACATTGAAGAAAAGATTCAGAACGAACGGAGCAAAAAATGAACGCGAAGAGGTTGCTTGCTGTAATAGGCGTGGTGGTGTTGGCTTTTGGTTGTTCCATGCAAACCGTTGCGCAAACGGCCTACACGCCGAACGTTAGCAATGTCGGATTGCCGGAGAATGGTGTCTTCAGCGGCGGTTCCATCGATTCGGTGCAACTGGCAAATGGAAACCTGCATGTGGATATTCCGCTGCTTCACTTGCCCGGTATCGGCATGGATACGGACATTCATTTCGTCTACGACAATCAATTGTTCAGCATAACACCAACTGTATCTGGTACCGTGCAATACCCAATAAACTGGTATCAGATCACTATAGGAAGAAATGGGTTTTCACAAGTCAGCGATCCATTGCAGGGAGTGCTCAAAATTGGCCAACATACAGAGAATTGGCAAAGCTCTATTGCCCTCGATTTAGGTTATCCTTCAAGTGCATCTAACGATCCAGATTATCAAAAAGCAGAAAGCGTTTTGGCGCAGTATGAGCAGGAATACGTACAAGTCACAGGCTGCAAATTCGCTGGGACTCTCACCCACATGGACTACATGGCCTTCACAGATTCCAACGGGACCGGGCATAGTTTTCCAGTATATGGATATTTGATCAATCCTTCTAACTCCTGCATGGGTTCTGGTACTCCAGTAAATCTAAACACTTCTACGAACTCATTTGCAGAGGATGCATCAGGATACAATCTTATAATTGATCCTAATACTGGCGCTGTAGACAGCCTCACCGACAAGCATGGAACAAAGTACACTCTCGCAGCGGGAAGCGGTGGCTCAGGGAGTGTTGGCGCTTATCTTAATCCGAATGGAGTGCAAATTACTCCGGAAATCGCGCCGACCGTGTTGTCCTACCAGCAAGCGACTCAAGTGGAGGATAGCAACGGCAATATTATTAGCGCGGGAAATTGCTCTGGCGCATACTGTTTCACGGACACCGTAGGTAGAACTATTACGGAAACCGGCGGCGGTCCTAATTCTGGAATTAACATCCCCTTGATGACCGCTGAATCGAATGCCAACGAGCCGACGGCTATCAGTTATATCGATCAAAATGGCATTAAGCAAACTATTACAATCAATTACGCGCCCTTCACTCTAGACTTAGTTTCGCTGTGTGGTGGTAAGGATTCGTGCGGCCCGCAGCCCCTGACATTTGCCGCAAACTCAGTTGTGAATCTACCAACTTCGATCGTTCTACAAAACGGTGATACATATACATTTACGTATTTAGTGCAAAATAGTTCATATTGCACGGGATGCACTCTTGGTGAGATTCAATCTATTACACTTCCAACCGGTGGAACAATTCAATATACTTGGGGCGCGCTGACGCGTCTCAATTCGAGCGGGTCTGAATTAGGCCGGCAAGTTCTGTCGAGAACAGTAACTGTGAACGGGCAGTCCAGCACATGGAATTATCAGTATACCTATCCAGAATCAAATAGCATAGTTACCGATCCAAACAAAAATGACACAGTCTACACATTCAACGGGGGAGGAGAGGCCAACCTGTCTTGCGCAGCATATGGCCCCGTCGCAATTAAAGAAGTCAGCTACAACGGCTCTCAATTCGCCAATAGTCCGATTGCAACAAAAACCATGGGATATCAGGGTGGAGGATGTGGAATTGGCCCAGAATCGAGTAGCGTACTCACCTGGAATTCCGCTGGAGTGACGACAGCGACGTACACTGAATACGATATAGTGGATATGGGCAATGGCTATGCAGGGTCAAGAGGAAACATCGTTGGGAGGAGCGTTAACGACTACGGAACTCCCGGTTCCGGATCGCCTGGCGCGTCGCTGAGTACTACCACATACAGCTACCTGCATGACACAAATCCCGCCTATGCGGCTGCCAACATCGCTGATCGAGTTAGTCAGGTCCAAGTCTATAACCAATCTGCTTTGGCATCGCTAACCAACATAACATACGACAATTTTATCCAGACCGCACAAAGCGCATTAACCTCTCCGGGCTGGACTACCAATCATGACAACACAAATTACGGAACCAAAACTACCTTGCGCGGTCTGCCCACCAAGGTTCAAAAATGCTCAGGGCCTGTCTCCGGAACCCCATCTACATCCTGTGCCTCCACCATCACAACATATACCAACTACAACACTCTCGGCCAGCCGACACTTTCGATTGATGGCAATTCCAATTCCACTTATATTGCCTACACCAACGTCCAATGGCCATTGCCTCCTGCCAATACTAATAGTGGATCCGCATTCCTAATCACCACAACGGCACCTACGACTACTGACAATCCAAGCGGCATCGCCGTTTCTCATGTGACGAAGCAGTATCAGGACGTGAACACCGGGCTGGTGATTGCAAAGTCGGATCAGAATGGCAATCTGACAACCCAGACTTATGATTGCCTGATGCGTCCGCTGGTTACAGCTCGCCCTGACGGAGGCTCTACAACGATCAGCTACGGTCCAGCAGCTAACAACTCAAGTAACCCTTGTACCCAAAGCCAAAATCCCAATCAGGCCGCCACCAATCAGATCCAAACCAAGATCCTAGAGAGTTCATCTTCTTCAAAGGTCTCGACCACGACGCTTGACGGAATGGGCAGAAAGATCAGCCAGAGCACTGCGACAACTCCCTTTGACGCCAAATGCGGCTCTCTAACCGTGGATACAACCTACGATGCATTAAGCAGGGTAAGTTTCGTCAGCAATCCGTATTGCATTGCGTCTCAATCGACGGATGGACTGACGCAGTACACCTATGATGCGATTGGCAGGCTCATCACCAAGACAAATCCAGACGGCTCTGCGCAAAACTGGAGCTTCAACGGCAATATAGTTAAATTTACCGATGAGGATGGGAATCCATGGACCCGCACGTATAACGCAGAGAGCTGGCTGACGCAGGTTCTGGAGCCTTCCGGATTGGAAACCGACTACGCTTATGACTCCTTGGGCAATCTGCTTCAAGTGGATCAATGCGGCGGAGCGTGCCCATCAGCTAGCGATCACGTTCGGAAATTCGCCTACGACGTTGCTGGACGGCTGATTACCTCCTACAATCCTGAGACCGGCACGATCAGCTACAGCTACGATCTCAACAGCAACTTGGCCAAGAAAACCGACAATCGCGGCATCGTCATCAATTATTCATACGACCAGCTCAACCGTCTGTACAGCAAGACATACAGCGACTCGACTCCGCCGGTCTCCTTTCTCTACGACACATCGTTGATTACCACGACCAATTCACCAAATCTAAGAGGAGAATTGACACAAGCGACTGAAAAACAGGTTCGACAGTCCTGGCCCAGACCTCCAACTACCATTACGATGCAGTGGGTCGTTTGCAATTCCAGCAGCAATGCACGCCAGCCAATATGGCCGTTTGCGGCAAGTCTCCTTACGAAGTTGATACCCTCTTTGACCTGGGCGGCAAGCCAACCTCCACAACCTTCCCGTCCAACGCGCCAACCACCTCCGCCTCCACCGGTGGGTCGGTCACCTTCAGCTATACCTATGACAACGCCGAGCGGCTCACCAACGTGGTCAGCAGTTGGTCCGACTCCACTACGCATCCGGCCACGCTCTTCGCTCCTACAGCCTCTCTGCCTCAATACGGTCCAGTTGGCCTGGTCAATGCTGATCTTGGTGTAACCTCTTCCGCCACCACGGCATCCCTCCAGATCGGTTATGACGACCGTGGCCGGGAAAACAATCAGATCGTTGCCTCAGGCAATGTCTCCTTTACCGGCTCCGACAGCACCGGCTTCATTACCATCGGCGGAACCGAAGGGCAGTTCACCCAAATACCGCAGTATGCCAGCGCCACCTTCAGCATCCAGGGGCAAGATGGGAGTCATCAGGTCTGCACTACGACGATTGTCAATGAGGGCGGAAACGGTCAATACCCGGTTCCCATCACCAGTTGCACTACTGTACCCGATACCGGCACAATCTCGATCACCGTCCTTTCCCCCGCGCCCTTCACTGCCAGCGCCAATTTCAACTCCTCTTCTACCGATTCCTCCATCGCCACGGCTCTGGCCAACGCTTTCAGTGCCTATAATTCCCCTGTCACCGCCACCCTCGACGCCGCAGATGACGGCGGCTTCACTCTTACCGCGAAGATCCTTGGCTCCGCCGGGAATTACGCTCTCTCCATTACCAACTCCGATGGCACAACCGACTTTGGTATGGGTAGTTCCACGGCCTCAATGAAAGGCGGACTGGCTCCAGGCAATACCTGGGACCAGGGAACCGTGAACGTGACCATCAACGGTTTCACCGTCATGACTGTCGATAGTAATAACAACCCCGTGCCGGTGAGCTATGGCCATGGCAGCACCGCCTCCAGCATCGCGTCGGCCGTCGCCGCAGCCATCAACGGCGCAGCCAGCGACATGGTCACTGCAACCGCTTCTGGCGCCACCATCACACTCACCAGTGTCCCCGGCGGCGCGGAGGCCGATTGGCCCATCTCCGTCAGCGTCACCGACACCAACCCCAACTTCCCTTACCTGCCCAGCGGAACCGCGCCCTTCTTCAGCGCCTCCGCCACCAGCATGAGCGGAGCTGCAAACACCACCGGCGGCGTGCTTTACAGCTTCTCCGTCCCCGACCAGGGCGGCTACGATCCCGTCGGCAACTTGAAGTCAGTCACCGACTCGGTCACCGGCGCATGGAATTTTAGCTACGATAACCTCAACCGGCTGACCAGCGGCACGGATGGCGCCTCTTCCGCGTCGGGAGCGTTGAA
>CAZYCV010000179.1:0-4847 GCA_964645305.1 uncultured Occallatibacter sp. | reverse complement strand
GCAACTCGCCGCCCACGCCCTCGCGGCGCGCCTGCTTGCCGGTCATCACGCCCTTCGGAGTCGTCAGGATCGAGATGCCCAGACCACCCTGCACGCGCTTGATCTCGTCGCGGCCGATATAGACGCGGCAACCGGGACGCGAGATGCGTGCCAGGTCGCGGATGGCCGCTTCCGTGCCGCCGTACTTCAAGTACACGCGCAGCACCAGTTTGCCTTCCTCTTCCTGGGTCTTGTAATTCGAAATGTAGCCCTCTTCCTTGAGAATGCGGGCGATCTCGGTCTTCAGCTTGGAAGCCGGTACATCCAGCTTCTGGTGACGCGCGCGGATCGCATTCCGGATGCGCGCCAGAAAATCGGCTACTGGGTCGGTCAGACTCATTCCTTCTCCTTCATTCCCCGTTCGCTCCCTTTTGAGGAGAACCTGCGGAAATGTCTAAAACAGTTGTCAGGGGTCAGGGATCAGGGTTCAGTTTCGTGTCTGATCCCTGAAACCTGAAACCTGATCCCTAAAACTCTACCAGCTCGACTTGACGACGCCGGGAATCTCACCCTTGAGCGCCAGTGCGCGGAAACACAAGCGGCAGACGCCGAACTTGCGCAGGAACCCGCGTGGACGCCCGCAGAGCTGGCACCGGTTGTGCTTGCGGCAGCTGAACTTCGGCTTCCGCGCGTCTTTCACTCGTTTTGCAGTGGTTGCCATATTCCTCTTCAACCTCAGCTAACAGCATTCAGCTTCCAGCTTTTAGCTACTAGCTTCTAGCTCGTACCTGGCCGGAATTGATCTCCTGGCTAGGTATAAAGCCAATCTTGTTTTGCTTCTAGCGCTCGTTCTACCTCGATCAAGCTAGAGGCTAGAAGCTAGCAGCTAAAAGCTGTCATTACGCGCCTTGCCGGAAGGGCATCCCGAAGTGCTTCAACAGCGCCTTCGCCTGGTTGTCGTCCCTGGCCGTGGTCACGATGGTGATGTTCATGCCCTTCATCTTCTCGACCTTTGAATAATCAATCTCCGGGAAGATAAGCTGATCGCGCAGCCCGAGCGTATAGTTGCCGCGCCCGTCAAAGCTCTTTGTGGAAACGCCGCGGAAGTCGCGCACTCTGGGCAGCGCCAGCGAGATCAGCCGGTCCAAAAACTCGTAGGCCTTCTCGTTGCGCAGCGTAACCATCGCGCCAATCGACATCCCAGCCCTCACCTTGAAGGCCGCAATCGACTTCTTGGCCTTGGTGGTCACCGGCTTCTGCCCGGTAATCGCCGCCAGATCGGCCACCAGCGGATCCAACAGCTTGGTGTTCTGCGTGGCTTCGCCCAGACCCATGTTGACCACGATCTTCTTCAACGCGGGAACCGCCATCGGATTCTCAAGCCCCAGCTCCTTTTGCAGAGCCTGCTTGATCTCTTTGTGATACTTCTCTTTCAATCTTGCTGCCATCTTCTTTGCTCTCTCTCTTCCGGACCCGGATTGGCATTGCCGTATACCGTTACGGAAGGTGCTCAGTTTCAGGGATCAGGGGTCAGGGATCAGGGATCAGATTTCACCCTTCTCTCAACCCGCCTCTCGGCCTGCTTCGTTCAATCGTACAAATGTCAGAAAATCTGGGAGTCATTGTCGGAAGTTCCTGACCCCTGATCTCTGACCCCTATTTTTTCGTCGGCAACGTCTGCCCGCACTTTTTGCAAACGCGCACCTTGACGTCGCCTTCCAGCTTGTAGCCCACGCGCACCGGGCCGCAGTTGGGGCAGACCAGAGCCACGTTGGAAACCTGAATCGGCGACTCCTGATCGGCGATGCCGCCCTTGGTCCGCTTGCCCGACTTGCCCGAAATCGTCTTCTTGACCATGCGCACGTGCTCCACCAGAACCGTGCCCTTGTCGGGGAATACGCGCAGAACGCGCTGCGTCTTGCCGCGGTCTGAACCTGTCAGAACCTTGACCGTATCATTGCGATGAATATTCAAACTCGGCATCTCTACTCCAGTTCTCAGTTATCAGTTCTCAGTTCTCAGTTTTCGCTTGGTATGGCTCAGTGTCTCCGCCTCTTATCATCGACTGAGAACTGAGAACTGAAAACTGTGAACTGTTACACCACTTCGGGGGCCAGCGAAACAATCTTCAAAAACTTCTTGTCGCGCAGTTCGCGAGCCACCGGCCCAAAGACGCGCGTGCCCACCGGCTCATGCGAATCGTCAATCACCACGGCGGCATTCTCGTCGAAACGGATGTAACTGCCATCCTTGCGACGATGCGCCAAACGGGTGCGGACAATGACCGCCTTCACAACTTTGCCCTTCTTGATGGTGCCGTCTGGCGAAGACTCTTTCACCGCAGCGGTCACAATGTCGCCGAGGCCTGCCTTCTTGCCCAATCCGCCGCCCAGGGGCAGAATCACTTGCAGCTTGCGCGCGCCCGAGTTATCGGCCACCGCGAGCATGGTTCTCATTTGCACTGCCATGGTGCTTCTCCTTGCCAGCTCCTAGCTTCTAGCCGCTAGCCTTCAACTCATCCAACAAAAATCTGATTCCAAGCCGTTCACTGAAAGCGGATAGCTAGCTTGCCGCCTTGACTTCAGTCTTGAGCGCCGCATCCTCGAGCTGTCCGAGAATCGAGCGGCGAACAATCTCTTCCAGAGTCCACCGCTTCAGCTTGCTCAGCGGACGGGTCTCGCGAATACGCACCACGTCGCCCAGACGCGCCGAACTCAGCTCGTCGTGCGCGTAAAACTTCTTGGTGGTCCGCATGATCTTCTTGTACTTGGAATGTGGCTTGCGCATCTCGACCGCGACCACAATGGTCTTTTGCATCTTGGTCGAAACCACTTCGCCAACCTTCTCGTTACGCCGCGCGCCTGCGATTGCCGGCGCCTGTACTGCCTCTTGAGTCGCCGTCATTAGAGGGCTCCCTTCTTGCTCTCCGCGGTATCCTGGGCGGCGCCGCGAATCCCCAGCGCGCGCTCCCTGGCCACGGTCTTGATCTGCGCGATCTCCTTGCGCAACTGCTGGAGCTTCTTCACTCCCTCGTTGGGCTGCAAGGCGGTCTGAAAGCGAACGCGAAAGAGCTGCTCGGCGTCCGTCTTCTCCAGGTGCGCCAACTCTTCGTCGCTTAAATGGCGAATCTTTGTGAGTTCCATCTCTGTTTCTCTCTCCAACCAGCCGCCAGCTTCTAGCCTCTAGCTACTAGCCGGTTCTGGTGTAAATCATCTTCGCTGGCCGCTTCCAGCTAGAAGCTAGTAGCTAGTAGCTAGAAGCTAGAAGCTGTTTACTTGGTCGCTGCTTCCGGCCTCACCGCGCCCGGCCGCATAATGAACTTGGTCTTGAGCGGCAGCTTGTTCGACGCCAAACGCATCGCTTCCTGCGCCGTCGCCGGGTCCACGCCCTCCATCTCGAAGAGGATCTTGCCCGGCCGCACAACCGCGACCCAGTGATCCAGAGCGCCCTTGCCCGAACCCATGCGGACTTCGGCCGGCTTCTTGGTGATCGACTTGTCCGGGAACACGCGTAGCCAGATCTTGCCGCCGCGCTTGATAAAGCGGGTCATCGCGATACGGCTGGCTTCAATCTGCCGGTCGGTAATATAGCCGCACTCCATCACGCGCAAGCCGTATTCACCAAAAGAGATCGAAGAACCGCGCCAAGCCTTGCCGCGCCTCTTGCCCTTCTGCTGCTTGCGAAACTTCACCTTCTTTGGCATCAACATAGCGAAAACCTCGAAAAACCAGGGGTCAGGGATCAGAGATCAGGGGTCAGATTCGATCCCAGCCCCGCTCACATCCCTGGCAATTCACAACAAATCCAAAAATCAACTGTCCCAGGGCCGGTAGTCGGGAACTGATCCCTGACCCCTGATCCCTGATCCCTGCATCTAGAACACGCTCGTGCCTACCGTGGCGGCCGGCTGACGCTTCTTGGCCTCATAGATGTCGCCGCGATAGATCCAGGTCTTGACGCCGATCACGCCGTAGGTCGTATTGGCCTCGGTGAAACCGTAGTCAATGTCGGCGCGCAGCGTGTGCAGCGGCAGACGTCCCTGCAGATACCACTCCGAGCGGGCAATCTCATTGCCGTTCAAGCGGCCTGAAACCCTCACCTTGATCCCCTTGCAGCCGAAACGCAGCGCCGAATCCACACTCTTGCGCATCGCGCGGCGGAAGCTGACGCGCTTTTCGAGCTGCAGCGCGATCGCTTCAGAGACAAGCTGGGCGTCCAGCTCCGGCTTGTTCACCTCGATGATGTCGATAAAGACATCCCGCGAGGTACGCTTGCCGAGCTCGATCTTGAGCTTGTCAATCTCCGCGCCCTTGCGACCGATGATGATGCCCGGACGCGCGGTGCGGATAAGAAAGCGCAGCTTGTTGCCCGGACGCTCAATCTCCACCGAGCTGACCCCGGCGGCCTTCAGCTTGTCGCGCAACTCCGCCTTGAGCTTCACGTCCTCAACCAGGAGCTTGTCATAATCGCGCTCACTGAACCAGCGCGAACGCCACGGCTTGTTCACTCCCAGCCGGAATCCGTAAGGATGGACTTTCTGTCCCATATGCTTTTCCTCAAAACCCTCTCGGCCTACTTCTTGGCCTTTTTCGTTGCCTTGCCTGCCGTCGCCGGCTCCTCGACCTTGGTCACCAGACCGGCGGCCGCTTCGCGCTCGGCCACGGAAAGAATGATGTGCGTCAGCCTGCGCTGATAGCGGAAGGCGCGGCCCATCGGCGCCGGGCGGATGCGCTTCATGCGCGGCCCGTCATTGGCCAGAGCCAGCTTGACGTAGAGATTATCCACGTCCAGATCAATGCCCTGCTCGCCCGAAACATACTTGGCGTTGTCCACCGCCGACACTAACAGCTTGTGGATCACCGGAGCGA
>CAZYCV010000178.1:0-4876 GCA_964645305.1 uncultured Occallatibacter sp. | reverse complement strand
TCTGAGCGCCATTCACCAGATCACCAACGCCCAAGCCAGCCAAGGACTTCCAGTTCTCTTTCAAGCCACGGTCACCTACAATCGCGGCTATGAAAAGACTCTGTTTGTGCAGGATGGCGACGCGGCCATCTTTGTCTCCTATCCAGCCGAGCTCAAACTTGTTCCAGGGGATCGCGTGCTGGTGCAAGGCAAAACGAAACCCAGCTTCAATCCCATCGTGGTTGCTGGCCGCATCACTTTACTGGGCTACGGCGCGCTGCCCAAAGCGATCCCTACCAGCTTTGATCAGATGATTCGCGCCGAAGCCGACTGCAAACTGGTGACCCTGCGCGGCATCATCCGTACGGCAGATCTGACCTTGAGCGACGTAGCGCCTATACACTTCATGCGCCTGCAACTGCTGATGGATGGAGGCTATTTTGAGGCCAATGTGGATAGCGCAGATGAGGGCGCGTTGGAAGACCTGCTGGATGCCGAAGTGGAATTGACCGGAGTGGCCTCGGAAAGTTTTGATGCCAAGATGCATCCGACCGGCATATTGCTGCACGTTCAATCGCTTTCCGATGTAAAGATCATCAAGCGCGCCGGTTCTACTCCATGGCTCCTCCCTGCCACGCCGATGGAAAAGGTCATCTCGGTTTTTCATCAAAACGATTCCACATCGAGGATTCGAGTTCATGGAACCATCACCTATTACCTTCCCGGTTCAGCGGTGGTTTTGCAGGACGGCAACAAGAGCATCTGGATTGAGACCCTGACGCGCAAACCACTTCAGATCGGCGATGCGGCAGACGCAACCGGCTTTCCTGATAACCATGACGGCTTTCTGAACCTGGAGCATGGCGAGGTGAAAGATTCTCACATCTTTGCGCCGGTTACCCCTGTCAAGGAAACCTGGGAGACCATGTCGCCAAGAGGCTACGACACGCCCGGTCACCATGACGATCTTGTCTCGATTGAAGGCCGGGTGGTGACCGAGGTGCGGGAGCCCTCCCAGGATGAACTGGTTTTGGAAGCGGACGGCAAGCTCTTCTCGGCGATCTACCGCCATCCCGACGGGCCGGTTCAGGCCGCAAGGAATATTCCTCCGGGCTCGAAGGTTCGCGTCACCGGCATCTGTGTTTTGGAAAGTTCCAATGCCTTCGTCGCTCACGTTCCATTCAAGATATTCATGCGCAACAAGGATGATATTGTCATCCTCGCCAGGCCTTCGCTGATCAACACGCGCAACCTGCTGTTGGCGCTTGGAGCGCTGCTGATTGTGGTCTTTGTCGTGCTGGCACGGGGTTGGGCGCTGGAGCATAAGGTGCGCCACCAGACCGCTGCGTGGGCGGCGCGCACCGAGGCAGAGGCCGATGTGGAGCGCCAGCGCAGCAGCATTCTGGAGGACATCAATGGGACGCGCGACATGGCCGAGATTCACAAAGAGATTGTGACCATGGTCTCCTGCTCGCTGAATGGCGCTCCCTGTTGGCTAGAGTTGACCAATGGCGCAAAGCTGGGAAGGCTCCCGAAGGAGCCGCATGAGTTGCAAGTCATCTGCGAGGAGATATGCGGGCGCTCCGGTTCGCCGTTGGGCAAGATTTTTGCTGCAATTGCTCCACAAACAGTGACTGCCGGCCGCCAGACGCTGGCGCTGCGCAACGGCGCGCGGCTGGCTTCGCTGGCCATCGAGACCCGACGACTCTACAGCGATCTGCGCCGCCGCTCGGAGTTCGATCTGCTCACCGATATTCCCAATCGCTTCGCCATGGAAAAGTTCCTGGATTTGCGGATGCACGAGGCGAGTTCCAGCGCGGGGATCTTCGGCCTGGTTTATATCGATCTGGACAAATTCAAGCCGATCAATGATCGCTATGGCCACCATGCGGGGGATCTGCTTCTGCAAGCGGTGGCGATGCGCATGAGCAAGCAGCTACAGGGAAGCGATATGCTGGCCCGGCTGGGCGGCGATGAATTCGCGGCGCTGGTCACACTTCAGAATGGACGCTTTGACCTGGATCACATTGTATCCAGGTTGGAACACTGCTTCAGCGAGCCTTTTTCCATCGATGGAAATCTGATTCAGGGCGCGGCCAGCATCGGTTATGCGATCTATCCCGAGGACGGCACAACCAGGGACGAACTTCTGAAGGCCGCCGACACGGCAATGTACCAGGCCAAGAACGGCAAAAGTCAGATGGCGTATTGATCCGGCCTGGAAGGATTGCGAGATCCACACTTTGCAACCGGAGCAGAGCGCCGCGCAGTCGAGGCGCCGGCAGTTGCTTTTCGGCGGAAATACAGCATTGCAATCGGGACGAATCAATGACGGCCAGCGCCGAATCAGGCTTCCAAACCTGCCGGACCACTCATTGTAAAAATCAAAAATATTCACTGAAATCTGATTCCCGCCGATAACTCTTACAGCGATCAAGTGAACCAGTGGTGCCATCTAGGTTATATCCAACATGAAAAGATTGATCATCATTCTCGGTGTTCTTCTTTCCGCATGGCAGATGACCGCGCAAACTCCTTCTTCAGGCACACTGACCTCGGTGAGCGCCATTCATGCCCTCACCAACGTCGAGGCCAGTCATGGCATTCCCATTGAATTTGAAGGTACGGTTACTTTCAATCGCGATTACGAACGGATTGTCTTTATTCAAGAGGACGGAGCAGCCATTTATGTCGGCTATCCAACCCCTCTTCCTCTGGTACCGGGCGACCGTGTTCGGGTGAAAGGGAGAACGGCAAGAAGTTTTTCACCCATTGTGAGCGCCGACAGTGTCACCGTGCTCAGCCACGGCACCTTGCCAAAGGCCGAGCCAGTCAGCTACGACCAGTTAATCAGTGCAGAGAGCGATTGCAAGCTCGTCACGGTCCGCGCTACCATCCGCACCGTCGACCAAACGTCAAGCATCACTCATCCGCATTTCTTTATGCGTTTGCAACTGATTATGGATGGCGGCTACCTGAGTGCCGATGTAAGCAGCCAGAATGCCGGCGAATTCAATGGCCTGCTGGATGCCGATGTTGAGATCACCGGAATCGCCAGCGAGAAATTCGATAACAAGATGCACATGACCGGCATCAACTTACAGGTACAATCGATCGCGGAGATTCAGGTTGTCAAACGCGCCGGTTTTCATCCTTCGGCTCTCGCCTTTACACCGATGGACAAGGTCATCAGAGCCTCTCATTTCATCGATACCACACAGCGCGTGCGGGTCCGTGGAAGCATCACCTATTATTTACCCGGTTCAGCCGTTGTGCTACAGGACGGGGATAAAAGCATTTGGATCAACACCCAGACTCAAGCTCCGCTACGGATTGGTGATCAGGCGGAGGCAACCGGATTCCCTGAAATCCGCGATGGATTTGTTGATTTGGCGCGCGCGGAAGTGTACGACAGCCTGAAACCCGAACCGGTTCCGCCTCTTGAGACCAACTTGGAGACGCTCTCGCGGATGGGTTTTAATTCGCCCGGCCATCACGACGACCTGATTTCCATTGAAGGCAAGGTTGTGACCGAAGTTTGGGAGGATGCACAGGATGAACTGGTGCTTTCGGCCGACGGCAAATTGTTTTCAGCCATCTTCCGGCATCCGAACGGTCTGAATCGGGACGCCAAGCCTGTTCCACTAGGCTCCAAAGTTCGCGTAACCGGTATCTGCATCCAGGAAAGCTCCGATCCGTTCGCCACGCAGATACCCTTCAAACTTCTGCTGCGCTCCCGCGAGGATATAGCGCTCATTCAGAACCCATCCTTGCTGAACATTCGCAACCTGCTTATTCTGGTAGGCCTGTTGCTGGTCCTGGCCGTTTTGGCTGGAGCGCGTGGTTGGGTGCTTGAACGTAAAGTGCGCCAGAAGACAACCGCATTAGCACAGAGTATCGAGGCGGAAGCCGAGTTGCAGAGACGCTCGGCCCACCTCGAACAGATGCGCAGCCGCATCCTTGAGCACATCAACGGATCGCAACTGCTCACGGAGATTCTGGAAGAAATTGCGGCGCTCATTTCTTTCACTCTGGAGGGTGCACCCTGCTGGTGCAAGGTTGCCAGCGGAGCTTGTTTGGGAAATGAACCGCAAGATAAATGCGGGCTTCGTATCCTTGATATGAGCATCGGCGCTCACGGTGCCCCGTCATCCGGCACCATTTACGCCGGATTCGATGCCGCCAAACCTCAGGCTGCCGGTGAAAACGAAGCCTTGCAAATCGGCGCGCGGTTGGCAACTTTGGCCGTAGAAACCAGAAGGCTTTACTCCGATCTGCGCCGCCGCTCGGAGTACGATTTGCTCACCGATATTCCAAATCGCTTCGCCATGGAAAAATTCATGGATTTGAATATCGAAGAAGCTCGCTGCGGCACCGCCCTCTTCGGACTTATCTTTATCGATCTGGACAAGTTCAAGCCAATCAACGATCGCTATGGCCACCATGTGGGAGACCTCTACCTGCAGGAAGTTGCTCTTCGCATGAACAGGCAGTTGCTCGGCGGCGATATGCTGGCCCGCCTGGGAGGCGATGAATTTGTGGCGCTGGTCTCGCTCAAGCACGGGCGATTCGATCTGGATCACATCATTGCCCGCCTGAAACAATGCTTTGACGAGCCGTTTATCCTTGAAGGTCATGTCATTCAAGGGGAGGCCAGCATCGGTTTCGCTCTCTATCTACAGGATGGAGTCACGCGGGATGAACTGCTGAATGCTGCTGACACCGCCATGTATTCGGTCAAGAAAAACAAGCGGTCCATTCCAGTGGAGATGGCCCAAGGAACCGCCGATTAAGGTGATGTCTTGCAAGGGTGCGACTTTGGTCGAGATTAAACTGGCTCAAACAAAATCTGGGCATTAGAACTTGTCCGTGAATTGTAGCGCCAGCCTCCGCGAAT
>CAZYCV010000177.1:0-4903 GCA_964645305.1 uncultured Occallatibacter sp. | reverse complement strand
GCACGATCCACAGCGAGCGGAACTGGCGCTTCTTCTGCTTGCGCCCGGTGTAGGCAAACTTCAGGCCGCGCTCGACGGCCTCCTGGGCTGCCTGATAGAGCTTGGACTTCGTAAGGAAGTATCCACTAGCCCTCTCAAGAATCTTTTTGCGGCGGTCATTCCGCTTGGTACTGCGTTTTACGCGGGGCATAACAATTTCTCCATTTTGCGTTCGGTGATGCGGCTGGAGGCAGGAGGCGCATACCCGTCTGGGGCAGCGCGGTAAACCTCTTCACTCGCTTTATACAAGCCTGAATCTCGCCAGGGCGAACGCGTTTCGCTTCCGGCGGGGGCCGTTTCGGCCCATTGGCATACCTGCGGCTCCCTAAAAGGCTGCCGCACGCAGTGCTCAGGCGTAGGGAATCATGCGCGCTACCTTCTTGTAGTCGCCATCGGAAACCATCAGGGTCTTGCCCAGCTTGCGTTTCACTTTTGGCGATTTCGAAGTAAGGATGTGCCGCGTCTTCGTCTGGTGGCGCTTGATTTTGCCGGTTCCAGTCTTGCTGAAGCGCTTCTTCGCGCCCGTATGGGTCTTCAACTTAGGCATTTTCTTCTCGTTTTGGAGGAGGGATTGCTCCCTCCGCATGGCCCGTGAGACAAGGCTTCCCCTGCCTTCTTAAGGCCTTCACCAGTATACAGCAACTTGGCTCGTCCGTGGTCCTGCTGCTTCAAGGAACGACCACGGTGATCTTGATGTTGTGCACGATGCCGTTGGCCGTTCCGGTGACAAGCACGCTGTAGGTGCCGGCGGGAGTGTTGGTTGAGCCCCCGCCGCCACCGCCACCACCTCCGCTATTGCTGCCACCGCCGCAGCCGGAGACGCTGAGCGCCGCAATCAGTACCAAACTGAGCAGCAGATTCCGCTCTAGTTTGCGCCGCGCCTTGCCGCCCGTGAGGAAGAGAACAAAGGCCAACATTCCCGCCGCCATCGGCCAGCGTACGGGAGCGCCCCGCGCCGGTTGAACCAGCGCGGCCGTCTGCTCCGTTGCATGGATGACCAGGGTTGCCGTGGCTGTGCCGTTCAACGCCACTGATGAGTTCACACTGCAACTGAAGTCGGTGGAGGATGGCGTGCATGTGAACGCCACGTTTCCGTTGAAGCTGCTCAACGATTGCAGGTTCAGCAGGACGGTTCCGGAGGCTCCCGGCTGTAGCGTGATCTGCGGGCTTTGCGGAGCTAGCATGAAGTCGCCTGGCGTTTGCGTGGCGGTAAAGTTCAGCACATTGCTTACCGAGGGACCGTTGGCCTGATCGCCCCAGTAGACCGCCTGAAGCTGGTTGGCGCCGGTTTTGTTGAACCACGACGGATTCACAGCAAACGTGAGGGTGCTTGTCGTGCCTGCCACCCCTTGGTTCGGATACCAGTAGTAATAGGTGAGAAATACATTGTTGTTGTAGAAGTCGA
This sequence comes from uncultured Occallatibacter sp., assembly GCA_964645305.1. Classification (GTDB taxonomy): domain Bacteria; phylum Acidobacteriota; class Terriglobia; order Terriglobales; family Acidobacteriaceae; genus Telmatobacter. The sequence goes on along the minus strand of CAZYCV010000177.1, from coordinate 3,459 downwards.
TCTCGCCAATCGGCGAAGTTCCAGAGTTGCCCGCTCCCGTAACCTTAACTGTAACCTCGGCTGATTGCGTGCTGGAGAAGCTGGTTGGCGTAATGCTCAGAACCGTCGTGGAGGGCGCATAGGTCGGCAACGTCTGAATGTAGATCGGCGAGATGTCCATCAAACCGCCGCTGCCCCAAACGGAATCTCCGCTGTACACCGCGTTGAAGTAATAGTAGCCGTCCGGTCCGGGGCCAAGATTGGAGAAGGTGGCAACGGCTACCGATTTCTGGGCGGAGGCACCGCTCAGCGGAACCAGCGGCACCGTCTGTGAAGTGACCAACTCGTATTTGCAATCATCCTCAACTCCTGGGTAGGTGGACAGGCAAATCTGCACGGTTCCGGTGGGAGCGGGCGTGCCCAGCGGGAATTGCGAGGAGTTGCTATCGCCCTCTACGGTTACGCTCAACGTCAGATCGCCGCCGGGATTCATAAAATAGGCCGGAATTTCTTCGCCACTAGCGGACAATTGATAGGTATATTGTCCGATCAGGTAGCCGTTTAAAAAAACATCTCCCGGCGTCACGGTGAAGGTGACCGGGGTGGAACTGGCAGAGGCGGCGAAGCTTGCGTCGCCTGAGTAAGTGGCGCTGGCGGTGTGCGATCCGATGGAGAGCACTGGTGGCGTCCAGGTGGCGATGCCCGCGGCATTCAGTGCCACGGTCACAGTGGTCGAATCGATGGTGAAAGTCGCCGTTCCCGTGGCGATGCCGTCGCTGGTCCCTGATTTGGCGCTGACACCAGTGGGCTGAATCATCAGGGCCAACGGCATATCGTAAGTCACTGTGCCGCCGGTAATAAGCAATACATTGTTATAGTCGCTGACCACGGAAAAGTTGATATTCGATTTCTCCGGCGTGATGGTCAGCGTCTCTGGCGTAGAGGTGCTGGTGGCAAAGCTGCCGTCTCCGCCGTAGCGGCCTGTCACCTGGTAGCTTCCGCCGGGCAGATAGTTCACGCCGGCGCTACCGGACCCGTTGCTCAAGGAGATGAAGGTCTGCGATTGGCTGGAGGGCAGTGTCGAGTTGGTCAGGATGGCTACATCCCCGGTTGGCGTGCCGGAGCCCGAACTTGGTGCCACGGTGGTCGAGATGGTAATCGGCGTGCCATGTGTGACGCTGGATTTGGAGAGCTGGAGCGTAGTGGTTGTGGAGCGGAAGGTGAGCGAGTTCCAGTCATTGACCAGCAGGCTGGCATCCACCGATCCCAATCCGCTGGCCAAATCGTAGCCGGGGCCTGCCACGTACTGCGGCGTGCCGTCGGACCCATTCCATAGCAGAGTGCAGGCCGGGTCGGTTTGCGCGTTGCACGTCATACTGTTACGGCCTACCGTGATGTCGTGGAAGGCCGCGGGCTTCTGCTGCGCCAGCGGATACAGCGTGTAGTTGGCCTGTCCCTGGCGTCCATATTTCTGGTTGACCAGCGCCATGATTCCGGCCATGGCCGGAGACGAAGCCGATGTGCCTCCCGCCAGCACGATTGCCGCGTCATTGCCCGTGCCGGCCGCGCAATCGCCTGCGAAGGCGCAGATGGCGTAGGCGCTCAAGTTGGCCCCATTCGAGGCAAAGAGCGAGACGTCCGGCAGATCGCGCACGCCGTCGGACGGCACACCGGGACCACTCTGCCAATCCGGTTTTGCATAGCCACTGGTGCAAGGAACGGAGGCACTGTCATTCTGCGTGGCGCAGTTGCTTGAACCGCCGCCGCCGCCAAAGACTTCGCCGCGCGCAATGCTATTGGAAATTACGTTGAAGCCGAACGGATCGTCCCACGGCTGTTCCGGGAGCGGAGCGATCAGTGATCCAAAGTTAGTGTCGTTGGTCTGATTCCACAGGCTGGTTGCGCTGGCGCCGCCCGTGGCATAGTCCGCATAGTAAAAGTCCGTTCCGCCCACCGACACATTCCACGGCGTAGAGGTCAGGCCGCTCACCCATCCGGTTTGATAATTGCACTGCGGACCGGTGTCGCCGGAAGAGACCAAGACCGTCTGTCCCTGCGCCGCCGCCTGCTCCCACAAGCTCGACCAGAATTGGTTTCCGGCATTGCCAAGATAGACTTCGCATTGGCCAAAGCTCACGCTCAGCACCGAAGCCTGGTTGTCATCCACCGCGCGCAGCGCCGCCAGTTCCAGCGGATCAATCAGGCTGCTGGCCCCGGCAATATACAGGTTCACAGTGGCCTGAGGCGCCACCGCGCCGCTCAACTCCACATCCAGATAGGCTTCCACATCCACATTCGGAAGATCGCCCGGATCGTCGCCGTCAATAACCACCTGCGGCAGCGTTCCGGTCAGCCCAAAGAAGCTTTGATAAGCCTGCACCAAGCTCAAGTTGATATTGGATTCATTGATGATGCCGATGGTCTGTCCGCTTCCATTCACTCCGGATTTGTACAACGGAGCCAGATCGTACTGCGTATAAAAATCCTCCGGCGCAACCGTGAATTGGTAGGGATTGGCGGTGCCGTATTGATTGGGCAGCGTCCACAGCGGAGTGGTTTTCTTGGTATCGCGCGCATACAACGCCTTGCCTGCCACCTCAATCTGCGGCTTGGCGTAGAAGTCATTGAGCGGCGAAAAGCCGCCCACCAAGGGCGCCAGCGCGGCCGGTATCTTGATCTCGCTCGCGTTGGCGTAATGCGTTTCGCCCTGCATGCTGTAGCGGTGAATCTCCGTGTGCAGCGCGGCGCGAATCTGCCCGGCGGTTCCGGAGAACTCGATGAGAGACTTGCCCTTGGCCACGCGCGACACCGTGAAGCCCTGCGATTCCAGCCATGCGGCGACGGTCTGCGTATCCTCGTCCCGCGCGCCGAAGCGCGTGCCAAACTCCTCTGGCGTCAGCCACTGGTGATAGCTCGGCGAGCCGGGCGTGTGCGCGTCGCTCAGGAACTGTTGCAGGGCCTGCTCGCGGTCAGTGGGCCGCGCCATCTGCAGCAACAGGCGGCGCACCGGGAAGTCGTCGCCCACCGCGCCTTGATCAGACTCCGGCCGCGCCAGCGGATGCACCGTTCCATGCAGCGTAGTCAGTTGGCTCTCAGCCACTCCGGTAGAGGCGGGCAGCGCCGCTTGTTGCGCGGCAACCGAAGCTGCGAGGACGAACAAACAAAGGAAGAGCGGGCAAAGCGGGAGGCAGAACAATTTCATGAAGTTTTCCTCGGAGACGTATTGGAGTCAACCCAGCCCCGGACGATTAGTTGCGTTCTCTCATTGATTTTTTCTAGCAACATTCTGGAGCGGCTTCCACTGCGGCGCAACGCGGGCAGTCTGATTATTGCATTGAAGTGGGAACTCCCGCGCTGTCCCGTTTCGGCGCACGGTTTCAATTGCGTCAATCTTCGCGCGTTTTTCCGCAACCAGTCATTGTCCGGCGTCAACCGGCGGCATAGTGTTAGGACGATGGCCGTCCTCTCTGTCGATCTCGC
>CAZYCV010000176.1:0-4929 GCA_964645305.1 uncultured Occallatibacter sp. | reverse complement strand
AGGTCTTGAAGTGGTGGCCGTTGAAGACGTCAATCACGGCGCCGCAGTCCGAGACCACGTAGCCCTTGAAGCCCCACTTGTTGCGAAGCTGGTCCACTAGCAGAAAATCGCTGGCGCAGGCGGGCTGGCCGTTGATCGAGTTGTAGGCGCACATCACTGATCCGGCCTTGCCCTCGGTAACCGTGGCGCGGAAGGCCGGCAGGTATGTGTCCAGTTCGTCGTGCTTGCTGACGTCCACATCCGCGAAATGCCGCGTCGGCTCAGGGCCGGAGTGAACGGCAAAGTGCTTGGGCGTGGAGATGACGCGATAGTGCAACGGATCGTCGCCCTGCATACCGGTGACAAAGGCCACGCCCATGCGCGCTGACAGGAATGGGTCTTCGCCGTAGGTCTCCTGACCACGTCCCCAGCGCGGATCGCGGAAGATGTTTACGTTGGGAGCCCAGAAGTCGAGTCCTTTGAGAAAGAGGTTCTTCTCGTTGGCGCGCTGAGCCTGCACGTACTTGATGCGGCCTTCCGTACCGATGGCCGCGCCCATGGCGTGGATCGCGGGTGGGTCAAAAGTGGAGGCCAGGCCGACTGGCTCAGGAAACTCGGTGACGCCGTTGTTGATGACACCATGCAGCGCCTCGCTCCACCAATCGTAGTAGGGCACACCGAGCCGCGGAATGGCGCGCGCCTGGTTGACGAGCTGCGTCACCTTTTCATCCAGCGTCATGCGCTGCACCAAATCGGCGGCGCGTTGCTCGGCAGTCAAAGTGGTGTCCAAATAAGCGGGCTTGGGAGCTTGCTGTGCCCCAGCCGTCCAAACTGCCGCGCTGCACACCAGTGCCGCAGCTACCCATCGCAATCCAAAACACTTCATCGGGTTCCTCTTTCAGGGGTCAGGGATCAGAGATCAGGGATCAAAAACACGCGATCCAGCCCCAACTTATTCCTAGACGTTTCAGTTTACTCTTCGGTTTCCAACCTAATGCGCACAGCCAAGGCTGTCAAGTGCGGTTCAGAGCAAGGAATAACTTCCGTGAAATTACACTAATCTGCTATCAATCCAAGGCTTTTCTGATCCCTGATCCTTGTTCCATAAACGATTGCAGAATCAGCGTAGCCGCCACCTGATCCACCACGCGCCTGTGCTCCTGGCGCGCGTGACCGGCTTCGTACAGAATCTGATGCGCCTCGCGGGTGGTCAGGCGCTCGTCCCATAGGTGGATCGGCAAACCGGTCAGCGTGCCCAGCTCGGCGGCAAAGGCCTGCGTCTTGACGGCTTGCGGACTCACCTCGCCGGAGAGATGCACGGGATTGCCCACCACAATCCCCACCACGCCAAAGCGTCGGCAGAGCCGGGCCAGAGAGCGCAGATCCTCACGCTGGTTGCGCCGCCGTTCCAGCGTCAAAACCGGCTGCGCGGTCAGCCCAAGTTCGTCTGACACCGCCACGCCAATGCGCCGGTTGCCGACGTCAAGGCCCAGATACCGTGGATGAGAAACTGCTTCCAGCTTTTAGCTCCCAGCTTCTAGCTTACGGCGCGCGATGGGTCCGTTGGCAATATTCCTACTGATCCCGGGCCAATACTCGGCTGACATTTCTACCGGGAGAGGTCGGCGATCTTCAGATGGTAGGGATCGAGCAGGCTGGCCGTGGCGTGTCCCACGGTTGCCAGCGCCACCTGATAATTGACTTGCGTTTGCAGCAGCGTGAGTTCGGCGGCGGCGAGTTTGGTTTGCGAGTCGAGAACAAAGTAGTTGGTTTCCGCGCCCAGTTCAAATTTGCGCTGATCGGAGGCCAGAGATTTCTGCGCCAGGTCCAAGGAGATGTTGCTGGCTTCGAGCGCCTGCTTTGCCTCTTCCAATTGATGAACGGCATCGGTAACTTGCTGGGTGATCTGCTCTTGAATCTGGCGGGCGTTGTACGCGTCGTGGGTGCGCGCAACGAGCGAATTGCCCAGCCGCGCCTCGCCGCCTCGGTTGCGGATGGGCAGATTCAGCGTTAACGCGCCGCCGTAGCCGGGATAGCCAAAACCAAAAGTCTGGCTCATTGACGAGCCAAAGCCTCCGGGCTCAGTCAGTTGACCATTGGAGTTGTATTGATTGCCGCCTAGTCCGCTGCTTTGGTAAAAGCCGGTGAGCGAAAGATTAGGCTTGAGCTGGTTGTGGGCGTACTGAACGCTGGTTTTATCGTTCTCCAGCGCGTCCTTGGATGCTTCAACTTCCGGACGCTGGCTGAGAGCCTGTGCCAGAGTTGCCTCCAGATCAACGCTCTGCAAGGTGCCTTGCGGCTGCGGTTGCTCCGTCAAATTGAGCGGAAGGGTGCGGAAGCGTGGGTCCTGGTTGGCGCCGATGGCGAGGCGCAGAGCGTCCTCGGCCTGCGTCAGCGTATAGCCGGCTTGAATCACCTGCACCTTGACAGCGGCAACTTGAGACTGGGAGCGATAGATGTCCAGCGGCGGCAAAGCGCCAAGCTCAAGCGAGCGCTTGTCGCGTTCGTAGCTGACCTGCGCCAGGCTGAGCGACTTCTGCTGCACCTCCAGAGCGCCGCGGGATTGGACAGCATACCAGTATTGATTGATGACTTGAAGAATCGCATCGTTGACATCAGCTTCAAAGCTGGAGCGCGATTGCGCGAGAGAACGGCGCGCGATGACTAGCTGCGCGGTGTTGGCAAAGCGGCCGGCGTTTTGCAGCAGCGGCTGCGTGAATTGCAAATTCAGCGTCGTGCTGAAGTAAGGATCAAAGCTGTTGTTGGAGCTATTGCTAATAGAACTACTGGTGGAGGATTTATTGCTTGATAAACCGGCCTGAATGTTAGTGCCCAGGGCGAATTTCTGAGAGAGCGTGAATTGCCCACTCTGACTCAAATCATTTTGCATGGCGACAGCGGAGGTTTCCACGCCCTGCGACAAGCTGTAGATCGGGGTGGGTGTCGAAATCCGGTTGATGTTGAGCGTGCCTTGCAGTTGCGGATCAAAGGGGGAATAGTTGCCGAGCAAATTGAACTTCTGGTATTCAACCTGCGTCTCTTCGATGGAGATGCTGCTGTTGTTTTCAAGAGCCAGCAGAATGGCGTCGCGCAGGCTGAGCGTCAGTTTGCCGTCTTGCACAAAGGCTTCCAGATGCGCGGGCGCGGAGGTTTTATCGGAGCGGACGCGCGCGGTCAGCAGGCCGTGATAACTCTCTGGAGACTGCGCGAGTGACGATGCAATCGGCAGCAAAAGAAAAATGACAGTGCTGAGTGTGAACTTCATTGCGGTGCTCCAGAAATTTGGCCTACGCTTGGAATCAATTGCATGAGTGTTATGCCTATTAGAAATAGGTTCCGGTTTATTCATAGCGAATGGCCTCCACGGGATCGAGGCGCGCGGCCTTGGTGGCGGGATAGATGCCGAAGACCAGGCCGACGGAGATGGAAACAAGAAACGCCAGCGCGATGGAACTGAAGGTTACGATGGTGGACCATCCGGCCAGCCACGCAATGACGCGCGAGATGAAGAATCCAAAGACCACGCCGATGGTTCCTCCGGCAAAAGAGATCATCATCGCCTCGACCACAAACTGGCGAACGATATCCGACTGGCGCGCTCCCACAGCGCGGCGCAGGCCGATCTCGCGCGTGCGCTCAAGGATGCTGGCCAGCATGATGTTCATGATGCCGATGCCGCCGACGAGCAGCGAGATGGAGGCAATGGCCACCATGACCGTGTTGAACATCTGCTCGGTGCGCTTCTGCTGGGCCAGCAATTCGGCGGGAACAATGACGCTGTAATCGTCCGCGCCGTGATGCGAGGAATCGAGTACCGCATGAATCACCTGCGCCGCCTCAGAGAGATTGCTCTGCTCGCTCATGGCCAGATAAATGCCGTCAATCTCGTCCCGCACGTCGCTGTAACTGTCTTCCATACGAAGCATGGAAGAGTTGAGCGGAATATAGATGTTGTTGTTCACATCGCTGGAAGAGGAGGATGCCGAGTCGCTCTGCGCGCTGAGCAGCGGACCAACCACGCCGATCACGCGCAGCCATTGCTCATTCACTTTGACGTACTGGCCAATGGGGTTTGCCGCTCCAAAGAGATTCCACTTGGCGGCCGCGCCCAGCACGCAGACCGGCGCGCCCTGTTCGTCCTCCAATGGGCTGAAGAACGCGCCGTTCAACAAGTTCAATCCGGCGATGCGCTGATAGGTGGAATTGACGCCGATCACCACCGGCATATCGCGCTGCGACCGGGGCAAAATCTTCTGCGGGGTCAGTTGCTTGCGCGGAGTCGAATCCACAATGCCTTCCACATCGTCGCGAATGACGCGGTAATCCTGAAGCGTCAGGCCGGGAGAGATTTTGCGAACCTTCTGATGAGCCTGCCACTCCATAGTTTCTTTGGCTTCAACAATCACATTATGCACGCCCATTTGTTCAATCAGGGCCATCACCCTCTGGCGCGCGCCGGCGCCGATCGAGAGCATGGCCACCACCGCTGCCACGCCAAAGATCATGCCCAGCATGGTCAGCAGCGAGCGCAACCCGTGCAGCATCAAGTTCTGAACGCCCAACTGCACATCGCGCATCCACTGCTGGTAGGCGACCAGGAAGCGTTCTGGAAGCAGCCTTTCAATCGCGGTCATTAGGGTGTCCCTTCGATGCCGCCGTTGGCTGATCCAGGGGCGGTGGATTTGCGCGGCGCCGTGGGATCGATCAGCGCCACCAGGCTGCCTGCCTCGACGCCTTCCACGGCGGCGCGGCTTTCGCTTTGGCTCTTGATGGTGACCTCGCGCGGATCGTAGCCGTTGGCCGATTTGACGTAGACAACACGCTTGCCGTCTTTGAGGAAGAGCGCCAGCCGCGGAATCGTCAGTACATTCGATTGGCTGCCGCCCTTGAAGAGTATCTGCGCGGTGAAGCCGGAGCGCAGGCGCGGGTCGCTTTCGGTCAGTTGGATGG
>CAZYCV010000175.1:0-4954 GCA_964645305.1 uncultured Occallatibacter sp. | reverse complement strand
TGATCCCGCTCGACAATATGCTCGTCCGCATCACGCAGCAGGACGTCGTCTATCGTCACTACCTCAACCCCGCCCACCGCGCCTTCATTCCCGACTTCGGCACGACCATCACGGTCTATGACGAAGCCGGAAAGCCAACCTGCTACGCCCTCAGCCGCCAGTTGGTAATGTTCTGCACCGAGCGCCGCAAGGCTTGGCGCATGCTGCAATCCAAAGCTGGCATCCAGAACAAAGAGTACGCCGCCCAGCGCGCCCTCCTCGCCGAAGTAGACTCTGGCAAGCTCCCCCTGGACGATTTCCTCACCCGCGCCCACGAACTGCTTAAGGAGCGGCTGGCCGCTGCCCTGCCAGCCAAGGCGTAACGGAACTCAAACGCCAGACTATCGCAACGATCCCAGGTCTCAAAACGAGACCTGGGTATCCATTTTTCAGCGTCAAACGACAAATCTGTGAATTGCCCCCCCCTCCGGGATAGAATGAATACTTAAAGCCGTCGGTGCTCGGAATGGAGGGGTAAATGTTAGTTGACAGTCTCACGATAGAGAATATTCGCTGCTTTGAGACCCAGACAATTAACTTTGGGGAAGCGAAATGGATCACTTTGCTTGGCCCGAACGGATGTGGTAAAAGTACAGCTTTGCAATCCTTGGCGTTGTTGCTCGCTGGTCCGGAAGGAGCTCAGAAACTTCTTCCAAGGCCCGTTGGATGGCTTCGTGACGAATCGATTCGCGGTAAGATTGGTGTGAGAGTGCATAGGTCGGAGCACGATCCTGGTCAGTTTGGTGCCGAAAAGGTCAGAAAATCCTTTGCATATAGTTTTTCACTTGTCGGCAATAAGCAGCTTACTGTCTTTAACAAGATTTACACTGAACCTGGGATCATCGAGAATCCGCAGAAAACTCTAACCTGGCTGCGTACCAATGCTCTTACCTCAACAGGAAAGGGTTGGTTTGCCGTGGGTTATGGAGCCTTCCGCCGATTAACCAGAAAGAGTCAAATTCTTGTTCCGTCTTTGGAGCCACAAGCACGTTATACAAATTTCTTTACACAGTTTGTCGAGGATGAACCACTATCAGCATTTGAACAATGGATGGTCTATTTGGATTATCGGATAGCCAAAGGCGATGGAGGAGATAAAGAGGCGAAGCGGCAAATGGATTTGGGCATCAATGCGATCAATGCTTTGCTTCCCGGCGGTATGCGCTTTGACCGCGTAAGCCCTGAAGGAAGAATTCTTTTTGATGTTAAAGGATCAAAGGTTCCAACGATTAGTTTAAGTGATGGATACAGAAGTGTGCTTGCCCTTTCTGGAGATTTGGTTTGGAGATTGATTCAGGCATTTCCTGAGACAACTAACCCATTGTTGGAGGAAGGCGTCGTTCTGATAGACGAACTCGACATACATCTTCACCCGCTTTGGCAACGCGACATAGCGCAACTATTGCAGATGCAATTTCCAAATCTTCAATTTATCGTTGCAACACACAGTCCTTTGATTGCCTCTGGAGCCGGTGAAGATGCGAGGACACTGCGGTTTTCCATGTCTGAAGGAAAAGCGATTGTTGAGATTGTTAAGAACATATCAGCCTTGAGTGTTGATTACATTTTGCGTAGTCCTGCTTTTGGACTCATATCACCTTATTCACCTCAGACTCAGGATAAAATTGACAGATATGACAGTCTGTTGTCCAAGCATGACCGCCTAAGCCAAGAAGAAAAGAAAGATTTCGTTCAGTTGCAATTATTTATTCAGGAAGCACGCCCATTTGGCGGTCCGCCAGCCCCCGGATCTTTGGAGGAAAAAATGGACAACTTCTTAGGAAAGCATCTGCAATGATCAGAGTACGGCGAGGTGAAGAACCAACGATACTATTACACCGAAAGGTGGCTTGGACAGCCGCGCTTCTCAATTCAACGACTAAGGAACAAGGGCGAAAAGCCGAAGCAAAATATCGAAATCAGGCAATCAAGGAAGCATTGGTAAATATATTTCATGGAAAGTGCGCATACTGCGAAAGTAGGATTGTCCATATAGATTACGGGCATATCGAGCACTTCCGTCCGAAATCAGTAACGAAATTCAGACGTCTCACGTTTGTATGGAACAATCTTTTTCTAGCCTGCGCGAAATGCAATGGTTCAGAATATAAGGGAGACCGATTTCCGGAACAAGATGAAGGCGGTCCTCCAATTAATCCTTGCGATGACTTACCAGAAGAGCACTTAGTTTTCTTCTTTGACACCATAAGCAAGGTCGCAAGTGTCTTTCATAAGACCGAACAAGGAAGAATAAGCATCGATTTATTCGGCCTTAACAGACCGGATTTGCGAAGTCACCGCTCAAAGATGATCGAAAAGTTGTTTGTACTATCCCTAATGGCAGACGTCAATCCAGAGGCGAAAGCACTTGTAATTCAATCTCTGAATGACGATGAAGAGTATGCAGCATTCTCTCGTAAATTATTCAGTGGACTAATGTCTAGATCTTAGGACTTTTGGAACCCACAACCCTCAACCGCGATCCTCCCGCTGGAGCAGCCCGGCCCTCCCGAAGGGAGGGGGCGATAATAGCCCAGGGTGGAGCGCAGCGCAACCCTGGGAAAGGCCAGCCAGCAGAGAGTCGCGCCCTGTAGGGGCGCTGCGAAATGCGCCGTTCAAATCTCCAACCGCAATAAGCCGCAGGTCTCCATGAACTGCCGGACCGTGGAAATGACTACCCCTTCATAACTGCCGATCCGCAGCAGATGCCTATCCCCGCTGACGATAAACTCCGCTTTACCCGCAACGGCACACTCTAGCACTCGATTGTCGTCCGGGTCGTCAGGAACCGCATTCAGCTCAAAATCCGGCTCGGCGACTTCCGCGTTGGCTTCGAGTTTCTCTGGAATCGCCAACGCATCGCGCTAGGAAACCGCAAATTTTCCTCGCAGTTTCTCATCCAGCTCATCCAGAAGCGCGCTTGAAGTCACCAGAATGAATTTCCCGCGTAGTGCGAGATCGAGGAACTTGCCCGGCAACCCGCCAAACATAAATGCGGAGATGAAGACATTCGTGTCCGCAACGACGCGCATCAGCGGCCTGCGGGTTGGAGCCGCTCTTGCCGGAACTCGTCCGACAACCGCTCCACGTCCGCCTCAGAGGCGATGCCCAGCGCTTTGCCGGTCGAGTGTGTGCGGCGCAGCAGAGCATCCCACTCCGGATCGGCGGTGATGTAACGGCGCAGTGCCTCCCGGAAGAGTTCACTGATTGTCCGGTCTTCGCGCTCGGCAGTCTTTTGCGCCTTCACGAGCAGATCGGGGGAAAGGGTAATCGAGATGGTTTTGGCAGTGCGCATACTTGTCAATATAATGCATTGTCAAATATTGTCAAGCACGCGAACTGGTCTATCGCCCAATCCAGAGGTTGACGTCAGGCAAGCAGATCATCGAAGGCGTCAATCGACGGATCAATCTGTTTCTGGCGTTACGAAAATTTATAAAAATTAATCTAAAGTCCGGCGTGCGGCTGCCGATAGACGATTTGGGAGAGTTCGACTTCAAATCGCAGAGGAGAGATCGTCATGCAAATCATGGGCATTTCATCCGCCACATTGAATGTGCAACGCGTGAACCCTGTTTCGTTGATCAAGCCCGTCAAGGCGGAGGTGCAGGCCGCTCAGGCCACCACGATCCTGCTGGCCGCGAGCACGGAATCGACGCGGACGGGGATAAGCACCAGCAGCTTTATGTATATGGCTTCGTCTTCCGGCGGCATCACCATCATTGAAGAAGCGAGCTTCTCTTCGAGCTTTTCAGCAACGGCAGGCGATGTGCAGTCTTCCAGCAGCTTGGTTGCAGCCAGCTTTATCGCGGAGGCATCGTATGCTTCGGCGAGCACTTCCAGCTTTACCGCGAGCGAGAGAGGCATCCATCTGCGCTTTGACGCGATGGCATAGACGATACAAGATTTTACGAATGAATGGCAGTGTTGAGGAAGAAGAACTGTCAATCGGGCGCGGATTGGAAGGTTTGGCTGGAATGATAGGAATCGATTTAGCGAGTTAGCGTCCGCTTCGCGGACCTGGCGAGTTGGCAAGTTCGCGTCTGCTTCACGGAGTTGGCGAGTTGGCGGCGGCGTTGGGCCAACTCCCACCCTAGCCACAAAAACAAGTGCGTGGCGAGGGTGGGGCACCCGGAGTTTCATGCTTGGTGAGTTGATGTCGACCGTGGGGGAGTACAAAGAAGCCTGTTGGGCTACTCGGCGTTCTTCTCCCAGCGCTTGGGGCGCTTGTTCTGCTGCAAGACTTTTTTGCGCAGGCGGAGCGACTTGGGAGTAACCTCGACCATCTCGTCCTCGGCGATGAACTCGATGGCCTGCTCCAGATTCAAGGCGCGATAGGGAACCAGGCGGATAGCTTCATCGGCACTGGATGCGCGCATATTGGTCATGTGCTTTTCACGCACCACGTTTACATCGAGATCGTTGTCGCGCGAGTGTTCGCCGACGATCATGCCTTCGTAGACCTCGACGCCCGCACCGACAAAGAGCATACCGCGCTCTTGCAATCCGTTGAGCGAATAGGTGGTGGTCAAGCCCTGGCGGTCAGAGATCAAGGCGCCGGTGGGGCGCTGGGGAATCTCACCCTGGTAGGGGATGTAGCCGTCAAAGAGCGCGTTCATGACGATGGTCCCGCGCGTCTCGGTGAGCATTTCAGAGCGCAGGCCGATGATGCCGCGGCTGGGAACGCGGAACTCCATGCGCACGCGGCCGGAGCCATGGTTGTGCATCTTGGTCATCTCGCCCTTGCGGGGGCCGAGCTTCTCGATGACCGTGCCGGTGTAAGCGTCGGGCACGTCGATGGTGAGATGTTCGACCGGCTCCATGCGGGTGCCGTCCACCATCTTGGTGACGATCTCCGGGCGTCCGGCGGAGAGTTCAAAGCCCTCGCGGCGCATCATTTCAATCAGAATCGCCA
>CAZYCV010000174.1:0-5000 GCA_964645305.1 uncultured Occallatibacter sp. | reverse complement strand
CCGAATGGGAAACAAACAACTCCGGCCCTGCACGCCGGGTATACAAAATCACAAAACAGGGCGAAAAACACCTTGAAGAATGGGCTTCGGTTTTGGAAAATCTCTCCAGATCCATGGCCCACTTTGTGCGCGGCGCGCGAAAGGCATTGCAAGAACCGAAGGCGAGGAAAGCTCGGCCCGCACAATCAGTGAACCGGGGGCGTTAGTGGCCGTCCTACAAGAGAAATCACTCGACAGTCAATCAAACAACAGAACGGCAATGTTTTAATAATCTTATGGCGAGCCTCGATAATTTTCGCTTGGTTGTTTTCAGAACCGTTGCCGAGCAGCACAGCTTTCGCAAGGCCGCTGAAGAGTTGTATCTAACGCAACCCGCAGTAAGCCTCCAGATCAAGGCGCTTGAGGAAGATATTGGCGTCCAGCTCTTCGATCGCACCGGAACGCACATAGCATTGACCGATGCCGGCAAGGTTCTGCTCGGTTACTCTCAGCGGGCGAATGCTCTCTTGGTCCAAGCGGAACAGGAGATTGCCGCTCTGAGCGGGGATCATGTCGGGCAGCTTGCCCTGGGAGCTTCCACAACCATCGCTCAGTATGTGCTGCCGCGTCTTCTAGGCGAATACTGCAAGGAGTATCCACGCGTTCATCCGACATTGATTAGTGGAAACACTGAGCAGATTGTCGATGCTGTCGAGAAGCAGAAGATCGAGTTGGGCTTCATCGAAGGTCCGGCGCGGAGCCGCGAAGTCAAGAGCGAGCCGTTTCTAGAGGATGAGTTGGTCTTGATTGCGTCCACTGCGCATGAATGGGCAGAGCGCGCCTCTATCTCCGCCGCCGATTTATGCTCCACTCCGCTGCTCATGCGTGAGCGCGGTTCCGGCACGCGCAGAGTGATTGAAATGGCGCTTGAACGGCAAGGCATCAAGCGCAATTTGATGCGTATCGTGATGGAACTTGATTCGACCGAGGCTATCAAATCCGCCGTGGAAGCAGGACTGGGAGTCGGTTTCGTCTCTCAATGCGCCATCGCCAAAGATCTGAGGCTCGACAGAAACTTCAAAATCATTGCAATCGAAGGTCTCCGGATCAAGCGGGAGTTTTTGATCACATACATCAAGGGTCCGGAGCCGCAAGGCTTGGCTCATCAATTCCGCAGGTTTCTCATCGCTCGCGCCGGCGCGCAGAGAACGCTGCCAAAAGCCAAACGTCCGTAATTGAAACAGCCCATAAGATGCGCTTATGTGCCATGAGAACTTCTGCTTGGACGTAGGCGCATATCTTAGCGACACTTGTTCTATGTCCAAGAATATCTTCTTCATTGGGTTGATTTTCGCCGCAAGCGGCTTGGTGTCACCACCATTGGCGCTGGCTGGCGGTCTCATCTACGGATTCTCTTTTCTTCATCCATTTCATGTTGAGGCGAAAAAACTCTCCAAACTTCTCCTCCAGGCATCCGTAGTCGGCCTGGGATTCGGTATGGATTTACAGCAGGTAATGCGAGCTGGACGCTCCGGGTTCATCTATACTGCGGGCAGCATCAGCATCGCCTTGCTCTTGGGCTTGGGGCTGGGAAGGCTCTTGCAAGTGAGGCAGAGAATCTCTTATCTCATCTCGTGCGGCACGGCCATCTGCGGCGGCAGCGCCATTGCCGCAATTGCCCCCATCACCAACGCAAGCCAGGAAGAGATTGCTGTTTCGCTGGGAACTGTTTTTACGCTGAACTCGGTTGCGTTGCTTGCGTTTCCCACAATCGGAATAGCGCTGCACATGACACAATCTCAGTTTGGCCTTTGGTCTGCGCTCGCCATTCACGACATAAGTTCCGTGGTCGGCGCGACAGCGAAGTATGGAGCGATGGCTCTCACGGTTGGCACCACCGTCAAGCTGGCACGCGCCTTATGGATCGTGCCGCTCTCGATAGGTACGGCCATGGTGAACAAAAGCAAGGCGCGCATTCAATTGCCCTGGTTCATTCTCTTCTTCTGCCTCGCGGCGGTTTTCAATACCTACGTATCCATCTTTCAGTCCGCCTATCCAGTGCTCAAGCATCTTGGAGGCATCGGCCTTACGGTCACGCTTTTTTTGATCGGAACCGGGCTTTCCATGAAGACACTTCGCGAAGTCGGTGTGCGACCGTTCCTTCAAGGAATTCTTCTTTGGTTCTTCGTCGCAGTAGGATCGCTTACACTCATTCGCGCTGGTTGGATTCACGTGTAGGCCAATTCGTGAGTTCCGATCCGTTCGCATTTATGAAGGTGGACAAATCGCTAACAAGCAAGATCATGGATGTATGCCGGCCGCTGCGAGCATCTGAACAAATTGGCGGCGTGATCTTTGGTCGACGGCCAACGCCACCAACTTGCCCCTCCGGTTGAAGACAAAGCTTCTGGGAAGGTTCTCGACGTGGAAGCGTTTTGCAGCGATGGATTCCGAGTCGAGAAGAACGGGCGCATGATAGCCATTCTCATTTACAAATGCGCTGACCTTCAAACTCTCCTCATTGGTAATGGAAAGAACGACCAAGCCCTGTGACTTGAAACGCAAGTAGAAGTCATTCAGATCGGGCATCTCCAGGCGGCAAGGCCCGCACCATGTGGCCCAAAAGTTGATCAGCACAACCTTGCCGCGGAGGTGCGAGAGAGTGACATCCTGGCCGTTGAGGTCTTTCAGTGTAAAGTCTGCCTTTTCGAGGTCTGCGTCATCAGCAACCAGCTTCTGGAGAGCCGTGGCAAGAGATGGATTATCGAGAGATGTCTTTACGTGCTCGTAGCGGATAAGTTTAGCCAAGTCGAGGTACGGCGAAGGGGCCTGGTCGCCCAGGTCGGAGATGGGAGACCCAGCCAGGGACTGGGCCAGAGTCTCCGCTACGGCTTGAAGGGCTTGTTGGCCCGGGTCGTCTCGTGAGGCCAGGTGGACGAGGATGTCTGCGAGTTGGAGCTTATGCAGACCAGCGGGCAGGGTACGAATTTCGGAGGCGATCTTGATGACCGTTGCGGACAACTGCGGCGTGGCGCCCGTCGCAAGACTCTTCAGTTCGCTCATAACGTCAGATTCGCTTGACTGTGCGTGAAGGATAGGCGTTCCGAAAAAAACTGCGATAACAAGAAGGGTGCGGTGGACGAGAATCATGCGATCACGCAGAGCAGAAAAATTGCAAGTATGCTTCATGGCGATACTATACATCCTGACAGGACTCAAAAAAAATCGCACTCACTCTCGCGGCGTACTTGATTGGTACGGCAGTGTTGATTCAACAATCTCATTCTTGAACTCAGTCAATGGACGCCTCTTGAGGGCGCAACTGAGTAAAGCTATAAGGCACAATTGCAGATGATAAAGCCATAAAGTTCAACACCAGAAAAGAGTCCTCAATTTCCTGAGAGAAAAATTGCAGTCACAGCAATCAGCCAGACGTTGCGCCGCAATCACACTTGGCGGGTGGCTCGTTTCAAGGCCAAATACATTTCCGCCAGATCACGGACGAAGCAGGAACTTGAACTGTTCTTCGATCAAATTCAAATCGGTTTCACCCTGAAATTGCGCCTGAACCTTACCTTGGCCGTCGATCAGAAATGCGAGCGGGAGGCCGAGCACTCCTCCGTAAAGTTGCCCAAGTTTTTCGTCGCCCATCGCAACTGGATAATTCAACTTCATCTTCTTGTAAAGTTTTTGCGCCAGCGCCGGGTCGTCGTCCATGGAGATGCCAATGATCTGCAGGCCGCGTGGGCCATACTGGCTTTGCCAAGCAACGAAACAAGGCATTTCGAGCTGGCAGGATGCGCACCAGGTGGCCCAGAAATCAAGCAACACAACCTTGCCCCTATAGGCGCGGAGATTGATTGATCGGTGATTTAAACCAGTGCGCACAAACTCCGGCGCTTCTCTGTGAAGAAGCGAAGTTGCCGCCTTTGGAGTCTGCGCCACGCTCGTCCCAATGAACAGGCACAGCAACACATTCAGTGCAGATGAGCGGAATAGCGGTCGCAGCGCATTCCTGGTAATGGACGGAATGGCCAAGGCATCGCGCCGCTCGTTCATGCTAATTGCCCTGCTCAATCGGGTAGCCTTTGTCGGCCCAATCCGTACCAAAGTTGGTGGCGAGATAAAGAACCATTACGTTGGTAAACCCCATCTCGGTCAATTTAGCGTACGCTGGACCAAGGTTCGGGCAACGGCTCAAGGGACAGCAGCCGCAGTAAAGCACAATGAGCTTCTTGTGCGAGAGTGCATTCACGCGAGTCTGGAGTTGCTGGATTCCCGCTGGCTGCGATCCTGGCCCTGCGTATTCTGAGCCGGGGATGTGCGCCTGGGTAAAGAGCATCCGGGAACCAACTTGCAGGATCAACGGTTTCTCCGCTCCTTTTGTCTGCTGCAGTTGTAGCAGAGCTTCAGGCTTAAGCCACTTGGCCTCTGGAATGGAAAGCGCGCTCGCTGTAGGAGTTGGAGCAAATTGCGCCCCGAGTTGTGAAGAAGAAAAAACAAAAGCAAATGCAAGAACCGCTACGATCCCTGATCGCCCAATCAAACCGACTTTCATATTGCTTCCCTCGATGTGAGTTTACCCTATAGGGTTAAAGGCGCAGCCAGTTCGCCATGCAGCAGGGCTGCTCGCCATCGCCAGCATCCTTACTATTATCACAATCTTAGGTCGCAGTTCTCGTCGGATGATTTTTTGGCTAGGCTACATCTGCTAGCCTCAAGCCTAGCGGACAACTGATGTCTGCTTTCCCCCTCATTCGATTGTGCGCGAATAGTTTTCCTCATGAAAAGACAAAGGATTCGTGCAACCTTTTGGCGGATCGAACTGTCGAATAGATGGTATCCTACGGGTGTGCCGCTGCCTCGACTGCTAGGGCGACTGGTTCAATACGGGATGCAATCAGGTATGACGGTTTTGCATGGATTGGGAAAAATTCGGAAGCTAAGCCTCTTCGGGAGCCTCGCGTTCCTGGGATTGGCCTTTTGCGTATTTGCCTGGGGCTTGCAATACAAGCTTTCCC
>CAZYCV010000173.1:3009-5040 GCA_964645305.1 uncultured Occallatibacter sp. | reverse complement strand
GTCTTCGTTCATTTCATTTCCCTTAGCAGGTCGCAGCCCCGTAAAATATATTTGACTCCACCGTCGATCCGTCCGGCTGAGTCACTGGAACAGATAGGCTTATGATCAGTTGGTAAAGCTGATCCGAGGTCAGACCATATCCAGAAAATATCCAGTCGTGTTGACAGACGTATGACTGCGGGTTCGCCTGCGCCGTAGACTGATCCACATACGACGCAAGCCAGACGTGCGTTGTGTTAGACGCCAGATCAGAAGTCGCATTGACGATCTGGTGAAAAGTGAGAGCGACGCCGTTTTCCTGAATCGTGTTCGTTAATCCCTGAACCATAAGACCTCCTCAGTAATTTGAAAAAATCATGCCGCTCGGTGCCACAACATTTCCTTGTTGCGGTCCCCACGAAAGCTGACCCGCGGCTGATGCCGTGTTGTAGTAATCAAACGCAATCCACGCAGCGGACCGGGCAATATTAGAAATACGAACCTCGTCCATATACGTCGAGGGTGAGCCAACCCCTGATAAAGGCTGCCCTAAATAAAAGTTTGTCCCGCGATCCCCGAATCCTGAACCGCCGGTCCCGTCCTCTCCCGCCTGATTCGTGGCTCCGTCGACGTAGTTGGACATAGTTGCAGTATTCGGAATCCACGTAAAAACGACATGGTGCCAGACCCCAGTAGTGATCGACCCGGTGTAATAAGCAATATTGGAGCCACCATACTTCACAACGGTTTCAAAAGCCGCACCTGCTGCATACTGCGTTAAAATAAAACGGTTATTGCTATCGATGGTGTCCGTAACAAAACGTTCAGCGTTGCCGCTTTGCTCGGAAAAACTTTGCACGTTCAGCCAGAGTTCCAAAGTCATGGAGGACACACTGGGACTTAGCGATACCGGATTTCCCAAATAGTTATTGTTCGCCTGCACGAAGCTTTGCCCATAGCCAATCTCTCCGGGGATCTGCGCCGGAATGGTTCCCGTCGTCAGATTTTTAGCGTTGACGGTGGAATCGGCATAGTTAAGGCCGGACTCTTTGAGGTGATAAACCTGATAAAAGTTCGCGTCCCACGTGCTCGTCGAAAACGATTGCGCTGACGCGCCGGAGGCCCCATAGTAGCAGTTGAGCGTCGTCGGAGCAGTTGTCGCAGAACTTATCGAGGGAATTTTTACCCAGAAAACCCCATAGGCCACCCCGGACGTTATCGTTCCGCTTTCCTGCTCTGCGGAATACAGAGTTGCACCGGACGGATTAGTAAACCTCAAATCGGACAAATCGGATTTTGCGGAGCTGCCGATATTTGTATCTGCCGAAATTTGGACTTTCAGCGGGAAATTGGTCAATACGGCGGAAACATTAGTCGTGGAAATGGTTACGACTTTATAGTGCGGGTATGAGTTCCCATCCACTGTCCAGTTGGCGTGAGCCAGTGTCGGGAGGAAAAGAAGGACGATGAAAAGAAGCTTACGCATTAGTATTTCACGTTTAGCTGCGAGCCCGTGTAAACGCACTTGGTTCCGTCACAAAGGAAACCTACGAGATCAGATGCTCCAGCAGTAGTGGTTAAAGTCGGCGCGCCGGAAGCGGTTCCACCGGGGAACCACATCTGCGCAGGCCATGTCACCGTTCGTGATCCTGAACCATCCTGCGTTATTAGAAAGGTGATAACTTCCGACGGGATGCTGGTAAAGTAAAACGTTGTAGCGTTCCCTGTGTTCGGGGAAAGCGTCACGTTCTGGTGCATCCCATTCGTCCACGTAAAAGTGGCGATGTTCCCCGAGTAAGACTGAGTGGAAGACGCGCAAATAAACTGGCTGACGGTTGCGGTGGTTACAGAAACAGAAGAACCAGAAACACCATAACTCCCAAGATTTACAAAACCTGTCGCTCCGGAATAGTGGACAAGCGTGCCGGATGAACTTAGAGGGAAATATGTGTTAGTTGCGGAACTAACACTCAGGAATGTGGTAGAAGAAGTAATTGGAAAATAGGTGGAACTGGCTGAACTTAAGGATAGGTAGTTAGCCGTCGCAGACGA
>CAZYCV010000173.1:0-2909 GCA_964645305.1 uncultured Occallatibacter sp. | reverse complement strand
GACTGTGTTAAATAATTGGCTGTCGCGCTTGAGAGCTGTAAATATGTTGCTGTCGCAGAAGACTGCGTAAGGTATGCAGAGGCCGCTGTCGTTGTGCTGAGAAATGTATTCGACGAAGTTTGCGGCATGTACGTTACTGTTGCCGATGAATTTGTTAAGTAGGTTGTCCCGAGACCGTTGATCTGGTTTTGCAGGGAATTAGTTGACAAGTTTACGGCGGACTCAAAAGAAGAAAGATTTCCGGCAATAGCGGCGGTTGAAGTATTTAGTGGACCGATTTGACTTAAGTAGGACCAGAGGTCAGTTTGATTTGATATGGTTCCACCTATTGATCCCCACGATGCGCCCATTGCGCTGAACGTGCAAACTGTCTCGGATAATGTAGGGCTGTCAACACAGACCACACTCCCGGACATGTTTAAATTTGGTTCCTGCGGTAAGGGAGTGCCAGAATCCAATATAGTCTGATAGCCGATATAAGAAATTGTTCCTACCTGAATTACCCACGGATTGACATTGTAGGTTGGAAGAGGAATCGGGGAGATAATTTGAACGGGATTGGCCTTTGCAACCCCCGAACAAGCGAAAAGGAAAATAAGCGAAATTAACTTTTTGTAAGTAACCATAGTATCCCCATATTCAGAAAAATATTGAAAACGATAAGCCATCGTAGAAAATTAAGATTTTTTCCATGTGTTACCTGTTGCGCGTGTAATACAATCGGATGCATTTAAGCATACTCCGTCGTAGTGCGATTAGCCCAGATAGAACCTTTTGGCGATTGAAGTATTTGTGTTGGCAAATGATTAACGTAAATATATTTTTCTATATTCCAGCCGGGGGAAGTTTCCACTGTTCCTCGCGGGGCTATGCCGCGATAAATAAGATATCCGCCTTCATAATCATCTCGTTCCGTTACCTTACTGGCATGAGCTGGGGCATATGATGTATAGATTTTCTCGTCGATCATTTACAGTACGCTCTAACATCGTCGGGAATAAGGCCGCCGTGGGACATGCCCACCCCGCCCGTCGCTTCGGCGTAATCCTTATCCTTCTGTTTTAAGAGCGTGTCCAGGACGCGCAACGCCTGCGGCCCTTTAGCCAACGATGACTTGAAATAGGTTTTGTATTGCTGACCTTCCGGCGTATTGAGAAAGTCAATGATCTTGCCCGCCATTTCACCGCCGAAAGTGTCTAGGAACATACCAACGCCTGCACCCGCCGCCCCGCCTACCCACGGAATACCAAGCGTCCGGCCAATTCCTTCTCCTATGGCTGTCCCTGCTACCACCCGCCGCGATCCGTTAGCTTTCCCTGCTCCTTTTTCAAACTGTGCGCCAAGTTTTGAGTTCTTCAAATCTTCCAGATAGTCGCGGCCCGTCGCTTCCTTCAATCGCGCCAACGTATCTTGCGTCATGCTCTTATTTTTGGATAGGACATTCGCCAGCTTGCCTTCCGTCTGCAAGGTGGGCTCATACCCGCCGCCTGGGACGCGCTTGACGTTAAACTGATTCAGTAAATCGTCATGCAATCCCGTCAGTTGTTCAACGGGTTTCATGGCCGCTTCATAAGCTGGATTCTGCTTTTTCAGCATGGCGTTAAGCGTTCCCTTGACCGCTTTTAATGCGCTATTGGCCGTCCCTGATTCGGGATTATCCCAATCAATCGCTTTATTCAATCGTTTCAGCGTGTCTTTGAGTTGGTATTCTGGAACGGTATCAGGGAGCGACTTTTCAAGGGAACCATGAAGTTTATCCAGCACTCCCGCCGCCCGTTCTTCTGCCGGAGTGATAACGTCGCCCATTTCGGCGCGTACCCCTTGGATAATACCCAATACATTTTGCTTCGGTATTCCACCTGCCTCCGGCGTAGTCCCTAGAGTCTCATAGGCCGCGCCTTCTGCTTTGCTGATTTGATCGGACAGCTTGGAAATATCGGCTGGTAGTTGATGGGAAAGTTCGGCGGCTGATTGATAATTGGTGACAGCTTCCGGCGTTTTCATTCGGGCCATGATCGCTTCCTGCGATGGCCCAAAAATCGTTGACATAATCTTTGCCTGCGCCGAATCTTCCAACGTCGGTTTTGATCCGGCTTTTTCTGATATGCGGGCTGCTTCCTCTGACGGTTCAAAGGCGGCATTGACGGCCCTCTCTGATAGGGGTGCTTTCCCCCCAAGGGACACCGCGCCACCTTCCCCGCCGAGAGTATCGGCTGCCTTGCTTGCAATATCGCTGACAAATGGCGCGGTATCCATCCCCAGGCCAACCAGGGGTAGCACGGTCATGGCCGCATCTACCGGATGCTCATAGGCCCATTTGCCAGGAGCTTGCACTTGCTCCGAGTTGGCGATAACTTCTAGCCGCTTATCTATCGGATTCGGCCCCTGGGGTTCGCCGGAAACTACCCCGGCCACCTTCTGAGCCAATCCTTGCGTTATGTCTTTTGGGAGATCCTCAGCCCCTTCCTTGACCGTCAGCCCTAATGACTTGGCGATATTTAGAGGATTTAGATCTTGCTCGGCATTCTGGACGACATTACCAAGTAAACCGCCAACGATATTTTCGGGTTCTTCCGGCGCATTAAGCTGATCCAGCAAGGCGGGGTCTGTAACGGGCTTCATCCCGCCAGAGTCAGGCGTATTGAGTTGTGCCAGAATAGATGGATCGGTTACTTGTTCCATTATTCCTGAAACCAGTTATCGCCAATTTTGTGATAGGTTTTATCACCAATCGTTTTTGTGGCCGTCGGAGTTTGACCACCCAAACTTGACGGACTCCCAGGCGTTCCAAACATTCCCTGTATTTTCGTGGGATCAACGCGCATGGCCTTGCCTTCTGCCGTGGCCTGCTGAACGAGATTGTTTTTCTGTTGCGTGTAAGCCTGCTTTTGCCTGTTCAATACCGCCAT
>CAZYCV010000172.1:0-5256 GCA_964645305.1 uncultured Occallatibacter sp. | reverse complement strand
CAGGGAACAGGGATCAGGGATCAGGGAACAGGGATCAGGGATCAGGGAACAGGGATCAGGGATCAGGGAACAGGGATCAGGGATCAGGGAACAGGGGTCAGGGGTCAGCGGGTATTTTGTGCTTAAAACTCTCATCTCTTCGCTAGATCTCTGCTTCGCCAGCAGTCACTTTCTGTTCCCTGCTCCCTAATCCCTGTTCCCTGCTTCACCGGTACTTGCGCAGCACGCCCAGGACGCGGCCCTGAATAGCTACATCCGCGGCTTTGACGTAAATGGGGCCCATCTCAATGTTGGAGGGTTGCAGGCGCACCTGTGAGCCCTCGGGATAAAAGCGCTTGAGCGTGGTCTCGGAACCGCGCACCAGGGCCACGACAATCTCTCCCTGGCGGGCCGTGCGGGTGCGCTCCACCAATACGTAGTCGCCGCTGATGATGTGTTCGTCGCGCATCGAGTCGCCGCGCACCTCAAGGGCAAAGACGTCGCGGTTTCCCACCACATCATGCAGCGAGATACTCTCCTCGGTCTCCATTGCCTCAACCGGCATTCCGGCGGCAATGCGCCCGGCCAAAGGCAGCCGGTCACTTGAGCGGGAGCGCGCTCCCGGCGGCAGCACATCAATGGAGCGGCTGCGATTATGCACGCGGTCCAGCAACCCTTTGTTTTCCAGGTTGGTGATGTGCTTGTGCACGGTGGCCAAACTCTTGAGCCCCATGCCGCGCGCAATCTCCTCAAAAGAGGGAGAGTAGCTGTTGCGCGCCGTGAAGCTCTCTAAAAAATCGAGAATCTCTTTTTGCCTTCGTGTGACAGCCATGGAGGCATTATAGCGAATAAACGGCGAACTGCAACAACTATTTTTATGAATTGTGATCTATCTGGATATTCAAGTTATCGTTGATGGTTTCTTCGTGCTCCGGTGAGCTTGCACAGCTCGGATTAAAGAAAACTTGAGCCACTACCGATAAACGCATGGGAGTGTCCGCGCGCTGCAATTCGCCGCGTGACCAACCGCCCGCGAGGCAAGATGATCTCGATCAAAGAGTACCTGGAACAGCCGCAACCAGAGCCGGATGAGCAGCCACCAACGGCATCCGGGGTCGCTCCGCCACAGGAGCAAGGTGAGATTCTGCCGGTCACTTTGGCGGCTTATCGCTCCGCGCTGGTGGAGATGGGCAACTGTGGGCAGAATGCCTGCCCGGCCCTAGGCGAGGAACTGAAGCTGGGACTTGGAAAGCTGGGAGCGGAACTTTGCAAGGAGATTACGAGCGAGCGGGTTGTGCAGACTGAGACCGAAGTGCGCGAACATTTACAGGAATGGGGCCACCGCGCGGCCTCGCATTACCGCCAAAAGACCAATGAAGTAAAAGATATTCTACTGATAATGGCGCGGACGGCTGAGTCCGTCGGTGAGCGGGATCAGCGCTGCGCCCAGCAGATCAATGCGGTTACGGTGCGGCTGAAGGGCATCGCCAATCTGGAGGACTTGACCGAGATTCGGGAGTCGATCAAGAAGAGCGCCGTGGAGCTGAAGACATCAATTGACCGGATGAGCGCGGAAGGCAAGGCCGCAATCGATCAACTGAAAGCTGAAGTCACGCACTATCAGACGCGGCTGGAAGAAGCCGAGACGATGGCCTCGCGCGATGCGCTGACCGGGGTGCGCAGCCGTCCCTGGGTGGAGGGGCAGATTGAACAAGCCTTGCTGGGGCCGGCTCCCTTCTGCGTCGCCATCCTTGATCTGGACAAGTTCAAACTGGTGAATGACGAATATGGACACTTGGTGGGCGATGAACTGCTGAAACAATTTGCCACCAAGATGCGCTCGATTTGCCGGGCGACGGACACCACCGGGCGCTGGGGCGGCGACGAGTTCATTCTTTTGTTGCACTGCCGCCTGCAAGAGGCTCGGACGCAGATTGACCGGATGCGGGAGTGGGTCTGCGGAAAGTACACGCTGGAAGGCAACGCAGCTCAGGTGAAGCTGCGCGTTCATGCCTCGATCGGCGTGGCGGAGCGGCAGGCGGGCGAGACGATGAAGGAACTGATTGACCGCGCCGACGCCGAAATGTATCGCGAGAAGGCGGCGGCGCGCGCCAAGACAACTGTCGCGGAGTAATAGAAAGCGCGCTTCAATGGGCTTTCTCGCGCATGGAGTCTTCGTTGAAAACCACCGCAGTGAAGCTGAAGATGTCCGTATCCTCCTCCTTCCAGCAGTTGGCGTTCATGCCTGCTTTGCGGCAGGTCTGCTCCAGGAATGTTTGCCGGTCCCACTTTTGCTCGGTCGGAACCTGCGGCAGTAGCAAGCCCTCGCTGTCACCGTTTTTCATCAGCAGGCCATGCTCGCCGATTTGGATCTGTTGAATGTCCGTCACGCGGCGCAGCGGCGACAGGACGGATATTTCGTACTCAAGGCTCGGCAACTCGGAGCTCGTGACTTGCTGGAAGCGAGGGTCGCGCATGGCGGCTAGCGTCGCCGTGTCGCGCACCGTGATGTACAGCGGCTTGATGGCCGAGGTGTAACCGATGCATCCGCGCAGATCGCCGTTTTTGTGCAGCGTCGTGAATGCGCCGCGCTCCTGATTCAGAGCGGCGCTGCTGCTGGCCGGCGGATCGTAGGCCTCGCCCTGCTGCACCACGTGTTCGACCGACTTGCGCGCCAAGGCGAGCAGCTCGCTCTTCTCCGCGTCGCTTAGCGAAAAGGGCTTCTCATTCGAGCTGGCGCCGCTGGTTTTCACAAAGACATCCGCGCTGTAGCCGACCACGCGCGAGCGGTCGCCGGTCACATCGCCTGAGTTGGCGTACTTCAACACGCGCGCCTGGTTGGCGCCCATGCGCTCGGCGTAGATCATCGCGGCCACAATCGGCGCGCCGCCGCAGGCCTCCCAGACGCGCGATTGGAAGTTGCGCGACATACTGAAGTAGTCCCACGATTGCAACGCGCTGAGCGTCTTATGATCGATCGTGACCGCGTCATCGTAGACATGATAGTGCGAGAGATCGGAGCTGGCCAGCACCAGCGTCTCTTCCGGCTTGGCGCTGGATTTGATTAACTTGGCCAGCGCCACGCCCAGCGCGCGGCTGCTCTCGTAACTCTGATCGCCCATCACGATGGGCACAACTTCAAAACTGCCTAACACTTTTTGCAGCCACGGCAGTTGCACCTCGACGGAGTGCTCACCGCCTGCCGAGGTTGGGTCGTGCCCTTCGACGGAGAGTTTCATCGTCGCGCTCATCTTTTGCAACTCGCGCGCAAAGGCCTTGTCCACCGGTACATTGCCTAGCGGCGTGGCATAGGCGTCGCCGTCATAAATGCTGGTGTAATCGAAGGCTACATAGTGCGTCGGCGCAATCAGCACTACGCGCTTGTAGCCGCGCCCCCTCAACTGCGCGTAGGTATAGGCGGCGACCGGGCCGGAGTAAGGATAGCCCGCGTGCGGAGCAACCGCCGCAAGGATCGGATCGCTGATGCGCGGCTCGGCGGCGCGCGCCAGATATTCGTCCAAGCTGGCCGAAAGTTCCTTCGGATCGGCGGGATAAAAGCTGCCTGCAACAGCCGCTTGCCGCACCTTCTGCTCGCTGGCGGCGCGATCGTGCGCCAGCGGAGTAAAGACCAACAGCGCCAGCATCGGCGCGGCAAGCCAATAGGTATGCGGATTCATCAAAAAATTCATCAATGTAACCTCCTCCGCTCACACGTGCCAGACGCCGGGAACAGGCTGCTGGCAGAATGGGCACTTGCCGTTTTTAATCAGCATCTCGCTGGCCACAAAACCCACGCGCTCCACAATCATCTTGCGGCACTTGGGGCAATAGGTGTTCTGCGCCGGGTGCCCAGGCACATTGCCAATGTACACGAAATGCAGCCCCTCCGCGTCGGCAATCGCCTTGGCGCGTTCCAGCGTAGAGACCGGCGTGACAGGCAGATTCTTCAGCAGGTATTCGGGATGATACTGCGTAAAGTGCAGCGGAACATCCGCGCCCAGATTCGCCTTGATCCACTGGGCCAAGCCACGAAACTCCGCATCGCTGTCGTTGAGCGTCGGCAAGACAAGAAAGACGATCTCCGTCCACTTGCCCATCTTGCGCAGCGTGACCAACGTATCGAGCACTGGCTTCAACTGCCCGGTAACAACTTGCTTGTAGTACGACTCGGTAAAGGACTTCAGATCGATCTTGACGGCATCCATCTTGCCGTAAGCCGCCTTCAGCGCCTCTTCCTGCATATAACCATTGGAAACCACAATGCTGCGCACGCCGGCCGCATGGCCCGCATCGGCGCAGTCCATCAGGTACTCGGCCCACACCACCGGCTCACTGTAGGTGTAGGCAATCGTCGGACAACTGTATTGCTTGGCGAGTTCAGTGACGCGTTGCGGCGGCGCGTACTGCGCAGGAATCTCTTCCGGGCGCGATTGCGAAATGTCCCAGTTCTGGCAGAATTTGCAGTTAACGTTGCAGCCCGCCGTGGCCAGCGAAAAGGCCACCGTCCCGGGGAGATAATGAAAGAGCGGCTTCTTCTCGATGGGATCAACGTGCGCCGCGCAGACCCGCGAATGGACCATCGAGTAATAAGTGCCGCCGCGATTCTCGCGCACTCCGCAGTAGCCGCGCTCCTTGTCGCCCACCGTACATTCACGCGGACAGAGTTTGCATTTGATCTTGCTGTTCGTGAGCTTCTGATAGAACTTCGCTTCCACGATATAGCGCGCATTGTCTCCGCTCGCCGATGCCGCGGGCATGGCAGCCGCTTGTTTCACAACTCCTCCGATCCCCAGCGCCGCGCCCGAGGCCAGTGCGCAGCGTAGAAATGAGCGGCGATCCAACGGATTTTTCGCGCCTTCATTCATGATCCTCTCCGCGAATGTAGCGCCGGCCTCCCGGCCGGCTGTCGCGTGGACCTCCTGGTCCGCGCTCGTTTCTTCTCAATCTGCTATACCTCGACCACCGAAATCCTCTTTGAATCGCAATGGCCCAATCTATGCTCATCGTCAGCAGAAGTGATAATGTAACTCGGCCCACGCTGCTCGGCTTCCAGCGACTTCAAGCCTTTCTCGGCGCGCTTGCGCTCAATCATTTGCCAGCCGGTATAATCGAGTGCCACCGCGTCGGTTGAGAGCAGCAGCGAGTTGCAAGGCCAACAAAACTCCGGCTTGTAAGCAGGCCCGCCTTCATACATTGCGGTCGTCGCATCGCAGATCACGAGGCGCATCCGGCTGCGAATCTCCGGCAGCATATTCAAATCCGCAACGTAAGGATTGC
>CAZYCV010000171.1:0-5284 GCA_964645305.1 uncultured Occallatibacter sp. | reverse complement strand
GGCATCACCATCGATGTCGCCTATCGCTACTTTGCCACGCCGCGGCGGAAGTTCATCATCGCCGACACGCCAGGCCACGAGCAGTACACGCGTAACATGGCCACGGGCGCATCCACGGCCAGCGCCGCCGTGGTGCTGGTGGATGCCGGCAAGGGCGTGCTGCCGCAATCGCGCCGCCACGCTTACATCGCCTCGCTGCTGCGCGTCTCGCACGTGATTGTCGCGGTCAACAAAATGGATCTGGTTGACTACGATGAGGCGCGTTTTGCCGCGCTGGTGGCGGACTTCCGGCAAGTGCTGGAGCGCATCGAGCGCGAAACCGGCAATCCGGTGGACGCCTCTTTTGTTCCCGTCAGCGCGCTGATCGGCGATAACATTGTGCATCCATCCGCCGCCATGCCCTGGTACAACGGCCCGTCTCTGCTCGATCTGCTGGAGTCGCTTCCCGCCACCGAAGGCGCGCGCGATGCGGCCTTCCGCCTGCCCGTGCAGCGCGTCCTCCGGCCCGATCATACCTTTCGCGGATTCGCCGGCCAGATCGCATCAGGTGTGGTGCGCGTGGGCGATGCGGTCACCGTGCAGCCCTCCGGCCATGCCGCAAAGGTGGCGCGTATCGTCACCTACGACGGCGACCTCGATCAGGCCGTTGCGCCGCAATCCATCACCCTGGTGCTCGACCGCGAACTCGATATCTCGCGTGGTGATCTGATCGCCGAGCAGAGCGCGCCGGCGCGCGTCACCGACCGCATTGAGGCCTCTTTGGTCTGGATGGATCAGCAGCGCCTGGAAACCAATCGCCGCTATCTCATCAAGCACTTGAGCCACACCGCGCCCGCATTTGTTACGGCCATTCACTATCGCGCTGATATCGCCACGCTGAATCGCGAGCCCGCGCAATCGCTGGAACTGAACGATATTGGCGGCGTCAGCCTGCAACTGCTGCGCCCCATTGCTCTCGATCTTTACAAAGAGAATCGCGGCACCGGGGCATTTATCCTGATCGACCCCTCGACCAACGGAACGGTTGCGGCGGGCATGATTACCGCCGCCTCCGCGCCCTCCTCCGCCGAGCGGCAAGCCTACGCCATTGGCCCTGTGGCGGCTGCCGAGCGCGAAGCCCGCTGGGGCCATCGCGGAGCGTTGCTTGAGGTCAGCGCGCCGGCCGATCTGATCGATGACATCGAGCGCTCGCTGCTCTCCGTGGGCGCGGTCGCGGTGCGCTTGGATCCGGACAGCAATGAGTTTCTGCTCCATCCCAGCCTGCTCGAAATCATCACCGGCACGCTGATTCAATCGGGCGTGCTGGCGCTGGTGGCTCGTGTTGCCGACGCCGATCAATCCATTGCGCGCATCGAGGGCAAGCAGCAGAGTCTGGACCCAGGCGATCCCGGCCAGGCCATCGCAGCCATTCATCGCCTGCTCAACACAACGCAAGTTTTCATCTCTCCGGAAAGGGCTGGTCTATAAATGGCGACAGAAGAGATTCAATCTCAAGTTAAAGCCAAGCTGGAGGCTGTGCGCAACGCATTGGCGGCGGAGATCAGCGGCGCGGAAGATGTCTGCCTCACGTGCAGCTTTCAGGCGGAAGACGTGCTGCTGACCCGCATCGCCATCGACCTCAATCCGCGGCTGCCGATTCTCTTTCTCGATACCGGCTACCACTTCAAGGAAACCTACGAATACCGCGACCGCGTGGCCCGCGAATGGAATCTGAATCTGGTGAATTTGTTGCCGGAAAAAACCGTTGCCGAGCAGGAGTTCGAACACGGAGAACTCTATCGCTCAGCGCCGGACCTCTGCTGCAAGCTGCGCAAGGTTGAGCCGCTCTTCAAAGCCGTGGCCGGTTATCGCGTCTGGATCACCGGCCTGCGCCGCGAACAGGCCAAGAGCCGCGCGGCGCTCGAAGAGCGGTCGCTCTTCACCGTGGCGGAGGGCAAGCAGGTGCTGAAGCTGGCGCCGCTGGCCGAGTGGAGCACGCGCGACGTTTGGTATGCTTGCGAACAGCTCTCGATTCCCTTGCTGCCGCTCTATGATCTAGGCTACTCGTCGATTGGCTGCCAGCCTTGCACCTCGCTGCCGCTTGATCCCGGCGATCCGCGCTCAGGCCGCTGGGGCGGACATAAAGTCGAGTGCGGCATACACATTGAAGCCGCCCCCGCCCAAAGATAATTTTTGAAAGTAGCGTCATGAAAACGCAGCGCCGAGAAAATGTAGCGCCATGAAAATGTAGCGCCGGTCTCCAGACCGGCTGTCGCGCGGGCGTCCTCGCCCGCGCCATTTTATAGATAGCAACGAACTCAAGCGGTCATGGCGCTCGCCGCACTCGCATACTCAGCGGCAATATCGCGCACCGCCCATCCAGCCAGCAGCACGCTCGGCGCCTCGGCGAACGGCGCATCCGCAAGCGCTCCCAGCGTGGTCAAATAGACCTTCTGATTGGGCTGTGCCGCGTGCGAGACCACCGCGCAAGGCAGGTCAGCCGAGAGGCCTTCGCGCAACCACTCTTCAGCCAGCGGAGCCAGATCGCGCCCCGGCATATAGACGGCCCGCGTGGCGCTCTCGATGGGCGAATCACCCTCGGCTTGGCGCGCGCCCGCGTGATGGCCGGTGGATACGATCACGCTCGATGCGGCATTGCGCTCAGTCAGTGAGCAGCCCACCGCCGCGGCCGCAGCCGATGCCGCGGTGATGCCCGGAACCAACTCGTACTCGACGCCCGCCCCGGCCAGCGCAACCATCTCTTCGGCGGCGCGGCCAAAGATCAGCGGATCACCGCTCTTCAAGCGCACCACGCTCTGACCGGCGCGCGCGTGCTTCACCATCAACGCATTGATCTCGTCCTGCTCAATTTTTTTCACGCCGCAGCGCTTGCCCACATTCATCACTACGGCGCGCTGCTTGGCCAAAGCCAGAATCGGCGGCGGAACAAGATCGTCGTGAAGAATCACATCAGCAGTTTGAATCAGCCGCAGCGCCTTCACGGTGAGCAACTCCGGATCGCCCGGCCCCGCCCCCACCAGAAAAACCTTGCCTGCATTCTCATTGGGCCGAGCAACTCCGGCAACGGCCATCAGGCGCGAAGGGCACTCGGCTGAATCGCAGATCGGGCGCTCGGCAAGCTGATGCAGCAAGAGCCTGCGCGGCTCGCCGCGCGGATGCATCTGCAGCA
This sequence comes from uncultured Occallatibacter sp., assembly GCA_964645305.1. Lineage (GTDB taxonomy): Bacteria > Acidobacteriota > Terriglobia > Terriglobales > Acidobacteriaceae > Telmatobacter. The sequence continues at coordinate 2,115 of CAZYCV010000171.1, read as the reverse complement.
CCTGGCGGCGCAACTCGCCCACCCTGCCCAGCCAGGGCCCCAAGTCCTCTGGCAACTGCGCCTCAATCTCGCGCCGCAAACGCTGTGCCAGCGCGGGGCTTTCGCCGTTGGTGGAGATGGCAATCTGCAGCTCGCCACGCCGCGCAATCGATCCGAAAAAGAAATCGCAATTGGGAATGTCGTCCACGCTGTTGCACAAGACTCCGCGCTCGCTGGCCGCGCGGAAGACCGCCGCATTCACTTGCGGCGCGTCGGTGGCCGCAATGGCCAAAAAGCAGCCGTCCAGCTCCGTCGGCTCAAAGCGCTTCTCGATCCATTCAAGCCTGCCCGCGCGCGCAGCCTCGCGAATCTCCAGCACCGCCTCCGGCGCCACCACGCGGATGCGCGCGCCGCGTTCGAGCAGCGTCTCAATCTTCTCCAGCGCAACCGGGCCCGCGCCCACCACCAGCACGCGCCGTCCTTCGAGTTTAAGAAAGACCGGCAAAACGCTCATGCCTTCTCCTTAAAGCGCAGCCGGTTCTTCACCGGCCAGATAACCGCGCAGCTCATCATTGGTGTGGCGCGCAAACCAGGTGCGCAGGTTTTCACTCTCCACGCGCCCTGTAAGATACCGCCGTAGCAGCCGCTCAATGGCCTCGGGCGCTTGCGACGCAAGGCAGCGATAGTTCACCACGCGCGCCACGCCGGCCTGCGCTCCCACGCCACCGCCCAGGCAGAAAGAGTACGCGTCCGTCAATACGCCCTCGTGCTTGATCTTCTTGCCTTCCATGCCGATATCCGAAATCCAATGCTGACCGCAGCCGTTGGGGCAGCCCGTTACATTCATCTTGAGCGGCTGATCAAATTGCGGCAGGCGTCCATCCAGCTCTTCCACCAGCCAACGCAAAAAGCCCTTGGTCTCGGTGATGGCGAGCTTGCAGAACTCCGTACCCGTGCAAGCCACCGCGCCGCGCCAAAACACAGAGCCCTCCACAGGCAGCCCAATCCGGTCCAGCTCCTGCGCCAGCGCAGCGGCCTTTTCATTCGCCACGTTGATAAAAATCAAATTCTGGGCAATGGTGGTGCGCAGCTCGCCGCTGCCAAAGCGCTCAGCCAGCTCCGCCGCTGCCTCCAGTTGATCGCCGCTCAGCCGCCCGCGCAGCACGGAAGCGCCCACATAGCTCAACCCCGGCTGACGCTGCGGATGAATGCCTACATGGTCGCGCAGCGCGCCGTCGGGAACCGCTTCCTCGCCTGCCGTCGGAAGCGCAAAATCAAGCCGCGATTGCAGCTCCGCCAGGAAGCTCTCGGCCGTCCAATTTTCCTTCATGAAGAGATACTTCATGCGCGCCCGGTCGCGGCTTGTACGCAGCGCCTGCTGATCGCGGAAGATCTCCGCGGCGGCCTGAGCCACGCGCGCCGCTTGATCGGGCCGCACAAATGCATCCAGGCGCACCGCCAGATGCGGCTCGTTTGAGAGCCCGCCGCCCACGCGCAGCGAAAAGCCCGCAACTCCCTCGCGCGTGGCCGGCGTAAAACCGACGTCGTTGATCTCCGGATACGAGCACCAGGAGGAGCACCCCGTGGCCGAAAGCTTGAATTTGCGCGGCAGGTTATAGAACTCCGCATTGCCGCTCAGCAGCCGCGAGATCTCCTCCGCCACCGGCGATGCATCGAACGCTTCATCCGCCGCCACGCCCGCCAGCGGACAGCCGGTCACGTTGCGCACCACGTCGCCGCAAGCCCCTTTGGGCGAGAGCCCAGCCGCCGCCAGCGCCTCCACCACCTCCGGCAGGCACTCGATGGTCAGCCAATGCAGTTGAATGCACTGGCGCACTGTAATATCGGCCAGGTTGTGCGCGTACTGGCGCGTAAGCTGGGCAATCACCCGCAGTTGCGCAGAGGAGAGGATGCCGTTCGGGAGGCCGATGCGCATCATGAAGTATTCCGTAACCAGCCCCTCGCCGCCTTTGCCGCCGGTCACGCCCGCGCCGTCGCCCTGCGTATAAATGCCCCACCACTTGAAGTAGGTTCCGGCCCACTCAGGCAGCACGCTGGCGCGGCCCGCGCGCGCAAAGGCGCGCACTTCGTCGAAGGCCTCCCAGGGGTTCTTTTCACGTTTCAGCCGCTCGGCGT
>CAZYCV010000170.1:0-5322 GCA_964645305.1 uncultured Occallatibacter sp. | reverse complement strand
TCTTGCGTTGGAATCAACTCCCGACTTCAGGCTCATCTTGCGTTGGACAAGAGTAAAAATTGCCATTCCCGCCGATTCCCCCTACAATAGAAGAGAACAATTGCAGGAAAGGTCTGTCCAGAGCGATGCCTAAGGAAAAGATTCACCCCGTCTACGCCGCAGTGAAGGTTTTGTGCGCCTGCGGAAGCACTTTTGAAACCCGTTCGACCCACAAAGGCGACGTCCACGTGGAAATCTGCTCGGTTTGCCACCCGTACTACACCGGCAAGCAGCGTCTGGTGGATACCGCCGGCCGCGTCGAGCGCTTCCGCCGCAAGTACGCCAAGAGCGACAGCGCCGTGGCCGCTGCAGCCGCAGCCAAGTAACCGCGCACTGGCAAATGCTTCGCACCTCGAAGGCCTCCGCCAAGGCGGGGGCCTTGCTGTGTTGCAGTTCGCTGGATTGACCTTCCATGAAACGCTCTGTGATTGAATGGAAGCAGTCCAACTTGCTGCGTCAAGTCTCGGCTAGAATGAACTCCTGCCAACTCGCTCACTTGCTATTACAGCGAAGCGGCGGCCAACTTGCCATTTTGTTGATCAAACATTCCTTTCGTAATCCAGTTGGTTGGGAGATCTGATTCATCATGCCCCGCACAAAACGATCAATCCAGGCAGCCACCACCATCGACGGCATCCCGCTGATCTGGCATCTGCATCGTGAGCAGCAGTTGACCACCGCCGAGGGCTGGCGAGGCGTGGCCATTCACGTCAAGGTTGCCGAGGGCGTGCGCAAAGAGCTTTGGCTGGAGTATCCAGCGGTAATGACGCAGAAGGTCGCTCTCACCCGAACCGACTTTGTCCAGCAGAATATCTCTCCGGCGAAGGTCAATGCGCACATCCGCCGAGCGATGGAAGCCGGCTGGAACCCAGAGTCGAAAGGCCAGCGCTTCATCTATGAAGTGGATGAGCTGCCGGGCTGAAGCTGCCGCACGGGGGCTATCTTGTCTGTTTTTGTGCGATGATAGTTTTGCATGATCGAGGCAAGTTTCAACGTTTATCATCGCCGAGCCAGACAGCTAGCAGGTGCGATGAAGCTCTGCCAGGACGGAATGTCAGAATATGCTTCAGCAGCGGCATTGCTGGCAGTTCATAGCGCCATTTCTTATAGCGATGCTCTCTTGATAGGGCTTGGCGGCAAACGACCTAGAGGAGAGAACCATCGGGATGCAATTACCGCTTTGAAACGGGTATGCACGGGAGCAAAAATCGAGCCGCAAGGCATTGCTCACCTCCAGAAGTTGTTGAGTGTGAAAACAGATGTTTCCTACGGCGAAGAGTTTGTGAGTGAGGTTAAAATTTCGGCACTTTGCGATGCTGCTATGCGATTTGAAACCTGGGCGGAAAGAGTTCTGCATAGCCGGAAAGGAAGGTTATCCTGATGATTTTGAAGGAAGAGAACCTGGAGTTGACTTTACGCCAAAGAGAGGGACGCGCAAAGAACGCGGTCGCGGAACTGTTGCGCCGGAAACTGTCCGTACCCAATATATATTTGGAGCCGCCAGCTTCCCTGATCTCGGCGGATGTATTGGCAGTGGACCACGGCGGCGCGGGCGATCTGCACGCTGTTGAGATCAAGCTGGCGAGAGACCTCAACCCTTCCGAAGAAAAGTGGCGAAGGCCCTCTAATTCAAAAGAGTTACAAGCAAACCTTGATTCGTGGCATCCAAAGTACAGTGAGAAGCTACAGAAGATTCACCACCAAGTAATGTCAATGCAGGCTCACTATCGATATTTGGCAATTCCGGCTGAGAGCTTCGATCTGGCTTTTGGAGAACTCGGACATTTTGGTTTGTTTTCAGAAGATGGAATCGGTCGTCTTGGGGTAATCACCATTAGAGAAACAGGTGATAAGTCTCCTATAGCCGAAATGGTTGTTGTTCCAGAACGCTTTCGTGTAGGGCCAGCAAAGTTAAAGGCCATCGAAACCAAGTTTTTGGCTAAATTCCGTCCAGACATCGAAGTCCGAATTTAAGGATGGAATTTCGCGGTAGCATCTCATCGGTTACAAACATCGCCGGAACGGCGTTGCCAATTATTTCCAACATTCTTCTAACTTGATTTCTGGAACGGCCTCTTCAAACAGTCTGTCCCAGAGTCAGCCGGAGGAGGTACCCTCACCCCCTATTTACTGTGAGACAGTGAACGAATTCTCTTCCCTTCAGGAGATTTTCCTGACGATCAGGTGGTTTTTATGGCGGGCAAAGGCTTTACCGTGAAGAAAAACTGGGACAACCCAGCCGAGCACGCCATGCCCGCCAGCGCGCGGGTGCCTGCCGAGATGCGCATCGGGCCGGTGCAGGTTACTCCGGCAACGGTTCTCGCACCCATGGTCGGGGTCACCGACACCGTCTTCCGCCGGTTCATTCGCCACGCCAGTTTGTTTACGAGGGAACAGGGAACAGGGAACAGGGAACAGGCGGGCATAAACTCGGCGGTCACCAATACCCAATCCGGTTGCGGCCTTTTGATGACCGAGTTCACCTCCGCCGACGGCCTGGCCCGGATGCGCGAAACCAAGCGCCAGCGCTACCTGACCTTCTACGACGACGAGCACCCCATCGGCGCGCAGCTCTTTGGAGCCAATCCAGAGACGCTGGCCGAGGCGGCGCGCATCGTCGAAGAGACCGGCTTCGACTTGGTGGACCTGAATCTGGGCTGCCCGGCCAAGCGGGTCGTCGGCTCCAATGGCGGCTCCGGCCTGCTGCGCGATCTGCCGCGTATCGGTGAAATCTTCCGCGCCGTGCGCAAGGCGGTCACCATCCCCTTCACCGTCAAATTCCGCCTCGGCTGGAATGACGGCGACATCATCTGCCTGGAATTGGCGCGCATGGCCGAGGCCGAGGGTCTGAATGCCTTGGCGCTTCACGCCCGCACCCGCGAGCAGGGCTACAGCGGTCAGGCGCGCTGGGAGTGGATTGCTCGCCTTAAACAAGTGGCCAAAATTCCGGTTATCGGCAACGGCGACATCCGCACTCCAGAGGATGCGGCGGCGATGGTGGCCCTCACCGGATGCGACGCGGTGATGATCGGTCGCGCCGCTCCGGCCAACCCATGGATCTTCCGGCAGATTGCCCAGTACACCGCTACCGGGAGCTACGACCGGCCCACCGTGGAAGACCGCTACCGCATGATCCGCGCCTATTTCCAAATGCTGCTGGACGAGGCCGAGGCCACCAAAGACCTGCCCCGCGCCGCACGGCTCGGCGAAACCTCCGGCAAGATGAAGCAATTCGCCACCTGGTTCACCCATGGCGTGGCTGGCGGCGCCAAGCTGCGGGCCTCCATCTATCACGCGCGTACCGGAGCTGAAGTGCTCGCCCAGGTGGACACATTCTTCGCCGCCCAGCTTGCCGCGGGCGCCGAACCGGAAGCGGCAACGGAAGATGCAGCTTTGACGGAGTATCCAGAAGATCTGTTGAGCTGTAATTAATTTTTTCGAATCGAAACATTTTCTCAAAAGCCGTGTTCATGGATTCAGGTGGTCGCATTTCGCGTTTTCATCGATGCGGAATTTCTGCCTGCCTGCTCTTGGCAAACCAAGATTACTCAGCAGATCGGCGTATGATCCATGTGGGGCTGAAGCGCGCAATCAACCGGATTGCCCCCTTCAGTTGCCTGCTTTCGACCGGATTTTTGAAAGGATCTCCCATGCGTTCTTCTCTTTCGCTCATCCATCGCGCGTCAATCTCTAGCGGCCTTCGTCTGGCTTTGGTTCTTTCCGCGGGGCTGGCTGCAACTCTCACCACGGGCTGCGGCGGAAGTTCATCTTCAACTGCATCCGCGAATACAGTAGTGACGGTTCTGGCAACCAGTACAGCAAACGATCAACTGACGCAATTTCTTGTAACATTGCAGAGCTTGACGTTAACCAGCCAATCGGGCAAGACAGTCACGGTTTTCTCTACGCCGCAGAGCCTTGAATTCAAGCATCTGAACGGCACAGTGGAACCGCTCACCACGGCGACAATCCCACAAGACGTATACACCTCCGCCACGGCAACCGTCGAAGGTGGATTCCCTGTTTGTGTCGGCTTGGAATCAAACGGCGGGATGCTTACCAATGGTTCCATCGGAAGCTATACTTCAGCAACCGGAGCAACCGTAAACCTGCCTGGGCCCATCAAAGTGACCGGTTCCAGCATGGGACTGGTACTGGACTTGCAGTTTTCCAAATCCATCTCATCCTTCAGTTGCGTATCCGACACATTAGGTCAGGCTGCAATCACGCCGACATTCAGTCTGACTCCCATGACCATCGCGGAACAACCCACCAACAGCGCCAACGGCTTGGCAACTGGCCTTCATGGTTTGATCGGCACGGTCGCTGCGGGTGGAACCAGCTTCAGCGCGACCTCGGCGTATGGTCCAACCGGGCAGCAAATCTCAGGCAGCATCACGTGGCAGGTCAACATCGGCGGCAGCACCACATTCCAGGGAGTTACGGGCGCTTCTCAGCTTGTCCCGGGTCAACCCGTGGATATGGACGTAGCGATTCAGCAGGATGGCACTCTACAAGCAACGCGGGTTGCTGTCTATGACACAAACGCGTCCGGTTTGACCATCGCAGATGGGCTCCTGGATGAGGTGGTCGCTTCGGAGCCGATCTTGAATGTCGCCGTGGATGATTATCAGGGGCCTCTTCAAAATGGCTTGAATGTGTCTAGCCCATTCAGCTTCGGCAATGCCGTCTTCCAAACCTCAGGCCAGCTTGCCAACCAGAAAGCCCTACCCTTCACCGCCAGCTTCAATGAAAGCAATATGGTGAATGGCCAGAATGTTTTCATCACGACTCATGCGGCAAAGTTTTCTCAATTTCCCATCTATGTACCGATCACGACGATCACGCTCTTGCCTCAGACGATCAATGGGACCGTGAACGCGGTCTCCAGCAGCGGGGGCTTTACGACATACACCGTTACGCTTGCTCCCTATGATCTGTTTCCTGATCTCGCTGTACTGCCGGGTCAAACCACTCTGCTGACCAATCCAAGCAGCGTCGTGGTATACGCGGATAGCAACACGCAGCAACTCAACACCGATCACATCGCAGTAGGTAGCGTGCTTCGCTTCAACGGCCTGATCTTCAACGACAACGGCAGGCTGCGCATGGATTGTGCGCAGGTCAACAATGGAGTGGCGGAGTAACAGGGAAAGTACAGACCTCGACGCGTTCGGCTCTTAGGTGAAAACTTCAAAGCCGAACGCGCAAATTACGTACATCTAAATCAGTCGATCCTGAAAAACGAATAACGTAGTAAAGAATCAATGACATAGGGCGTAT
>CAZYCV010000169.1:0-5323 GCA_964645305.1 uncultured Occallatibacter sp. | reverse complement strand
TCGAGCTTGTTGAGCGCCAGCACGCTCACCATCTGCATCAGACCCGGTGTCAGGATCTGGCGCTGCGATACCTTCAGACTCAATTTGGGTTGCAGTAGCGCCATAAGATGAACTCGTTCCCGATTCGACTCAACGTTAGTGTACTTTGGCAAGACAATTGCGTAAGGAAATTCTGACCTTTGCCGTCTCAATCATCCCGGAATGGGCGGCTCCATTTTCGCAAATCTCGATGCTGTCTGTTTTGCACAGCTTTTAGAACCTCTGGGGTTGACGAAACCGCCAAATCCTCTTTCCTATTGCCTGATGTCCTTCACCCCATCGTAAATCCCTCGCCCAGGTAGACCCGGCGCACCTCCACATCGTTGCCCAGCTCGTGCGGCGTGCCAGTGCGGAAGATCCTCCCTTCGGCGATGATATAAGCCCGGTCGGTGACGCTCAAGGTCTCTCTCACATTATGGTCGGTGATCAGCACGCCGATGCCGCTGGCCTTCAGATCGAAGATGATTTTTTGTAGCTCAAGAACGGCAATCGGGTCAATGCCGCTGAAGGGTTCGTCCAGCAGAATGAAGTTGGGCTGAATGCAGAGCGAGCGGGCAATCTCGACGCGCCGCCGCTCGCCGCCTGAAAGCGCATAGCCGCGCGTCGTCCGGATGTGGCCTAGATTCAACTGATGAATCAGCTTTTCAGTCCGCACCTTTCGCTCACGATTGCCCAGAGGCTGCGCCTCCAGCACGGCCAGGATATTTTCCTCCACCGTCAGCTTGCGGAAGACGGATGGTTCCTGCGGCAGGTAGCTGATGCCGAAGTTGCGCGCCCTCAAGTACATGGGGGTCTGGGTAATGTCGGTTTCATCCACCAGCACCCGCCCGCCATCCGGCTGCACCAGCCCTACGATCATGTAAAAGCTGGTCGTTTTACCGGCGCCGTTTGGCCCCAGCAGGCCAACCACTTCGCCACGCGAGATCTTCAAATCAACCCCGCGAACCACCTGCCGTCCCTTGTACGTCTTGCCGATCCCCTCGGCGATCAATGTGTTCATTTTGTCGGTCGTCCCGTCACTCCATGAAAGACAAATCTATCATCCCCGGCATAAAGACGGATGAGGGGCCAGACTTGTCGCATGAAATCAAGCCGTTTGCCTCAAGCCGACAGTTTGTTCATCAGGTCGATGCGCACATCCCCCTCCGGGAAGAGGGCGCGAATCTCCAGCACCCCGCCCATCGCCTCAATGTAGCTGCGCAGCGTGCTCAGGTACATGTCGGTGCGCTGCTCCAGACGGGAGACGTTTCCCTGGTCCATCTCCAGCAACTCGGCCAGGCGCGTTTGGGTCATTGCGCGGGCGTTACGGAGCTGATTCAGCGGCATCTGCTTCATCTCCTGCTGGACCCAGGCATCAACCTCCGCTCGTGCTTCCGGGGCCATCTTCGCTTTAAGCTCTCTAAAATTCCGTGCCATCGCTTCACCTCTCGATTACTGCTTTTTGATCTCTCTGAGATGTTGCTCATAGAGAGATTCTGCCTTGGGAATGTACTCGTCATACCAGCGTGGATTGCCGGTCTTATCGCCGCCGATGAGCAAAATACCTGTTCGCCGTGGATCAAATACGTAAAGCACACGGTACGGACGGCCTTCATGCTGCACCCGCAATTCGCGCAGATTAGACACACGCGAACCGCGAATCGTATCAGCATAGGGGCGGCAAAGATCAGGACCAGCTTGTTCGAGCAGGCCAACATAGCGCGCGATGCTTTTTTGCTCGTCCGCTGTCAATCCATCCCACCACTCGCTGAACTCGTCCGTGAATTCGATCTCCCACGCCATGCATTTACTATGTCACTATTTACATATATCGTCAAGGGCATAGCGTGCTGCTTGCGCAAATTTTCCAAGCGATTGAGTTAATGTTCATGGCAAGAAGTTCACTTCTTAGGGAGGGCTGCGGTGAGAATGCGACGCAACTCGTCACGTTGGGATTCGGAGAGTTCTGCCGTGCTAATCAAAAAAAACGTACCCGTGTGAAACGCCAGCATGATCAAATTCTTGCCTTCGCGCCAGTAATCAAAGATATTCCAACCGGTTTTGGAAAATGATCCAGCCGTATTCTGGATTTCAATCGACTCCTGAGAGATGTTAATTGTGAATTGCCCTTGCATCAAAGGATCTTTTTTGTATAAGCGGCATAATTGCATTGGCATCCATTTGAAAATAAAAAAGGAAAATGCCCCCAAAACAGCAACAATAGGTAAAAGGTTGGTAAGGATTAAATTGATTGTCTGACCAGGTGCCACAGCCTGAATTGCTGCGTCTTCAGCTATAGGAGGTTGTTGCTGGCTGTGCTGAAAAAATGTGAAAAAAATCAAGAAACATATGACGATAGAAATCCAGAAAAAAATGGATTTCCGGATGTGTCTAAGGTGAAGATTACCCTTATTTTTGAGTTTCGCCGCACTCAAATATTCGGCTTCGCTAATCCTGTAGCTGAATTCCATCTCATCATCCTTTCGTGATTCAAGCAGCAATTTAATCCTAACTTACCACGGCTCGGTGGTCTCGGTAGCAGTTCAATGCGGCTACGGCCGGCGGTAAACGTCATAGGCGGCGAGCTTGCGATAGGGCAAGAATATCTTGTGGAGCGCCTGTAGCGTTGCCTCGCGCTGCGGAGTTACGTCTTCCTTGATCTGTAAATTGCGCTTGACGATCAGCCAGCGAATCTTGCGGCGCTCGGCCTCGGCGACCAACCGCGCGGGTGAGGAGAGCGGGTCGGTGGCGTTGTCAAAGAGCAGAACGGGAAACTGCGGCGTGCGGCCGGTGGCGAAGTAAAAGGGATCCTCGCCGGGAATCAGAATGATCCCGTCGGAAATTGGAATTTCTTTGACGGAAAAATCTAATAGCTCTTCAAACTCCGGCAGATAAGGGCCGGTGACGGACATTCCTTTGAGCGCGGGAAGCATGGAGCGCAGAGCAGGTCCATCGCTGAATTGCGCATAGGAGAGACGCTCCTCGCTGGCCGTGTAAAGGCTGCCGCAGACAAGCAGTGTGACCGCGATGATGGCAGCCAGGGATGGCGCAAGGAAGAGTCTCCGCGGAACGGCCAAGGTGCTTTCGATAGTCGCCAGAAAGGCAATTAGCTCGGCGACGAGCAGCATCAGCAGCGGCCAGATGGCGTAGGTTGAACCCCACAACTGCTGCGAGAGAAAGGTGCCTTGCATGGCAGTCAGGATGAGGATAGGAATGCAAGCACGAAGGCCGGGGCGGCGGCAGAGATTCCACAGCGAGAGCGCCGCGGAGAGGATTAGCAGCAGCGGCCACAGGGCGAGCAGCGTGGCGGCGCGGTCTTCGGAGTCGCTAGAGAGCGCGAGGCTGACGAGCGTCCAGAGAAACGGCGCGGCAAGCAGGAGCAGCGCGCATGCGGAGCGGAAATGATTTCCTTGTTTCCCACCCATTTCGCAAAGAACACGAAAGGAATAGGGCACCCAACTTCTGGAACAATGGATGCGCAGAATCACAAGTGCCGCGGCAACGCACGGCAACCACCAAAGCAGCGATGGCTCCGCATAGATTTCGAGCATCGATGGCAGTCCAGGCAACCGGCGCTCCGCTGCGAATTGAATCGTCCAATGCAGGTAGTTGCGCACGCCGGCGGTGAAGTGCAGCAGAAGAATTGCCGCGCTAATTGTGGCGAATGTGCCGATCAAAAGTGCAACCAAATTTGCTGGGGCTGTGTGCGGTGTGAATTTGCGGCGCAACCGTTGCGCAACTATCAGCAAAAGGATCAAACCAGATGCGGCAGCAAGAAACGGCAGGCCGATATTCTGCTTGAAAAAAAGCGGCAGCGGAAGCACCATGCCCGTCAGAAAAAAGTGCAAACCGGAACTCGATGGGGCCTCATACTTCTGCGGCAGACGTTGCAAAAGAAGAATGACAATAAGGATCGAAAAGGCGGTGTCGCAATCGTAGGAAGGAAAGGGTAAAACGCTGTAAACGCCCAACGGAACAAGCGGCGCGGCGAGCAGCAGCGAAACACTCCACGCAGCACGCAGGTGGCCTCGGAGCGTGCGCAGAACGATGCGCCACGCAAGCACTGTTGCCAATCCGTTGACGATTGCCCCGTAGAGAACGTGATGAAAAAAGACGCGCCCGGTGAGGCGCATGATCGCGGCTTGAATGAGAAATGTGAGCGGCGAATGAACCAGCGGGAAATCGCGGTAAGGCATCTGGCCAAGTGCAATGCGAAAGCTGGTATCCAGTGTGTAACTGGCATCCCAGAGAACGCAGAGATGCGCGTTCTGCCAGAGCACAACCGCAGCGCTGGCCAAAAAGAGCGTGGCAGCGGCAAGCAAGTCGCGCAAGCTCCAGCGGCGGCAGGCTGGAGACTGATCGATCAGATTTGTTTCGAGCTGGCGCATGGGCTGATGGAAGTGAGCTGCTTAATCTATTGATTTTCAATGCTTTTGTACAGTTTTGCAAGCCGGGGAAGCGGCCAGTTCCGGGCGGAACACGTGCCAGCCATCACAGCCGCATTTTGGCAGTTGCCGTAGATGTTGATTAGAGCGATACTACCCGCTAGGTAAAGGGGGACGCAGATGAGCGCAGCGCGCAACGGTAGCCGCCGGGATTTCCTGAAGGGAACTCTCTCTGGGGCTGCTTTTTTGTGCGCGGGAGGCGCGCTGGCAGCGCAGCCTATGGCGGCGGAAGTTGGCGCGGCGGGCGCTAAGTCAAGAGTCGTGGTGGCGCGCGATGAGTTGCTGCGCGGTAGTGGCTTTACGGTCGATGCGCAGCGGATGCGGACGCTGCTCGATCGCGCCATGCTGGCGCTCTTCAACCGTGAGAATTCGCTCGATGCTTGGAAGAAAATTGTTCATCCCGGAGAGCGTGTCAGCTTGAAGGTCAACACGCTGGGCGGCCGTGGAATCTCCACCAATGTGCAACTGGTCGAGGCTCTCTGTGAGCGCTTGCAGCAGGCCGGAATCAAGTCGAGCGACATTGTCATCTGGGACCGCGATAGCGCGGAGCTAGAGCGCGCCGGCTTTTCTCTGGCCATCGGAGGCGACCGCGTGCAGTGTTATGGCACGGACCGCATGGGCTACGAAGATGAACTTTCCGCGTATGGCAGCGTGGGTAGCCGATTCTCGAAGATTCTGACACAACGGACCGATGTGCTCATCAATCTTCCTGTGCTGAAAGATCACGACGGCGCGGGCGTGACCATTGCACTCAAGAATATGTATGGCGTGATTCACAATCCCAACAAGTATCATCCGAACGGCTGCAATCCTTACGTTGCGGATTTGAATATGCTGCCGGAGATTCGCAGCCGGATGCG
>CAZYCV010000168.1:0-5408 GCA_964645305.1 uncultured Occallatibacter sp. | reverse complement strand
TTGGGGGGTGTAACAAGGGCACGACTTCAGCACTTATCCGTAAATTGTAGCGCCGGTCTCCAGACCGGCTGTAACGTGGACCTCCCGGTCCACGTTGAATCTCAAACGTTACAGATATAGGCTTGAGCCATCGCTCAGTCCAAACAGGCTTGAAACCAGAAAGAGAATACCTCAATGTACGGATAAGCTCTTAGTCGTGCCGATAACGCCCAAAAAATCAACAGGGCTTTAGCCCCTGCGGGCTGTTTTTCTAAATTTTCACCCAACTTCAGCCCTTTTCCGCAACCTGTGAAAACGATGCTGGGCCATTACAATCAAGCCATGAGCAAACAAACTATCGCAACCGACAAAGCTCCCGCAGCCATCGGCCCGTACTCTCAAGCCGTGCGGGTAGGAAACCTGCTCTTTACCGCTGGGCAGGTCGGAGTAGACCCTGCCACCCAGCAAGTGGTAACCGGTGGAATTACCGAGCAGACCCGACGGGTATTTGAAAACTTGAAAGCGATTTTGGAAGAGGGCGGAACGAGTCTTGCAAACGTGGTCAAGACGACGGTCTTCCTGAAGAATATGAACGATTTCGCAGCCATGAACGCGGTCTATGGCGGCTACTTTGCGCTGCAAGAAGATTCGCCGTTGCCTGCCCGCAGCACCGTTGAAGTTGCCCGCCTGCCCAAAGATGTGCTGGTTGAGATCGAGTTGGTGGCAGAGATCTGATAGCCAGCCAGATGATTCCTTTCTTCTGCTGAAAGCATCCAATCAGAGAAATCTGGCGGAGGTTGCTTTGAGCGAAGGGCCGGAGAAAATTGTGCGGAGTGAGGCGGATTGGCGCGCATTGCTCACCCCAGAGCAGTACCGCATCCTGCGCCAAAAGGCCACCGAGCACCCGTTTACCGGGGCGCTCACCGAGAACCACGAGACGGGCAACTACCATTGCGCTGGGTGCGGGGCGCTGTTGTTTTTAAGCGGAGCAAAGTTTGACTCCGGCTGCGGCTGGCCCAGTTTCATGCTGCCTGCCGACGCACAAGCAATCACCGAAGTCGAGGATTTCAGCTTTGGGATGCGGCGAGTTGAGGTAACCTGCGCCAACTGCGGTGGCCATTTGGGCCACGTCTTTCCGGACGGACCTCGGCCTACTGGTCTGCGCTATTGCATTAACTCAGCTTCGCTCACCTTCGAGCGGGCTCAGTAGGTTGGCTTCCACATCTCAAAATCGAAATGTGTGGCACCCGTTTTTTTATAAAATTGCGGGCCACACGCCGCCGCTCTTCACGGTTTTCCTGCCCCATTCTCTTCCGTGATTGTCACGTTGGTTCCGTAGGGCTTGTAATCTCGAAATTCCATCTGCCTCATGGTCGTCGCGTGTTCGCCGGTCTTCAGGCGCACCTCTTCTGCAACCGGCAGCAGATAACTCTGGCCGCCAATGGCCACAGTATCGTAGTCCACCGTTAGAGTCGCCGGACGAACCGCGGGGTCTTTGCCCAGATTGCTGATGGTAAGCGTTACGCGGCGAACGTTATGGGTCGTGGCGTCAATGAAAACCTGCCCGTAAAAGCCCACCTTCACCTTGGCGCCCTTCGCGCCCTCGGCCAGATAATCCGAGTTCTCGACTCCAACCTTATAGTTGAAGACGTGGATCGTCTCTTTGCCGAGCATTTGGGTCTCCTTCCACTTGAAGTCGGCCTTGGAGGATGGCTCAAAGATCGCCTTGAGAACTTCTCCGAACTCGCCATCTGATTGCGATGTCCCTTCCACCTTGCCGGCGGCGGACTTGCCATCCACCTGCAACGGCGTCCACTCCTCCGTCTTCTCGTGATAGCGCAGGCCCTCGGTGATGGAATCCTTGTGCTTCCAATCGTTGCTGTTTTTCGCGTCCACGGAGCGATCCGTCACCTTGACGCAGAGAAAGTCAGGCAGCGAATCGCGGTAGGCGAGCGCGTGCTGGCCCGCGTCGGCCAGGATGCTGTCGAACTCCTGCCAGGAGGGAGGCTCCAGTGGCGTCTCTGGAACCGTGAAGGCCAATTGCCGGCTCTTGCGCGGTTGCAGCTCCTCGCGCAGCGCGGCGTCCCCTTCCGCCAGCGCCACGCCTGGCGTCTTGTCGGCCGGAATGTTGAATGAGATCGTGCTCTCCGCCTTCTTGCCTCCTTGCGTCAGGCGCGCGGTGATGTCGTAAAGCCCTGGCTTGAGAGTTTTGGCTTGAAGAACGGCCAGGAACGGTATCGCTCCCGTTCCCGGCTTGTAGTTGAGCGGAGCGTGCCCTGCATGACTTCCATCGCGCAGAATCTCCATCTCCAACTTGGGCACCTCGGAGATTTTTGGATCAGGATGCAGCACAAAGAAGAGCAGAACAGAATCCTCGTCCAGTTCAACTTTGCCGGAGAGATTTGGCGTCACCTTGGCTGCTTCATAAAGCAGCGGCTCTTGCTGGTCCGTCGCGGCGGTGCGCCTGCTCATCTTGCGCACCAGCACTGCATCGCTCAGCGCCGGCCCATTCGGTGGCTCCAGGATCTTGAAGGGTACGCGTTGCGCGCCAGCCGAACCGCTATTGCGGTCCAACACCGCAGCCTCTAACGTATAGTCGCCCGGAATGGCGATAAACGGCCACTGAAGGGTTACATACTCCGCCTTCGCGTCCTGGAGCGTATTCAAAGCGCCCTGGCGCGGAAGGTCTTCGGCGAAGTGATCCACCACCGTGCCGTACTGATCCTTGATCTGGGCGACGATCGAGACATGGGCAGCGTACTGCTGGTTGGCCGTATCCTCGCGCATCTCGACTCCTGAGAGCGGCAACTCGACGACCAGCGAATTGGTATTGCCGTTCGCCATCTCTCCCAGCCGCAGCACCGCCGCCTTGAAGTTCAGGTCCGTGGGCAACTGCACTTCCGACAGAATCTTCATCAGCGGCGTCTCGAAGGGCCGAATGCCAAAGCCCCCTCCTGAAGCCAGGGCAAAGTATCCAGCCTTGGCATGAACAAAGACCCCTTTGCGCAGCGATTTAACGGTGATGGGCCGGAAGCCGCCATCGTATTCCTGCATCGGCGGAACATACGACGCCTGATAGTAGGTCGTCATATCTTGAAGCATCTGCTCCAGCGGCTTCTTTACGCTGCCCTGCCCATCAATATAGGCACCGCCTGTAAGCGCCGTCAGCCCGGCGAGTGGGCTTGAATTGGCCAGCCCATCGCCAATCCCCTGTTCTTCCATGGCCTCCGTATTGGTGGCAATCATGATCCCCCCGCCCGCCCCAAGCGGGTCCGAGGGTTGGACTTTTGGCGCCTGTAGAGCCTGTACCCCGGTCAGCAACCCTACCATCGGCGAGGTGGTTGGTGCCTCCGGATTGTGGCCCGCGATCGGCCCCATGGCGCCCATGGTCATCAATTGATCGTGGGCAGCCGCCCCTATGCCGGTCATGTCCACTGTATAGATGTTGACATCAGCCCGCTGAGCCGCATCCAGAATCGTCTTCACCATGGCACCGGCGTCCTGATTCAGTTGGCCGTTGAGCGAAAAGTAAATGATGGTCTTGCGCTCATCCGGCTCCTGCTCCGCGCGCGCCAAAGCCAGCAGTCCAGCCAGCGAAGGCAGGGTATGTTGCTCCTGCACAATGCGCTGCGAACCCTCCATCGAGTCCAATTGCACCTGGGCCAGAGCCCGATCCCGGGCGCTGATCATTCTGCCCGTCGAATCCACACCCACCTTCACCACCGCCAGCAAATTCGTTTCCGCAGCGGTCACAACTTTATTTTGCTGCTTTGCGCTCTCCTGGGTAGCCACTTCAACGGCATCGCTCAGAGCTTTGGAGTCCCCAGTGAAGCCCTGCACCAAGTACAAACGGCTGCCCGCCAGGTACACCGATCCCTGGAAACCCTTCTTGGGCAGCATGGCGATAATCTTGTTGGCAATATCGGCCGCGTTGTGCGCCGCCGCGTCCTTCATTGGATCAAAGACAAAGGTGATCAACTGCCCCTTGGCCGCCTCCCCGGAGACCAGACGCAGATTGTTCAGCTTGACCGGCGTGCCGTTATCCACAATCGAGAGATCGCTCGGCTTGAGATCCAGAATCGAGTGGTGCTGTTTGTCGTGCACCACCAGGTCAATGGACACCTCTTCCACATTCAGGCTTAGGGTAGCCTCTTTGTTTTTGGCTCCGGTCTCTGCCACAGGCGAAGCCGCCGCCTGACCGAATGCGCACGGAACAAAAGTGAAAAATACCAATGCCAGCAGTTGAACGCCAACTCTCTTACGCATTCGCGACCCCTTCATGAACAACTCGCGCATACACTTTTTGCGCCTTGGGCGTGATTGTACGCCTCCTCGCATACGTAGCTCAAAATAGTTTGCTGAACTTTCCGAGGCTTGCATCCGGCGACGGCAAGGTGGTTCTGTTCAATCACTTCAGCCAGAGGGGCGGCGCAGCAATTTACAATTGCAACTGTGCAGCCCAAAATATCTTCGCCGATCATTCTCGCTGAAGGCCTGACCAAGGTCTATGCCGCCGGTCGACTTCAGGTCACTGCGGTGCGCAAAGTCTCGCTTTCCGTTGAGCCGGGAGAATTTGTCGCAATCGTCGGGCCTTCCGGTTCCGGCAAGTCCACGCTTTTTTACCTGCTGGGCGGTCTTACGCAGGCCACTGAAGGCCGCGTGGTGATTGACGGAGTGGATTTTGCGCAACTTACGGACGGCGAGCGAACCCGGCTGCGCAAGCACCGCATCGGCTTTGTCTTCCAAAAATTCAACCTGCTGCCGACACTCTCGGCGATGGGCAATATCGAGATTGCCTATACGGTAAGCGGTCGCGCCAAAGGAGAAAATGGGCAACCGCTGGACCGCGCATACCTGGACCATCTCAGTGACCTGCTGTCGATCAAAGGCCGCCTGCAGCACCGTCCGAGTGAGTTGAGCGGCGGCGAACAGCAGCGCGTGGCCATTGCGCGCGCGCTGATCTGCCGTCCGGCGATTGTGCTGGCCGACGAACCAACCGGCAACCTGGACACCAAAAGCTCGGACGCGGTGCTCTCCATGCTGGTGCGTTCAAACCGTGAGCTCGGCCAAACGACTCTGATGATTACACATAATCCTGATGCGGCCTCGATTGCCGGGCGAATTCTATATATGCGCGACGGCGAGATTGTGCGCGAGGAGAAGGGAAATGGGAGGGTGCCGTCACGCGCGGAAGAGGAAGTTTGACCGGATTTGCCCTCTGCCGGTATACTCAATCTTGCAGCAAGCGGGAGTAGCTCAGTGGTAGAGCATTGCCTTGCCAAGGCAAGGGTCGCGAGTTCAAATCTCGTCTCCCGCTCCATTCCGCCCTCCGGCCCTGGCCGGGTTGGCTACGGCGGCATGGAGCGTAGATTATTCAGGCAGCCCTGCCAAGGCGCGGTACCCAAGTGGTAAGGGAGAGGTCTGCAAAA
>CAZYCV010000167.1:0-5438 GCA_964645305.1 uncultured Occallatibacter sp. | reverse complement strand
TGCCCCAGGCCGCAAAGGCTGGTCTCCTTGATCGTCTCGCAGAGGCTGATCAGCAAATCCAGATCATTGATGGTTCCATGCCCCTCGCAGATGCGGGTCAGAAGCGTGTACATCTGCGCCGTGCCCGCGCGGCAGGGGATGCACTTGCCACAGGACTCGGAGCGGCAGAAATCCACGAAGTATTTGGCCACGTTGACCATGCAGGAGGTGTCGTCCATCACGATCATGCCGCCCGAACCCATGATCGAGCCGACTTTCATCAGCGCGTCGTAGCTGACGCCCAGATCCAGCATCTCGGCCGGAATGCAACCGCCGGAGGGTCCGCCGGTCTGCACTGCCTTGAAGGTATGCCCGGCCGGCACGCCGCCGCCGATCCCCTCGATAATCTCGCGCAGCTTGATGCCCATCGGCACTTCCACCAGGCCGGTGTGGGTGATTTTGCCGGTCAGCGCAAAGACCTTGGTGCCCTTGCTCCGTTCCGAGCCCATGCGGGCAAACCACTTGCCGCCATTGCGTATGATGGGCGCAATGTTGGCGTAGGTCTCCACGTTATTGAGCAGCGTCGGCTTGCCCCACAAGCCGCTGACGGCAGGATACGGAGGCCGCGTCTTGGGTGAGCCGCGCCGTCCCTCGATGGAGGCGATCAGCGCCGTCTCCTCGCCGCAAACAAAGGCGCCCGCGCCCAGGCGAATCTCAATATCAAAGCTGAAGGGTGTGTTGCAGATGCTGTTGCCCAACAAGCCCCGCCGCCGTGCGTCGCGGATCGCCAGGGTCAGCCGCGATACAGCCACCGGATACTCGGCGCGCACATAGATGAAGCCCTTGCTGGCGCCCACCGCGTATGCGGCCAAAGCCATGCCCTCGATGACCCGATGCGGATCGCCTTCCATCACGCTGCGGTCCATGAACGCGCCGGGGTCGCCTTCGTCGCCGTTGCAGACCACGTACTTCAAATCGCCCGGAGCCTTGGCCACGGTGCCCCACTTCAATCCGGTGGGATAGCCGCCGCCGCCGCGCCCGCGCAGGCCGCTCTCGGAGATGCGATGAATCACGCCGTTGGGCGTCATCTCGGTCAGCGCCGTCAGCAGCGCCTTGTAGCCCTCGCGGCCGATGTAATCGTCAATCTTTTCCGGGTCAATGTGGCCGGCATTTTCCAGCACCACACGAACCTGCTTGTCAAAGTGATCGTTCAGGTCGCATTGCAGCTCTGGAACAGGCTCGCCGCCCAGGTGGGTGACAATCTCCTCGGCATTCTCGGCCTTCACATGATGGTACAAATGATTATCAGGTTCAACGCGCACCAGCGGCCCCGATGAACAAGGGCCCATGCAACCGGTGCGGCGGACCAGAATACTCTTGCTGGCCGCGCTGGCGGCCTTTTCCAACTCATCCCGCAGGAGGTTCGCGCCCTGGCTCATACAGGCCAGGTCCATGCAGACATCCACCTCATAGTCGTAACTCGCGTTCTCTGCGGCGACGCTCTTGGCTATTTGTTCCAGCTCTTCAATCGTCATTCCACCGCCCACCTTTCCAGTTGCTCGATTACCCGCTCAGCGGGCGTCTCGCCCGCCACCGTGCCATCAAAGAGCACCACGGGCGCGCGGCTGCATGCGCCCACGCAACGGGCCGTCATCAGGCTGACCAAGCCGTCCGGCGTCATCTGCCCTTGGCTGATGCCCAGCTTCTCCTCGGCCGCGGCAATCAACTTGTTCGCGCCCTTGATGTAGCAGGCCGTTCCTGCGCAGATGGTCAAGGTGTGCTTGCCCGGCGGCTTCAAACTGAAGTAGTGGTAAAAGGTCACCACGCCATAGGCCTGGCTCAGCGGCACGCGCAAAGAGCGCGCCACAAACTGGATCGATTCGTCATCCAGGTAGCCAAAGGCGGACTGTACGGTGTGGAGCGTCTCAATCAGCGCGTGACGGGCAAAGCCATTCTTACGCATGGTGCCGTTCACGATCTTCCATCGTTTATCGTCACTTGGCAGCGGCGGCGGAGTGAATGCTGGCACAGATACCTCCCAAACCAGAGAGCGGATGCAAACAACGTGCAGACTTCTTGCTCCGCTTTCGTCAACGTGAGTTTAGGATGTGGGACGACAATTTGACCGTGATACCGGTCACTGCATAGAGTTTAATTTGCCTTTTTTTAGACTCTTGTTAAAAGAGGCGTTTGCAAAGCCCTCTTCAGGCCTCTCAAACGCCTCTGTGCACGGCCTCCGCCGTGACGGCAAAGCCCGTAGAATCAACATGATTTCAGCCATGGCGAGAGGCATCTCTGGATATTTGCCTTGACGCGTGCCTTTTCTCACGCCCGCCCAATCAGGCTGCTCAATGAGCAGGAGCGAGCTGAATCCCATAATTCAGGTAGTCGATCTTGATCACCGTCCGCCCAAAGAGCGTGCTGTCGGCCACCGCGCGTGCATGGGTCGCCATCGCATAGCCGTCCATGCCGGCGTACTGCCGCATCATCTGCGTGGGGCCGCTGAAGACCGAGACGCTCTTGGAGGCTATCCCTTCAATCTGGATAATCGAACCGTCTTTGGCGTCCACCCACAGCGTGCCATCGATCAAATTGGGCGCCTTCCGCTTGGGCGAAATCTCCAGCACGTAGCAATCCCGGCCATCCAGCCGCTGCACGCCCCCCGGCCTCATCATCATCAAATAATTGGCCGAGGTGATCCATGAGGCCTCGCGGTTTTCGGGTAGATTGATGTGCTTCTCATTGTCCAGAATCTCGCGCAGCACCAGCTTGCGCAGAATCTCCGAGCCGCTCTCCGCCTGGATGATGTAGGTCTTGCCGGTGGACTTCCGGTAGATCGTCTTCACCGTCATCTCCGCCGCCGGATGCTCTTCGTCGCCGCCCCGGAAGACGGCATAATGCTCCGTCACCAGGTAGCCCTCAATCCCATCCGTCCGCGCATGAACCGCCGCGTCAATCATGCGAATCAACGCTTCCTGGTCCAGCGGCTTCGGCGCTGCCGCATCAGGTTGCTGGGCTGCCGGCGCAGCATTCGTTTGCTGCCCCCAAGCAGGTACCCCCATCATCAAAACCGCCAAACAAACTCCCGCGCTCCAAATTCTGCCCTGTATCATGTTGAATCTCCGTGCCTTTCTCTAACAGCATAACTCTCGCCAGATGCGCAATGCGCGTCTTTCGTGAGAATCTTGTACCAGATGAATGACTCCCCGCCAATCCGCGAGCGCCGCGCCGTACAAGTTCAGGGTGTTGTGCAGGGCGTGGGCTTCCGCCCCTTTGTCTACCGTCTGGCGCTGGACGAGGGCCTCTGCGGCTTTGTCGGCAACGACACAAATGGGGTGACCATCCAGATTGAAGGCCCACCGGAGCGCCTCGATGCCTTTCTTGCTCGCCTGCGCACTCAACTGCCGCCGCTGGCGCGCATTGACTCCATCTCAATCCAGTCCATGCCGGCAACCGGCAACCCAGACTTTCAAATCATCACCAGTCAATCCGCAGGCGCTGTCACCACCGGCATCCCGGCCGATGCCGCCACCTGCCCCGATTGCCTGCGCGAACTGATGAACCCCGCCGACCGCCGCTACCGCTATCCCTTTCTCAACTGCACCAACTGCGGACCGCGCTTCACCATCACCCGCCGCATTCCCTACGACCGCCCGCAGACCTCCATGGCCGCCTTTCCCATGTGCCCCGCCTGCCAGGCAGAGTACGACGATCCGCTCAACCGCCGCTTCCACGCACAGCCCAATGCCTGCTCGATCTGTGGTCCGCGCGTCTGGCTGGAAGTTGCGAATGTCTCCCGCGTGAATAGCACCGCCAACTTGCCAGTTCCAAAGCACAATGAACCAAACGCGAACCCGCCAACTCGCGATTTCCGCAAAGCCGAAGCGAACCCGCTAACTCGCGATCACCACAAAGCCGAAGCGAACCCGCTAACTCGCGATTTCCGCGAAGCGGAAGCGAACTCGCTGCCTTTGTTAAACACCGTCTCAGCCGCGCGGCAATCTTCCATTGGAGATGCGCAAAGCCTGCCCGCCATCCAGGACGACCCGATTACTCAAGCCATACAGCTCCTGCTCGACGGCCAGATCGTAGCCATCAAAGGCATCGGCGGCTTTCACCTCGCCGTCGACGCCACTAATCAGGAAGCGGTAAACCGCCTCCGCCAGCGCAAGCACCGCTATGGAAAGCCCCTCGCCGTGATGGTCCGCGACCTCGATGCCGCGCGCCAACTCTGCGTGCTCACCGCCGAGGAAGAAGCCCTCCTCACCACGCCAGCCCGCCCCATCGTTCTTGCCCGCCGCCGTAACCATTCCAGCATCACAAACACTCTGGGTGCCCCCGGTCCCGATTTTGGGACCGGGGAAGGAATCGCCGAAGCCGTAATGGGTGCCCCAGATCCCGATTTTGGGATCTGGGATAACATCGCCGAAGCCGTAGCGCCCGGCATTCCCTGGCTGGGCATCTTCCTCCCCTACGCACCCCTCCAGCATCTGCTCTTCGCAGGCGCGCCCTTACCAACCCGTGCCCCATCCATTCCGCGCTCTTTGCGGAATGGGTGGGATACCAGGAACCCTATCCATCCCACCTCCCAACAGCCGGGTGCTCCATCCATTCCGCGCTCTTTGCGGAATGGGTGGGATACCAGGAATCCCACCCATTCCACCTACCTCCAAGCCTTGGTCATGACCTCCGCCAACCTCAGCGAAGAACCCATCGCCATCGACAACGACGAAGCCCGCGCCCGCCTTGGTCAAATCGCCGACGCCTTCCTCATGCACAATCGCGAAATCCTTCAGCGCTGCGATGATTCGGTTGCCGCCATCGTAGACGGCGCTCCGCAACTGCTGCGTCGCGCGCGCGGTTATGTCCCGCTCGGTGTGCCGCTGCCTCTCGACGCCCCGCCGCTGCTCGCCGTCGGCGGCCATCTGAAAAATGTCTTCACCCTCGCCCGCGGTCGCTTCGCCTATCAGAGCCAGCACATGGGTGACCTCGAAAATCTCACCGGCCTTGACTTCTTCCGCGAGTCGCTCGATCACCTGATGCGCACCTTCGAGATCAACCCGCAAGCCGTCGTTCACGATCTCCATCCCGGCTATCTCTCCACCGCATGGGCCAAAGAATGGGCCACCGAGCGCAATCTTCCGCTCATCGCCGTGCAGCACCATCATGCGCACATCGCCGGCTGCATCGCCGAACACGCGCTCACCGGCCCGGTCATCGGCCTCGCCCTCGACGGCACCGGCTACGGAACCGATGGAAAAATTTGGGGTGGCGAAGTGCTGATCCCAAAACCCGGCAGCTTCGAGCGCTTCGCGCACCTCGAATACGTCCCCATGCCCGGAGGCGAAAAAGCCATCAAAGAACCATGGCGCATGGCTTTTGCGCATCTGCGCGCGGCGGGCTACGATGTGAATTCGGAACAGATCATGAGATTGCTTGGTATGCAGTCTTGCGATGTG
>CAZYCV010000166.1:0-5442 GCA_964645305.1 uncultured Occallatibacter sp. | reverse complement strand
AGGACATTCAGCAAGTTATTTGTTTCGTTCACCTTGAGGGCGGTTTGAAGTGTCGTGCCCTGTTACAAAGCCCTTTTGAATCCATCTTTTCCAAAATCTGATCGGTCATCTCTCTTCACAAATCCAAATGCAATTCCCCTGCATAAACATTAGACGGGCGCGGAGCATGAGCACCGTCCCTCCGGGACTCCGAATGAATGATTGGTCACGCCCACCCCACGCTGAAGCGCGGGGCTCATAGCCGTTGCGTCCACGGCGCGGAGCAACTGGCTGCTCTCTGTCCACGGTTCACAGAGAGCCATCGGCACAGACAAAGCCCCTGGCGCGTCTTCCTGGAAGGCATCGAAGAGCGGCGCGTAGAGCGACTGCCGACCGGCCAACTTCTCTTTGCGTTTGCGCTGGAAGCCGAAGCGGAAGCCGGAGTGGGGCTCCAGCTCGGCCAGAAACTTCTGTGTAAAAAAGGGCTGCGCATCGGCCGCAGCCATCAGAATCAGGAGCCGCCAACTGGCGCGCATCAACTGCTTCAGCGCCGCCGAGCCGTGCTCCAGCCGCTGCATCTGCTCCGCCACACGCTCGCTGAAATGTAGCAATTGGCGGACCAGGCCATCCAGCGGCCTACCCTCGCGCACGGCCAAGGTGAAAAGCGTCTGCGAGCCGCGCTCGATGTCCGCCGCCACGTCTTGCAGATCGTCGCCCAGTTGCAGCAGAACGCCCCACTGAAAGCTGAAGCTGCTCTCCTGCGGCGTCAAATCAGGCCGAACCAGGCAGGCATCGGCCAGCACCGAGCTGCCGCCCTTGGCGCAACTGATGCGCAACACCTGCTCGGCGCTAAGAAAGCAGTCTGTGCCCCATCCATTGCGCGTTCTTTGCGCTATGGGTGGGACAGAACTTCCATTCCTGTCAGGCCGGACTTGCAGTTGTCCCAGACTCTCCTCCTGCGCCTGATGAATCGCCAGCAGGCTCTGAAAGACCTGCGGAGAACGCTCGCGCGGATGCTCCTCTTCAATCATGCGCACCATGGTCCAGACGGAGGCCTCGCGCCGGCTGCGGGCGGTGAGTTGCCGGCCGCGCAGGCGCTGGCGGAAGCGTTCACTGAAGGCGATTTTCTCGTGCTCTGAGATCTCCGGCTGATCCAGGAAGTTGTCGCTGTAGGGGTAGAGCAGGCTATAGGCGAGGACGGAGGGAGTCAGCTTCATCGGCTGCCCCACCAGCGCCTGCATTCCGCAGGCGATCCAGGCGTTGCGGGCGGCCTGGACGGTGTCCTCCATGCTCATCTCCGGGTCAAAGGCGCGGGTCCACTGCATCAGTTGCGCGCTCACCGGCAAAAAGCTTTCGGTGACAAGCGTAACCTGATCTGTGCCGAGGCCCAGCGCACCGGTGGCAAAGCGCGGAAAGAGCTCCGTAATCCGCTCGCGCGCGAGCTTCCGCCCGGCCGGAGTGCGGTCGGCCAAGCGCGCCGCTCGCCCAGCCTCCTTCAGCCCCTCGTCGTAAGCCTTCTCGCGGCTGCGCTGTTGCCACGAGGAGTAGCGCGGCAACTCCGGCAGCGTGGGGAGCGCGCAGGCCTTCCATACCTCCGCGCACTGCAACCCTTGCGCCTCGATCCAAGCCCAGCTATAGTCGTCTTTCATGATGCTTTGGTGTACGGATTGCGGCGGCGGATGGTTCCATCTGAAACCGTGAACCTTACCTTTTTGGCGCGGATCGGCGGCGGTAATGTGCAAATCCAAAACGGACCTGTTCAACTTCAGAACGGAACTGATGGAAAACAATTTGGAGACGATGGAGCGGGTTTAGCGAGGGTTGTCGATGTGCGGGTCTTTGGCAGCACCATTCTTGGGTCAAATGGACGGTTTTTCCTGCCGTAATTCACACGCTTTCAACAGGCCTTTCATGATGCAAGTGGCAGTTGTTCATTGACCTAGCGGTTTTCCACCAATTACTTCTGTATTTTTCGGCTCACTTTCGCTCGAAATTCCCTCTTCCCTTTGGCCTCGATTCGCCCTAGGCTAAGGATTCATTGATGGAATTTAACCGGCTTCGAGCCGGGTTTCTCCCTGGCATTATTTATCCATTGATCGGGAGTGAAGGCAGCAGCTTGGACATTCAATGTTGTTTGTTGCGTTTTAAAGACGTTTGCCTTTCGGGCGAGCGGTATTGAAGCGCGCGGCAATCCGGCATCGACTTGTCTGGGAATAGCTGGCTCACTCTCGCTCCGGCCCCTGAAGTAACATTCTGCCAGCCTGCATTCGATGCGGGAACAGGCAGAGTGTTGTCTCACGCACCAAAGATTGCAGCAAGGAGTATTCCCCTGATATGCGTCCCAAAAAGATCATTCTCTGTGTTGATGACAACGAACAAGAGCTTTCCGTACTCAAGTTCATGCTGGCTACGAATGGATACCGGGTCATCTCGGCCGGCAATGGGCAGGAGGCGATCGGCATCTATGCCGAAACTCCTGTGGACCTGGTTCTGGCCGATTACGCGATGCCCCAGATGAACGGCGGCCAGTTGGTGGAGCGGCTGAAGCAGATCGCCTCCCACGTGCCGATGATTCTGCTGGGCGATCCGCAGCGCATGGCCGGCGAGATGCACTCGGCCGACGCACTGCTGGCCAAGAAGAACTGTTCTCCCCAGGAACTGCTGGAGCGCATCAAAGTGATGAGCGCCCGCAAACGCGGCCCGCGCAAGGGCACGGTGCGCGTGGCGCCGGTGATGGAACTGGCAAGAGCGTCGTAGAGGCAGGGAACAGGGATCAGGGGTCAGGGATCAGGGGTCAGGGATCAGGGGTCAGGGGTCAGAGTTGCGCTTTGCATCTTTACTCAGGGTTCTGATCCCTCAATTTCATGCTTCCTGTGGTTGCTTGTACTGGATCATGCTTGACGCACGCAGGAACTGATTGAGCGTCTATTCCCTGATCCCTGATCCCTGTTCCCTGACCCCTGTCTTCAAGCCACTTGACGACCATGCGGGTCAATAGGCATACTCGCCAACTGAACCCCTCTGCGGAATTATTCGCCGCATGGGGGGGAGTTGGTATCTTATGGACCTGATTGTGCTTCGTCTTCTTTTTGTGGCTCTTCTTGCCGGAGTCTGTTATTTCCTTCAACCATTCGGCCTGACAGGTTGGTTGAGCGCTGCCGTGGGGGCTGGATCGGCCTGCGCGTGCATTGTCTTCGAGTTGCGGGTGCGCGCGCTCAGCCTGAAGCGGCTGATCGGCGCCGTCACCGGCAGCATACTGGGCATCTTTGGCGCGGCACTCTTCTGCCTGGTGCTGCGCTTTGCCTTGCCGCCGGGGCCAACCTCGGCGGTCATCCAGATCTTTGACCTGCTGCTGATGACCTACATCGGTCTGCTGGTGGGCGCCAGCAAGGGCGACCTGCTGAATCCGGCGGCGCTGGGCTCGGTCTTTGCCGGCGAGAAGCTGAACCGGCGCAACGTCAAAGTGCTGGACACCAGCGTCATCATCGACGGCCGCATCGCCGACATTGCCGAGGCCGGATTTATGGACGGCATGATGGTGATCCCGGAGTTTGTGCTGCGCGAACTGCAATCGGTGGCCGACTCCACCGACAGCTCCAAGCGCCAGCGCGGCCGCCGCGGCCTGGATATGCTGGCGCGCATGCAGTCCAACGCCGCCCTCCAGGTGCAGATCGTCTCGGACGACTTTCCTTCCGTCCGAGAGGTGGACCTCAAGCTGCTCGAACTGGCCAAGAAGTGGGAGGCCAAGGTGGTCACCAACGACTTCAACCTGAACAAGGTGGCCCACCTGCACCACGTCGAGGTGCTGAACATCAACGACCTGGCCAACGCCCTGCGCCCGGTGGTGTTGCCTGGTGAGAAGATGCAAGTGCTGATCCTCAAAGAGGGCAAGGAGTTCAACCAGGGCGTCGGCTACCTGGACGACGGCACCATGGTGGTGGTGGATCACGCCCGCAAGCTGATCGGCAAATCGGTGGAGATCACCGTGACCAGCGTCCTGCAAACCGCCAGCGGCAAGATGATCTTCGGCAAGATCGAGGAGAACGGGCAGGTGGGCCAGTCATCAAATCACCAATAACCGCTGTGCTCCATTCATCGCAGTTTTAAAACTGCGATGAACGGGGCACAGCTTTTCATAGGACATAGGAGTGAAGGAAGAGAGTTTGATGATCTGGCCACCTGCCGCCCGGCATTACCTGACAGGAGTCGAAGGGACCGTGGAGATCGAGTCATTCTGGACCGGAGCGCGGCGGGATGGATTGGTCGATCCCAGGTCTCAAAATCGAGACCTGGGGCACCCATTGTTCGTGGTAGGTTGAAACCGGGGCCACCCACCGCAGCGCCATGCTACCTGGAAGAGTTTTCCGGGTATATGATTCTTTCTACGGCGATTTCTGCCGATAGGATTGGTGTTTGAAGTTTGCGGGAGGGCGTGAGATGAAAGACAAGCACAAGAAGAATCATGCAACGGCGGAAGGCGAAGGGAAACACTCCGGGGGTAAGAAGAGCGGCGATCTGCCCTCTCCGATGCCGGATGGAGTCGAGGCCCTGCGCCTTGGGACAGACTGCAACTACGAGAAAGAATTGAGCCGCCTGCAGATCGAGTTGGTCAAGCTGCAGGAGTGGGTGCGAACCGAGAAGCTGCGCGTGGTGATTCTCTTTGAGGGGCGCGACGCGGCGGGCAAGGGTGGGGCCATCAAGCGCATCTCCGAATCGCTGAATCCGCGCGTCTGCCGCGTGGTGGCGCTGGGCACGCCCACCGAGCGCGAGAAGACACAATGGTACTTTCAGCGCTATGTGCCGCACCTGCCGGCGGCCGGCGAGATGGTGCTCTTCGACCGCAGTTGGTATAACCGCGCCGGGGTGGAGCGGGTGATGGGCTTCTGCACCGAGACGCAATGCCAGGAGTTCATGCAGAGCTGCCCGGAGTTCGAGCGGATGCTGATCCGCTCAGGGATTCACCTCATCAAATACTGGTTCTCGGTGAGCGACGAGGAGCAGGAGCGGCGCTTCCAGGAGCGCATGAAGAACCCCACCAAGCGCTGGAAGCTGAGTCCGATGGATCTGGAGTCGCGCAAACACTGGGCCGAGTACTCGCGCGCCAAGGACGAGATGTTCGCCGTGACCGATCTGAAGATGTCGCCGTGGTTTGTGGTGAACGCGGAGAACAAGAAGAGCGCGCGGCTGAATGTGATCCGTCATCTGCTCTCGCAGTTCGAATATAAAGATCTGACGCCGGAACCGCTGGAGCTGCCCAAGCTGGCAAAGTCCAACTACGTGCGCCCGCCGATTCAGGAGCAGAACTTCATCCCGCAGATCTACCGGTAGCGGTGCAAAACGATAACAGCGCAAATGGTAGCGCTAGCCTCTTGGCAGGCTGTGGCGTGGACCTGGGGGGTCCACGCTTGTTTTTGTGCGCCCAGCATGGGCGCACTCTTACGGGTGCAAGTCCCGTCGCAAGCT
>CAZYCV010000165.1:0-5547 GCA_964645305.1 uncultured Occallatibacter sp. | reverse complement strand
ATGGAATTCACGAGAAAGGGGTAATCGAATGGCAGACAGCGCAACGACTTTCAAAGACCCGCAGTTGACCGACCGGACGCCGCAGCCGAAAGGCGTGCTGCAAAAGAACCTCAAGACAATGCTCTACATGGGCGCGGTTGGCCTGCTCATTCTGGCAACGTTCATCAGCTCCAGGAAGAAGACACCCACGGCGGCGGAGACGGCCAAGAACAATCCACCGCAGCCCTATGTTCAGGACAACACCGCAAACAATGTAGACGCGCTGCAACGGCAGCTTGCGGCTGACAAGCTAAAGAAGCAGCAGGATGGACAACTCGCCGCCGCAACAGGTACAGGGGCGCAGCAGGCCGTCGCGACGGCCTACGGTCCCGATGGCCGGCCACTCAATGCGCCGGGCACCGATGCCGCCAGCGGGCAACCAGGCAGCACACAGGCTAATGGTCAGCCACAACTAACGCCCGTGCAGCAGGCCGGACAGCAACTCGCAGCGAGTGAGCGGGTGAGGGCGGATACTGCCCGCTTTGCGTCGAATATCGCTTATGTACGCCCTGCGGACCAACCGATGCAGCAGCAGAGCGCACAGCCTTCAACAGCGGCACAGAATCCATACGCGG
The DNA here is from genome assembly GCA_964645305.1 of uncultured Occallatibacter sp. GTDB lineage: Bacteria > Acidobacteriota > Terriglobia > Terriglobales > Acidobacteriaceae > Telmatobacter. The sequence goes on along the minus strand of CAZYCV010000165.1, from coordinate 4,933 downwards.
CACTCCAACCATCCGGCGTGACTGCGCCCAGAGTTGCAGGCGAACAACGATCAGGGGGCGACCAGATACCAGCGACCGAGTACAAGCGACCGCCGGAAGCCAACATCGACAATGCCGTGGGCCAGCCCTATGTGATCTACGAGGGATTGACGCTCGATACAGTGCTGATGAATCGGCTTGACGGCGACGCCGTGGGGCCGGTGAAGGTGCTTGTATCGAACCCTGTCTACTCGCACGATCATCAGCACGTCCTCATTCCTGATGGAACGATTGTGCTGGGCGAGGCGCGCAAGATTGGCAGCGCCGGGATCGGCCAGCAGCGCCGGATAGCCGTCACTTTCCACCGTCTGTTGATGCCGGACGGCTACAGCGTGGACCTCGACCAATTCCACGGTCTCGATCAAATCGGAGAGGAGGGATTGAAGGACCAGGTCAACAACCACTATGTGCAAATCTTCGGAACATCGATTGCGCTGGGCGTCATTGCTGGAGCTTCGCAGATCAGCCAGGGCGGATCAAATCTCACCAGTTCCGGGCCGCAGTCATTCACCAACGGCGCAGCGGCCAGCGTATCGCAATCGGCCACGTCGATCCTCGACCACTTCATCCAGATTCCGCCAACAATCACCATCCGCGAGGGCCACCGCGTGAAGGTCTATTTCACGCAGGACTTGCTTCTACCTGCCTACGAAAACCACCGTATCGCGCAGTCGTTCTAGGAGGCACTATGCGTAAAGCCGTCATTGTCATTGTTGCAATTGCTGCACTAGCAATTGCAGGTTGTGAGAGCAAAGAACAGAAGAACGAAAAACTCAGCGCAGAGTACCAAGCGGCAAATGCTCAGTTTCAGAAAGAGTGCGCCGCAATCCCTTCCGACCAGGATGCAAACGCCATTATCGGCGCTGCATTGGGCAGCAGGCCTTCGCCACAGCAGCAGGCAGCGATCAACCAGCATCAACGCGAAGCTGAAGCCCGAAAGAACAGCCCACATTGCAAGGAACTGGACGCCAAGCGCGATGACCTGACGAAGAAGATTATTGCGACGCAGAACCAGTGAACAAAGAGTTCCTGTAATCGTCCCTCTAACCGCACTTCAACAGCAATTAGGTCCGACAAGGAGAACCATGAAAAGAATCTTTCTCGCAGCAGTATTGGCCACGTCTGCGCTCGCCATCCCGGCGAACGCGCAGTACGGCGGTGTCGTTTTTGACCCGGCACAGTCCGTGCACGCGGCGCAGCAACTCATTCAAGGCAGCGAACTCTATACGACCACCTACAAGACCTTGACAAACGTGATGCTCACGTACAACCTTGCGCATCGCATGGCCACGGCACCATCCAGTTACTACACCGCGTATACCAACATGGGAGCGCAAATGTGGACGCAGGTGACGCGGCCTGCAAACACCTATGGGAATTCGCTTCCGTGGATGAATGCAGCAACCACCGGCAACGGCGCGGCGGCTGCGAACCAAAGCGCGAGCATCCAGAGAACAGGTCAACTCTCTGGATATAGCTCACTAAGTGCGCAAGGCCAACAGGCGATTGCCGCTCAAGGTGCGACCGTCGATTTAGGCGATGCGGTAAACGCAACCAGCCTTCAGACAATTGGCACTGTCAGGGCGAATGCTACGCAGCGTGAGCAAGACATCAAGACTCTGGAAACAGCAAGTCATTCCACCGACCCATCCGAACAAACCGAACTGGCTACGTTGCAGCGCATCAATCAGGCGATGCTCTTGCAACTCCGCACCCAGCAGGAAGCGAGCCAGATGACGCAGGCCCAGAGCTTGCAGCAAATGGTTCAGCAGAAGCAGCAGCAAGACGCACTGAAGATGTCGATGCAAGCTGCCGACGGATACGAAACCAACTACGCAACTCACACCAGCACGGATAGTACCGGACTGAGCAAGGCATTCAGCTATTAGGCGTTCAAGCGCCAGGCTACGGAGGGACGACATGGGATTCACGTTACTTAATTTCATCGCAGCACAATGCCAGTCATTGACCGCAAGCACGGCACCCACCATTGATGCGATGGGACTCCGCATCGTACTCTCGCTCGCCACGATCATGCTCGTTTGGTTTGGCATTCAGGAAGCCCTCGCGTCGTCCCGTGGCGGTCAGGGTTTCGACATGGCCCGCTTCCTGAATTTCTTTATGCTGATCACCTTTGCCTACACATTTGTGCTGTATTACGACAGCTCCATTCCCGGCATCGGCTATTCGCTCAAGAGTTTCATCAGTGATGGAACAACCGACCTTGCAAACCTAATTGGTCACGATGCGACAGCCTCCATGCTGCAATCAATCGACGGAAGTCTACAGAAGTCCGGCCCAGGCATGGCAATGTTTACCGCGCCGTACATGATGATCGCGTACTTCATCAATCAACTATCACTTGCCGTACTCGCGGCGTTGATTACCGTCATCATCGCCTACGGAGAAATCGCAGCAGCGATCATCGGACTTCTTGGCCCGATCTTCATTCCGTTTCTTGTCATTGAAAAGCTGGAGTTTCTCTTCTGGGGATGGCTCAAAGCATTCCTGAGCTTCTCTTTTTACAAGGTGATTGCGGCAGCGACAATGAGCATTCTTGGCCATCTCTTCATGGCCTATAGCACGAATCTCATTGACTTCACGAATCCAATCAAGATGCTGCAAAACTTTCCTTTCATCATCCTGCTTGTGGTCGTGAACATCTTCATGATTATCAAGATTCCGGCGATTACCGCCTCCATCTTCTCCGGTAGCAGCAGCGGCCACGATGCAGGAATGGGCGCAATCACCGGTGCCATAACCGCAGGGCTGATGTAGTGAATGGAGATCCAGCAATGCCGACAACAGAGACCAAATCCCCGGAAATCACGCGCGCGGCGGAACGCTACCTGGAGCAGTACGGCGATCCGCTCGTCATGAACACGTATTTGAAGGTGACGATACTTGTTCTGTGCGCAATCTGCCTGATGCTGGGCGCGCTCATCTTCAAAAGCCAGAAGGCGCTACTCGGCATGAAACCCCTCGTCATTCGCATCAACGACGTGGGCCATGCCGACGCAATCGACTACCGCAATTACCAGTACAAGCCGCAAGAGGCAGAGAACAAATACTACCTCTCGCGGTGGGCCACGCTCTTCTTTCAACGCAACCGCTACACCATCGAGCGTGACCAGACGCAGGCGCTTTACTTTCTCAACTCCGATGTGCAGCAGGCCGTCATTCGTCAGGAGCAACAGAACAAAACGATTACTAACTTCCAGCAGGACAGCACGCTTCCGTATGTGGACATCAACATCAAGAGCGTGATCTTGGACGACCTGCGGCAATCACCGTATTCGGCTCGCATTGAGTTCGAGAAAGTCTACACCAACGCCAGCGACCACACGGAGTTGAAGAAGGAGCGTTGGACCGCCAGCGTGACGTATGTCTTCGCCGAACACGTCGAAAACAATGCGCTGGCATACAACCCGCTCGGTGTGACCATCGTCCGCTACCGCGCCGATCAGGCATTCGATTAAGGAGCGATATGAACAACGACCTGGACTTACTCATCTCGTTTCTACAGCCCATCAAAGAGCTGCTGCTTGACGACACCGTGAGCGAAATCATGGGCAACCCAAACGGCCAATGGTGGTTTGAGCGCAGGGGCAGAGTGGAACACGCAGAAGTTATCTTCGATGCAAAGGCTCTGCGCACCGGACTCGAAGTAATCGCCAACAAACTCAGTAGGAAGCTCGACGAAACGCATCCGCTGTTAAATGCTCAATTGCCAGACGGGAGCCGACTGGCGGCAGTGCTTCCGCCTGTCGTGCGTCCCAATCCAGCGGTGACGATACGAAAGTTCTCCAAGGTTCGCTTCACCATTGCAGACCTGATTCAGACGGGCGCAATGACCACGGAGATTGGCGATCTGTTGCGCGGGTATATCGAAGAGGGCAAGACTGTTCTCATCAGCGGTGGAACAGGCAGCGGCAAGACAACGCTGCTCAATGCTCTGGCCGATTTCATTCCCGAAGAAGAGCGCATTGTCGTCATCGAAGATACGTCCGAGTTGCGCATCGGCAAACCGAATCTATTGGCGTCCGAATGCCAGACCGAATCGCTTACAGGCACAGTGAACTTCAATGACCTATTGAAGGCCGCTTTGCGCTGGAGGCCCGACCGCATCATCCTTGGCGAGGTGCGCGGGGATGAGGCGCGTACACTGCTCGATTCCTTCAATACCGGGCACGCTGGTTCGATGGCGACCATTCACGCCAGCTCTGCGGTAAAAGCTCTGCGCAGGTTCGGCGAATTGGCGATGCGCTCGCATCAGCAAACGAACCGCGATGACATCTCAGCGGAGATCGCTGAGACTGTCCAGATCGTCACCCAAGTAGGAAGGTATGCCGAGGGGCGCAAGGTGAGCGAGATCATCGCCGTGCGTGGATATGACCGCGCAACAAAGCAATTCCAGTACGACACTATATTTGAACGCGCTGCAATTGAGCGCGCGACAATCCATCCAATCATTTCAACCACCAACAAGAGGGAGAACATTCATGCCATTGCTTGAGATCGTACCCAGCAAGAAAGTCACAGCAACCGTTTCGCTTGAAGAACCCACAGCGAACCTCGTCAATCAATACGCTGCATTCACCAGAGTTGCCGCTGACGATGTGGTGAACAAAGCATTGGAATACGTCTTCACCAAAGACAAAGACTTTCAGAAGTTCATCAACTCGCCGAATGATTCAAAGCCGCTACAACCATTGCGCATCAAGAGGAATGGCGATAGCGCGCCAAAGGGACGACCAGGACGCAAGCCCACTGCATCTGTATCTGGCCCGGCACCTGTTTCAGTGGCTCATTCAGCGGTGAAATAGGATTCATTCTCTTAGCAATCATTTGTGCGGCAATTGGAATGGTGCTACGCACCGGGTGATTATTGACA
>CAZYCV010000164.1:0-5596 GCA_964645305.1 uncultured Occallatibacter sp. | reverse complement strand
ATTGGATATTATCATGTTTGGAATCACAGAAAAATTTTTTGCAAAAAATTGACGGTGAAAACGTACCCTGTGATATAAACATTTGAGTATTCGATAGTAACCAGAAAAGCTCGATTGTCTTGGAGCGAATAGTGATTTTTGACAATCGAAGTTGCGTTACATTCGAGATCGGATCTGGAATGCTCAGATTGTAATGCGAATTGGCAGGCGCATCGATCACTTGCATTTGTCAGTTGAGCCGAATGGCATTTCGAATTCAGGAGCAGGGCGGAGGATTACTGCCCGCAACCTAAAAGCTGGCTGGTCGATTCAGCCATAGTCGCGATTGGAGAATGTACGTGATGAAAGCCCTTTACCCCATGACTCTGAGAGTTTCACTGTTATTTGCCGCTGCGTTGATCGTTCTTCAAGGCTGTCCCGTGGCCAACGGTCAGGATACAACACCTGCGGTTGGGCCGGTTGGCGACAACGTGCAGCCGCCGCAACCGGGAGTCGGGCACGACTACATTCGTATGATGTCGGAGACCGTGGATCCGGCGAAGGGGTCGCTGAGCGTCCGCATTAATTTTCCTGCGCCGAAAGGACGCGGCATCACGGTTCCAGATTACGCGGACTATAACTCCGGACAATTGAGTACGTTAATTGACAACTCGGGTTCATTGGTGTGGGCGACCGCAGGTTCTACGCAGGGAGGTTGGGGAATAGCAGGTGGCGGGCCGCTCACTGCGAACGGCGGCGCGATTTGGTCGATTACCACCCCCACTGATTCAGCCGGTGACCCCACACCACCTGAACCGAATTCGGTGACCCCATATACGTGCAGCTTCTTGTCTGGTCTCTCCTTTACAGACCTCAACGGGACAAATCACACATTACCCGTCGGCGCGAGTTTTCCTCCAACAATATCCAATTCTGCTACTACAAACCCCAATTCGGATCAAGTTGATAACTGTTCTGGCTCCGGGACCATCGTTGCATGGGGAGATACTCAGGTTTCGGTGTCTGTGCCAACAATGACGGGGGCACAATTGGCAGGCCGCACCTCGAATTTGTTTGCTGTATCTATCATGGACAAGGACGGGAATACTACGGGTACTGGTGCTGGAAACGGCTTGGACAGTGGCGGTTGGGAAGACCGCAATGGGAATCAATTGGGATATAACCCGACAGGCGGCGGATTCACCGGGGAAATGGATACCGCCGGAAGGCCACTCGCCCTCAATGGATGGGGACCCGTGCAGAATTGTACAACGAATACAACGACTGAGACAATGACCTGCACATCCAACCATAATGGACTGAATTACACGGAGACTTGGGGAATAACCCCAGTGAACTACACCCCCCCGGGAACCTTTACAGCCCCGCTATATTATACCAATGGGCAACCGAACTATACGGCATGCCCCGCCTTTACCACCACGAATGGCAACACACTCCCAACAAACAGTGCGAATATGTACGCAATCCAGTCGATCACGCTGCCCAATGGTCAAATGTATCAATTTTCCTATGACCCCAAGTTTGGCACAATGACCGAGATTGTTTATCCCAATGGAGGGTGGGTAAAGTACACGTGGGGGCTGAGTACGAATATGCAACTTTTGGCCAGCTTTCCTGGAATGCAGCAGGGTGTCGCGATGCCTGGCGTTTGCTCCGCAACTTATGAGACTCCAGTCGTGACCTCGCGCACGGTCAGCTACGATGGCAAGACTATCGCGCAAACTCAGACATTTACTTACAACACAGGGATGAATACGGTGGTCACAACCACCGACGTTGCCCGCAGCGTCAGCAATAGCACATCTTATACATATACAGGGAGCGGTTCGCCAGCTCTAGCTCCTTTTACCAACAGCAACAGCAGTGCGCCAGAGGTGGAACAGACCGTAACGCGCACCGACTGGCAGAGTTCCACTGTGCTGGATACGGAAACCAAGGCTTGGTATAACGTCTTCCAATTGGCTTGCGAATTTCATACCAACGTCAAAGGCTTGACCTCGGGCCATTTTTATCAGTATAGCCACGGCCTGATGGTGGACGACCAGGAATTCGACTTTACCAACGGCGCGACCGCGATGATGGCATGCACCCCCGCCAACGTGGAAAACCAAAGTGGCATCTCTTCATTGCCTGTCCAGCCTCCTACACCCATTCGCGAAACCGTGTCTGTTCTTGTTCCCATGAGTACTACAGCTCCGGCTTCAGCGACTGTATCGCCAGAAAATCCTCTATTTACCTTCTACAAACCTGCTTCCGTAACTGTTTATTCCGGTGGAGCAGCGAAGGGTACGCCAGTTGCCCTGACTACCTACAGCTATGACGAATATCCGGTAACGGCAGTGTCAGGACTGATAACCAGTACTTTGTATATCAATGGTGTTGCCTATCCAGGTGAGGGCGTGCATGATGAGATCAATTTCGGTCCGAGCAAACAAACTGGACGCGGTAACGTCACGACCATCAACAAATTGTGTCTGACGACCTCGAATCCATCTTGCACACCTTCCACAACGCATTTTACCTACGACGAGACCGGTCAGGTCACTTCCATGACCGATGGGCTGGGCAACCTAACCAAGTATTCTTACACCGACAGCTTCACTACGGCCAACAACGATTTGAACCCGGATGGCGCGGTTCTTACTGGCCAAACCAATGCGTATCTGACCAGCATCACCAACGCCCTTGGTCAAACAACCTCCTTCACTTACGATTGGATGCAGGGCGATCTGATTTATTCCGTCGACCCTAACAAACAAACTACGACATATTTATATCTGGATTCTGAGGACAGGCCCACGGAAACTGATTATCCCGATCAAGGCAAGACGATGGATCAATACAATGACAGTTCCTCTGGCTCTAGCATTACCTCTTACAAGCTGTTGTCTGGAACATTGAATAGTAAATACCAATGTACAGGCGTATGTGAGGAGAGTACGGTAATCAAGAACGGCGTGGGACAGGCCGTGCAAACCATTCAAGCCGATCCGGAAAACTATGTCTACAGCGAAGCCACATACGATGGCATGGGCCGCGTATGGACAAAGACGAATCCCCATCGCCAGACAGCTTCCACCACCGACGGCTCCAGCACCACCTATTATGACGCGCTAGGCCGCCCCACAATGCAAGTGCAGCCAGACGGAACTAAAATTCTTACCTGCTACGACGGCGTAGCGTCTTTATACAACTCCGCTGTTTGCAAGCCGCATATCGGCGGTGCCAGCGCGAACGTCACTTGGGTGGACACGCAGGACGAATCTGGCAACCAGTGGCAGCGTTCTTTCAACGGGCTGGGTCAGATGATTCAAGTGGAAGAACCCAATGGAACCTCCGCCGCTCCCACAATGGAGACTGATTACACTTACGACGTCCTCAACAATCTAATGTCTGTGACGCAGCAAGGCAACAACGCGGCCAACACCTCCGGTACGCGCGTCCGTAGCTTTACATACAACAGCCTCAGCCAGCTTGTCACCTCCATCAACCCCGAGACCGGCATCATCAACTACCTCTACGACGCCGACGGCAATCTCTTCTCTAAAACCGATGCGCGCGGTATCACGGTCAAATACCAATACGATCCCCTGAATCGCCTGCTCGCCAAAACCTACTATAAAACTCCCACTCAACTCTCTGGCGATCCCGCATCCTGCTACCAGTACGACGTGCCGCTCTCCGGCGTGAAGGACTCCTATCCCATAGGCCGCCTCACGGCGGAGTGGACGGCTCCCACCTGCCCGGAGGCTGCGCCAGGAACCACTCCTCCCACCAAGTCCACCGCTCAGGTTGCCGTCACCTCCATTCCCACAGCGGCTTATAACAGCACCGTCATCCAGGCCCACGATCCAATGGGCCGCACTTGGCTGGAAGCGCAATGTCCTTATGGCTCCTCGTGCGGCTCGACGTACCAGTTCAGTTATATCTACGACAAGGCAGGCAACATCACCAGCTTCAATAACGGAATGCCCACCGCCACCAGTTCGGCCACCGCTCCGGCGCTCAACTGGGGCGTATCTCCGTTGACCAACGGCAGCATCTCCGCAGGCCAGCTCGGCAGCCTGAGCATTGCGTCCTTCCCCACGGGCGGGCCTTATCCTTATGCATCCGGAACCCCTGGTCAGCCCGCCGCATTCTCCACCATTTCAGGCACTTCCAATCCAAACCCGGCCTTTCCCGCCATCCTCATCAACGCACCCGCAAGCACCTCCCAGCCCGTCTATGACCCGCTCGGTCATCTGGTCAATGGCCAATTCGCGCTGAACGCCAGCAACACCGGCACGGCTGCCATTTATGTTGCCCGCAGCTACGACAACCGGGGCCGCATTCTAAACGAGGCTGACAGCGGGCAGCTTGCCGCGTTCAGCTTGGGCCAAATCTCGCTCTCCGGCACCGAGGCTGGACCGCTCACCGCTCCCGCCACCTCCGGCTCCGGCACGCTCACCATCACCGGCTCCGACGGCTCCAACCTCGTCTGCACCACCGTCACCAACCAATACACCACCTACACCACCTGCACCTCCGTCCCGGACACCGGCTCACTCAGCGTCACCATCGACGGCTTCACCTCTTCCGCCAGCTACGCCTCCGGCACGGCGGACGCCTCAATTGCCAGCGCACTCGCCGCCGGATTCAACGTCTCCGGCTCGCCCGTCACCGCCGTGGCAAGCGGCTTCTCGCTCACCGTCACGGCCATCGCCACCGGTACGGCCAGCAACTACCCCATTTCCATCAACAACGGCGGCGGCTTCACCATCTCCGATCCCAACACCACGCTCGCTGGCGGTCACGGCGGCGGAAGCGCCTACGACGCCGGAACCGCCACGGTTACTCTCAGCGGCGGTGCACTCGCCAGCCCCATCACCACCGCGTCTGTCTCCTGGGGACAGGGCGACACAACCTCGACCCTCGCCGTCAAGCTCGCCGCGGCCATCAATACCGCCGCAGGCTCCTACGTCACGGCCACGGCCAACAGCGCCAACATCAACCTGACCAGCACCTCCGCCGGAGCGGGCACAGACTACGCCGTCTCCGTCTCCATCGCCGACACCCAGACCGCCAACTATCCCACGCTCTTCGCCGAGCCATCCTTCAGCGCCAGCGCCGATAACCTTACCGGCGGCGAAAACACAGCCTCCGAAATCGGCGCGTTCTACTCCTGGCAGGTGGGCAGTTATGCGCCCAACGGCAATATCCTCTCGCTCACCGACTCCGTCATCGGCCCTTGGAGTTATACCTACGACACACTGAACCGGCTTACCGGAGCTATCGCCGGAGTAGGCAATATATACTACGCCAACGAAACTGGCTGCTTCCAATACGACGCATTTGGCAACCGCACGCTAGAGGCGTATGCTACTGTCAATGCAACTCCGTGTACGAATCAACCGCCGCAGAACACGCTGACCATGAAAACTCCACAAGGCGCATCCTATAACAACCAGCTCGCGTCCGCTCAACTGAACACGTTGAGTAACGCTGCAATGGTTTATGATTCGGCAGGCAATGTGACGAATGATGGCCGCAATTTATATTTTTATGACGGCGAGGGGAGACTTTGCGCAGTAGCCTATTCCAATGGCACTGGAAC
>CAZYCV010000163.1:0-5613 GCA_964645305.1 uncultured Occallatibacter sp. | reverse complement strand
GCGATGGCTTGTGGGGCGACCGCGTGGAACGCGCCTGTTTCAATGCCGGCATGGGTGCCATCAAGAAAGACTGGAAGGGCGTGCAGTACTTCTCTTGCCCCAACCAGTTCCTCGCCACCCAGAACTCCGACCACAATGCAATGAACCTGGGCCACCAAATGATGTCGTACCAGCCCAACCCCGGCCACGCCACCGCGTGTTGCGGCGGAGACGTGCACCGTCTCTTTCCAAACTACGTTATCCGCATGTGGATGCGCGATCAAAAGGGTGGCCTGGCTGCCACGCTTTATGGTCCCTGCCACGTCAGCGCAACAGTGGGTCCAGAGAACCATCCAATCGAGATCGTCGAGGCTACCGATTATCCATTTGACGAACGGATTCTCTTCACCGTACACACCAAGAAGCCAATCGAGTTCCCGCTGAGCTTGCGCATTCCGCAATGGTGCGCCTCGCCCAGCCTGCTGGTGAACGGCGTAGCCACTGCACTGCCCGCCGCGCAAAGTGGCTTCATCACCATCAAGCGCACCTTCCGCCATGGCGATACGGTCACGCTGGTGCTGCCCATGTCCATCGCACTTTCTCATTGGCCCGACAATGGCCTAGGTGTCGAACACGGACCGCTCGTCTATGCGCTGCCGATCAAGGAGCAGTGGACTCCTGTAGTCGAGCCGAAGTGGTCCACCGCCGACTTCCCAAGCTGGGATGCACAGCCCGACAGCCAATGGAACTACGGCCTCGCTATCGATCCAGCAAAGGTCGCCGAACAGGTTCGCTTCAAGCGCAAAGCCATGAGGCCAGACCCATGGATTGATTCGCCAGTTACGCTCACCGTCCCGGCGCAGATCATCGAGTCTTGGAAGCTGGCTTCAGCACCCGCTGCATCCGACGCCGCCGCAGTCAAGCCTATGCAGCAGTTTACGCCGCCAATGCCGGCTGCCGAGGCCCGCCGAGCGAGCGGAGCTGTGGAGCAAGTGACCCTCGTACCCTACGGATCAACCCACCTCCGCCTCACCATCTTCCCGAAGCTGGAAGGCGACTCAACAACTTGAGCGAATGGCACCAGTTTTCGAGGAATCAAAAATCCACCATCACGGTCGGCATCTGGTGAATCTTCAAACAACTCCGCATTGGTAGTGGAAAAATAATGCATTTAGCGACAAGCATATGGGATTTATTTTGGGTCACTTGCGGCACGACTAAAGTCGTGCCCTTTCAAAACATCAACTTATTCAGAGGTTCCTTAGGTGGTTCAGCCGATCGGTGAAAGGCCACGGCGTGGACCTGTCGATCCACGCCGCGGCCATGATCCAAGTTAATTCCAAGGTTCCAAAACCCTAGAACGTAAAGTGCACCGCCAACTGCGCGCTGCGCGGACCGCCGCCGCCCAGATACGGGTTGCCGCTGCCCACATCAGGCGTGGCCGTGGTGGTGACAAACTGGTTGGACGTACCGGCCACCAAACGACCGCTGGTTGGATCGATCGTGCTGTCGCCGTAACCGAAGGCGTCCACGCCAAAGCCCGGCAAGAGCGGGTTGCTCAAGTTGGGATGATTGAAAATGTTGAAGAAATCGGCGCGAATCTCCATCTTGGCGGATTTGGCCAGCGACGTAGTCTTGGTCAGTGAGAAGTCGAAGTTGCGGTAATTGGGCGCGTTGAAGGCGTTGCGGCCTTCGCTGCCTGGATGCCAGTTGCCGGTGCACTGCTCGTATTCAGCGTCATTCGGATTGGTGTCTACCGTGCAAGGCGCGGCAAAGGCGGCCAAGTTCAGCAGGTTGGTTCCGCCGGCTCCGGCATGGGGATTGCTGACGATGTCCGGCCGTCCAAGCCACTCGCCGCTGCCGTTGTAGTCATTCTCAAAGAGATAGCTGACGGTGTAGGGCTGGCCGGTGGCGTAGTTGAAGAGGCCGTCGAGGGCCCATCCGTTGGTGAGCCACCTGGCAACTTCGAATTTGGGCAGCTTGTAGGTCCAGTACCACTGCACGCGCTGGCGGACGTCGAAGTTGGAGCTGGCCCGCTCGCCGCGTGGATTGAAGCTGTTGTCCGGCATGGCGGCGTTGGGCACAAAGTCGAGGCCGTCGCTGGCCGTGTCAATCGAGTGCGACCAGGTGTAGTTCAGCGTGGAGGTTACCCCGTGCCAGCCCATCACCTTCAACGAGGCCTGCGCGGAGTTGTAACTTGACATGGCGCTGGTTTCGATCTGGTTTACGTAATAAATTGCATCATTTACATACGGCCCCGCCAGGTACTGCGGGAAGCACTGCTCCATGTAGGAGATTGTCTGGCCGTTTCCGCAACTGTCCACACTGCCGTTGACGTTGTTGACCTGGTTCAGATCGCGGAAGCGGAAGAGGTGGCGTCCCTGCGATCCGACATAGCCGAGTACGAGGGCAACCTTGCTGGTGAGCTGCGATTCGAGGTTCAGGTTGTACGCGCCATAGCGGGGCGTGACCAGCTTCTGATCGACGGTGAAGACGCTGCTTGGCGTGTAGTTGTTAAAGATCGGGGTTCCGGCGGTAATCGTCGAGACCGCCGGCGATGCAAAGCCGATTCCGTTGAAGGCCGGTCCCGCCTGGCCGGCATTGGTATTGTAAGCCTGATTGCCCACGAAGAAGTCCTGCGAGGGGCCGTCATAGAAGACGCCGAAACCGGTGCGAATCACCAGCTTGCCGTTGCCCAGCAGGTCGTCGGCGATGCTCAGGCGCGGGGCGAAGTTGGTCCAGTCCTTGGGATAGAGCGAGGAGGGCGCGCCCGTGGCGCCGATGGTTTCCAGTCCGGCGGTGTTCACATCGAAGATGCTGAAGGCCTGGTTTTCCGCGCCGATCACGCCGAAGTAATCCCAGCGCACGCCGTAGTTGACGGTGATCTTTTTGCTGGCGCGCCAGGAATCCAGCAGGTAGGCGCCGCCGCTGTTCTGATAGGAGTAACGCTTGCCATCGCCCGCGGCCGAGCTGCCGCCGTCAATCGTGCCCGATAGAAAGTCGTCGAGGCTGCTGAAGACCAGTTTGCCGCGATGGCCGGAGTCAATAAAGCTGTTGATGAAGGTGCGCCGCCACTCAACGCCGGCCTTGAAGCTGTGGCGTCCTTCGACCAGCGAGAGATTGCCAAAGAGCTGATAGTTGGTGTCGATGCGGCCGCGCGCGTCGCTCGATGTCGCGCCAATCGGGCTATAGGAGCCGACGTCGATTGTCGGCAATCCGAGGTCAACCGAAGCAAAGAGCGGAGGCAGCGTGTTCAGGCCATAGGCTGTATTTGGATTCAGGCCCATGTCCTGCGGCAGAAATTGCTGCAGGAAGCGGTTGTAACCGCCGCGAATCTCAAAGATCAGATTCGATTTCGGCACTGAGGTAAAAGAGAGCGAAACGATATTCACATGGGTGGGCGTGCTGGTGTTGTAGCCCGGCGCGCTGGATCCGGTGTAGAGCATACCCAGCGGGAAGCTCTGCATTCCGTGGCTGTAGTAGTAGCGCCCGGTCAGCAGGTCGCCCGCGCTGAACAGATGCAGATGCTGGTCGGCCTTGATGATTACGTTGTCACTGTTGTTGAGGAAGGGGGTGGTAAAGGTCTCGCTGCCGGTTCCCGAAGCCGGCAAGGTTCCCCATGGATTAGCGGCCAGCAACTGGTTGATGACCGGATTGCTGATTGCTCCGGATTCTCTAAAAGCGTCAATATCCGATTGAACCGGAACCGTGCCCAACTGCGGCAGGCCGCCGTTCTCTCGCTGCCCCTCGTAGGCGAGGAACCAGAAGGACTTGTCGCGAATGATAGGCCCGGAGGCCGATCCGCCGAATTGATGATTGGTAAATGTGTTCTTGGGCTGCGCGTCGGTGTTGAAGTAGTTGCGCGCGGTCAGCGACGCGTTGCGGAAGTATTCAAAGGCGCTGCCGTGAAATTGATTGTCGCCGCTCTTGGTCACAATGTTGACGGTGGCGCCGGAACTGCGGCCAAACTCCGCCTCGGAGTTGCCGGTGACCGGAAGTTCGGCCAGCGCGTCCACGGGAAGGATGGTCGATGGGCAACCCCAGACACCGGCCTGGTTCACGGAAGGCAGGTTGCGGTAGCCGTCATTCATATCCGTGCCGTCGAGCAAATAGTTATTGGAGCGGCCGCGATTGCCGTTGAGGCTGAAGAGTCCGTAGGAGCCGGCTGATTCGGTGGAACCGACCGGATCGCTGGATGCGCCCGGAACCAGCTCCAGCAGCTTGGTGTAGTCGCGCCCGTTCACCGGCAGTTCGGAGGCCTCGGAGGCTTCGATGGTGCCGCCCGTGGTGTTCGATGCGGTCTCGACCAGCGGCACATCGGCGGTCACCTGGATGCTCTGCTCCACCGCGCCCGCGGAAAGCTTGGCGTCGGCTCGCGTCGGCGCTCCCACGCGCACCGGGATCTCGGTCAGCGTGGTGGTGCGGAAGCCGTCCTTGGCCACCGTAATGCTATAGGTGCCGAGGGGCAGTTCCGAGGCAATGAACTCGCCGCGATCATTGGCGGCAACCGTGCGCGAAAGGCCTGTGGAAGGGCTCGTAACCGTCACCTGCGCCCCCGGTATCGCCGCCCCCGTACTGTCCGTAATCGTACCTTGAATGCTTCCCCGGAAGGTCTGGGCCAGTGCGCCAGATACGCAAATGCAGGCTAGAAAAGCAAAGAAAAAGGCTATTGCGCTTGTGCAGGCATACGATCTGATTTTCATGAGGCGGTGCTCCTTAAATTTTTCTAGGGATTGCTCGAATCATAACATGTATGCAATGGATATGAGATAAGGACTGCATAAGGAATCGCGTTGAAGATTTTCCCCGGACCCTCGCCGAAACCGCCTGGATACACTACTCTTGAAGATGACCCCATGGCTTCGATTGTCCGCCATCTTCGCAAATCGCTCTGGCTGGCGCTGGAGCACGACGTCCTGAATACGGCCAAGGCGGCCGCTTACTCAGGGATGCTGGCGCTGTTTCCGGCGCTGGTGGTCTTTACCGCGCTGCTGGCCCGCGTGCCGGAGGGAACGACGCTGGTGGGCGAGATTCGCGCCTCCTATGAGCAGTTTTTGCCGGCGGACTCGATGTCGCTGTTGCAATCGGCCATGGAGACCCGGCGCTTTCATTCCACGCAATTGATCTTCTCAGCCGCTGGCCTCTCGGTCTTTGCCGGGCTGGGCGTGATGCTTTCGCTGATGGAAGGCTTTCGTCGCGCCTACCGCCAGCGGCGCGACAACTGGGGCTTTTGGCAAAGGCGCAAGCGGGCGCTGGCGCTGGTCTTCATCGTACTGGTTCCGCTCTCGCTGGCCACTCTGCTGCTGGTCTTCGGCCACCAGATTGAGTCGTGGATGGTTCTGAAATCCACCCATCAGTTGCGCTTTCTGGTGCTGTTGTTCTGGCGCATGGTCCGCTGGGCGATTGCGCTGCTGACCGGCATCAGCGTTCTGTGCGCGCTCTACCACTTTGGCACGCGGCGCAAAGAGCGGTGGTTTTGGGTGGGGCCGGGAGCGGTGGCGGCCACCCTGCTCTGGTTTCCCGCCACGCTGGCCTTTGGCTGGTATGTCACGCGCATCGCCGACTACTCCATGTTCTATGGCTCCTTTGGCGCCGGCATCGCCACGCTGGTATGGCTTTACATCACCAGCTTTA
>CAZYCV010000162.1:0-5647 GCA_964645305.1 uncultured Occallatibacter sp. | reverse complement strand
GGCGTGTGTGGTCATCTCTTCCATTGTAAAGGGAGCGGAAGGATGGCTTTCAGCTATCAGCTATCAGCTCTTAGCTGAAAGCTGATAGCTGATAGCTGACAGCTAAAAACTGCTTTTCACATCTTGTCCAAATGTTGAAAACCACCCGTGCCGATAAGCATGGTGGAGAAGATCAGAAAGTTATAGCAGGAGTGGACCAGCGTGCTGGCCGCCACGGAACGCAGTTTGAGGCGCACGGCGCAGAGGATCAGGCTGACGGTAATCAGCAGCAGAAACGGTCCCAGCGTGCGCCCCTGCTGATCCACGTGAACCAGCGCGAAGAGCAGGCTGGTGGGAATCGCGGCGATCACCATGGCGGCCACAGACCACTGCGGGTGGCCGTTTTCGTCGAGCGGCAGGCGTGCTTTGCCTTCACTTTTTTCAAAGATCCAATCCCAAGCCGTGGCCAGCGTCGGCAGCAGAAAGCCGCGAAAGGCGATCTCCTCAAAGAAGGGCGCAAGGGTTACGCCGAAGAAGAACATCGTCCAAGCCGCGCTGGGCGTGCGGAAGAGGTCTTCTATGGGCGCGTGTTTTTGATTGGAGGTAAGCGCCTCAACCAGCAACGCCAGCATGAAGCATCCCCCGGCGATGACAGCCAGAAGCCAACTCTTATACAGAGCCGCTCTTCCGCGCCAGTGAATGCCGGCAAAGAAGCTCTTTTGCCAGAAGAGCGGAAAGATAAAGAAGCTGAGGGCAAAGGTGACCAGATAAAGAATCGCCTCGCTGCCCAACAGGTAAGTGAGGTGGTTCTTGATCTGGTCGAGGTTGGTGACGCCTTCAAAGTGAACCAGCAGGCCGATGCCCATCGACACGCCCATGCAGAGAAAGCCGAAGAGCAGAAAGGCTAGCAACAGGGCTAGATGGCCGAGGTGGGGAATGCGGGAGGGCGGAGGCGGCGTTGGCTGGGCGTAGGTGAAGATCAGTGGTTCGTCGATGGCGCTGGCGGAGGAGGATTCCCCGGTCCCCAAAGGCGAGGGACCGGGGGCACCCGTATGAGTTTCCCAGGTCTCAGAAGCAAGACCGGGGGCATCTGCATGAGTTTCCCTGGTCTCAGAAGCGAGTTCCGGGGCACCCAATTCGATTACGGAAGATGAATCTTTGCTCGGCTCGTTTGGTGTAAATTCGAGATCGCTCATGGCAGCACCGTTTACTTTCTGCGGGGGGCGGATTTCTTTTTGGCTGTCTTTTTGGCCGCTGTCTTTTTGACCGCCGTTTTAGTAACTTTCTTGGCGGCGGTGGGTTTGCGCACGGCTTTCTTGGCCGGTTTCAAAGCTGCTATTTCCGGTTTGGATTCATCGTTTCCCGCCCATTGCGCTGAAGGACGCGGCATGGAGGGGGCACCCAGTTCTTGATGAACCATACTACCGTCAGCATTCGTAGTATCCCAGGTCCCAAAATCGGGACCTGGGGCACCCATATTCAACTCTGCGTCTAGAACAAGCCGCCCGTTGCTTGACTTATAGTAGCGCGCCAGGAACTGGCCGGTGTACGACGCGGGCGTGGCGGCGATCTTCGCTGGCCGGCCTTCGCCCACCACGCGACCGCCGTCCTCGCCGCCCTCCGGGCCCAGATCGAGAATCCAATCGGCGTTGCGGATTACGTCCAGGTTGTGCTCGATGATGATGACCGTGTTGCCCAGATCGGCGAGGCGATGCAGCACTTCCAGCAGCTTGCGCACATCGTCAAAGTGCAGGCCGGTGGTCGGCTCGTCCAGCAGATAGAGCGTGCGTCCAGTTTGTCTCTTTGACAATTCACGCGCCAGCTTCATGCGCTGCGCCTCGCCGCCGCTGAGTGTGGTAGCGCTTTGGCCCAAGTGCACATAGCCCAGCCCCACATCCACCAGCGTTTGCAGCTTCTGCCGGACCTGCGGAACGTCGGTGAGCACGGTCAGCGCGTCTTCAATCGTCAGTTCCAGAATGTCGGCGATGGAATGCCCTTTGAATTTGACCGCCAGAGTCTCCTGGTTATAACGCCTGCCGTTGCAGATCTCGCACTGCACATAAACGTCGGGCATGAAGTTCATCTCAATGCGCCGCTGCCCGTCGCCCTGGCAGGCCTCGCAGCGCCCGCCGCTGACGTTGAAGCTGAAGCGGCCTGGCTTGTAGCCGCGTTCGCGCGCCTCGGGCAGCATGGAAAAAAGATCGCGGATGGGCGAGAAGACCTGCGTGTACGTCGCCGGATTGGAGCGCGGCGTGCGGCCGATAGGCGACTGATCGATGCGCACCACTTTATCAAGCTGCTCCGCGCCGGTCAGCGACTCATGCGCCCCCGGTTCCTCGCGCGAGCCATAGATGGATTGCGCCAGCGAGCGATAGAGAATGTCGTTAATCAGCGTGCTTTTACCGCTGCCGCTGACGCCGGTGACCACCGTCATTACGCTGAGCGGAATGCGGATGGTGATGTCTTGAAGATTGTGCTCGCTGGCGCCGGTGATGGTGATCCACTTGCCGGTAAGCGGGCGCGGCTCGGCGCGTTGCAGCATCGGCGTTGCACCGCTCAAGTAGCGTCCAGTGAGCGACTCCGGGCAGGCCATGATCTCCGCCGGCGTGCCTTGTGCGATGACGTGGCCGCCTAGTCGGCCCGCGCCGGGACCAAGGTCGAGCACGTAATCGGCATGGCGGATGGTCTCTTCATCGTGCTCAACCACTAGCACCGTGTTGCCCAGATCGCGCAGCCGCTCCAGCGCCTCGATCAGCCGGTTGTTGTCGCGCTGATGCAGGCCGATGGAAGGCTCGTCCAGAACGTAGAGCACGCCGCGCAGCCGCGAACCAATCTGCGTGGCCAGCCGGATGCGCTGACCCTCGCCGCCGCTCAGCGTGGCCGCGTTGCGGTCCAGCGAAAGATACGTCAACCCCACGGCACAGAGAAACTCCAGCCGCTCGGCAACCTCGTGGCGGATGCGCTCGGCGATGAGCGCCTCGCGCGCGGTGAAGTTGAAGTTGATGGCCGCCGAAAGCGCGCGGTTCAGCGGCAGCGCGGTAAAGTCGGCAATCGAGAGGCCGCCGATTTTGACCGCCAGCGACTCCGGGCGCAGACGCTTGCCGCGGCAGGCCGGGCAGGGCGTGGCCGACATATAGGCCATCATCGACTCGCGATAGCTGTCCGGCGCCGCTTCGATGCTGTCGCGCAAGAAGGCCAAGACGCCGTGAAAGCCGGTGCGCGGCGCCTCATTTTTGGGCGGGCCGTAGACCAGCAGGTGTTGCTGCTTGACCGGTAAATCCTCGAAGGGCGTTCTCAAGTCGATCTTGTAGCGGTCAGCAGCCAGATTGACCAGCTTGATGAGGTACTGCGAGGTCGAACCGGGACCGAGGCCGTCCATCAGCGGCTTGGACCAATCGGTGATAACCTTCGCCGGGTCCAGATCGTAGAGCGAACCGAGACCATGGCACTCCGGGCAGGCACCAAAGTTCGAGTTGAAGCTGAAGCTGCGCGGCTCCAGCTTGGGCACGTCCAGGCCGCAATCCGGACAGGCCATCGACGACGAAAACAACTGCTCCTGGCGCTCGATGCTTCCGGCGATGGCCACCAGCACCAGCCCATTGGCCATTTGCAGAGCCTTGGTGACGGCGGCCTCCAGACGCTTTTCCGCGGAAGGCTTTCCGTTGGGCGCGGTCGGCGAGGGGATCGTCGTCGGCAAGGGCGGATTCTTCAGCAGGATGCGGTCGATCACCGCCTCAATGGTGTGATTCTTGCGCCGATCCAGGTTCACCGGCTCAGAGAGGTCCACCAGTTCGCCGTCCACGCGGGCGCGGAAGCCCTGCCGGTCAAGTTGGTCGAGCATCTCCTTGAACTCGCCCTTGCGGCCGCGAACGATGGGCGCCATTACCGTGACCCGCTCGCCCAGACCCAGCTCCAGAATGCGCTGGACGATCTGGTCCGGCGATTGGCGCGAGATGGGCCGCTGGCAGTTGGGGCAGTGCGGCGTGCCTACCGAGGCATAAAGCAGGCGCAGGTAATCGTAGATTTCGGTGATGGTGCCTACCGTCGAGCGCGGGCTGCGGCTGGTGGTCTTCTGCTCGATGGAGATGGCCGGGCTGAGTCCCTCGATGGAGTCCACGTCGGGCCGCTCAATCTGATCCAGAAACTGGCGCGCGTAGGCTGAAAGCGTTTCGACATAGCGCCGCTGTCCCTCGGCATAGATGGTGTCGAAGGCCAGCGAACTCTTGCCCGATCCGCTCAGGCCTGTGACCACCGTGAGCGTATTGCGCGGAATGCTCACGTTGATGTCACGCAAATTGTGCTGGCGCGCCCCGCGCACCGTAATGTGTGTAATCGCCATAGGTGATTGAACTGTGAGTCAGTGAAGAAGTTGACAGGTTGACAGGTTTACAGGTTGACAGGTTGTGAACTTGTCAACTTGTGAACTTGTCAACTTGTCAACTTGTTAACCTGTAAACTTGTTAACTTGTCAACCTAGCTTGTGGTGGCTGCCGTCGCACATAACCGGACTGGCTGTGTGTTTGCAGCCGCAGAAATAGGCGGTCTTGGATTCGGTGGCCTCGTACTTGACTGGCGTAAATCCGCTTCCTTTGTGGCTGCCGTCGCAGAAGGGCTGGCCGGCGCTTTTACCGCAGGCACACCAGAAGTAGCTCTTGCCGGCCTCGACCGCTACGGCGTAGGGAGCTTTTGGGGCAATGGTTGGTTCAGGCATAGGGGAATCTCCTTGAAAAGCAGTAGAGATATTATCGCCGATTCCGGAGAAGCGCGTTGCGATTCAAGAAAGGCAACCGCCCATCGCCACAAAAATCGCCGGTAACCTGGCGGCAAATCTTGAGGGTATTCTAATGGTCAACAGAAACCAGGACCGATTGGGGAATTTTCTGCGACAATCAAAAACAGCATCGCTCAGGCACTCGGCAGCACCGCGCCCAGCCTGAGTGAGGGAGCGTGGCGCGCTCCAGACCATCGGGAAAGAAGACGATTAAAGAGATCATGGTAGACCTATTGAATTTGATGATGTTGATTTTGGCGTCTGTGGGCGCAATGGCCTTCAGCATTTTGTCGGCGTATGCCATTCTGCGCGCAGGCTTCAGCCTGATGCGCCGCCAGCCGCGTCCTGCGCCGGTCAAGCCGCAGACGGAAGCCGCGCGCGGACTGTGAATCAAGCAGGGAACAGGGATCAGGGAACAGGGAACAGGGATTAGCATTGAGCGGCAGGCGGTGAGCGAAATCCGCTTTCATGACCGGGAGACTCACTGATGCTGGGCTTGGATTAGCTGCGAATAGGATGCATAGCTTGGCGGTGTAAATGGATTTTTTTCTCAGAATAGAGTTGATATTTACGTGCGATTGCTGGGCGAAGGGACTGAGGTCTTTCGTCCCACTCAAGCGATGCAATTAGGCAATGGCCATTTCAGGCTCGAAGCGGCTGCCGACTACGATCCCGAAGACGAGATTTGGGAGTTCCTTCCAGGCTCTGACGTTCGAGGCGAGATCCAGCCATTTGATTCTGGGCGGCATCTGGTAGCCTTTTCAGCAACGAAACCTGCGTAGGAACTTCCAATTCCCTGATCCCTGTTCCCTGTTCCCTGATCCCTGTTCCCTGTTCCCTGTTCCCTGATCCCTGTTCCCTGTTCCCTGATCCCTGATCCCTGTTCCCTGTTCCCTG
>CAZYCV010000161.1:0-5726 GCA_964645305.1 uncultured Occallatibacter sp. | reverse complement strand
GCCGATCAAGGGCGACTGGAACGGCTCCGGCATGCACACCAACTTCTCCACCAAGCACATCCGCGAAGTGGGCGGCAAGGCTTATCTGGAGTCGTTGATGGCTGCCTTCGAGAAGTACATTCCCGAGCACATCGCCGTCTACGGCCCAGACAACCACCTGCGCCTGACTGGCCTGCATGAGACCCAGGCGATCGACAAGTTCAGCTACGGATTGTCGGATCGCGGCGCCTCCGTTCGCTTGCCCGTCAACTTCGTTCGCGACGGATACAAGGGCTACCTGGAAGATCGCCGTCCGAACTCCGAAGCCGATCCTTACCAGATCGTTTCCCGGATCCTGAAGACCATCAAGACCGTTCCCACGGTGTAACTGAAAGCAGTTCAAAGACAAGGGCGGCAGACCGGATCCGGTTTGCCGCCCTTGCTGCTTGTATGATCTGTAAAAATAGATTTGTATCCAATATGGGAACATGGTATTGTTTTTATATGCGCATCATCGCCCGCAGTACTTTGATCGAATTTCTTGGCGGGTTGGAGGGTCATAAGGATCATCGAGCACTCAAGGCTTCGATTGATTCATGGTTTCAAGAGGCTCGACAGGCGGATTGGAAAAGTTCGGCCGATGTGAAAGCTAGCTATGCGTCTTCAAGCATAATTGGGGCCGACCGTGTGGTCTTCAATATCAAAGGCAATGCATACCGATTGGTAGTGGCAGTGGATTATCGTCGCGCCATTGTTTTCATCAAATGGTTCGGAACTCACAGGGAATATGATTCAATCGATGTAAGGACGGTTCAATATGCACCTGAAACCCATAAAAATTGATGCGGACCACAAGGCCGCCTTGCTGGAAATTGAACGCCTTTGGGGCGCAGAGGAAGGCACCGCCGAGGGAGACCGTCTGGAGATTCTTATCACTTTGGCGGAGGCTTACGAAGAAGCTCATTTCCCGATGGATCTGCCCGATCCTATCGAAGCCATCAAATTCCGGCTGGAGCAACAGGGCGCAGACAAAAAGGCGCTTATCGGAATCATTGGCAACCGAAGCCGCGTCCATGAGGTTCTTCGCCGGGACCGTCCGCTTTCGCTGGCCATGATTCGCCAACTCAATGAGAAGCTCGGAATTCCTGCGGAGATTTTAATCCGGCCCATTCAAATCAGGAGAACCAAGCTGGCTGCTTAAAGAACCTACGCAACAATGGCGGCAGACCAAATCCGGCTTGCCGCCATTGCTGTTATTGAAGATGGCTTAGCTGATCTCAATCACATCCGTAGCAGCATCAGCGGCTTTTTCCGCCTGCTCCATCAGCTTTTCCGCAACGGCGTAGAACTCGGCCGCCTGTGGACTTTTCGGTCCAGCCAGCGCGACGGGCAAGCCGCGATCGCCGCCCTCGCGGATCGCCGGAACCAGCTCAATCGAACCCAGGAACGGCACGCCGAATTGCTTGGCCGTCCGCTCGGCTCCGCCCTTGGAGAAGATGTCGATCTCCTGATGGCAATGCGGGCAAGTGAAGTGGCTCATGTTCTCGACGATGCCGAGGACTTCGACGTTGACCTGGGCGAACATCTCCAGCGCCTTGCGCGCGTCTTGCAGGCTGACGTCGCTGGGCGTGCTGACGACGACCGCGCCGGTCAGCGGGACCGTTTGGACGAGCGAAATGACCACGTCGCCGGTGCCCGGAGGCAGATCGACGATCAAGTAATCCAGCTCGCCCCACTCCACTTGCTGCAGGAACTGGCGGATGATCTGGTGCAGCATCGGCCCGCGCATCACGAGAGGCTTGTCGCCCGGAGAGATGTAGCCGATGGAGACGGTCTTGACGCCGTGGGTATCGTTGGGCAGGATGCGGTTGTCCGGGCCCACGCGCGGCGGCTGCGCGTTGCCCATCATCAACGGAACGTTGGGGCCGTAAATATCGGCGTCGATGAGGCCGACGCGCTGGCCGAGCTTGCTGAGGGCGATGGCCAAATTGACGGCGACGGTGGTTTTGCCGACGCCCCCTTTGCCGGAACCAATGGCGACGATCTTGGAAACTCCGGGTAACGCGACGGGCGCGGGCGGAACAGGTGCATGAGCCATTCTTCTTGTTGCTCCTTTATTCAGTTCTCAGCTTTCAGTTCTCAGTATCCGATATCAGCGCTGATCTTCTCTGTTTGTCATGAGAACTGTGAAATGCGAACTGCAATCTTTAGATGCATTTCAATTCGCCTGCGGTTCCGCGGCTTGCTGCGCGGCGTGGGCCGCCTTCTCCTGTTTGCGACGGGCGGCTTCGGCAATGCGATGCTCACGCCGCAAGAGCGCGTCGGCGTAGTGACGCTGCTCTTCGGGGGTCTCAGGAATCACCTGCGGAACCCTCACGCTTCGGCCATGTTTATCGACGGCCACAAAGACCAGAAAGGCGCTGGCCACGTGCAGCAGTTCGCCGGTCTGCGGATCTTCGGTCCAGACCTTTACGCCCACCTCCATCGAGGTGGAGAAGGCGCGGTTGACGCTGGAGCGCAGGATCACCAGCTCGCCCAGATGCACCGGGCGGATAAAGTCGATGTGATCCATCGCGGCGGTCACCATGTAGGTGCGCGCATGGCGGTATGCGGCCATGGCGCCGGTCATGTCGATGAAGTGCAGCAGCCGTCCGCCGAGCAGGTTGCCCAGGATGTTGGTGTCGTTGGGCAGCACGATCTCGGTCATCTCCGATTGCGAACTGGCCACGGTGCGGGGGATCAGGCTGGAAGCGGGAGTGACGTCGGGGAGGTTCATTTTTATTCGGCTCCATCGAAAGGCTTGCGCCTTCAGTTTACACTCCGCGGGATAGAATGAAGCAGGCGGCAGCGGTGTGAAGGCGTGCAGTTGCGTCTTCGGGTAGTTGATACCCCTATTCATCGTCAATCATCGATTCGATCAATAAATATGAGGCTTGAAAAAAGTAGAGCAAATGCACTTCATAATCCTGTTTTCTTCAATGCTTTGCGTACAGGACACAGTCAATATGAATACAATCAAGTTGTAAGATTTTATCGTGGCGCGCCATGAAGCGTGAACAAACCGGAGCAAACAGGCGGGATTCGGAATGGGAAAGAATGACGATAGCGCGGAGGACAAGGCGTACCAAATTCTCCGTCAGATGCGCGAGGATACTGGATCGAAAATGCATCTCGATCAGATCAAGCACCGAGCGCAGAAAGCATTGAGCAAGGCTGTTGAAGCAAGGAACGAAGATGCTTTTACACAGGCTCTGTCGGCTTTGGGGATCGATCCTGAGAGTGAAACAGGAAAGGCACATTTACATGGCTTTCGGCGTTTACCACCAAAGCGCTACTGAAGATGAGCTACAGCATCTTCCGCAGCTGCCACGGCCACTTCTCGTTCTTCTTCGCTCATTGAATCGAGCGAGGCGGATACGGAGACCATGACCCCGGCGAGGAAATCCTCTTCCACACTTTTTGCGGGAGCTGTCCTAAGCTTGGAGGAGCGAATTGTTTGGAAGCGTGGCTGGGCTTGGGTTGCCATATAAGGCTTCCTCCTCAATTCCAATCATACTCCATTATCTTGCGCCTTTTTGTGCCTATCAAATCAAATTCAGTACAGAACATAGCCAAAAGGAACCCCATGGACAAGATCACCGGACTCAAAGAAATTCTGGAACTCGATCCCAAGAACAGCTTTGCCCGCTACGGGCTGGCGATGGAACTGGCCCGCACGGGCGAGACCGAGGCCGCGCTCCTCGAATTCAATACGCTCACGGCCAACGATCCAGAGTACACGGCGGGCTACCAGATGGCCGCGCAGACGCTGGCTTCGGCGGGCCGCACCGGCGAGGCAATCGCCCGCTTGAAGGACGGCATAGCGTGCGCCCAGCGCAGCGGCAATCGCCACGCGATGAGCGAGATGCAGGCCATGCTGGACGAGCTGGACAGGTAGAGATGCTGGAATCGGGATCAGAGACACGCTGAGCAGGCATCTATCCCGTTTTCCGCAATTGGGAAAGCTCCACATTCGACGCGCAGAAAGCACTTTCCTGATTTCACTGTACCGTTCAAAGACAGAGACATCTATACTGGAAGCATGGCAAAGTATTCGATTGTTGTGCCGTTCAACAATGAAGAGGAGAATGTCACCGTCCTATATGCCCGCCTGAAGCAGGTGATGGAGCAGGTGGGCGAGAGCTTTGAGCTGGTGCTGGTGGATGACGGCTCCTGCGACCGCACCTATCAGCTACTGGAAGAGATTGCCGCCGTGGATAGCCGTGTGCTGGTCATCAAGCTGCGCCGCAACTTTGGCCAGACCTCTGCGCTGGCGGCCGGCTTTGACCACGCCTCGGGCGAGTTTATCCTGGCCATGGACGGCGACCTGCAGCACGATCCCAACGACATTCCGTTCTTTCTGGAAAAGCTGGCCGAGGGCTACGACGTGGTGAGCGGCTGGCGCAAGGAGCGGGTGGACAATTTTGTGCTGCGCCGCATCCCTTCGCGCTGCGCCAACTGGATGATGGCCAAACTCTCCGGCGTTGAGATCCACGACTTTGGCACCACCTTCAAGGCCTATCGCCGCGAGGTCATCCAAAGCATCCCGCTCTACGGCGAAATGCACCGCTTCATTCCGGCGCTGGCCAGCCGCTTTGGCGCGTCGATCTGCGAGATTCCCATCCACAATGTAAACCGGGAGCGCGGCCTGAGCCACTACGGCCTCAGCCGTACCTTTGGCGTCTTCTTTGATTTGCTCACCATCCGCTTCCTGCTCAAGTACATGAGCCGCCCGATGCACTTTTTCGGTGGCCTGGGTGTGCTGGGCATGGCCGCCGGCAGCGCGATCTCACTGGCCCTGCTCTGGGGCAAGATCCTGCATCCGCGGCAAAGCATGATGGATCTGCACGGTCCCATGTTTGTGTTGGGCGCGGTGCTGATCATTGCCGGCATTCAGATGCTGGCGATTGGCCTGCTGGGCGAACTGGGCGTTCGCCATTATTACTCCAGCCAGCAACACACGCCATACGCCATCGAGCACATTGTCCGCCTGCAAGCCAGCGAAGAGCCGAGCATGCTGTCGGAAGGGTGAAGATGGCTGGGAACGGGGGGCAGTCCGGCTCGCGGCGGCAAGTGGCATGAAATGCCCCCAAATCGCTTACTGAATAGAGTTTTTTATCATGGGCTTTTTTAAGCAAGCAAAGCTGCGTCTAAAAGCCATCCTGAAGCCACCTCACATCCCCGCTCCAAATTCGGTTACCGCAGTGTAGCGTCTCACACAAATTTAATGAAGCTCCGTTCAAGATGCTCCTGATCTGGCCGAAGAAGCAGAGAGGAAGCCGGTGAGGTGCGCTTCATTTACGCCCGACTCCCGTGCCGGCCTGGAGGAGCAATCATTATGGCTTCATCTTCAATGGTCTTTGGCGTGTACGCACCGCAACCGGAGACCTCCGCCCCCGTGCTGGGGCGGAATCGACTGCGGGCCTGGATGCCGGCCTTGGCCTTCACTTTCCTGCTGGCGATCGAATCTTCCCCTTACCTCGGCGCGGACCACACCAGCGCTCCCTTGCAGCGAGTGGTCGAGGCGCTCTTCGGCTACGATGTTTGCGTACACTGGGAGACGATTCACCATCTGATTCGCAAGACCGGCCACTTTATCGGCTATGGCGCCTTCTCGCTGATCTGCTTCCGCGCTTTGTGGATCACCCTGCGTGGCGCGACTTCCAGAATGAGTTGCCAGTTGCGCGCGCATGGGTCGGCGCTGTTGC
>CAZYCV010000160.1:0-5758 GCA_964645305.1 uncultured Occallatibacter sp. | reverse complement strand
CGCTTGGAAGCGTGTGTTCGATGCGCATATCAGCCTCTCTCTCCGCGCACGAACTGCGTGAGCGTCTGCGGAAGGACGATGAGTGTTTCGAGTGGGAATTTCTGGCGCTTACCAGTCAGGCTACTCCACAACCCATCGAATCCGCCTTCGTGGCGCGTCAGACGGCCAACGTTGGCGTGCGTGAAGGCGCTTTCGTAAAAGCCGCGCTCCCAGGCTTCGATAGCGGCGACTGAAGCATTGTCGGGGTGACGCATGGTTCCAGTGCAAACGCTTCCGTCTTCCGAGAGATTCCAGAATGGCGCTACGGCCAGATTTGTTGAGCAATCTGGCCGCTTGTTTTCTATGAGCGCGCGAATGCTGAGTGAGCCGTTCAGGACTCGCCAGACCAGTGGAGGTTGAGGAAAGATGCGGCCATTCAACTCGACGGCTTTTCCCTCTGTATTCTCGTAGAACATCTGGCGACGGCGTGCCGGGGTCCACCAGACAATCATGCGGTCCGCCTTGGCAAGAATGTTCGCCGGTAAGACCTCAGCCTGCACGCTACCGCTGAGAGACCGCACCAGAGACTCGATGAATGTGATGGTGAGCGGCTGTGCTGGACCTAGAGTGGGTGGTGCCTTTTTGGTCGCGATTACATCGTGACGTGTGATGAAGCTGCTTTGCCGGTCACGATAGACCAACAATGCATCATGCAGCTCGAAGCGACGGTTCTCCCCGATTGTCAGATGCGCTTGCATGATTCTTCTCCCATTCCTGAATCTCCTCGGTCAACTTGAAGAGTTCGCAGTTGAGTTCAATGAATCGACCGACGATTCTCAAAGCCTGACGAACTTCCTCTGGCTTCCGTGGCGAGAAGACAACACACACAAGAGGTTCCGCAGAGCATTCCATCATGTACTGGCCTTCTTCGTCGAAGCTGGCGGCAATGGCATCTTGATCCTTGAAAGTGACAAGCAGGGATGGCAAAGGTGACTCGTCGTAATAGCCAAGTTCAATGTAGTCCAGGTTATGCTTGAGAGGCAGCCGCGAGAGGCGCTGTATGCGCCTCAATCGCTCGATCCAGGAGCCATATTTTCCGGTACGGAACCCGCACAGCAATTCACGATCTCGCATTTTCCAATCATGAGATTCACGCTTGAGTGTCTTCCGAATGCACTCAGGCAATGCCTTTTCCACTTCGGGAAACTCGTACTGGCCGCGATTCTCTTCTTCGTCCTCTGCGGCATAGTCGCGCATCCGCTCTTCGTACATAAGCGCATCATCATGGTTGTAGATTTTCATTACGCGATAAATTGCGAAGGTCAGCGCCCAATAGAACGCTGCTCCCAGCCCCTCAGCCTCAGCCTCCAGTGCATCGAGCGCCGGTCCAATCCTGAAGTACGCCGATCCGCCACACTCGACAGTTACAACCAGTTGTCCCTCTTCGAGAGCGGCATCATTGCCATAGCGTCCCAGTTGATCGCTCACTTCAAGGTGGTATTCAACATTGCTTTGCAGCAGGTCGCCGCGCTCTGGACCAATGGCGCTCATCATGGCGTGTTGAGCGAACGCAATCGCATTGTTGCCGGACTTTTTCCAATCCTCCGCTGTTCCCAATCCTTCGCGCACCAGAGCTGCGCAGAGTTCATAGATCAGTTCGGCATTGACCTCATGGTTGTACTCGGTGCGGACATCATCGAGCAAAGGCAATGCCTGTACGAAGGCTGGCGCGAGAGTCGTTATCCCAGCGGTGGAAGCAACTCCGATGGTGTCGGCAGCAATAGGCTGCTCGGTGCTGCATACTGCCTTATTGCTTCTGTGATGGCTTGTGCGAGTGCGCATGATTCTTTGCATTGGAGATGCCTCGCCAGAATGAGATTTGCTTCTGGTGGTGGCTCTGAGGCTTTCTGGATGAACATCTCCACCAGTTCTTCTTGTAACATCGCTTTCTTGGGCACAACTCAACCCTTCGATCCGATGGCGCGGCTGAATGTGTAACGAAGCGTGGTCCCCGTATCCTCCGGGCCGGTCAGGGTTGCAGTGGCTAATTCTGGATATGCTGGAACCAGCATGTCACGAACCTGTTCTACGCTCATCTGCGGCGCTGGATCAGGAATGCGAATGCCGTTATAGTTGAACTCACGCAACAAAACTTCTGCTTTGAGACTGGCCATTGCGATTCATCTCCTTGTTTTCAGATTCGAGTTGATTCAACTTTGTGGTTAGAAGAGGCTGGCTTGCACGGGCATCCTGGCCCTGGTAGCTTCTTGTGTGTTTACTGGTGGAATCGCTGGGGCCGAGTCCGCATCAGCAACAGTTCGATACTTCGCTTCAAGTCGCTTGAGCGTCTCCATCTCGCCGGAACGCACAGACTCGGCAGCGCGCAGTTCATAGCGGGCAATGTAGTTGCGCTTGCGAATCTCTTGCTGGATGGCGCGCTCAATGTCGCAAAAGGTGAACTCTGGATCTCCCCAGCACGCACAGGCGAGCGCGTGGCGCAAGAATCGCAGCCGATCAGCGTCCGACGTGAACCAGGTCGCGTAGAAACCTGCGGCGTCGTAATGAGCAATGTGCGAGAAGCACATCGAGAGGCGGTGATAGAAACTTTTGGAAAAGGCTGCTCGCGCCCACTCTGATTCAATGAAATGCAGAAACGCATTTCCGAAATCAGCCTTGTCCTGCGCCGTTGAGAACTTCGTTGGCGCAAACTCTGTAGAAAGAAATGGTCCCTTCGGCATGGAATGTCTCCACGAAAGAAAAGGGCCAGCTCTCGCCGACCCTTTTCTTTGCCTTTGATTGCGAACCAGCTACCGCCGCCGGTATCGCTGGAACAATTCTCCCATTGGCTACGCTATCACCGTTCGCAGACCTTGGGAAGTATTTTGTTCAATAAATGCCAACTGAAGCGCATTAGCCGAACAGGCTGAGTTGGACCGTCTGACCTATGCCTGTAGACCACGGCGAGGATTTCTTCTGGATTCTCGTCCCCACGGGTGGTTCTACAAGATGGATGCCAGACTGTTCCGCCGCTGGACCAATGGGTTCGGTAGCAGAGAGGTCGAAGACAGGATTGTCATCACCCTCGACTTTCAGCGAAGGTTGCGGCAGCACTTTATCCCGCTCATGTTCCAGTTCACGCCACATTTGATCGGCACTTGCCCCGACACCAGCCTTTTCTACCAACTCACGCGCCATGGCGCTCATCAGGTCTTCGTCGGTATCGAGTGATTGCAGACCTTCACCGGAGAACTTGCCCTCCATCATCAGCGCGACAAGCATCTTCTTGCCCATCAGCCGGAGGCAGGTCTCCTGCATCGTGCCTGTATAGGTCACAAACTTGACGCGCACAGCGTGCCGCTGGCCGATGCGCCAGGAGCGACGGCTGGCCTGCCGTAATGTATGCAGCGAGTAGCCAGTTTCGTAGAAATACAGCGTTGGAAAGGCCAACAGGTCAAGGCCCGTTTCCACCAGCTTCGGGTGACAAATCACGACTTCAACTCCGGCCTTCAATTGCCGCTCGTACCAGTCCTCTCGCTTGTCCGTGGCTACTGAAGAGCGCAACACAGCAACCCTGAATCCAGCCTGACTGAGCACAGACTCCAACCGTAGCGTAACATCCTTCTCGCCCGTGTAGGTCGCGTACACCTGGCAGCGCCGCCCCTGCCGAAGTTCCTCCCGAATGTCGGCGACAAGCACACGTTCCTTCGCGTATAGATTGTCCTGCTTGAGGTTCTGGGGCGTCGTCACCAGGAACTTCACATACTCTTTGGTCTGCGGATCAAAAGCCCGTGCCCAGATGTCCTTGTATCCATAGGGGTGGTCTGGGTAGAGAAGAAGCATGTTGAGTAAAATGCTCATCAGGCTTTTATTGCCGCGATGCGCTCGAATCGCATCCCTGATGTCCTCTTCGAGTTCTTCGTAGGCCTTTGCGTGTTCCTCGTCCATCTCAACCGAGAGTACACTCTCGTCGTATCGCGGCAGGTTGTCCGCAATGTCTTCGAGTGAAAGGAAGGCCGTCGTGTTCATCAGGAACTTGCCGAACAGCATCGGCGATGCACCAGGCTTTTTGAGAACCTGTATCGTCTTCTTTGTCGCCCGCGAACAGGCGTTATCCGTGTCCCTCACTTTCTCGATGGTTTCAAGCACGCCATACTGCTGCTGAAAGTCGCGTCGTCCCTGGCCGCCGTAGGCAAATCCTTCGCCGGCCATCGTGCGCGGCTCCATGCGATAGAAGATGTTGAACAGATCGTCGGCGTAGCCGCCCATCAAAGTGCCGGTAAGCGCGATCAGCTTTTTTGAAGCGCGGCCAAGCACTCCAAGAGCATTACCCTGGGCAGTGTCTCCTGCCAACTGGTGCAACTCATCTGCAATCGCAAAGTCGAACCATCCGCCCATGTAACGACCGATGTACTCGATTGGTGCCATGCGCTGAATGCGACTACGGTCCGCCTGCCAAAGTGCTGAATAGCGCGTTGTGCCACCATGCGGCGGAGTGATCGACTCGGAGAGCTTGATCTTGTCGGCGAAGTCGAGATGAGTGAGCTTCTGTCGTTCCGAGTCCAGGATCGCAGCGCCGGTGTCGGGATTGATGACGCCTCCGAGATTCGGCCCGGACTTCGCCTTGATGTAGACGTGTTCCCAGTAGTAGCCCAGCTTCCCCTTGTCCTTGCCGGTGATGAAGAAGGCTGGACCTGAGCAACGCTTTTTCCATTTTTTGCGGCCCATTCGTTGCAAATCAGCAAGGGACAGGCGCATTCCTTCGTAAACGATCTTGCCCTTGCGCAGCTTGACTTCGCAGATGCCGTGCGGCTTCTTGGGATCGCCACCGTTGCGCATATCCTCAATCAGGAAGGTTCTGGCGCGCGGCACAGTCAGCAGCGCTTCACGCGCCCACTTGTGCGTAATGTGCGAAGGGCACATCACCAGTGTTGTGCTGGGCCGCCCCTCCGCCAGTACATGGATCGTCCCCAGCGCCATATATGTTTTACCCGCACCGCACTCGGCAACTATCCGCGCTGCCTTGGCTTTGCGCAGGTACTTGGCCGTGCCCGTAATGGCAAGTGCCTGCGCGGGAAGCGCCCTTCGCAGAAGCGTTGCAATGCGCGGCGCTACAGGATCTTTCATCCCCTGAAGTGGAGGATAGGTTTCGAGTATGCGAGAACCGAGTTCTGCCGCATGAGCACGCAAATATGTGTAGGTGTCGGTTATGTTGTCATGGCTCATGAAATGGCTCCTGGTTGCGGCTTACGCTTGGCGGATCGCCACATAACTCCGATACTTGACTGGTTCGTTCTGTCAAGAGAGGAGACAACATAAGCGCAAGTAGTCGAAGGTGGTCTCCATAGAGTCGCCTCGCCGATGAAGTTGTCAGGTGGTGATTTATTGCAGGAGATGTACAGCTAACAAGTAATCTGCTCGACACTCATCATCTTTTGGCATGAACGGCTTGTCCAAGTGATCGGGCCATTCTTCTGCGGAAACATGAGAGTCTTTGATCGCAAACCGTTCCCGATCCATTCCAGCAATTCATCAGTTGTCGCCGTGACCAGAACTGGATGGCAGCCAATTCCTTCAAGTGCTTTGATGCGTTCTTCCGCTTCGACAACGTCAAGGATGTGCTCAGCCCAAGACGGTTCGGCAGGGAGTCCAAGAAAACTCACCAGCGTTGCCCAGGCCTGATCGCGTTGGTAATCCAGCAGAATTGTCCGCCCCACGCCGCCATTGGTGTACAGCGCTTCTGAGACAGCCACCAAGTGCCGCACGGGATGCTTCCGGTCCT
>CAZYCV010000159.1:0-5826 GCA_964645305.1 uncultured Occallatibacter sp. | reverse complement strand
CTGTCATGTAATCAGTCTCCAGACCGGCTGTAGCGCGGACGTCCTCGTCCGCGCCGAGCTCCGCGCAATTTACAACTTTCGATTCTCAACGCTGTCCAGAGTTACATCCGCGGCGGCGCGGCTCCAGCCAATACGCAGATCCTTCACATTGCGCAGAGCGAAGGCCCCGTTGCCGCCGCGCGGTGCCGTAACGGCGAAAAAATCCGCGCGCTCCACATCGGTCAGATAGAAGGCGGGACGCGCGTCTGGCGCGGAACAAGCGATCTCCACGTGGCTCATCTCCAGGTTGCGCAGATGGCGCAGAAAGAAGCCTGAGGCCGGCAGGACGCCAAACATTGTAGGTTCGGGATAACTTTTTTCTAACTCCGGCGGTTCAACCCTTGTTAACTCAGGCGCGCCGCCGCCAGCCGTTTCTATATAAATGTCAGAGAGTTTCACATCCTCAATTGCATAGCCTGGAATCCCGCTCAACACTGAATTAACCTTCTGGGACGCGTTTTGACAAGTCAGATTGCTGATCAGGATGCGCCGCATAGTTCCGGCTTTTGTACTCTCTTTTGGTCCGCGCAGGCGTGCGCCAAGACGCATGAAGATGGGCCCGGTGTTGATCTCGCGCATCGTTATATTCGTGATGGCAATGTCTTCCATCAATGCGCCATCCACGGTTTCCAAAGCAAAGCCCTGGCAGCCTTCGAAGACGCAGTTGGAGATGGTGATATTCATAAATCCGCCGTTCGACTCCGTGCCGCATTTGATGCGCCCGGTGCGCGGCACGCCGCGTTCGTTGGTGAGTTTCTTGTAACTCCCGTCCAATACACTCCCTAACTGATAACATCCAGTTACCAAGCAATTGGAGATTGTCAGATTTTTTGTGGGCCGCGCATAACCAAGAGCATAACTTGACTTGGGACAGATACCGTCATCCCAAGGTGAGTTGACCGTGCAGTTAGAGACGCGCACATTCTGGCAGCAATCAAGGTCGATGCCGTCGCGGTCGGTGTCAATCTTTAAATTATCAACAGTCAAGTTATCCACGCCGGTGAGCAGCAGCGCGAAGTGGCCACCCTTGAGAACGGAAAAATCGCGCAGGATCACGTTGCGGCAGTTCTTGAGGGCGATAGCTTTATTGCCCACGCCAGGCTGCTCGGCAATGTAAAAAGGATAGCCTCCACGCGAGGCATTTTCCAATCCGAAGCTAAGTCCGCGGCCCCAGATAAGTCCGGGGCCTGTAATGCTGAAGTCATGCAGATCCTCGCCCCACAGCAGCGAGTTATGCCAATGATTATGACCGTAATCCTGATAGGCGTCCCAGGCGGTGACCGGCTCAGCGGCATCATAAGTGCCGCCATTATAGCCGGTAACTTCACCGGGCTTGGGCGAGTCGGCGGCGATAATTGCGCTGCCTTGCTCCAGAAGCAAATGGACTTGGCTCTTCAGGCGGATCGAGAAGCATAGATAGCTCCCTGCCGGAAAGAGAACTACGCCTCCACCAACTGCGGCCGCGGCTTCGATGGCATTGTTTACGGCCTTTGTATCGAGGGTTTTGCCGTTGCCTGTAGCGCCATACTTGCGAACATCAAAGATGCCAAGGGTGGGAGATTCAACGGGAGCATCTGCAGCGCCAGCGGCGGCCGAGGAGATAACTGGAATGGCGGCGGCAAGGCCAATTCCGCCCGTGCGCAGAAGGTCGCGGCGCATCACATTGAAGTCTTTCATCTTAGAAACTCCCTGGAATCAAAGATGGTTGAAGTTTGTGGTAACCCACCCATTCCACAGAAAACGCGAAATGGATGGAGCACGGAATCGGTATAACACTCGTCAGTCAGTGACCTAGGACGCCATCCCCAATCCGATCAGGTTGGTGGCCGCGATGATGACCAGTATGCCGGCCCAGAGCAGGCGCAGAGGTCGGCTTCCAACGCCGCGCCATTCGCCCAGCAAAAGGCCGACCAGTCCGGCGCAGAGAACATAGCCGCTCATGTGCAGCGTCCAGTTCACATAACTGAGCCGCTGTGGAATGTTGGCCTGCCCCCAAGCGTAGAAGAAGAACTGAAGATACCACATGATTCCGCCGGCGGCGGCGAGAGCGCCATTGACCAGCAGCGTGCTTCTCGGCTGCGAGAGATCGCTGCGCAGAGAGAGCCGCCTCAGCAACGCCAGACGGATGAAGCAATAACTCAGATTGACCAGCGCACCGCCGCCCATGATGATGACGTAACTGGGCAGCGCCGCATAGAGCGGGTTGACGCCGAGGGCGAGCGCGGCCTGCTTCATCGGCTCGGCGGCGGCAATGGCAAAGGCCATGCCGGAGGAAAAGATGCCGCAGAGACCGGCCAGCAGCAGCCCCAGCTTCAAATTGAACTCCCGCACCTCGCCGCGCGTCTGCACTTCCTTCTGGTGTCCGGCAAAAGAGACCAGCGCCACGCCCAGCAGCGCAACCAGCACACCAGCCATAGTGAACAGTCCGCTCTTGGTGGAGAACAACATAGCGGCCTGACCGTTCAGCAGCGGCGGCATCAGCGTGCCCACGGTGAGCGTGACGCCGATGGCCACGCCCACGCCTAAAGAGATTCCCAGATGGCGCATGGTCAGACCGTAACTCACATTGCCGACGCCCCACATCGCCCCGAAGAGCGCAACCGTCAGGAGCAGATGCGGGCTGAAAGAGTTGTAAAAGGCATGGAAACCAGGCAACAGAAGCCAGCTCACCGAAATCGGCAACAGAATCCATGAAAAGAGTCCGGCCACGGCCCAGGTCGTCTCCCAGGACCACTTCTTTACCTTCCCGATCGGCGCATAAAAGGAGGCCGCCGAGGCCGCTCCTACCATGTGCCATCCGATCCCCGCCAAAATTGTCACAATCCCGGCTCCTTTTGCAGCAACAAAGAGGTTTTCTCGTTCATCGATCATACGCGGTCAGGCCACTTGACCGGCAGTACGTTCTATACTGGATGAGTCCATGAGCGAAAAGATTATTACCATTCTGGTGGAGTTTGTCATCCACGTAATTAACCTGGGCGGCTACCTCGGCATTATGGCGCTGATGGGGATTGAGTCGGCCTGTATCCCTCTGCCATCCGAGATTATTTTGCCCTTTGCCGGCTCGCTGATTTACCTTGGGCGCTTTGGCGGCGGCAACTCCTGGCTGGGCCTGGCGCTGGTGGCCACGGCAGGTGCTATCGGCTGCAATCTGGGCTCGGTTGTTGCCTACTGGATCGGCGCCAAGGGCGGCCGTCCGCTGGTCGAGCGCTACGGCAAATGGGTGCTGATGAGCCACCACGATCTGGACCGGATGACACTGTTCTTTAATCGCTACGGCTCCATCACAGTACTGCTGGCGCGCCTGCTGCCGGTGGTGCGGACCTTTATCGCCTTTCCGGCGGGAATCGCGCGGATGCCGCAGCTTCGCTTTCACATTTACACGTTTGTCGGTTCCTGGCCCTGGTGCTTCGCGCTGGCCTACGCGGGCATGTGGCTGGGCCAAAAGTGGAACGATCCGCATTCATTCTTTCACGAACTTTTTCACCGTTTTCACAACGCTGTTTTACTGGCTCTGGTGGCTGGAATCGTCTGGTTTGTTTGGTCGCACCTCAAGCGCGGCAGACGCATGGAGGCCGCATAGCGGCAAATGGGACGGGAGTAAGACGAGGGCAGCCCCCAAGGCGTACACTGTTTCGGTTGCCTCAACAAGGCTTTGAACGACCCGGAAATCCGGAGCAATCTAAATGAAGTTAGGAGAAACAATGGGAACTGAAGAGCAAAGCGGCAAAATTACAGCCGGAGCGCCGGCCATTGCGCCCGCCACGGGCAAACTGGGAGTGATGGTGGTCGGCTTGGGCGCCGTGGCCACAACGATGATTGCCGGCGTCGAGGCCGTCCGTAAAGGTCTGGCCAAGCCAATCGGCTCATTGACGCAGATGGGGACGATTCGCCTGGGCAAGCGCACGGACAACACATCGCCGTTGATTCAAGACTTTGTCCCCTTGGCCAAGCTGAATGACGTGGTCTTCACCGGCTGGGACATCTTCGAGGACAACGTCTACGAGTCGGCCGCGCACGCCAAAGTGCTGGACGAGAAGACCCTGCTGCAACTCAAGCCTTACCTGGAGACGATCAAGCCGCTGCCCGCCGTCTTTGACCAGTTTTACGTGAAGCGCCTGCATGGCACGCACGTCAAGACGGGCAAGAACAAGCTTGATTTGGCCAATCAGGTTCGCGCCGACATTCAAAACTTCCGCAAGACCGTGGACCGCGTGGTGATGATCTGGGCCGCTTCGACCGAAATCTTCCTCCATCCGACGGAAGTCCATCAATCCATTGAGGCCTTTGAAGCTGGCCTGGAAGCCAACGACCCCGGCATCGCGCCTTCGCAGATTTACGCTTATGCCGCGCTGAGCGAAGGAGTTCCCTTTGCCAACGGCGCGCCCAACCTGACCGTCGACTTCCCGGCCATGGTTGAGCTCTCCAAGCGCAACGCCGCGCCCATCTGCGGCAAGGACTTCAAAACCGGCCAGACGCTGATGAAGACCATCCTTGCCCCGGCCTTCAAGGCGCGCCTGCTGGGCGTCAAAGGCTGGTTCTCCACCAACATCCTGGGCAACCGCGATGGCGAAGTGCTGGACGATCCGCAATCCTTCAAGACGAAAGAGGAGTCCAAGCTCGGTTCGCTCGATTACATCTTCCAGCCGGAGCTGTACCCCGACCTCTACAAGGACATCTACCACAAGATTCGCATCAACTACTACCCACCCCGCGGCGACGACAAGGAAGCCTGGGACAATATCGACATCTTCGGCTGGCTGGGTTACCCGATGCAGATCAAGGTCAACTTCCTCTGCCGTGATTCCATCCTCGCAGCGCCCATCGCTCTCGACCTGGTGCTCTTCCTTGACCTGGCCAAGCGCACCCCGTCGCTGCGTTCGATCGGCATTCAGGAGTGGCTCAGCTTCTATCTCAAGTCACCGCAATCCGCTCCCGGCCTCTACCCGGAGCACGACCTATTCATCCAGTCGATGAAGCTCAAGAACACCCTGCGCCACATCATGGGTGCCGACCTGATCACCCACCTCGGACTGGAATACTACGATTGAGATTCCCACGGTGAGGTGAGCGTTTTTATTGAGCCGGTTATCGTGGCAGGATGCGGGATTACTCCCACATTCTGCCACACCGCTGAATGAGCGATTCGGCTTTCGACGCTCCCAGATTCTTCACCACGCGATGATGGACCTGGAGCAGTTTATTGCGTCCCGCCACGGCCTCCATCCGCTGTAGTCCCACTCCGTTGCCCAAACATGAGCTTTGCCCCAAAGGGACTTGAAACCCATTGTCTCCAGTAGGCGCGGCATAAGCCGCTCTCCAAGCCCGATCCATCCTAACCGCTGCGCTTGCTGCCCATACGATGGGACAAATGGCTTTGTGAGCGCGTCAAAAGGTAGTCTCTGCTGGTAACCTAAAAGCAGTCATGAGCGAGAATTTGCATCAGTTGCGTTGTTTTGGATGTGGGGCGCGGATTGAGGGCGTGGAGGCACGTCCGGACTTCCGTTGTGTCGAGTGCGGCGAGCTTTTTGAAGTGGAGTATCCGGGCTGGAGCGAACGGAAGGGGCCGGACAGGCCTAATCCGGGGGCGCTGAAGTGGCTGTGGCGTGAACGGCGCTCGTCGGCCGAGGGGCTGGACCACTCCGGAGTCTGGCGCTTCCGCGAGTTGCTGCCGATTCTGGAGAGCTTTGGCAATGCGGTGACGCTCAGCGAGGGCAATACGCCGCTGTACCACCTGCCGCGCGCGGCCAAGCGGCTGGGGATTGACCAACTTTTTGCCAAGCACCA
>CAZYCV010000158.1:0-5859 GCA_964645305.1 uncultured Occallatibacter sp. | reverse complement strand
AAAAGACCTCCGCCTTCACCGGCCTCATCGGCCAATCGGTCGCCAGCTCCAAGGTTACCGTCGTCGATAACGGAACCATCGCCAACCGCCGCGGCTCCCTCAACGTTGACGACGAAGGCACATCCACGCAGAATACGGTTCTCATCGAAAACGGCATCCTCAAGGGCTACCTCACGGACAAGCTCAGCGCCCGCCTGATGAACTCGGCAAATACTGGCAGCGGCCGCCGCGAGAGCTATCAGCACATCCCCATGCCGCGCATGACCAACACCTATATGCTGGCCGGCGACGACGCGCCCGAAGATATTCTCCGCTCCGTCAAGCACGGCCTCTACGCCGTCAACTTCGGCGGCGGCCAGGTGGACATCACCAATGGCAAGTTTGTCTTCTCCGCCAGCGAAGCCTATCTGATCGAAGACGGCACGATCACCGCCCCGGTCCGCGACGCGACTTTAATCGGCAACGGACCCGAAGCCCTCAAGCACGTCTCCATGGTCGGCCACGACCTCAAGCTAGACGAAGGCATCGGCACCTGCGGCAAAGACGGCCAATCCGTCCCCGTAGGCGTAGGCATGCCCACCATCAAGCTCGACAAAATGACCGTCGGCGGCACGGGCAGATAGCCCAGGATCGGTCGAGGATTCAGATCGTTGCAAAAAATAGTAAGAGTGTGGAAAACTTTCGCTTGTTTTTCGCTTATACTGGTTTATACCTTGCGGCGAATCACTGGCAGGTGTTTCGTAGTGAAGTCTAAATGTTACCGTCGCGAGATTCCCGCTGATGCTCAAGAGTTTCCTTTTCAACCAGTTGTGATCACCTGACAGTTTAGCGAAAAGTTGAGATGGTATTTGCTCTCAGAGGCCTATTTGGATGCTCTGTATCATTTGATGACCAAATAGGTGAACCTAGGGTAGAACGTATTGAACCACCCAAAAGTGAATTGGCGCGAAGGAGAATCCCAAATAGTAACCGTCTTTGAGAAAATAAATTCTCAGAAAGTTGAATCTAGGGATAATAATGGTGGTGCAGAGAGGAGAGCCAGATGAGGTTCGATGAAGCCAAAACGACCGAAGCTGCGGCACGGATTGTGAGATTTGCAGGTGGAAGAATGAGCTACATGGGCCTTCTCAAATACCTCTACGTCGCAGATCGAATTTCTCTGGAGCGCAGGGGACGAAGCATTACTGGTGACACCTACGTCGCAATGCATTTCGGCCCAGTTCTCAGCCGGACTAAAGACCTAATCACAAATCGGGCATTTCCACCCGATCAAGGAATTTGGAAGAAGACATTCGAGCGTGTTGGCAAATACGATATCAAGTTGGTGAGCGAACCTAGCTGGGATAATCTTTCCGAATCTGACGAAGAAATCCTACGCCGTACATTTCAGAAATATGCACGATTTGCGCAAGATCAGTTTGGCTTTGCGAATTTCCTCCACGAGAATTTTCCTGAAGTTGAAGAAATTCCAACTGGCAGTAGCAGATCTCTGCCAATTGAGAGTGTTTTACAAGCGAATTCGAATTCAGGCGCAATTGACGAGCAGATGCTAGCAGAGATGGCTTCTCAAGATTCGCTTGATGATTTCTTCGAAAGGGTTGGCGCAACCGCTAAATAATGCTCAAATCGGGAGAAACGTTTTTATTACCTCAGCGCTCGTATGAAACAGAGCATCTTTACTTTGTCCTATCAGATGCTGTGCCTCCGGATAACAAAGCATTATGTGTAAACATAACAGAATACAAAAGTTTTCATGATAAAACAGTTATACTTAAAGCTTTGGATCATCCTCATCCTTTCGTCACTAAAGATTCATCTGTTCTCTATGACCGCATAAAGGAATTGGATATGGAAAGGATCGATCAGCTTATAGCGTTGAATACAAATCAATTTGTTTGCAAACAACATAAGCCTTGTAGCAATTCTTTGTTGGAGAGACTACGGCTAGGAGTTATCCAATCTCCCGAAGTGAAACCGTATATAAAAGCAAAATATGCGCAAAAATGGGGTATGGCTTTAACAAAGGTGCGTAGCGCACTTTGAATTTCAAAACTTTTAATAATCACTAATGGGTGGGTACTCCGTCATCCCGGATTCTTTGCGGAAGAGTGGTTGGTTATTCAGGTTCGGATTTTAAATCTTGGATGCGTTGAGTATGCAACACTTGAAAAAGGAAATCCGCATGACCATCCCCTTCGAAGTGCTCAAAGCCCAGTTGCTGGCTAATCCCGAAGTCAAGCGCGAGTACGATGCCCTGGCCCCGGAGTTCGAAGCCCTCGCCAAGAAGTTGCTGGCGCGGAGGCGTGCCGCGGCGAAAGCGCCCACCTCACGCTGCATCCTCCAGCCTGACCGTAACCCGCCGCCCCAGCGCTGAGGCGATATTGACCAGCGCATCAATCGCAAACCGCGCATCTTTCCCCGTAGGGGAAATCGATAATAGCCCAGGACAAGCGAAGCGCAGTCCTGGGTATGCGATCCATCAGGAATCTTCAGCCCCGGAGGGGCGGAACGAACCATACATCGAAATTGGA
Source organism: uncultured Occallatibacter sp. (assembly GCA_964645305.1). GTDB lineage: Bacteria > Acidobacteriota > Terriglobia > Terriglobales > Acidobacteriaceae > Telmatobacter. The sequence continues at coordinate 3,328 of CAZYCV010000158.1, read as the reverse complement.
TAGATTGAGACAAGAGATGGGCGAGGTATTGCTAACCGCCGGCATATTCGAGGTCTTGAGCTAGTTCCTGCTCCGTGTAGTGACGCGGTATCTCGCGCTGTGCCAGCAGCTCCGTGAACCCATGCCGCGAGATTCCGGCCAGTTCGAACGCCTTCCCAAACGGAAGAATGCCCTGAGCATAAAGAGCAATGGCAAGCTCAGCCCGCAGGCGCGGCTCCATCTCGGGCTCCGGTAACCTCAAGCTGCTGGTGATGGTCTCCGGAATGTCAAAGTGCAGGGTCATAAAATTTCCAGTTGCTTACAAGCTGATTCTACACCGAACTGATTCAAAATCAGCGAAAGCGCCCACCTCACGCCACGTCCTCCAGCCTGACTGTAACCCGCCGCCCCAGCGCTGAGGCGATATTGACCAGCGCGTCAATCGAAAACCGCGCAATCCGCCCGCGCAGCAGGTCATTGATCCGCGGCTGCGTTACGCCGCACCGCTTCGCTGCCTCGGCCTGCGTCCAGCCGTTCTCCTTGACGATTGCCTCGATCTCCATCATAAGATCTGAGCGTAGCGTCAGATTTGTTGCCTCTTCCGGTGTGTCGGCGAGTGCATCCCAAACATTTTCGAATTGTTCAAACTCAAGTTTGCTCATCATCGTCCTCGCATCAATTGACGGAACCGCTCGCGCGCAATCTCCACATCGCGCTGGGAAGTAGTCCTGCTCTTCTTTTGGAAGGCATGAATCACATAAATGGCTTCTGCCAGCCGAGCCGTATAAATCACCCGATATGCGCCAGACTCCTCCGCAATGCGGATTTCCTCTACACCTGCTCCAATCGGTTGCATTGGCTTGAAATCCTCAGCCGGGAGTCCGGTTTGTATCCGCTCCAACTGATACCCCGCCTCCTGCCGAGCATCTTTCGGAAACTCCCGCAGAACATTTCGAGAATCGCCGAGAAAGCGCAGAACTTTCATGATTCGATTATATCCAGTTCGATATAAAGCGCAACTCGTTTCTCAGGCCGAAACCCTCCTCTCGATTTCCTTTGACATCTGCTAATTTAGACTGAGATGCTCCAGCAAGAAGCAAAAAATCAACTGGAGGTCACCAGTGGAAAATATCGCTCGTTGGAAGTGGCACGTCCGTGGGAATTGGAATCCACGTGAAGATAGAAGCCCCTCGATCGTCTGGCTTGGGATTCTTTGGATCGCAATGATTCTCGGCTTCGGCTCCGATGCCAAGCGCTTCCTGGGTCAGCACCCGCCCATGCTCCTGCATCTGCACGCCACGGTCTTCACCCTCTGGATGTTTCTGATCACCGCGCAAGTGCTTCTGGTGGTGCGCAACCGCGTAGACCTGCACCGCAAATTCGGCTGGGTTCTGGCCGGATGGGCGTGCCTGATGGGGGTGATGGGCCCAGTTGCGCTTTACACATCCACCATGATGTACGTAAAAGTGCACGGCGTCGGCCCCGATCCTTTCATGTGCGTGCAATTCCTCGACATCAGTTCCTTCCTTGTTCTGATTAGCCTCGCCATCTCCATGCGCAAGAACCCTGCCGCCCACAAGCGATTGATGATTCTCTCCACCGTCGCCATCGCCGCCCCCGGCTTCTCCCGTTTCCTGCGCTTTGCCTATCCAACTGTAGCCTTGACGCCCTTCCACTTTCTCCTCACCACTTACTACGGCGACATTCTCCTCGTCGCGTTAATGCTGGGCTGGGATCTCTATCGTGGCCGTCTCATCCGCGCCCACGTCCTCGCCTCGATTGGGATGCTGACTTGCTGGAGCCTCAACTCATTCCTATACTTTTGGCCACCATGGAGCAACCTCACCCTCCAGTGGGTCACCGCCTGGGCAAAGTAGCAAAATCAAACTGGGTGTCTTAGGTCCGAATTTTCAGACTTGGAATGCAATTGTTTCTCAAAGATTCATCTATAAAACTGCCGAACGCCCCATCCTTTCCGCTTCCTTTGCGGAAATGATGGGGCGCTCGGAGGTGTTTTTCTGATCCCTGACCCCTGACCCCTGTACTTAAGCCAGCGCCTGATCGACTGCTGCGGCCAGCATCTCCAGCCCAGCCGCCAGATCGGCTCCCAGGTGAACGCGCAGGGCGCGGCGGCCACGTGACTCCAAGACTGCAAAGTCGCCCGCGGCTTGCGCGTCGATGACCACGCCAAAGGTGAGCTTCTGGCCGGGGATCTCGACGTTGACCGAGTGGTCCGCGGTAATCTGCAGGAAGACGCCGGAGTTGGGTCCGCCCTTGTAGTCCTGCCCGGTGGAGTGCAAAAAGCGCGGGCCGAAGCCCAGGCAGGTGGCCACGCGTTTGCTGTCGCGCACCTTGTGCCGGAGGCGCTGGATCACCGCCTCGTGCTCGGCAAACATCGGCAGATAGGCCAGCGCGGCAAAGTAGTCGCCCTCATGAATCTGGTCGAAGTGAGCGCGCAGGTAGCCGACGAGCACCTGGCCAGGCGAGGCTTTTTTGAGCGTGGCTGCATAGGCTTCGGTGGCGTAGAGCTTGAAGTCTATTTCTTTCTCCGTACCAACCAGTACCGGTTCACGCACGGGCAGCTCGCCGGTCTGCTCGTAAGCGGCGGTCAGGGCACGGGTTTCAATTTTGGCCGACTCCACATCCGGCTGGTTGAAGGGGTTGATGCCCATCACCGATCCGGCGACAGAGGTAGCCACTTCCCAGGTAAAGAACTGGCCGAAGATCTCGTAAAGATCGGCAATCTCAATGGTTACGACTGGCTGCCCGGCGGCTTCCAGAGCCTTGACCTTGGCGTCTTGACTGCTGTCCGCCGTGCCGGAGAAGCGGATATATACAAAGAGTCGGTCGCAGCCGTAGAGCGCGGGCGCGGCGATGGCCTCGCGGTCCACCGGAGTGATGCCCTTGCCGAGCTTGCCGGTGGATTCAGCGACGAGTTGCTCCATCCATGCGCCCAGATCGGCAACCTCCGGCGAGGTGAAGATGGTCAGCTTGTCGCGTCCGGCGTTGGCGGCCGTGCCCAACAGCAGGCCGAGTTGCACGGCAAAGTTCTCTTCCGGATCGAGCTTGGCGGCGGCAACGGCCTTGGCCGCCTCGTCGAGGAGCTTTTCGGTGTTCAGGCCGGCCAGCGTTGCGGCGACGACACCGAAGGGCGAGAGCGCCGAGAAGCGCCCGCCGATGCTGGGATCGCCATAGAAGATGTAACGGAAGCCGTCTTCCTTGGCCACCTGCTCCATCTTGGAGCCCGGGTCGGTAATGGCGACAAAGTGACTGCCCGCCTTATCCGCGCCGACAGCGTTCTTCATCTCATTGAAAAAGAATTGCTTGAGGACATTTGGTTCGAGCGTCG
>CAZYCV010000157.1:0-5990 GCA_964645305.1 uncultured Occallatibacter sp. | reverse complement strand
GCGGTAGCCAGTTGCGCTCTTGCTTCTCGACGAGAGGGGAAACTTCCTGGTCAATGCTCACGAGCGAAATTCTACACTAAATCGATGAGAAATTTCCCAACTATCCAACAAGAGGATTAAAGTAGAGCGGTAAAGCCTGGCTGGAAACCTGTTCAGTCCGTCTCTTATTCGTTTCGTTCTGAGCGCAGTCAAAGACTCTGTGTTCTAAATGATGAAACGTGTTGGAGGCCACGGATGGAGAGGTGCCTCAGGAGGAGAGAATGCAAAAGCAAACCCCAGCAATTCCACCGCCGGAATTCACCTCTCAATTCAAATCAGCCGCTGAAGACTGCCTGGAAGTTGCCCGAATCCACCGCCGCGAGGCCAAGCAACTGCTGGAAGGCGCGCAGGCGGCAGAGGCCGAAGGCCGTCGCGAAGAGGCCCGGCTGTTGAAAGACCTGGCCGAGGCGCGCGAGGCCACTGCTCTCGAATTTGAAAAGACCGCCCGCGGTGAGACCAAGGATCCGATTGTGGGAGAGATTCTCGATTGGCAGGAGGATCTCTGCTCTGCCTATGAGCCACATAAATTGACGTTTGTCACCGGCAATGAACCCGCGCCGCAGCAGCTTGTCGAGGAGTTGTATCAGCCGCCGCCGGGGCCATTGGGCCGCTTTGTGGCATGGGTCGGCCACTGGTTCGCTTAAACTGCCGTTATGAGCAAAATCTCAATTGGCTCCAGTGACCGAGTTTTTGTGTTGACCGGCGCGGGCATCAGCGCCGAGAGCGGACTGCCCACCTTCCGCGCCTCCGATGGCCTTTGGGCCGACAGTCGCGTCGAGGACGTCTGCACCCCGGAAGCGTGGCAGCGCGACCCGGCGCGGGTGTGGAAGTTTTATGCGGAGCGTCGAGCGGCGGGCGCGGCGGCTCAACCCAATCCCGCGCACACCGCGCTGGCTGAAGTTGAGGCGCGGCTGGGCGAGCGCTTCTTCCTCTGCACGCAGAATGTGGACGACCTGCACGAGCGCGCCGGCAGCCGCCGCCTGCTGCACATGCACGGCGAACTCAACAAAGCTCGCTGCGAGAACGAGTGCGGCGCTCCACCGCTCACCGATCGCCGCATCTATCAGAGCCTGAATGAGGTGGGCCGTTGCCCTTGCGGCGGACGGATGCGCCCGCACATTGTTTTCTTTGGCGAGATTCCACTGCAGATGGAACGTATTCATTGGGAGATCGACCGGGCCACTCTGATGGTGGTGGTGGGAACTTCCGGGTCAGTTTATCCCGCGGCCAACTTCGTTCATTGGGCCCGGCGCAATGGAGCGCGCACCGTCTACGTCGGCCCCGAGCCGCCGCTGAACGCCGAAGCCTTTACGCACATCGTAGAAGGCAAAGCCGGCGAAGCGCTGCCGGGGCTGTTTGAATAGGAAGGCCGGTCGCTGAAAGAATAGGCAGCGCCGACCTCCTGGTCCATGCTTGTTTATTCTTGAGTCAGCAGGGTTCGTATAGGCTGGGCAATTCAAGTTCCTTGCACTGCCATTCCGGAATGCGAAAGACGCCCCTGATCTGCTCCGGCTCCCGAACACAGACTTGAATGTGAGTCTTGTCCCGAAAGCCCGCGCCTGGATACAATTCCGTTCCCTCCGGAAACATCGCCCGGACGGTTGCATACGGCTGGCTTTGCGGGTTTGATTCCTGCGCGGCTTGCGCAATTGTGTATAGATAATTCATAACCGCACAATCCAAACGCCTGAGTATATTGTCATTGCCTGGATGTCTGGCTGGGTTAACATTCTCCGGGATCGGAGTTCCTTCCTTTTTTGACATCTTAATGAACTTGTCGAAAGCCACCTTGACCGCTGCGATTCCAGACTGAGTCGTCAGATCAAGGCAGTTTCCCAGTTCGATCACCGCGCCGACCACCGAGGGATGATCGAAGTTCAGGCGGGCTTCGGTCGCCCACTGATAGGCGCGGAGAATGTCGTTCTCCCAAAAGTAGATTCCCGAGCCGAGCCAGTCATAATCCTTTGTGCTGGGCAAAAACGACGAACCGCCCAAAAGCTCTTGGGCGGTTTCGAGACTGCATCCGTGATAGGCAAGAACGAATGCCACGCGATCACCTACTGGCTTCTATCAGTCCGGTATCTTTCAGCGACTTGCCCATCCGGGTTCAAGTAGCCAATCTTGATGAAGAGTTCTCGCGCCTTTTCCGGCGTATCGTGCTCGCGATCCAGTTTCTCAGCGGCTTCTTTGAATCTTTGGAGTTCTTTTGGACTCATCGCACCCTCCATTGTCAAGATACACTTGAGTATACTCGTGGCTGCAAGATTTGAGCAAGATCACCTGTTGCTGCATTCGCCGGGTGCCCCACCCTCGCCGCGCAGTTGTTATTGCGGCTTGGGTGGGATTTTGAGCAGCTACCCTTTCGCCTCCAGCAGCGCATTGACCTTGGCCATCACCTGGAAGGCGTCGGCGACGTAGACTACGTCGGCCTTGCCGCGCGTCCAGCCGCAGTTGGGGTCCAGACTGATGGCTCGCCGCGAGCCGATAAAGCGCCAGCCAACCACGTGCGGCTCCTCGCCGTGGCAGCAGGTCGAGAGTCCCTTGGCGTGTCGCGGCGTCGAGCCGGTCTGGCCGATCTGGTTCATATGCGTGAGGAAAGGCAGCACCGGCTCGCCCTCGCCGCCCTGATCGACGAGCGATTTGCTGCTGCCGAGCGACGCCCCTGTCGCGCGCAGGAAGCTGAGAATCAACTCGCCGGCCTCGGCGGAGTGCACCTGGCCGTCGGGCTGCTTTTTGGTCCAGCCGGCGCCAGCCACAAAGAGCATCTTCGCGTCAGGACGAATGGTCTGCGCGTCCTGCGCCGGAGCGCGGAAGCCGCTGACGGAAGTGCGCAAAGCCGGAAGCTCAACCGCAACCGCCTCTACCTGCGCCGCGCCCGCCGCGCCCGCAAAAGCCGCGTGCGTCCCAGCATCCAACAGCAGGAACCAGGGACGCGTCGAGCGGCTGATGACCGCCTCAATCCGCTGGCGATAGAACCAGCGCGAGGCTTCGATCTTTTCCGCGCCGCTGAGCGCAGTGATGTGCGTATCGATAAATCCGCCCATCCGATGCGCCACTCCGGCGGCAATGCGCGTAAAGCGCGAAGAGCCGGGAGCCAGCACAATTGTGGCCTCGGCAGCGCGAGCGAGAGCTTCAACGGCTGCGGCGTCTGTTGCGTAGCGCGCCTGCGCAAAGGCCTCGCCAGAGACGGCCAGAAGGCGAGCGCCGGTGGACGCCAACGCGCCGGAAGCCGCAGCCGCGTCGGCGGCCACAATGCCGATGGTCAGCGAAGCGGAAAGCCGCGCGGCCAACTCCAAACCCGCGGTGACCGCCTCCAGTGAGGCTTTTGTCAGAGCCGAGCCGCTTTCGTCTGCATGAGTGAGTACAAGTATCTTTTCCATTATTCGGCTCCAATCCACTCGACCAGCTCGGCTGCAATCTGATCCGGCGACAAATCCTTCACCACGCGCGTCTCGCGCTGCTGCTTGGGCAGGGCGACGGAGACATAGCTCAAGCCATTCGCCTCCAGCTTGGCCGCTTTGGCTTTGGCCAGCGCGGGCATAATGGTGCGCATATTCGCCATGCCTACCTGCGGATTATTGCGCGGCTCGGCCAGATTGCCGGTGGCCCAGCCCAGCACGGCGGGCGCTCCGGCGCAGACTGAAAGCTGATGCTTGCCGCCCTCAACGCGCTCCAGAACCTCGAAGCTGCCATCATCGCCGAGCGTGATCTGGTCCACACCCTGGAACTGGTCCGTGATGCCCAGCCGCTCGCCGACAAGCTGAAGCGTTACGCCCGCTCCGCGCGTGGCTGACTCCCAGCCGCCAAAAAGCAGGCACTTCGTGCGGTCCAGCCCAGGGATTGCCGCGATTGTTTCAGCCAGCACGGCCGCCGTCGAGTGCGCATCCGGGAAGCCGCCTATGGGCCCGTCCACCGGAACCAGTTCAAAGGCCACCTTCTGCGCCACGGTCATCATCACCTGTTGCAGCTTGGCTTTGGGCCCCAGCGAAACCAGCCACAGCTTGGCGCCGGGGTTCTTGGCGGCTAGTTGTGCCGCTTCATACAGCGCGCTGGCCGCCCAGGGGTCCAGCACGGCGGGCAGAACCATCTCATTCTTCAGCCCCGGACCTGTGGGTCCAGTGATCGGCTCCAAGGTTTGCAGCGGATCAGGCACAATCCCTGCGCAAACCACGATGTGCAAAACATTTGCCATTGAAAGATTTCCTTTATTTCTATTTTAATGGCTCGCCGAGGGTTAGTTTTCCGCAGAATGGAAGCCGCCGGAGCCAGCGCGGCAACTGAATCCTTCTAGAGGTCAAGCGTCTCCAGCAGTTCCTCTACCGTAAGCCGGTGGTGAGCCGCGATTCGCTTGAGAATGCTTGCGAGAGTTCCAGTTTTGATGGGCTGATGAGCGGGAATGACTTCGTGATTCTCACCACCGCGCTGCGTGGTTAACCGTATGTGCGATCCTTTCTGGCGTGTAACTTCATAACCCAGGATGCTCAGCGCGCGGGCCAGTTGCGCTTCATCGATGTCGCGCGGCAATCGCATTAGGCCAACACTTCATCCCGCACAAAATGAAGGCGAATGATCGCAGGCGGCTGCATCGTCTCATCGAAGTAACAGTTCACGGCATCTTTGACCATGGCGCGCAACTCTTCGAGCGTCTCCCCTTGTGTGTGGATCCCATACCCCAAAGCGGATGCTACGTAGCCTCCATCCGCTTCGTCCTCACGCACATCGAAGATAATTTCATTCATAGGGATACTCCATCTTGTTGGTTCAATGCTACACCGACAGCATCTTCGCAGCAATCCAGGTGAACCCTCAGTTTTCCGCGGAATGCAGCCCACCCGAGCCGGCGCGGAAGGCTATGTTCGAGTGCTCGCCGTCGGGCGATTGGCCGCAGTTCCACAAACAAGCTCCGCAGTGGATGCACTTCTCGCGCTCAAAGGCGGGCAGGCCGTCTTCACCCTGGGTGATCGCCTGGCCCGAGCACATTGCTACGCAGGTCTTTTCGCCGCACTCTTTGCAAAGGGAAAAGTCTTTGAAGAGCACATGGTCCGCGAACCCCGACATCGCTTGCACCTTGCCGCCGAGCAGCAGCGCGTCCTGCTGCGTGACCAGCAGGCGGCCGTCGAGCGGAATCTCCGGCCAACCGCGCGCCGTAAGCAGCGCCTCGTGGAAGCTGCGCCCTTCGGCTGTTGCCATGCTGATCGCCTGCTTGAGTTGCCGGCCTTCCTTTGACTCCGAGGCAAAGGGGCGAATCTGCTTGTTCGCTGGAGGAATATGCGCGCTGAGCGAGAGCTTTCCGCCGGTGAGTCCTGCCAGCGCCATGCCGATCATGCCTTTGACCAAGCCGTCCTGGAAGCCGTTGCGGGCGTTCTCGGCTTCAATTGCGCCCCGCTCAACCCAACTCGAGCGACGGCGCGCTTCGTACGTGGCGGCGAGGTTCTCCTGAGTGAAGGACTTCCCTTCCCTGAGCAGTTCGATCACCGCCTCGCCCAGTTGGGAACCAGTGGCCCAGGCCTCGTCCACGCCGGAGCCGGTTAACATATTGGTCGAACCGGAGCCTTCGCCGATGCGGGCGTAGCCGTCGCCGGTGAGGTAGGGCTCGCCGTGGCGACCGGATTCCTCCAGCGACTTTGCGCCCCAGGAGCGCAGCGTGCCGTCCTTCAGCGCCGGCCAAATTGCCGGATGTTGAATATAGTGCTGGAGATAGCGATAAGCGGTGCGGCTTGGATCGTTCATCCACGAGGGCACAAAGATGCCCACTGAGACAAGGCGCTCTGGATGCACGTAGAGGAAGCCGAAGATCTCCGGCTCCGGGTAGCCGAAGCTGTGCCAGACGGTTCCGGCTTCGAGCCCCATCTTTTCGAGATTGCTGTCTTCGGGAAGTTCGATGACGAATTTCATGCCCAGCGCCCACTCGCGCTTGTGGTGGCCCGCGGGCAGGCCGAACTTGTCGTCCA